>QHSP01000056.1 GCA_003220495.1 Candidatus Rokuibacteriota bacterium | reverse complement strand
ACAAGGGCGGCGACAAGGCGTACCGGCTCCTCGCCGACGCGATGGACAAGCAGGGACGCGTCGCCCTCGCGAAGTTCGTCATGCGCGGCAAGGAAAGCCTCGTGCTCATCCGGCCGGCGCAGGGCGGCCTCATGCTCCACACGATGTACTTCGCCGACGAGGTGCGCGACTTCGGCGAGATCGACCGCGGGCAATCGGCGAAGATCAAGCCGGGCGAGCTCGACCTGGCCGGGCAGCTCATCGACGGCCTGTCCAGCGACGAGTTCCACCCGGAGCAGTACGAGGACGAGTATCGCCACCGGGTCCTCGATCTGGTCAACCAGAAGGTGGAGGGCAAGGAGGTCACCGTCGCGGCCCCCGAGGCGCCGCGCGCCCAGGTGATCGACCTGATGGAGGCGCTGAAGGAAAGCCTGGCCAAGCGGGTGGCCACGGGCGAGAAGAGGCCCCTGGCCAAGGCCAAACGGTCCGAGGAAGCGGCCCCCGCCCCCCCCAAGCGAGCTCAAGCCGCGAAGAAGTAGCGTTCCGGGGCTCGGGCGTTAGAATGGGTTTGGGCCCCAAATGCCCAGAATCGCCCTCGAACCACGTTTCCAGGTCGAGCACCTGTCGATCCTCGACAGCGACGGTAACCTCGACGCCGCGCTCGAGCCCAAGCTCGCCGACAAGGATCTGAGGTCGCTCTATCGCTCGATGCGGCTCGCTCGCCGTCTGGACGAGCGAATGGTACGGCTGCAGCGGCAGGGACGCATCGGGACCTTCGCGCCGACCAAGGGCCAGGAGGCTTCCCAGATGGGAAGTATCTTCACCCTGCGGCCGACGGACTGGATGGTCCCGTCCTTCCGCGAGACGGCGGCGATGATCTGGCGGGGCTGGCCGATCGAAAAGCTCCTGCTCTTCTTCGCGGGCCACCTCGAGGGTGGCCAACCGGCGCCCGATCAACACGATCTTCCGATCACGATCCCGGTGGCGACCCAGCTTCCCCATGCGGTCGGCCTCGCCTACGCCGCCCAGTATCGGGGCGACGACGTGGTCGTCATGGCGTACTTCGGCGACGGCGCGACCTCCGAAGGCGATTTCCACGAGGCGCTGAACTTCGCCGGGGTGTGGCACGTCCCGGTCGTCTTCGTGTGCCAGAACAACCAGTGGGCGATCTCGGTGCCGCTCAAGAAGCAGACGCACTCGCGCACGATCGCGCAGAAGGCGCTGGCGTACGGGCTGCCCGGCATCCAGGTGGACGGCAACGACGTGCTCGCCGTCTATGCCGCCGCGCGCGAGGCGGTCGACCGGGCGCGCGCCGGGGACGGCCCGACGTTGATCGAGTGCGTGACGTATCGCCTCGGCGTGCACACGACGGCCGACGATCCCACCAAGTACCGGAGCGACGCCGAAGTGGCGATGTGGGAGCAGAAGGACCCGCTGACCCGCTTCAAGGCCTACCTGGAAAAGCGCAACCTCCTCGAGGAGAGCCTCGAGCAGCAGGTCGACGAGGAGATCGCGGCGGCGATCCGTCGCTTCGAGGCCACGCCCACTCCGGATCCCGTGACGATGTTCGACCACGTGTACGCCGAGCTCCCGCCGGACCTTGCCGCCCAGCGCGACGCGATGGCCGCCAGCGATCCCGCCGTGCCGGCGCGCCAGGACGCGGCACTCACGGCGCAGCCGGGGGCCACGCCCATGCGGGGCCAGCGGCTGACGCGGCGCTGACGCCATGGCCAAGCTGAACATGGTCAAGGCACTCAATCAGGCGCTCTTCCAGGAGATGGAGCGCGATGGCGACGTGCTCGTGCTGGGAGAAGACGTCGGCGTGGACGGCGGCGTCTTCCGCGTGACCGACGATCTGCAGCGGACGTACGGCTCTCAGCGGGTCATCGACAGCCCGCTCGCGGAGGCGGCCATCATCGGCACGGCGGTCGGGATGGCGCTCTACGGCCTCAAGCCCATCTGCGAGATCCAGTTCTCGGGCTTCGCGTTCCAGTGCTTCCATCAGATCGAGAACCACTGCGCGCGTTACCGGATGCGATCGCAGGGGCGCTTCCACATCCCGATCGTGATCCGCATGCCGTACGGCGGAGGCGTCCGTGCCCTCGAGCATCACTCGGAATCCGAGGAGCAGTTCTACGCGCACATCCCCGGGCTGAAGATGGTCATCCCGTCGGGGCCTCGAAACGCGCGCGCGCTGCTCGCCGCCGCCATCCGTGATCCCGATCCGGTGATCTTTTTCGAGGCGAAGTCGCTCTACCACGCCGCCAAGGAAGAGGTGCCGGACGAGAGCGAGGCCATGACGATCGGTCAGGCGCAGGTGGCGCGCGAGGGCGACGCGCTCACCCTGATCGCGTACGGGGCCATGCTCCGCGTGGCGCTCGAGGCCGCCGACGTCCTCCGCGACGAGGACAGGGTCGCCGTCGAGGTGATCGATCTGCTCACGATCTCGCCGCTCGATCGCGAGACGCTCGTCGCCTCGGTCAAGAAGACCGGCCGGGCGGTCGTCGTCCACGAGGCGCCGCGCAGCTTCGGTCCCGGCGCCGAGATCGCCGCCTCGATCATGGACGGCGCGTTCCTCTCGCTCGAGGCGCCGATCCGCCGCGTGACCGCGCACGACGTGCCGTTCGTCGGCTTCGCGCGCGAGAAGGCGAACGTCCCCGACGTGCCGCGTGTCGTCAGCGCCGCCCGCGAGACCCTCGCGTTCTGAGGTGGTGATGGCGGTCCCCTCCGCGGCAGGCGAACGGAGCTCGTAGACGAATGCCCCGACCGTTCGCGCTCCCCGACCTGGGCGAGGGGCTCACCGAGGCCGAGATCGTCAAGGTGCTCGTCAACGAGGGCGACGTGCTCGTCGAGGACGCGCCGTTGCTCGAGGTCGAGACCGATAAGGCGACCGTCGAGATTCCTTCACCGTTCGCCGGGCGTGTGGCGCGCATTCACGTCCAGCCTGGGCAGAGCGTCAAGGTTGGGGATGTGCTCGTCACGTTCGAGGACGCTGTCGGGGCGCCGGGGGGTGGGGGTGGGGTGGCGGGGAGGCCCGCCGGCTTCGGAACCCCACTCGCCGGCGCGCCTCCCCGCCACCCCACCCCCACCCCCCGGCGGGAACCCGTCACGTCCGCGGGAACGCGCGGGCTCTCGCCTGCTTCTACGGCTGCACCTCCCGGTCGTGCTGGCGGACCAGCACAGGCGACCGCAACGACTCGCTCCGTAGCAGCGTCGGGTTCGGCCTCGGCGGCTGGGGCGGGCGTAGGACCGGATGCGGAGTTGGCCGCGGGCGGGCCGGCGGCGGTAATGACGCCGCAGCCGCCGGCTGTTGGGACGGGACCGGTGCCCGCGACGCCGGCTACGCGGCGGTTGGCGCGGGAGCTTGGGGTGGATCTGCGCGCGGTGCGCGGGACGGGTCCCGGCGGGCGCGTGACCGATGACGATGTGAAGGCGGCCCGCGGTGGGGCGGGCCGGTCGGGTGCGGCGGCGGTGGTGGATGGGCGGGGTTCCGAGCGGGCGGCGGTGGCGCGGCCGCTCGCGGCGGTCGGCATGGAGCCGCCGGCGCTGCCGCGATTCGAGCAGTGGGGGCCGGTGGAGCGGCAGCCGCTGTCGCACCTGCGTCGCACGATCGCCGAGCGCATGACGCTCTCGGCGACGCTCATCCCCCACGTGACGCACTTCGACCGTGCCGACATCACCGAGCTCGACGCGATCATCAGACGCAACGTCGAGCCCGCGCGCGAGCGAGGCCTCACCCTCACCCTGACGAGCTTTTTGCTGAAAGCCGCCGCGCTCGCGCTGCAAGAGCACCCGCAGTTCAACGCGAGCCTCGACCCAGCGGCGGGCGAGCTGATCGTCAAGCGCTACCACCATCTGGGCGTGGCAGTGGCGACGGAGCGCGGCTTGATCGTGCCGGTCATCCGCGACGTGGACCAGAAGCCGCTCGTCGAGGTTCAGCGCGAGCTGGCGGCTCTCGCGCAGCGAGTGCGCGAGGGCAAGGCCACGCTCGAGGACCTGCGCGGGGGAACGTTCACGATCACGAACATCGGCGCGCTCGGCGGCACTGGAGCGATCCCGATCATCAATTATCCCGAGGTGGCCATTCTCGGCGTCGCCCGCGGGCGAGAAGAGCCGGTCGTGCACGAGGGGAAGATCGTGCCCCGCATGCTCCTGCCGATCTCGCTCACGTTCGACCATCGCATCGCCGACGGCGCCGACGGTGCCCGCTTCGCCGCCGCGATCGTACGCCGACTCGAGCGTCCCGAGCAGCTTCTGCTGGATTGGTAATTGGAGGCCTGGTGATGAGACACAAGGAGGTCCTCATGCCCGACCATCGAGACACCTGGTCGAGCGGCAACGCCTATGAGCCCTACGTGGGCCGCTGGAGCCGGCTCGTCGCGCCGGAATTCCTGCGCTGGCTCGACGCCCCCGAAAGTCTGCGCTGGCTCGATGTCGGCTGCGGCACCGGCGCGCTGAGCGAGGCCATCGTCGCGCGCTGCTCGCCCGATGCCGTCGTCGGTGTCGACCGGTCCGAGGAGTATCTCGAGTATGCCCGCGCGCGCGTGACGGATCCGCGCGTCAGCTTCCGACCGGGCGACGCGCAGACGCTTCCCGTCAAGGACGGCGAGCACGACGTCGTCGTCTCCGGGCTCATGCTCAACTTCGTGCCGGACCAGGCGCACGCGATGGCGGAGATGAGGCGTGCGCTGTCTCCCGGCGGCACCGTCGCGGCGTACGTCTGGGACTACGCCGGCGAGATGCAGCTGATGCGCCGCTTCTGGGATGCGGCGGTCGCGCTCGACCCGCCGGCGCTCGAGCTCGACGAGGGACGGCGATTTCCGATCGCGCGCCCCGGACCGCTGGTCGAGCTCTTCGAATCGGCCGGTCTGACTCAGGTGCGCGTCCTCGCGATCGACGTGCCGACGGTCTTCAAGGACTTCGACGACTACTGGAGCCCGTTCCTCGGCGGCCAGGCCCCGGCGCCCGGATACTGCATGTCGCTCACCGAAGAGCGGCGCGCCGCGCTCCGCGATCGGATCCGGTCGACGATGACGGTCAAGCCTGACGGCAGCATCCATCTGATTGCCCGCGCCTGGGCGGTGCGGGGCCAGGTCGAGTAAGGACGGATCCCGCCGTGGTGATGGGCGATCTCGTCGTCGAGGTGGACGTTGCCGTCGTGGGCGGCGGGCCCGGCGGCTACTCGGCGGCGTTTCGCTGCGCGGAGCTGGGGCTCGAGACCGTCGTGGTCGACGGGGGCAAGCGCCTCGGCGGCGCCTGCCTCTTCGAGGGCTGCATCCCGTCCAAGGCCCTGCTCCACGTCGCGGCGCTGATCGAGGACGCCGAGCGCGCCCGCGAGCTCGGCGTCGACTTCGGCGAGCCGCGCGTCTCACTCGACCCACTGAGAAAATGGAAGAGCGAGCGGGTCGTCGGCCGGCTCGCGCGCGGGCTCGCGTCCGTCGCGAAGGCCAAGGGGGTCGACGTCATCGGCGGCCGCGCCGTGTTCGAGAGCTCGCGCGAGCTCTACGTCGAGGGCGACGAGCCGCAGAAGGTGCGCTTCAAGCACGCGATCGTCGCGACCGGCTCGGCGCCGGCCCGACTGCCCGGCCTCTCCCTCGCCGGCGAGCGTGTCATGGACTCGACGGCGGCGCTCGAGCTCGGCGAGGTGCCGGAGCGGCTCCTCGTGATCGGCGGCGGCTACATCGGTCTCGAGCTCGGTCAGGTCTACGCGGCGCTCGGCAGTCAGGTCACCGTCGTCGAGATGACCGACGAGCTTCTGCCGGGTGTTGACCGAGCCCTCGTCCAGCCGCTTGCCCGCCGGTGCGAGAAGCTCTTCGCGAAGATCCACCTGGGGACGAAGGTGACGTCGCTCCTCGAGAAAGGCTCGGCCATCGAAGCGCGCCTCGAGCCCGGCGATGCCCAGACGTTCGATCGCGTGCTGGTCGCGGTCGGCCGGCGACCGGCCAGCGCAGGGCTCGGGCTCGAGCACACGCGGGCGAGCGCCGACGCGCGCGGCTTCGTCACCGTCAACGATCGCTGCCGCACGGCCGACCCGGCGATCTACGCCGTCGGCGACGTCACCGGCGAACCGATGCTCGCCCATCGGGCGATGCGTCAGGGCAAGGTCGCCGCGGAAGTGATCGCGGGCCGTCCGGCGGCGTTCGACAACGTCGTCGTCCCGGCGGTCGTGTTCACCGACCCCGAGGTCGCCTGGTGCGGGCTGACCGAGTCCGACGCGGCGCGCGAGGGGCGCACCGTGAAGATCGCCAAGCGTGAATGGGCCGCCTCGGGCCGCGCCCTGACGCTCGGCCGCAGCGACGGACTGACGAAGATCCTCGCCGATCCGGACACCGGCCGCGTGCTCGGGGTCGGGATCGTGGGCCCCGGCGCCGGCGAGCTCATCGCCGAGGGCGCGCTCGCCATCGAGACCGCGATGACCGTCGAGGACCTCGCGGTGACCATCCATACGCACCCGACCTTGTCGGAGACCTTGATGGAGGCCGCCGAGTCCTTGCTGCAGCAGGCTCGCTGAGCCTGCCTATCGCGGCTCCACGGCGAAGGTCGTCTCGGCCGCGCGCAGTTCGGCGTCGCGCCGCGTCGCCTCACGCTGAAAATCGGCGCGGAGCCGCTCGAGGCTCTGTTCCTGGGTCGCGCTCAGCGCCAGCTCCTGGCGCCAGTTGAGCATGAGCGTGATGACCGGGCGCTCAGCCGGCGCCTCACCGCGTCCGAAGTGGTCGCGCCAGCGATCCAGGAGCCCGTGAACCTGTCCCACCAGGTCGTCCAGGGCCCGATTGAGCTCGTCGTGGACCACGGGGATGACCGCGGGAGGGTCCGCGGCGAGGGCGGGGGCGCTGGCCCCGAGGATCGCGAGGAAAGCGATGAGGAGGCGAGCGTTTACCCGGCGCGCCGGGCGCCGTTGGCGAAGAGGTAAGGCCCGTCGAACTGGCCGATGTAGCTCGTGTGAGTGACCAGGCCCGTCGCGGGATTCCAGACGTGGAGCTGGCACGCGGGCGGCTCCATCGTGAACGCCAGCGGCTCGTCCTCGAAGTCGAGCGCAATCTGGTGCGCCGTGCTCGGCGCGGTCGTGGCGAGCGTCCCGCCCACGAGGGCCTGGATCGGTCGATGCAAGTGGCCGCACACGATGCGCTGGATGTGCCGATGCCGGCTGACGACTTCGGCGAACTCGCCGGCGTTCGCGAGACCGTGGGCGTCCATCTGCGCGATCCCCGTCGCGAACGGCGGGTGGTGCATGAAGATCATGGTTGGGCGCGCGGGCGCTTCCTCGAGGCGCGCCGCCAGCCAACCGAGCCGCTCGGCGCAGAGTAGGCCGCCGACCTGGCCGGGCACGAGCGTGTCGAGCGCGAGGAGCCGGACGGGATAGCCCTCTATGACATATTGCATGAACCGACCGCCCCGCGGGAGGTAGGCATGTTCGGGGAACGCGGCCGCGAGCGCATCGCGATCGTCGTGGTTACCCGGGATGAGATAGACCGGCATGGACAGCGGGGCCAACAAGTCGTGCAGCCGGCGATATTCGTCGGGGCGCCCGCCGTCGACGAGGTCGCCGGTCGCGAGGACGAGGTCGGGGCGCGGCCTCAGCCCGAGGAGGTGCTCGACGGCGCGCGCAAGGTAGGGCGCCGTATCGATACGCCCGTACGCGAGGGCGCCTTGGGGCTTGATGTGCGTGTCGGTGATCTGGGCGATCAGCATGTTGCAGAGTATGGCCCAACTTTCGATCGGGGGCCATTGGCCGGATGGTAAATACCTGAGACGGCGCGCGGGATTTACCCGTGTTGTCCTGGCCGTGGGCCGGGGATAGGCTCTCCGCATGGACCGGTCTCGCCGTCCAGATGCGACGGCCGGCCGCCCCGCGAACGTGCAGAGACAGCTCCGCGCCACCTACCGCGTCCAGCTCCACGCCGGCTTCGACTTCGCCGCGGCCGCATCGATCGCGGACTATCTCGCGGAGCTCGGCGTCAGCCACCTCTACTGCTCCCCTTATCTCCAGGCCGCGAAGGGCAGCACGCACGGCTACGACATCGTCGATCCGCGCGCCGTCAACCGCGAGCTCGGCGGCGCGCCGGGCCACGCCCGTCTGTCCGAGGCGTTGCGGGAAGCGGGCCTCGGGCAAGTGCTCGACATCGTCCCCAATCACATGGCCATCAGTGGACCCGACAACCCCTGGTGGTGGGACGTCCTGGAGAACGGCCCCGCGAGCCGTTACGCGTCGTACTTCGACGTCGACTGGGACCCGCCCGAGGCTCGGCTCCGCAACGTCGTGCTCCTCCCGGTGCTCGCCGACCACTACGGTCGCGTGCTCGAGCGCGGCGACCTCCGCCTGGCTCGCGAGGGCGTCGCGTTCACGATCCGGTACCAGAACCACGTGTTCCCGGTCTCACCCCAGTCGCTCGACATGCTGCTGGCGACCGCGGCCGAGCGAACGGGATCCGAAGCGCTCGCGTTCATCGCCGAGGCGCTCGGCGAGCTCCCCTCGCCGACGACGACCGATCAGGCGAGCGTCGAGCGTCGCCACCGACACAAGAACATCCTCTACGATTCGCTCGCGCGGCTCTTTGCCGAGCACCCGGACGCGGCCAGGGCGATTGACGCGGTGGTCGCCGAGGTGAATGCCAGCGTCGACTTGCTGGACTCGCTGCTCGAGCGCCAGAACTTCCGTCTCGCGCACTGGCGCGCGGCGGCGCGCGACCTCGGCTACCGGCGATTCTTCGACATCAACGGCCTGGTCGGGCTGCGGGTCGAGCACGAGCACGTCTTTCGAGACACGCACCGGCTCGTGCTGGCATGGCTCACGGACGGCACGCTCGACGGGCTGCGGATCGACCATCCCGACGGCCTGCGCGATCCCGAGGCGTACCTGGATCGGCTGCGCGACGCCGGGCCCGAGGCGTGGATCACCGTCGAAAAGATCCTCGAGCCGGGCGAGGCGCTGCGCGACTCCTGGCCGGTCGACGGCACCACCGGGTACGACTTTCTGAACCGCGTCTCCGGGCTCTTCGTCGACCCCGAGGGCGAGAAGGCGCTGACCGAGCTCGACGCCGAGCTCACCGGTGAATCGACCGACTGGGCCGAGGTGGCGCGCGCCAAGAAGCACCAGGTGATGCGGGAGACGATGGGCAGCGACCTGAACCGGCTGACCGCGCTGTTCCTCGCGATCTGCGAGCGCCGTCGCCGCTACCGCGACTACACGCGGCACGAGCTGCACGAGGCCCTGCGCGACACGCTCGCGAGCTTCGCCGTCTATCGCACCTACGTGCGCCCCGAGCCCGCGGCCGTCGACGAGGACGACGCGCGCCGGATCGTCGAGGCGACCGAGACCGCGCGCGCCCACCGGCCCGACCTGGACGGCGAGCTGTTCGAGTTCCTCCGCGACTTGCTGCGGCGGCGGCTGCTCGGAGATCTCGAAACCGAGCTCACGATGCGATTCCAGCAGCTCTCCGGGCCGGTCATGGCCAAAGGCGTCGAGGACACCGCGTTCTACAGCTTCAACCGGCTGGTGTCGCTCAACGAGGTCGGCGGCGACCCGTCCCGCTTCGGCGTCGGCGTCGAGGAGTTTCACCAGGCGTGCGACGAGGCGCAGGAGCTCTGGCCGCGGACGATGCTCGCCACCTCCACCCATGACACCAAGCGCAGCGAGGACGTGCGCGCCCGGCTCGCTCTCCTGTCCGAGATGCCGGAGCGCTGGGGCGAGGTGGTGCGGCGCTGGGCGGCGCTGAACGCGCGGCACCACCGGGGCGAGTGGCCGGATCGCAACGCGGAGTACCTCTTCTACCAGACCCTGGTCGGCGCGTGGCCCATCGACACTGACCGGATGGTCGCGTACATGACGAAGGCCTCGCACGAGGCCAAGGCCCACACCTCGTGGACGAACCCAAACGACGCGTATGACGCCGCGCTGGGCGCCTTCGTCGAAGCCGCGATGGCCGACCTCACCTTCACCGTCGACGTGGAGGCGTTCGTCGCGCCGCTGATCGCCGCGGGCCGCGTCAACTCGCTCGCACAGACCTTGCTGAAGCTCACCGCCCCCGGGGTCCCCGACATCTATCAGGGGACCGAGCTGTGGGACCTGAGCCTGGTGGACCCGGACAACCGGCGGCCGGTCGACTATGCGCTGCGCCGTCGTCTGCTCGCCGCCCTCGATCGGACGACACCCGAGGCGATCATGGCGAGAAGCGATGAGGGCCTGCCGAAGCTCTGGGTCATCCGTCAGACCTTGCAGCTCCGCCGGCAGCGTCCGGCGCTCTTCGGTGCGGACGGTCGCTATCGCCCGCTGACGGCGATGGGCGCCCGGTCGGATCACGTCGTGGCGTTCGCGCGCGGCGAAGGCGCCATCGCCGTGGCTCCGCGGCTCGTGATGCGGCTCGAGGACAACTGGATGAACACGACGCTCGAGCTGCCGCCGGGCCGGTGGCGCAACGAGCTCACCGGCGACGTCGTGCAGGACGTGGTGCGCATCGCCGACCTGCTGGCTCGTTTTCCGGTCGCGCTGCTCTCGCGGATCGAGTCGAGCGACCCGACGGCGGAACGCGCCGACTAGCGCCGGCCGGCGGTCAGCGCGCCGTTGGACGGGGAGCCACGGCGTGCCCCGCGCGGACTCGCGCATCGCGCGTCGAGTCGCCGGCGCGACCGAACACGCTGAAGGCGCCCGCGAGCGCCGCCCCGAAGCCCAGGCACGCGAGCAGTCCTGCGACCGCGAGCTGGAACAGCGCCGGGTCCTTCACCGCCGCCCACGGCGCGAACCGAAGCGGAGGCGGCATCACCGCGAACCATCCGCCGATCCACCACGCGAGGCCGTAGATCGTCGACCAGGTGGCCGCCGACTCACGGCGTAACCCGGACGCGGTGTACAGGACACCAAAGAGGGCGCCGAGAGCCGTGGCCGCCGCGATCTGGACGAGCCAGCCAGCGACGAAGGTGTCGGAGCCGACGGTGTGCGAGACCAGCGTGATCGCGCGCGTGACCTCGCCCTGGCGGCCCTTGATCCCGACGATCGACAGAACGGCCGCGGCGACGATGCCGCCGGCCAGACCCGCGCCCGCGCCGACGATGAGTCCCGATCGCGGCGCCTCGAGCCTTTGTGTGAGCGTCATGCCTGATCCTGCCGCGCCCAGATGAAACAACGGTGAGACGGGGATGAGAACTCCTATCCTGGGCAAAGACCTGACGACGGGAGGGAGACGACCTCGAGCCCCGTGAAGTCCCGGTGGCCGATCCTGGCACTCGTGACCCTGGCCCACGCCCTGGGCGCGCTCACCGCCCTGGCGGTGGCGCCGCTCGCGCCATTCCTCCTCGAGTCGCTCGAGCTCTCACGCGTGCAGGTCGGACTCTTTTTGCCCGCGGTCTACCTCGGCGGCGTGCTGATGGCCCTGCCGGCGGGCTGGTTCACCGATCGCCTCGGCGTGCGCCTCACCTTCGGGCTCGGCCAGCTCCTGGTTGGCGCCATGATCACGCTCGCGGCCTGGAGCCCGAGCTACGGCCTCCTGCTCTTCTTGCTGGTGCTCGGCGGATTCGGCTTCAGCGTGCTGAATCCTGCGACCGGCCGCGCCGTGGTGGAGTGGTTTCCGCCGCGGGAGCGAGGAATCGCGATGGGCGTGAAGCAGACCGGCCTCACCCTGGGCGGGCTGACGGCGGCGCTGCTCCTGCCGCCGATCGCGCGGGCCTGGAGCTGGCGACACGCGCTCGCCACAGCGGGGCTCCTGTCGCTCGCGTCCGCGATGCTCGTCGCGATCTTCTATCGCTCGAAGCCCGCTCACTCGACCGCGAGCCCGGTCGAACAGCCGCGCCTCGCCGAGCTCGGCGAGTTCCTGCGGCGCCCGCCGATCCTCGTCGTCTTCGGCTGCGGGCTCGCGCTCTCGATCGCTCAGTCGTCCCTCCTGGCCTATCTCGTCCTCTACGCGAAGGACTCCTTCGATGTTTCCGCAGTACGGGCCGCGCAGTTTCTCGCGATCGCCCAGGTCGGCGGGACGGTCAGTCGCGTCCTGTGGGGCGTCGTGTCGGATCGGTCCTTCGGCGGCCGGCGACGGCCGGGCGTCGTCGCCAGCGCGGCGATCGGCGCGGTCTCGTACGCCACGCTCGCCCTCGGGAGCATGCTGCCCGAGTGGCTCGTCTATCCCCTCGCCTTCGTCGCCGGCGCCGGTGCATTCGGCTGGGTCGGGCTCTACTTCGCCCTCGTCGCCGAGATCGGCGGGCCCCGCCATGCTGGACTCCTCACCGGCGCGGCCACCGCCTGCTCGTGGAGCGGCACGCTCATCGGACCCCCGATCTTCGGCCTGATCCTCGAAGCCACCGGCGGCTACGCGGCGTCCTGGCTCGTCCTGACGGCGGTCGCGCTGGCCGTGGTCGTCACCCTGCCACGCCTCTCGCCGCTCGTGCAGCGCGGCTGACGCCCGCTATGGCAGACTAGGCGCGTGAGCACGATTCTCGTGACCGGCTTCGAGCCGTTCGGCGCGCACTCCGTCAACCCGACCGAAGGGCTCGCCAAGGCCGTCGACGGACGGCGGGTCGGCGACTTTGCCGTGCTGGGCGCGGTCCTGCCCGTGCACCACGACGACACCGCGGCGCGGCTCGCCGCGCTGCTGGCCGAAAGCAATCCGGAGGCGGTGCTTCACCTCGGTCTCGCCGGCGGGCGCGCCCGGATCGCGCTCGAGCGCGTGGCCCTCAACGTCATGGACTACGAGGTGCCCGACAACGCGGGCTATCGGGCGAGCGGCGAGCCGTGCGTTGCCGGAGGGCCGCCCGCGTACTTCTCGACCCTGCCGCTGCCCGCGATGCTGAAGGCGCTCGTCGACGAGGGCATGCCCGCCTATACGTCCAATACCGCCGGGACCTACCTCTGTAATCAAACGCTCTACTGGACGCTTCACGCGGTGCGCAACATGCCTCGCCCGCCTCGGGTCGGCTTCGTCCACTTCCCGCTGCTCCCGGCGTCGGTCGCGGCCAGCGGACTGGAGCAGCCGAGCATGGACTTCCCGCTCATGCTCCGGGCCGTCGAGACAATCCTGGGTGTGATTGCCCACGGCGATGGCCAGGCCGGCCAAGTCTAGGACCACCCAGTACCTCTATTTGACGACGACGGGGCGACGCACGGGCCAGCCGCGCGAGATCGAGATCTGGTTCACGCAACGGGGAGGCCTCTACTACCTCGTCGCCGAGCATCGCGAGCGCGCTCAGTGGGTGCGAAATCTCAGGGTGGCGCCCCGCGTGGCCGTGCGGGTCGGTCGCCGCTCGTTCGCGGCCGACGCGCGTGTGGTCGACGCGAAAGCCGAGCCCGAGCTGGCTCGAGCTGTGAAGAAGCTCTCGGAGAAGAAGTACGGCTGGGGCGACGGTCTCGTCGTGGAGCTCGACCCGGCGTGACCGTGAAGGCGCTGCTCTTCGACCTCGACGACACGCTGCTCGACTATTCCGGGGGCGTCGATCGCAGCTGGACGGAAGCGTGCGCCTCGTGCTGCGCTCCGGCCGGGATCGACGCCGCGGCGCTCGTGGCCGCGATCGCCCAGACGCGGCGATGGTTCTGGGACGACCCGGCGCGCCATCGCCGCGAGCGCGTGAACATGCTCGGGGCCTGGCAGCACATCGTCGAATTCGCCCTCGAGCGTCTTGGCCGGTCCGCTCCGGACCTCGCGTCCGCGGTGGCGCGCGACTACGCCGCCCGGCGGCGGACCGCGATGCGGTTATTCCCCGATTCGCTCGCCTGCTTGACCGAGCTCCGGCGGCGCGGCATCCCGCTCGCGCTGGTCACGAACGGCGATGCCGTCCAGCAGCGGGACAAGATCCAGCGGCACGACCTCGCGCGCTTCTTCGACACGATCCTGGTCGAGGGTGAGTTCGGGACGGGCAAGCCGGACGAGGCTGTGTATCGGCACGTCTTGACGGCGCTCGGCATGACTCCCGGCGAGGCGTTGATGGTCGGCGACCATCTTGAATGGGACGTGGGGGCGCCTCAGCGGCTCGGGCTCACCGGCGTGTGGATGGATCGCGGGGGGCTCGGTTTACCAGACGGCAGCGCCGTCCAACCGCACCGGATCATCCGCTCGCTCGACGAGCTGACGGCATCCGGGAGCTAGGCGGTAGCTAGCGGCGGCCGTGAAGGATGTCGCACCAGCGCCTGTTGTCGTCGCCGCCGGCCTCGGCGCTTCCCGAGAGGTACGCGGAAGCGGTCACCACTTCGTCATCGGCGCCATCTCGCGCCGGAGAGTGGGATTCGCACCAGCGCACGTCGAGAATCTCCTGGCTGGGGTCGGCGTCGGGCTCACAACCGGGACAGTAGGCGCGGGCGACACACGGGGTGTCCGGAAGGTAATCCGTCACCGGTTTATGGCGAGAATCTGCATCGCCCTTCCTTTCTCATATTAGAGTAGCCAGCATCCCTTCCTTGCAAAAATTAAACCGCCGTGAGCGCTACGCGACCGAACCGAGCAATCGGTCTCAAGCCAGTAATTTCAAGCTGATGCACCCGGGCAGGAAGTCCTGGAAAAGTCCTTACCGTAGTGAAGGGCTTACATGGTGGCGGCAAATCGGGCCTTAGGAACCCCGGGCATGACGGAAATGTCAGCAGGCCTGAGACTGCCTGACATTGTTTGGCTTTGGCCGTTCTGTTTAACGTAGACTCCTCCTGGCGACGCCTTTGAGATGCCTTCTATGGATTCGACGGCGGCGGACCGGTTCGTAATCGAGGGTGGCCATCCAATCGGGGGGGATGTCATCCCGAGCGGGAACAAGAACGAGGCCCTGCCGCTCCTCGCCGCGTCACTGCTCGCGTCCGGCAACGTGGTGATCGAGAACGTGCCACGTATCAGGGATGTGACCACCCTGATCGAGCTGGTTCGGGCTCTCGGTGTTTCCGTCGAATGGTCGGGTGACCACTCCGTCACGGTCCACGCCGGAGGCCTCCGCGAGTCGCGGCCGGATGCGGCGCTGGCCGCTGAGATTCGGGCTTCGTTCCTCCTCGCCGCACCGCTGCTGGCGCGGACCGGTCTCGCGGTGCTGCCCCGGCCGGGCGGCGACAAGATCGGGCGCCGGCGGCTCGACACCCATCTCCTGGCTCTCCGCGAGCTCGGCGCCCGCATCACCCTGGACGACGCGTATTACCGGCTGGAGCTCGTCGGCCGCTTTCGCGGCGCGGAGGTCTTTCTGGACGAGGCCAGCGTGACCGGCACGGAGACCGCGGTCATGGCCGCCGCGATGGCCGACGGCACCACCCGGCTCCTGAACGCGGCCTCGGAGCCCCATGTCCAGGGGCTCTGCCACGCCCTGAACGGGATGGGCGCGCGCATCCGGGGGATCGGCAGCAACGTCCTCGAGATCGACGGAGTCCGCGAGCTCCGCCCGGCGCGACATCAGGTCGGCCCGGATCACATCGAGATCGGCTCCTTCGTCGCGGTGGCCGCGATGACCGGAGGCGCGCTTCGTGTGCGCGAGGTCGCGCCCGATCACCTCCGGATGATCCGGCTCGTCCTCGCCCGGCTCGGCATCGAGACCCACATCGAGGGCACGAGTCTTCAGGTGCCCGCGGCGCAGAAGCGGATCATCGCGCCCGACGTTGACGGCGGAATCGCCAAGGTCGACGACGCCCCGTGGCCCGGCTTCCCGGCCGACCTCACGCCGCTGGCGCTCGTGCTCGCGACGCAATGCGAGGGCACGGTGCTCATCCACGAGAAGCTCTTCGAGAGCCGGCTGTTCTTCGTCGACAGCCTGATCGCGATGGGCGCGCGCATCCTCCTGAGCGATCCGCACCGGGCGCTCGTGATCGGCCCGAGCCGTCTGCACGGCGCAACCATCGTGTCGCCCGACATCCGCGCCGGCATGGCCCTGATCGCCGCGGCGCTCGCGGCGCAGGGGCGCTCGGTCATCCGCAACGTCCAGCAGGTCGACCGCGGCTACGAGCGTATCGACGTACGCTTGAAAGCCCTCGGCGCCCGAATCGCGCGCGAGTAAGCCACGAAACAGCCGCTCACCCGAAGCTGACAGGAGGCCATTCCATGCATGGCAATCGACTTCGCGCAGCGCGCGCCGGCGTGATCGCCGGTCTTCTGGCTCTGGCCGGCGTCGCCGCGCTTCCGGCCACCGCCGACGAGACGTGCAACTCGCCCTATATGGGCAATCTGATCAAGGGGCAGGAAGACTACCTCTACGTGTGGGCGCTCGGAGTCAAGGGAACGGGCGATGGCTCCGACAAGCTCGTCACCATCGACGTGAATCCCGCGTCGAGCCGCTACGGCAAGGTGCTCAACAAGGTCTCGGTGCGCGGCCAGGGCGAGGCGCACCACATGGGCTTCACCGACGACCGGCGCTATCTCTGGGCCGGCGGCCTCGACAGTAGCCGCATCTCAATCTTCGACGTCGGGAGCGATCCGGCGCGGCCCAAGCTCGTGCGGACGATGTCGGACATGCCAGCCAAGACCGGCTACGTCGGCCCGCACACCTTCTACGCCATGCCGGGCCGGATGATCGTCCAGGGTCTGTCGAACACCACGGACGGCGGCGGCGTGACCGGGATGGCGCTCTATAGCAACAAGGGTGAGCTGATCGCCAAGTATCCCATGCCGACGACCGGCGGCGGCGACGGCTACGGCTACGACGTCGCGATCAATCCACAGCAGAACGTCTTGCTGACGTCGAGCTTCACCGGACGCAAGAACTACATGCGCGCCCTCGGAGACTTGATCAAGGACGCCGAGGCGATGAAGCGCTTCGGGAGCACGATGGTGGTGTGGGACCTCAAGGCGATGAAGCCCAAGAAGATCCTGAGCGTCCCCGGCGCGCCGCTGGAGATCCGCTGGTCGCTCAAGGACGGCGACAGCTGGGCGATCACCGCCTCCGCGCTCACCTCGAAGCTCTGGCTCGTCAAGCCGGACGCCTCCGGCGAGTGGCAGGCCAAGGAGGTCGCCGTCATCGGCGATCCGGCAAAGGTCCCCCTGCCGGTGGACATCAGCATCAACAAGGACGGCACCGGGCTCTGGGTCAACACGTTCATGGACGGCAAGACCCGCTACTTCGACCTGTCGAACCCAGAGCAGCCGAAGCAGACCTACGAGCGGGTCACGGGCAAGCAGGTCAACATGATCTCGCAGAGCTGGGACGGCACGCGCGTCTACATCGCTTCCTCGCTGCTCGCGAACTGGGACAAGGGCGGGGCGGACGACGAGCAGTTCGTGCGCGGCTTTTCCTGGGACGGCAAGGAGCTCAAGCCGGCGTTCGAGGTTGATTTCTACAAGGAGAAGCTCGGCCGCGCGCACCACATGAAGCTCGGCTCGAAGGCGATGAAGACCGCGTATGGGCTCGAGCGCAGCGCGACGCTTCGCTGAGTCGCGCCGCGCATGGATCACGGTGCTCCTCGCGGCGGCCGTGGCCGCCGCGGAGGTCGTCGTCGACGCGCACGAGCCTGACGACACCGTGCCGGCCGCCGTCACGATGGACTTCGTGCCGCCGCCGGCCGGCAGCTACGCGCTTCACGCGATCATGCCGGCGCCCGACGGGCCGGTGCTCGACCCGGACGGCCGAAGGCTTCCGCTGTCGCGCTTCACCGCGGGAAAGATCACGCTCCTGGGATTCGTCTACACCTCGTGCGCCGACGCGCGCGGCTGTCCCCTCGCCTACCAGGTCTTCCGCACGGTGCGCCACCGCGCCGCAGAGGATGCCGAGCTGCGAGACCACGTGCGGCTGGTCTCGCTCAGCTTCGATCCGGCGCGCGACAGACCGGCCGTGATGCGACACTACGCGGCGGGAGCGCCGCCGAATGGTGTCGAGTGGGCGTTCCTCACGACCGACCGGCCGCGGACCCTCGTTCCGCTCCTCGACGGCTTCGGCCAGGACGTGCGGATCGAGGTCGACGCGCACGATCGGCCGACCGGACCGTTCGCCCACGTGCTCAAGGTGTTCCTGCTCGACGAGCGCGCGATCGTCCGCGAGATTTACACGACCGCGTATCTCTTTCCCGAGGTCATCATGAACGACATCAAGACCCTCCGGCTCGAGCACCGGCTTCAGCGGAAGGTCGTTCGGTGAGTCCGGTGGCACGCGCGCCGCAGGCCTCGCCCCTCGTCACCCCCGAGTGGCTCGCCCAGAACCTCGGCCGGCGCGACGTCCGCGTAGTCGACGGCTCCTGGCACATGCCCCAGCTGAAGCGCGACGCGCGCGCTGAATTTGTCGAGGCCCACGTGCCGGGCGCGGTGTTCTTCGACATCGACGCCATCGCCGATCCGCGCACATCGCTCCCGCACATGCTGCCGCGCGCCGCCGAGTTCTCGCGGAGCGTGGGGCGCCTTGGCATCGGTGATCGTGATCGGGTAATCGTCTACGACTCGCGGGGCGTCGTGAGTGCGGCCCGCGTCTGGTGGACGTTTCGCGCCTTCGGTCATGACGCGGTGGCCGTCCTTGACGGCGGCTTGCCCCGGTGGCGCGCCGAGGGCCGCCCCGTCGAGTCCGGCTCAGCGGCGCCGAAGCCGCGGCGCTTCACCGCGCGCCTGCGCCGGAGCCTCGTGCGCGACCTCGCGGGCATGCGTCGGAACCTCACGACGCGAAAGGCGCAGGTGCTCGACGCGCGGTCGCGCGGGCGCTTCGCCGGCACCGAACCGGAGCCGCGCGCGGGGCTTCGGGCGGGGCACATCCCGCGAAGCCTGAACCTTCCGTACGACGAGCTCTATCAAAAAGACGGCACGCTATTGCCGCCCGACGCCCTCCGCCAGAAGTTCGAGGCGTCGGGCCTCGATCTCGACAAGCCCGTGGTCACGTCATGTGGGTCCGGCATCACCGCGTCCGTTCTGGCGCTCGGCCTCTACGCGATCGGGCGGCCCGATGTCGCGGTGTACGATGGCTCGTGGACGGAGTGGGGCGGCGACGGCGACACGCCGATCGAGACATAGGAGGTCCCCGCATGCCGGTCAAGCTCTCCGACGACGTCAAGGCGCTCGTGCGCGGCGCGAACTTCGCGCATCTCGCGACCCTCATGCCCGACGGCTCGCCACAGGTCGCGCCGGTCTGGGTGGATCTCGACCGAGATTTCATCCTCGTCAGCACCGGCGAGGGATCGCTGAAGGCGAAGAACACGCGCCGCGACGCGCGCGTCGGGCTCTCGATCGTCGCCGTGGACAATCCGTACCGGGAAGCGCAGATCCGGGGGCGGGTCGCCGAGCGGAGGCCCGACGCCGACTTCAAGACGATGGACCGGATCTCGCACAAGTACACCGGCAAGCCGTTTCCGTTCCGGGACAACCCTGCTCAGCGCGTGGTTCTCGCGATCGAGGTCGAGCGGGCCCGCTACGCCGTCCTGCCCTTCGTGCACGCGCCCGCGTAGCCGCCGGCGCGACGTCCGCGCGCGCTACGCGTCCAGATCCGCCTGCGCCCGCTCGACCCAGAGCGTCATCCCCATCGTGGAGAATCGCGCGATCGCGTCGGCGAGCCCCTTGCGCGCCTGGTCTCGCTCCCCCGCCTGCCGGTGCAACCGGGCCAGGCCGAGCAGGCACTGAGCGACCAGGGGCCGCATGTGGAGACTCTCCGCCAGGTCGAGCGCCCGGCGATAGGCGCCGGCGGCCACCGATAGGTCTGCCGGCCGTGCCTCGGCGTCGATATCGGCCAGCAGACGCTCGGCGTAGGCCTGCTGGCCACGCTCCCGCCGATCCTCTGCCAACTGGAGTGCCCGCCGCGCGTGCCCCAGGGCCGTTTCGCGGCGGCCCGCCATGAGATGGGCCTGACCGAGCCACGCCAACCGTAACGCTTGGGTGGGGACGAGCCGCATCGACGCGGCCTGCTCGACCGCCTGCTCCAGCATCGTGATGCCGCCTTCTACCCGTCCGGCGAACGCGTACGCCGCCCCGAGCGGCGCCGCGATGAAGGGGACGAAGAAGCGATTGTTCTCGAGCCGCGCGAGCACGAGCCCCTGCTCCAGCGTGGGCACCGCCAGGCCGGGGCGCCCTCTGAGCAGATGGACGATGCCGAGGCCGTAGAACGCCTGGAAGCGACTGTACGTGTGGTCCGCGGACACCGCGATCGCCAGCGCTTCCTCGGCGATTGCCGCGGCTTCATCGAAGTCGCCGAGTTCCGCGAGTGTCCAGGCCAGCCACGAGCGCGCCCACACCGACGGAAGCGCGGCCATATCGAGACGCTCGTGCACGAGGTCGCCGCCGACTCTGGCGACGACTTGTCGAAAGATGTCGGCGGCCCGCTCATAGTTACCCAGCGCGTGATTCGCCTGCGCGAGCCGGCAGGTGCCCATGACGAGCATGCTGAAGTTGCCGAACGACGTGGCGACCGCGAGATCGCGCTCCGCGGCCCTGATCGCCTGCTCGTACTCACCACTCCACCAGAACTGGCCGGCGCTTTCGGTGCTGGAGCCCATCACGTTGTCGATTTCGGCCGGCGACGCCACCTCGGCGAGGTCGCGCAGGTGCGCGACCGCCTTGCCCCAGACCTCGCCGCGGAAGGCGTGATGGACGAGCCGATCGCGATGCTCGGCCAAGGCGCTCGGGAACAGACGCTCGATGGCGTCCACGACCTGGGCGTGCAGCGCGCGGCGGCGCTCCTGCAGAAGGGTTCCGTAGGCGACTTCGTGGGTCAGCGTGTGCTTGAACGTGTACTCCGCGTCGGGGAACAGTCGCGTTTGGTAAATGAATTCCGCCGACTGCAGCCGGGCCAGGGCCTGGGTCACGTCGGGCTCCCCAAGGCCGGCGATCGCGTGCAGCAGCGCCTGGGGCACATCCTCGCCAACGACCGATGCGCACTGCAAAAGACTCTTGTCCTCCGGCGGCAGGCGATCGATCCGCGCGGCGATGATGGCCTGAACCGTCGCGGGCAGGTGAATGACCGGGGCGGCCTTCACGAGACGATGGGCGCCCCGCTCTCCGGCGAGGACCCCCGTCTCAGCCAGCGCGCGCACGCTCTCCTCGAGGAACAAGGGGTTGCCCTGAGCGCGAGCGATCAAGAGAGCCGTGAGCGGCGTGAGCGCGGCGTCCCCTCCCAAGAGGACCTCCACGAGAGCCTCGGCGGACGTCGGCGCCAGCGGATCGAGGCGAATCTGCTCGTAGTAAGTCTTGCCGCCCCAGCCGTGACGGTATTCGGGCCGGTAGTTCACGAGCAACAGGAACGGGCGCGAGGGCAGGGTCTCGACCAGGCTCTCGAGCAGCGCCTGCGTGTCCGCGTCGATCCAGTGCAGGTCCTCGAGAATGAGCAGCAGCGGCTGTCTCTGGCTCTCGCGCAGCAACACGAGCCGCACGGCATCGAGGGTTCGCCGGCGCTGCTGATCGGCGCCCAGGCTTCTCCAGTCGGCGGCGTCGACGGGCACTTCCAGGAGCGCTTGCAGCGCCGGAAGCGCCGACCGGAGGCCCTCGTCGAGCGTCAGGACCTTGCCGGTCAGCTTCTCGTGAACGCGTCGCTCGTCGTCACGATCATCGATTCCCAAGTACGTCTTCATCAGCTCGATGACGGGCAGGAGCGGCGCTGCTTTGCCGTAGGACACCGCGCTCGACCGCAGGACGAGCCAACCGTCGGTGCGGTGCGAGTCGGCGAGCTCGAGCACGAGACGCGACTTGCCGACGCCGGGCTCGCCGACCACGGCCACGACCTGGCCCCGTCCGGCGCGGGTTCGCTCCAGCGCAGCGCGCAGCTGCTCGAGCTCGGCGCTCCGGCCGATGAAGCGAGTGAGGCCGCGGACCGCGGACACCTGAAGACGCGTCCGGCTCGATGACGCGCCGAGCAATTCGAACACCTCCACGGGTTCGGCAAGTCCGCGGATCGTGACGGGTCCGAACGACCGGACCCGTACGTAGCCCTCGACGAGCCGCAGGGTCGGGGGCGCGAGGAGACTGGAACCGGGCTTGGCCATCTGCTCCATGCGGGCCGCCAGATGCGTCGTCTGGCCGACGGCGGTGTAGTCCATGTGCAGATCGCTCCCGATCGACCGGACCACGACGTCGCCCGAGTTGATCCCGACCCGGATCTGGATCGGGACGCCGTGCGTCCGTTGTATCTCGTCACCGTACCGGCTCACCCGCTCCTGCATGCGCAAGGCCGCGTAGCAGGCGCGGACCGCGTGGTCCTCGTGCGCGATGGGCGCGCCGAAGAGCGCCATGATCCCATCGCCCATGACCTGATTGACGGTGCCCTCGAAGTGATGAACGGCCTCCATCATGCGTTCGAGGACCGGGTCGAGGAGCTGGCGCGCCTCTTCCGGATCGCGGTCGGCCAAGAGCTCCATGGAGCCCTTCAGGTCTGCCAGAAGGACGGTGACGTGCTTGCGCTCGCCCTCGAGCGCGCTGCGGGAGGTGAGGATTCGCTCGGCGAGATGCCGCGGCGTATAGGATTGCGGCGCGGCCCGAGCCGATGTCGGCCTCAGCGCCTCGCCGCACTCGGTGCAGAACCGGCTTTCGCGGGCGCTGCCGCATCCGCATCTCGGACACCTGAGCTCCAGCGCCGCGCCGCAGTCGCTACAGAACTTGGCGTCGGCCGGGTTCGGATGTCCGCACTGCGGGCACGACATCGGACCGAGCGACGCGCGGCGTCGGCTACGACCCTTCCTTCACTTCGATGATCTCGTCCGCGACCAACCCGTGCGCCTCGCGGTGGACCGCTGCCGCGGCCTCCTTGCTGGGTGCCTCGACGAGACAGAACACCTTGCCGGTCCCCTCGTCGAACCAGTAGCGCAGATAGTTGACACCGTACTTGTGCTGGACCTGGAGATCCTTCTGGTGCGCGTCACCCAGCGCCTTAGCCTTCAGGCCGTCGATCTTATGGTGCACATCGAGATAGAGTGGCATTAGGTTCCCTTTCGTCGGAGTCGAGCGGGTCTAGCGTAATCCTCCGGAGAGGGTCAGGCAAGTTGGCCGCGGCGGCCGCGAATCCGGACGCCCACCTGTTTCACGCGCGCGCAGACCTTCCTCCATTCCGCGCGTGAGAAATGGAGCGCGAAGTGCTCGAACCGGCCCGCGTCGGGTCGAACCGAGCTCGTGTCCCCACGAAGTTCAGAGGTCCTGCGCGCCCGTCGGCGACTCGCGGGGCGTCAGGGCTCTGCCGGACCGACGCCCTTGAAGACGAACTGCTGGGCACGCTTGCCCGAGTCGACTTCAGCCGTGTAGACGTTGCCCTTGGAGTCTACCGCCAGGTTATGCACCCAGTGGAGCTGTCCTGCCTGACGTCCATGGCGGCCGAACTTCCCGACGATCTGGCCGTTGTCGCGCAGCAGCGTCCAGATGTGGCTGTTCTCGCCGTCGGCGTTGTAGAGCCAGGTCTGCGGCGCGTCGTGCGAGACGTCGAGATCCCAGACCGAGCCGTTGCCACGCGTGGCGGGCGCGACGACGAACTCTCTCACGAACGTCCCGTCCTTCTTGAAGACCTGGATGCGGTTGTTCATCCGGTCGCACACGTAGAGGAGCCCGTGTTGTCCTGATGGTCCACGAAGATCCCATGCTCGTTCAGGGGCCACTCGTAGCCGGCGCCCGGGCCGCCCCACGAGCGCACGAGCACGCCGTCGGCGTCGAACTCGAGCACCGGCGGCGCCGGCGCGCAGCAGAGCGAGCGCGGAGGATTCAACGTGGCGCCACGCTCGTCCTCGGTCAAAGTCTTCGGCCGCTGGATGACCCAGATGTGATCGTGGCGGTCCACCGCGATCCCTGGGCCGTCGCGGATCCCGTGACGCCGAGCGCCAGGGCGATCAGCGCCGCCAGCGCGAGGATGCGGGTCATGCGGTTGGCTCCTCGAGCCCGAAGACCTTGGCCAGGAGCTCGTAGGACCGGCGCCGTGCCTTCGGATCGTGGGTGATCGTGACGACGATCAGCTCGTCGGCCTCGTAGTCGGCGGCGAGCGCCTCGAGCCGCTCGCGCACTTGCTCGGGATTGCCGGCCACCGTGCGCTGCTGCGCGTGGCGAAGAATGGCCAGCTCGCGCTCGTTGTACGGATACGTCTCCGCTTCCTCGATCGAGGGATAGCGGCCCGCGCGGCCGGTGTAGAGACGCACGATGAAGAGCTGGCGGCTCTTCGCCAGCCGCTGGGCTTCCGCCTCGGTGTCGGCGCAGACGACGAACACGGCGGCGCTCGATCGCGGTGTGTCGAGCCACGGCGACGGGCGGAACTGCCGCCGATAGGCACGCGTGACCTCGGCGCCGCCATCCTGGTTGATGAAGTGCGCGAACGAGAAGCCGGTGCCGAAGTGCGCGGCGACGGCCGCGCTCTGATCGCTCGATCCCAGCAGCCACATCTCCGGCGCCGTCGGGCCGGTCGGCATCGCGAGGACCTGGGAGTAGACGTGGCCCGGCGGCAGCGCGCCGTGCAGGAACCCCGCGAGGTCCGCAATCTGCTGCGGGAAGTAGTCGGGGCTCCCGTCGTCGCGGAGCGCGCGCGCCGTCAGCTGATCGCTCCCGGGCGCGCGCCCGACGCCGAGATCGATCCGACCGGGAAAGAGCGTCTCGAGCACGCGGAAGCTCTCGGCGACCTTGAGCGAGCTGTAGTGCTGGAGCATGACGCCGCCGGAGCCGACGCGGATCCGCGAGGTGCGCGCGGCGACCTGGCCGATCAGCACCTCGGGGCTCGAGCCCGCCAGCCCCGGTGTCGAGTGGTGCTCGGCGAGCCAGTAGCGATGGAAGCCGAGCCGATCGCAGAGCTCGGCGAGCTCGAGCGTCTCGTGGATGGCGTCCGCCACGACGCCGCCGCTGCGCACGGGTGATTGATCGAGCACGCCCAGCCGGAGCATCTAGTTGATCCGCTTCTCCCGGCCCTTCCACTCCTTGTCGCGAAGCACGAACTTCTGGACCTTGCCGGTCGACGTCTTCGGCAGGTCGCCGAACTCGACCGCCGCCGGGCACTTGAAGTGCGCGAGGTGCTGGCGGCAGAACTCGATGATCTCCGGCGCCGTCGCGTTCTGTCCCGGCTTCAAGGTGACGAACGCCTTGGGCCGTTCGCCCCACTTGTCGTCGGGGATCGCGACGACCGCGCACTCGAGCACGGCGGGGTGCCGGGCGACGCATTGCTCGACCTCGATCGTCGAGATGTTCTCGCCGCCCGAGATGATGATGTCCTTCTTCCGGTCGCGAAGCTCGACGTAGCCGTCGGGGTGCCACACCGCGATGTCGCCGGAGTGGAACCAGCCGCCGCGGAACGCCTCGGCGGTCGCCTCGGGCTGCCGGAAATAGCCCATCGCCGCGTTGTTGCCCCGCATGATGACTTCACCGAGCGCCTCGGCGTCGCGCGGCACGTCGCGCATGTTGCCGTCGACCACGCGCACCAGGTCGAAGATCGCGTAGCCCTGGCCCTGGCGGGCGGCCAGCCGCGACTGCTCGTCGAGCGGCAGCGCGTCCCACTCCTCGTGCCACGCGCACACCGTGTGCGGCCCGTACGTCTCGGTGAGCCCGTAGACGTGCACGGGCCGGAAGCCGAGCTCCTTGAGCCGGCCGAGCAAGGTCGGCGAGGGCGGGGCCCCCGCGACGCACACCGTGACCGGCCGCGCGAGCTTGTGCCCCTTGGGATCGTTGACCACACTGATGTGGACGGTCGGCGCGCCGTTGTAGTGCGTCACGCCTTCCTTGTCGATCATCTCCCAGATGCGCCCGGACTCGACCCGGCGCAGGCAAATGTGGGTGCCGCCGACCGCCGTCACGCCCCACGTGAAGCACCAGCCGTTGCAGTGGAACATCGGCAAGGTCCAGAGGTAGCGCGTGTCGAAGCCCATCTGTGACTCGAGCACCTCGCCGAGCGCGTTGACCCAGGCGCCGCGGTGCGAATACATGACGCCCTTGGGCCGGCCCGTGGTGCCCGAGGTGTAGTTGATCGCGAGCATCTCTTCCTCGTCCTCGAGCCAGCTCTCGACCGGCGCCGGCGAGCCGCCCGCGAGAAAGTCCTCGTACGGATCGCCCGCGGTGCCGGTGTCGTCCACGCGCACGACGCGCAGACCGGCCAGCGGGAGCGGCTTCACGAGCGGCTCGAGCTCGGCGTCGACGAAGAGGAACTTGGCGCCCGAATGGTCGAGGATGTAGCCGATCTCGTCCGAGCTGAGCCGCGTGTTGATCGCGACGAGCACGCCCCCCGCGGCCGGCACGCCGTAGTGCGCCTCGAGCATCGGGGGAATGTTCGGGCAGAGAAAGGCCACGCGGTCGTGCTTGTCGAGACCCGCGGCGCGCAGCGCCGAGGCGAGCCGATTCACCCGCTCCTCGAGCTGCCGGTAGGTGTACCGCCGCGCGCCGTGGACGACGGCGGTCTTGTCGGGGAAGACGTACGCGCTCCGGGTGAGGAAGCTCACCGGAGAGAGCTCGGTGCGATAGACGTGGCGAAACTCGCTCATGTGCGCTCCTTCGAACGGGCTTGCGCAAGTTTACCCCATGACCACTTGCGCCGGATGGGCGCGCCGCTTACGCTCCCTGCGAACTCTCGCCCGCGCGCTGCCGGCCGTCGGGGCTGGGCCCTGCCGGCCGACACGCGCGTATGTCAGGAGGAGCGCATGAACGACGTGTCGCGGCGGCGGTGGCTCGGCTCGGCGGTAACCCTCGGTGTCGCGGCGTTCGCGGGCGCGGCGACGGCGCAGAGCCGTCCCTCGGCCGACGAGCTGATCCGGACCGTGAAGGGCGCGCGGATGTTCGACCTCTCCTTCACGTGGAACGAGCAGTCGCCCGTGCTCAGCCTCAACCCG
Source organism: Candidatus Rokuibacteriota bacterium (assembly GCA_003220495.1). Classification (GTDB taxonomy): domain Bacteria; phylum Methylomirabilota; class Methylomirabilia; order Rokubacteriales; family CSP1-6; genus AR31. The sequence continues at coordinate 22,289 of QHSP01000056.1, read as the reverse complement.
CCCTACTCGTTCGCGCTCAACCGGACCCACAAGATGACGCACGAGATCTTCGGTCAGGCGCCGGGCAGCCGCGTGTCCTGGGCGTCGGACATCATGTACTTCAGCGGCCAGCACGGCGCGCCGACCATCGACGCGATCGGCCACATCGGGCGCGACCTCAAGCTCCACGGCGGGGTCGATGCAGTCGCCGCGACGTCCACGCCGGCCGGCATCGGGGCGAATCTCGGGATCGACAGCTTCCCGGCCGACCTGATGGTGAACCGCGTGGTCCTCCTGGACGTCGCGCGGCAGATGGCGAGTGGCCGTCCAGACCCGCTTCCGCCCGGCTTCGAGATCACCGGCGCGCACCTCGAGCAGACGTCGAAGGCTCAGGGCGTAGAAGTGCGCAAGGGCGATTCGGTGATGATCCGCACGGGCTGGGGCCAGTACTTCGCCAAGGACAACGGGAAGTATCTCGGCGAGCAGTCTCCCGGGCCGGGCCGGGACGGCGCGCGCTGGATCATCGACAAGGGCGTGCGGCTCGCGGGCGACGACACCGCGACGTTCGAGAAGCGCCCGGCCGCGTACGGCAAGGAGCTCTTCAGCGTTCACATGATGCTGCTCGCCGACAGCGGCATCTACATCGTGGAGAACGCCAACCTCGAGCCACTCGCCGACGCGAAGGCGTACGTCGCGCTGCTGATCCTGACCCCGCTGAGGATCCAGGGCGCCAGCGGCTCGCCGCTGCGGGCGATCGCGCTGGCGCCCTGACGCGTCAGCGCGGCTTCGGCGTCAGCGGGCCGCCACCCGGACGATGTAGTCCGCGAACTGCGGGAACGGATCGAACCCGAGCACCGTCGGCGCGTTGGCGACGAAGTTGGACGTGGCGTTGACGTCGTAGAAGTAGACCCGGCCGTCGTCACGGCCGACGAGATATTCGACGCCGCCCACGTCGATCGACGCGCCGCGCGCGAGGGCGCGCGCCTGTTCGACGACGGCCGGCGGGGGGTCGTAGCGGGTCACCTGGAGCCCGGGCTTGGCCTCGACGGGACAGGCGCCGAGATCGGCGCTCGGTGGCGTCTCGGGGAGCCGGCAGATGTCGGCCGGGCAGAGGTTGAAGTCGGACGCGGGCCGCACGATCCGGATCGCGTACAGATAGCGGCCGTCCAGCACCTCGACCCGCACGATTGCGCCGTCCTGCGACTCGACGAACTCCTGGACCAGCGCGGTCCCATCCGGGCCGAAGTCGAGCGCGGCCGCGCGCGCGTCGAGATCCGCGCGCGAGTCGAATCGCTCGATGAGCGCGCCCGAGCCGCCGATGTTCGGTTTGATGAGAATCGGGAAGCGCAGCTCGCCGCTCGCCTTGAGAACCTGATCGCGGTGGTTCACGACGATCGTTCGCGGATAGGCGATGCCGAGGCGCTCGAAGAGCCCGATCTGGAGGGCCTTCGACTTCTCGAAGCGGTAGGCGCGAACGGGATTGATCACGGGTACGCCCAGCGACTCCCAGTGGGCGAGGAGCGCCTCGGTGTAGAACAGGACGCTCCCGTGGCCGCGCCGGTGCGATGAGGGGCTCGTGCGATTGACGATGACCGAATAGCGCGCCACCCGATCGCGCGGATCGAACCCGTGGTTCGAATGGTCGATCTTCTCGTACGGCAGCCGCCGATGCTCGAGCTCGGCGATGAGCCGGGCCGACCACTCCGGATGCTCGTCGAGGATGCCGATGGGCGCTGGCAGTCGAACGTTCACTGAGCGACCTCCATGGGCTGAAAGCGCGCCTCGAACGGCGGGGCCCCAGCCCCGCGACGTCCTGCAGCGCGCACAATGGGAACGCGGTTGTCGTCGAACCACTGGAGCCGATCGCGGAGCGCGACGACGTCGCCGATCACGATCACGACGGGAGGCTCGAGCCGCGCGCGGGCGGCGCGCGCCGCGATGTCGCGGAGGGTGCCCGTCACCGTTTCCTGCGCGCTCGTGGTCCCCCAGCGGACGAGGGCGACGGGTGTCGCCGCCGGGCGCCCGTGGGCGATCAGCTCGCGCGCGATCCGCGAGAGGCTCTCGACCCCCATCAGCACCACGAGCGTGTCGGCGGAGCACGCGAGCCGGGCCCAGTCGACGCTCGACTCGCGCCCCGAGGCGCTCCCGTGGCCCGTCACCACCGTGAACGAGGAGGCGACGCCGCGATGGGTGACCGGGATGCCCGCGTACGCGGGGACGGCGACCGCCGAGCTGACGCCGGGAACGACCTCGAACGGAATCCGCGCCCGCGCCAGGGCGTCGGCCTCTTCGCCCCCGCGCCCGAACACGAACGGATCGCCGCCCTTGAGCCGCACGACCCGCCGCCCCCGCCGCGCGTGCGTGATCAGCAGCATGTTGATCTGCTCCTGCGGTAGCGCGTGATTCCCGGATGCCTTGCCCGCGAAGATGCGGCGGGCGCGGGGCGCTTCGTCGAGGAGTCGCGGATCGACCAGCCGGTCGTACACGACGACCTGAGCGCGCCGCAGTAGCTCGAGGCCGCGCACCGTCATGAGGCCGGGATCCCCCGGGCCGGCCCCGACGAGGGCGACCGTGCCGACCCTCACGATTCGACCCCGAGGAGCTCGAGCAGCCGATGCTTGGCGTCGTCGCGTCCGCGCTCGACGATGAGCCGGCGGACCTCCGGGCCGAGCGCGCGCCGCCAGGCCTCGGCGGTCACGGGCTTTCCCGCCGCCCGCACCTCGCGCCTGGCCTCGGCCGCGATCGAGGCGAGCGTGGCGTAGTCGTCGGTCAGGTAAGCCTCGAGCTCCTCGCGGATCGCGCGCGCGAGCGCGGGGCTCGAGCCGCCGGTCGCGACGGCGACGGTGAGGTCGCCGCGGCGCACGAGCGCCGGGAGAATGAAGGTGCAGCGCGAGGGGTCATCGGCCGCGTTGATCCAGACCGAACGCTCCCTCGCCTCGCGGGCGACGGACGCATTGACCTCGCCCGCGTCCGTCGCGACGAACGCGAGATCGGCGCCGGCGAGATCGCCGTCGCGATAGCCGCGCGGCTCGTGCTCGATGCGCCCCGCGGCGGCCAGCGCGGCGAGCGCCCGCGTCAGCCGAGGGCTGATGACGATCACGTGGGCGCCAACCGCCAGCAGGCCCTCGACGCGTCGCTCGGCAACGAGACCGCCGCCGACCATGACGCAGCGCCGGTCCGCGAGGTCGAGGAGCACCGGGTAGTAGCCCATCTCAGCCGTCGACGCCGTGGGGCGGGCGCTCGGCCGCCGCATCGCGGGCGACCGCCTCGACGAGCTCACCGGCGAGGAGTCCGCGCAGCTCTTCGTCCGTGTGTCGGGCGGCGTACTGGCGGAAGTTCTCGTTCGAGCGGCGCTCGGCGAGGAACGCTCGCAGGAGTCGCTCGATCGCCGGGGCCACCGCCGTCGCGGGCAGCCGAAGCCCGATGGGCCGGGCGATGGCCTGATGGCTGCCGACGGCGCCGCCGACGCAGAAGTAGTAGGCGTCCACGATCGCGCCATCCACCTTGATCTTCTTGCCCTCGATCCCGAGGTCGGCGATCCAGTGCTGGCCGCAGCTGTTCGGGCACCCCGTGACGTTGATCCGGAGCTGCTGGTCGAATCCCGGCAGGCGCTGCTCGAGGCTCTCCACGAGCCCGCGCGCGAAGCCCTTCGTCTCGGTGAGCGCCAGCTTGCAGAACTCGGAGCCCGTGCACGCGACGGTGCCGCGCCGGAACGGCGAGGCGTCGAGCGCGAAGCCGGCGTCCTCGAGCTCGCGCGCCAGGGTGTGAGCGCTCTCGCGGCGAACGTTCGGGATCAGGAAATTCTGCATGCTGGTCGTCCTGAGCGCGCCCGTGCCGTACCGATCGGCGAGGTCGGCGGCGACCCGCAGCTGGTCCGCCGTGAGGCGCCCGCGGAGCACGACGACGCCGACGTAGCAGTAGCCGGGCTGCCGTTGCGCGTGGATGCCGACGTGATCGCGATACGCGTCGTCGGGCGGGTCGTCCGGAACCCCCGGCGCGAGCGGAGTGCCCAGTCTCTCCTCGATCGCGGCCTTGAAGCGCTCGGCCGTCCAGCCGTGCTGGAGGAAGAGGAACTTGAGCCGGGCGCGCTCACGATTCTGCCGGAGCACATCGGAGTCGCGAAAGATCTCGGCGATCGCCTGGAAGACTGCCAGAGCGCGCGCGCGCGGCACGAACGCGTCGAGCCTGACCCCGAGGTGGGGATCGGTCGAAAGTCCGCCACCCACGCGGACGGCGAAGCCCACCTCGCCGGTCGCCGGGTGGCGCACCGCGGTGAGGCCGATGTCGTTGATCTCGGGATACGTGCACCAGGTGCGGCAGCCGGAGATCGAGACCTTGAACTTCCTCGGCAGGTTGTAGAAGGCGGCGTTGCCGTTCACGAGCTCGGTCGCCTCGAGGACGAGCGGCGAAGCGTCGATCAGCTCCTCGGCGTCGAAGCCGGCGACCGGGCAGCCGGTGACGTTGCGCGTGACGTCGCCGCACGAGCCCATGGTGGTCACGCCCTGGAGCCAGAGCGCCTGGAAGACGTCCGGCAGGCCCTCGAGCGTCACCCAGTGGAGCTGGAAGTTCTGGCGGACCGTGATGTCGGCGAGGCCGCGCCCGTGCCATTCGGCGAGATCGGCGATCGTCCGAACCTGGTGCGACGCGAGCACGCCGTTCGGAATGCGGATCCGCACCATCAGATGCCTGACCGCCTTGCCCTCGCCGCCCTTGCCCCCGATCGCGCCGACGCCGTCGCCCTGCGTATAGATCCCCCACCAGCGGAAGTACGTGCCGAGCCACTCGGGCGGGACGGCATCCCAGCCCTCGCGCGCGAAGCGCTGGATGTCGGCATAGGCTTCCCAGGGATTCAGCTCGCGCTTGAGCCGCTCGACCCGCTGCGCCTTCGTCTCTTTCACGGCCTCGCTCATCGGTACCTCCAGAAGCGTAAAAGCCGGGAGGCGAACCCTTCTTCGGCCCTCCTCCCGGCTCATGTCCTTGGTTTCGACTTTGCCTTACGAGGGAGTCGTCATCTCCCCGGTGTACCTCAGTGGAACCTGGACCCACCCTTTACATCGCGCGCACTTGGCCGTCACACGACCGGTGGGCGGGTCGACCTTCAGGATGGCGTTGTGGATGACGACCTCGTTCTGCAGAGCCACGACGACCTTCGCCCGGCAGACCGGGCAGCGAAGGGACGTCGCCTGCTCAACCCTCGTAGTCATCTCGGCTGCGTGAGAAAATACCCATTGTCGATCGAGATTGTCAAGAGGTGGATCGCCTTGGCGGTGCGGCCGAGGGCCGTGCTAACGTTCCCGGGCCGCCCGGCGGCGGGATCGCAGGAGGGCTCATCGATGGCGAAGAGCATCTACGACGAGACATACGCGCGGTCGATGCGGGATCCCCAGGGCTTCTGGGCCGCGGCCGCGGAGGACATCCACTGGGACCGACGCTGGGACCGAGTCTTCGACGACTCGCGCCGGCCCTTCTATCGCTGGTTCACCGGCGGCGAGCTCAACACGTGCTACAACGCGCTCGACCTGCACGTCGATCGAGGCCGCGGCAAGCAGCGGGCGCTCGTCTACGACAGCCCGGTCACCGGCACGGTGCGGACGTACACCTACTTCGAGCTCCGCGACGCGGTCGCCCTCTGCGCCGGCATGCTCCGGCGTCAGGGAATCGACAAGGGCGACCGCGTGATCATCTACATGCCGATGGTGCCCGAGGCCGTGATCGCGATGCTCGCGTGCGCGCGCCTGGGCGCGATCCACTCCGTGGTCTTCGGCGGCTTCGCCTCCAACGAGCTCGCCAAGCGGATCGACGACGCCAGGCCCACGGCGATTCTCTCCGCCTCCTGCGGCATCGAGGTCAACCGCGTCATCCCCTACAAGCCGCTGCTCGACGTCGCGATCGAGCTGGCGCGGCACAAGGTGGACCGCTGCGTGATCCTCCAGCGGCCGCAGGAGACGGCACCGATGGTGCGCGGGCGCGACATCGACTGGAACGACGCGCTGGCCGGCGCCACGCCGGTCGAGTGCGTGCCGGTCCCCGCCACCGATCCGCTCTACATCCTCTACACCTCGGGCACGACCGGCATTCCCAAGGGCGTGGTGCACGACAACGGCGGTCACGCCGTCGCGCTCAAGTGGTCGATGAACGCGGTCTACGGCATGGGATCCGGAGAAACGTTCTGGGCCGCCTCGGACATCGGCTGGGTCGTCGGCCACTCCTACATCGTCTACGCGCCGCTGCTCAAGGGCTGCACGACGATCCTCTACGAGGGCAAGCCGGTCGGCACACCCGACCCCGGCGCGTTCTGGCGCGTCAGCGCCGACCACGGGGTCAACGCGCTCTTCACCGCGCCGACGGCGTTTCGCGCGATCAAGAAAGAGGACCCGCACGGGACGTACATGGCGAAGTACGACCTCGCGCGGTTCCGTACCCTCTTCCTCGCGGGCGAGCGCTGCGACCCCGACACGCTCCACTGGGCGGAGGACCGCCTGCGCGTGCCCGTGGTCGACCACTGGTGGCAGACCGAAACGGCGTGGCCGATCGCCGCGAACTGCGTCGGCCTGGGCATGCTGCCGGTGAAGCCGGGGTCGCCCACGAAGCCGGTGTCGGGCTACGACGTCCGTGTGCTGGGCGAGGACAATCAGGAGACGCCGGCGGGTCAGATCGGCTCGATCGCGCTCCGGCTGCCGCTGCCGCCGGGATGCCTGCCGACCCTCTGGAACAACGACGCCGGGTACGAGAAGTCCTATCTCACGACGCATCCCGGCCACTACCTGACCGGCGACGCGGGCTACAAGGACGCCGACGGCTACGTCTACATCATGAGTCGCGTCGACGACATCATCAACGTCGCGGGACATCGCCTCTCGACCGGCGCGATGGAGGAGGTGCTGGCCGCCCATCCCGATATCGCCGAGTGCGCGGTCGTCGGTGTCGCCGACGAGATCAAGGGCGAGGTTCCCGTCGGCTTCGTCGTCACCAAAGCCGGGGTCGCGCGCGACGAGGGCGAGATCGTCCGGGAGCTGGTCGAGAAGGTGCGCGAGCGGATCGGTCCGGTCGCCGCGTTCAAGACCGCGCTCGTCGTCAAGCGCCTGCCCAAGACGCGCTCGGGCAAGATCCTGCGCGGGACGATCAAGAAGATCGCCGACGGCCAGGAGTATGTCGCGCCGGCGACGATCGACGATCCGGTGATCCTCACCGAGATCACCGAAGCGCTCGGCACCCGGGGTTACCCGAAGAAGTAGGGCGCCCCGCCGTCAGTCGCGCCGGAGGCGCCACCAGAGCAGGAGGGCGCCCACGGCGCTCAGGCCGAGCGCGCCGTTCCAGAGGAACGCCGCCGACACGCCCCACCACTGTGAGATCGTGCCGACGATGAACGCGCCGATCGGAAAGACGCCGCCCGACACCCACGTGTAGATGCTCATCACGCGCCCGCGGAGGGCGTCGGGCGCCTGGAGCTGGATCGACGTGTTGCAGCTCGCCATCAGCATGATGCCCCAGTAGCCGGTGAAGAAGAGCAGCGGCACCGCCAGCTCGATGCGCCGGGTCACGCCGAGCCCCAGGAGCATGCCGAGCGCCAGCGTGGCCGACACGAGCATCGAGCGGATCGACGGGTAGCGCGAGGCGCGTGCGCCGACGGTGAGCGCTCCGCCCACCGCGCCCGCGCCGAGGGACGCCATCAGGAATCCGAAGCCTTCAGCGCCGAGCCCGAGCACGTTCTTGGCCAGGAGCGGCACGTAGACGCTGAAGTTGAAGACGCAGAGACTCACCACGAAGACGAGGCCGATGGCGAGCCGGAGTCGCGGCGTGGCCGCGGCGTAGCGCATGCCTTCGGCGATCTCCTCGAAGATCGACGCCCGCGGGGCGTCGGACGGCTGGCCGCGCGTCTTCATCCGCAAGAGCGTGACGATGACGCCGATGAAGCCGAGGCTGTTGATGAAGAACGTCGGCCCCACGCCGAAGCGCCCGATCACCACGCCCGCGATGGCCGGCCCGACGATCCGCGCGAGGTTGAACCCGGCCGAATTGAGCGCGACCGCGCTCGACACGTCGGCGCGGCCAACCAGCTCCATCACGAACGACTGGCGCGCCGGCTGATCGGCGACGTTGGCGAAGCCGAGCGCCAGGCCCAGCGCCGCGACGTGCCAGTACTCGACGTGACCGGTCGCCACCAGCATGGCCAGCAACAGCCCCTGGCAGGCGAGCGTGGTCTGGGTCGCGACGAGGAGCGGGCGCTTCGGCAGGCGGTCGGCCACGGCGCCGCTGACGATCGAAAACAGCAGCACCGGCGAGAACTGCAAGGTCGCGAGGAGCCCGAGCTTGAAGGGCGAGTTGGTCAGCTGCAGGACGAGCCAGGCCTGCGCCACGTTCTGCATCCAGCTTCCGACCTGCGCCGCGAGCTGAGAGAAGTAAAAGCGACGGAACTCGTCGTGATTCAGCGCGCGCAGACCGTGGGGATAGGTCACCGGCCCGGAGTGTCCGCGCGCGCGCCGCAGCCGGGGCCTGTCACCGGGCGATCTTCTTCAGCACGAGCCGGGCGGTGGAACGGATCTTCGGTGCTTCCAGCGGGCTCGCTCAGGCCCCCGACAGGTTCGACGTGCAGTGCGGGCACCGCTTGGCTGCGGCCGGGATCGATGTCGCGCACCACGCGCACTCCTTCATCGCCGGCGCCGCCGGCTTCGGGAACATGCGGTTCACTTGCTGGACCATGAGGAAAACCGCGGCGGCGATGATGAGGAAGTTGATCACCGAGTTCAAAAACAGGCCGTAGTTGAGCGTTGGCGCTCCGGCGGCCTTCGCAGCGGCGAGCGTCGGGAAGGACTGCCCCGAGAGGCTGATGAAGAAATCCTTGAAGTCCACGCCGCCGAGGAGCCGCCCGATCGGCGGCATCAGGACGTCGTTGACGAGCGAGGTGACGATACTGCCGAACGCGGCGCCGATGATCACCCCGACCGCCAGATCGACAACGTTGCCCCGCATGATGAACGTCTTGAATTCGCTCAGCATGGGCCTCTCCCCTGTCCGAGCGGCGCGAGCGCGTGGTGCGCCCTCCTGGCCAACTCGGAGTGCGCACACTCTACAACGGGCGCCTGGCGGGGCGCGAGGGGCCGGTGAGACCCGGCCCCGAGGCAGGCTAGACGAACGACGCGTGAGCGCCCACGCCCTCGGGGGCGCGTCGCTTGAGGCCGGCCGGTTGCGCGGCCTCGGCCTTTTGCATCGAAGCGACCCGATGAACGATCTCCTCGGCAACGAGCCAGATCGGAAGTCCGAACACGACCATGTACGCGATCAAGTTCGCCAGTGCCATCGCCCGTCCTCCTCTGACGCCATTACTAAGCAGGCCGCGTGCCACCGGCAATCACGAGGAATTACAGCGTTTTGGCGGCCGCTGGCTCGCGGCCCCGGGTGAATTGCCCGATTCTTGCCGGTCGGCCCGCCCGATCGATTCCCTGGTATCCTCGTAGCTCCGAACGAGAGGAGACTTCATGCGAGCCTATGCCGCCTTGCTGGCCGCGGTGCTGCTGCTCACGGGTTGCACCCTGGATCTCCGAGGAACCGAGTGGAAAAAGCCCGGGGCCATGTTCCAGGACGTCTCCCTCGTCGAGGTCGAATGCGCCAGGAAGGCGTTCGAGATCGGACCGGGGCCGGATCTGATTCTCGGCGGCCTGCTCGACGTTGGTCGCATTGCCGCTCAAGAGTCGCGGCAGGCTAATGCATTCAGCGACTGCATGACGGGCGCGGGCTACCAGCGCTCGAGCTGATTTCCGCAGTGCGCGCCGCAGATCGTCGCGGGGCTGGGGCCCCGCCGGTCGAGGCGCGCGTATAAGTAGTCCGCGCCGCAGGCCGTCGCGGGGCTGGGGCCCCGCCCGCCCCAGGCGCGCAAAGGAGTGGAGGTCTGATGTTCCGCGTCTCCGGCCGCGCGCGCAAGATCCTGGTCGGCGTCTTCGTGGCGATGGTGGTGCTCGGTGGGCTGTTCCTGGCGGTTCTGCCCGAGATCGTGCGCCGCGTCGCGATCGCTCAGGTCCCCAAGCTCACACACCGCATCCTGCTGCTGGACGACGTCGACCTGAATCTCTTCACGGGCCACCTGGCGCTGAAGGGCGTGAAGGTGCAGGCGCCCGGCACGAACGAACGAGCATACGAGATCGAGCGTATCGACGTTCGGCTCGACTATCTGCCGTTCTTCGTCCGCCACGTGCGCGTGACCGAGATCACGGTGGTGGCGCCGAAGGTCCAGGTTCTGCGCCGCGGCCCCACCGAGTTCGACTTCTCCGATTTGCTGGATCTCTTCAAGGGAGGCGAGCCGTCCAAGGAGCCCTCGAAGTGGACGGTGACCCTGGAGCGCCTGACCGTGCAGCGCTTGACGGGTGTCGGGCGAGACCAGACAACCTCCCCCGAGAGCGTCTGGCGGATCGACGACCTGAACCTCGCGGCGAACGGCCTGATGATCGGGCCCGGCGCGCAGCCAGGCCGCCTGCAACTGAGCTTCAAGCTGAACGACGCGCCGATCGCGGTGATGAGCGATTCGCTCGTGCTCGCCCCGCTGGCGGCAAAGGCGCGCGCGACCATCGAGGGCTTCGACCTGGCTCCGGTTCAGGTCTATCTGCCTGCGAGCGTCCCGGCCGCGCCCCGCTCCGGACGGGTCAGCCTCGCGATGACGGCCGCCGTCGAGCTTGGACCGACAGGACTCAAGCGCGGCAGCGTTCAGGGCAAGATGACGACGGCCGGCGTCGAAGTCTTCCAGACCGGCCGCACCGAGCCCTTTCTCAAAGTTTCGCGTCTCGATCTCGAGATCAAGGAGGCCGACTTCGCCGCGCGCTCGGTGACGATCGGCGCGCTCGGGATCGAAGGGCTCGCGGGCCGCGCCGTTCGAGACGCTCAGCAGCGGATCGATCTCACGGCCCTCGCCGGACCACGCGGCGCGGCGAACGACGCGGCGCCTCCGCCTGTCGCGGCGAGTCTTGCGGCCGCCGACTCGGCTCGACCTGCCGGGGCCGAACCAGCTCGCGCCGCGGTGGCCGACTCGGCCAAGCCCGACTTCAAGGTGAAGGTCGAGCAGATCACGTTGCGCCGAGCGGAGCTGGCGTTCAGGGACGAGGCCGTCAAGCCCCTCACCACGCTGACGGTCACGGATCTGTCGGCGGACGTGAAGGACATCAGCTGGCCCGTCACCGGGCCGGCGACCTTCGCCGTCTCGATGAAGATGCCGAAGTCGGGGCGAGTCGAGCTGAAGGGCGCGGTCACGCCGGTGCCCTTCGACATCGATTTCGAGAGCACCCTGCGCGGCGGAACGGTCGAGCCGTTCCAGCCGTACATGCCGGTCAGGGCGCGGTTCGCCGGCTCCTTCAACGCCGACAGCCGCAATCACGTGACCATCGACAACGGCACGCTCACGGCGACGTCGCGCGGAAGGAACTGGATCGAGAAGTTCGCCCTCTTCGCGCCGGGCGAGACGACTCCGACGGCGCGCTTCGACCGCCTGGCGCTCGACGGCATCGACTTCTCGTGGCCGACGTACGCGAAGGTGTCGAAGATCGCGCTGACCAAGCCGGACGTTCGCGTCGAGCGCGACCCAGACGGCTCGATCTCGCTCCGAAAGCTCTTCGCCGATCCGGCGAAAGCCGATGCGCCGAAGCCCGAAGCGCCCGCGTCCGAGCCGCCGAAGAGGGATGGGTTGGCGCCGGCAGCGCGCGCCAAGCCCGAGCAGCCCGGCGGGCTGCCGATCCCCGTCGAGATCGGCATGATCGTCATCCAGGAGGGCCGCGCCCAGTTCGTCGATCGCACGACGGCGCCGCCCTTCACCGAGACGATCTCGCGGTTCGGGCTGACGATCGAGGGCCTCAGCTCGACTCCCGGCCGCCGCGCGCGGCTCGCGACCGAGGCGGTCATCGGCGGCAGCTCGGTGTTCGATCTCAAGGGCGAGATCGCGCCGTTCGGCGAGGTGTACGCCGATCTGGCCGGTGAGCTGCGCGACTTCAAGCTGACGAGCGTGAATCCCTATGCCGACCCGATCATCGCGTGGGCGATGAAGACGGGTCAGCTCGCGGTCAAGGTTCACTACCGGATCGAGAAGAACCAGCTCACGGCCGAGAACGAGGTCATCGTGCGGAACCTGACCGTCGCGCCCACGCGGCAGAACGACGAGGTCAAAAAGAAGATCGGTCTGCCGCTCGGCATGATCGTCGCGCTCATCACCGACGCGGACAACGGCATCCAGGTCAACGTCCCGCTCTCGGGCGAGCTGAATCAGGTGAAGACGGGCATGAGCGACGCGATCTGGACCGCGGTCCGGAACGCGGTCGTCAACATCGTGAGCGCGCCGTTCCGCTCGATCAGCAAGGTCTTCAAGGGCAAGGGCGACTCGCTGGAAGATCTCCAGGTCGACCCGGTCACGTTCGCCGCCGGCAGCGCGGACGTGGATCCCGAGATGGGCAAGCACCTGACCGAGGTGGCCGACTTCCTCAAGCAGGCGCCGATGATCAAGCTCGCCCTGGCGCCGGTCGCGGCGCCGCGCGACGCCGAGAGCCTCAAGGCGCAGGAGGTGACGCTGAGGATTCAGCGCCTCCAGAAGGCGCGCGGGCTACCGGACTTCAACACCGCCGTCACGGCCGCGTTCAAGGAGCAGCTGCCCGGCGTCACGCCGCCCGCGTCGGGCGAAGAGCAGCTCGCCGCCCTTCGCCAGCGCGAGCCGCTTCCCGATGCGCAGATGAGCGAGCTGCTCGAGCGCCGCGTCGCGGCGGTCCGCGAAGCCCTCGTGAAGACCGAGGGGATTCCCGCCGAGCGGTTGCTCTCCAGCACGACCCAGGCCCCGGCGAGCGACGAAGCCGCCGAAGGTCGTATCGAGTTCCAGATCGAGCAGTGACGCCCTTCTCCGAGATCCGCTACGACGTCGAGGACGGAGTCTGCACGGTGACCTTGAACCGGCCGGACCGGCTCAACGCGGTCACGACGACGATGCTGCGCGAGCTCGGCGAGGCGTGGGACCGCGCCGACGCCGACGACTCCGTGCGCGCGGTCATCGTGACCGGCGCGGGCCGCGCGTTCTGCGCGGGCGCCGATCTCGGTTCGGGTGGGTCGACGTTCGACACGGCCGCACGAGGCCGCGCCGCCACCGCCGAGGAGCATCGCGACGGCGGCGGCACCGTGACCTTGCGGATCTTCGACATGAAGAAGCCCGTGATCGCGGCGATCAACGGTCCGGCGGTCGGGTTTGGAATCACCATGACCCTCCCGATGGACATCCGCATCGCGTCCTCGGCGGCGCGGATCGGCTTCGTCTTCGCGCGGCGCGGCGTCGTGCCCGAGGCCTGCAGCACGTGGTTCCTGCCGCGGCTCGTCGGGATCAGCCAGGCCGCCGAGTGGGTTTACACGGGGCGCGTCTTCAGCGCCGAGGAGGCGCTGGCCGGCCGGCTCGTGAGCCGGGTCGTCGCGCCGGACGCGTTGCTCTCGGCCGCCCGACAGCTGGCCCGTGAGATCGCCGACAACACCTCGGCGATCTCGGTGACCCTGGCCCGACAGATGATGTGGAAGCTCCTTGGCGCCGACAATCCGATGGACGCGCACCTTCTGGACTCGCAGGCGATGTTCTGGACCGGACGCTCGGCGGACGCCCGGGAAGGCATCACGGCCTTCCTCGAGAAGCGTCCGGCGCGGTTCCCGCTGCGGCCGAGCGTGGACCTGCCGCCGTTCTATCCCTGGTGGCGCTCGCGCCCGTCCTCGGCGTCGCGCGACTGATTCTCTCCGCGTGACACTCGCGTGGGCGGCGGCCGCCGGCGTCATCGCCGCGGCGAGCTTCGTGATGGGGCTCGCGGGGTTCGGCATCGCGCTGGTCGCGCTCGCCTTCCTGCCGTATCTGATGTCGACCCCGGACGCGATCGTGCTGCTGACGATCTACGCGGCCCTCTTCTCGCTGGCGATGCTGGTCCAGCTCCGCCGCGACGTGGTCGCGCGCGCGATCCTCGATCTGCTCGTCGGCACCGTCGCCGGCACGCCGCTGGGCGTGTGGGGGCTCGCGGCGCTCCCCGCGAGCGCCTTGAACCGGCTCATCGGCCTGATGCTCGTCGCGGCGTACGTGCTCGAGATCCGAGGGCTCTATCCGACGAAACTCGAGGGCCGTCGATGGGGGCTCGGCGCCGGCGTCCTCGCCGGCGTCATCGGCGGCGCCGTCGGTCTGCCGGGCCCGCCGGTGGTGCTCTATGCGGCCACGCAGGGCTGGAGCGCGCGCACGGTCAAGGCCAATCTCCAGGCCTTCTTCGTCGTGAACCAGGGCGCGATCCTGGTCGGCTACTGGTGGGCCGGGCTCTTGACGCGCGAAGTCTGGAATCTCACCCTGGCATTCGCGCTGCCCGCGATCGCCGGCGCGGTCACCGGCGCGCTGCTATTCGAGCGCGTGGACCAGCGACGCTTCCGTCAGCTGGTCTTCGTGCTGATCTTGCTCTCCGGGCTCGTGCTGCTGGTGCGCGGGTAAAGTCGCGCGGCTAGCGCGCCTGCTTCGATCGCCACTGCTCGACATTGTTCTCGATCTGCCGCGCGTGGATCTCGAGATGGTCGGCGTAGATCTGCAGCCAGTCCTCGGCGCCGTAGCGCCCGGACTCCGTGTGGGTCCCGACGCGCGTCCACGCTTCGTCGGGCAGACCGCGGATCAGCGCGGCGGTAGTGGCGCGGACCGAGTCGACGACCGCGAGCGCGGGCTCGAGCGGCAAGTCGTGATAGGCGAAGACCGAGGCCCAGTTGTCCTGGTCGTAGCCCTGGATGCTCGGGCTCTTCTCGGCCACGAGGAACCGGATACGCGCGTAAGCGTTGGTCTCGGAGTCGGCGCAGTGGCAGATCACCTCGTGGGCCGACCACTCTTTGGGCGCCGGGCGCCACTTGAGGGCTTGCGACGGCACCTTGGCGAGCGCCGCTCGCAGCCGAGCGGGACCGTCGGCGTACTGCTGGATCAAGGCCTGCCGCTTCGCGCGGTCGAGCGCCATCTCAGTGCTCCTCGAGCTTGCGCCGCAGCACTTTCGTGAGCGCCTCGGGCGCGAAGCCCAGCTGCAGCAGCGCCTGGCCCACGTCGAAATACTCGCGATAGACTCCGATCTTGCCGCACTCGAGCTCGAAGAGGCTCATGCCCCTGAACCCGATCTTGCGGCCGGCGCTCCGCGGCACCGCGTCGGTCACGACGTAGCCGAACGTCCACTCGGCGGTCGCCCGGTTCCCCGCCTCGACCACGGTGTCCATGACCCAGCGGTAGTCCCGGCCCTCGCGGAACATCCGCTCGAACATCGCCCGGAGCGCGGCGTGGCCTCGGTGCTCGCCGTAGAAGTTGTCGCGGTAGCTGGCGCCCTCGGCGAAGCATGAGAGCAACGCGCCGACGTCCTGCCGATTGAACGCTTTCTCGAAGTCGTTGACGATGCTCATGGACTCCAAACTTTACTGAGCGCCCGGGGCTAGTGCAAGGCGAGTTTATCCGCCGGCCCGGTCGGAGTATGATCTCGGGTACCGTTCAGGAACCCCCCATTTCCGGAGTGGAAAGGATCAGGCGATGACGATCAAGCGGCACGGCGTCGGACCTCGTTTGAGCCAGGCGGTCGTCCACGGCGACACGGTATACCTCGCCGGCATGGTGGCGGCCGATCCCTCGGCTGACGCCAAGGGCCAGACCCAGCAGATCCTCAAGAAGATCGACGAGACCCTGGCGGCGGTCGGGAGCCACAAGTCGAAGATCCTCTCCGCCACCGTCTACGTGGCCAACATGGGAATCTACGGCGACATGAACGCCGCCTGGGACGCCTGGGTCGATCCGGCCAACACGCCGGCGCGGGCGACCGTCGAGGCGCGGCTGGCTTCGCCGAAGTACCTCGTCGAGATCATGGCGGTCGCGGCTATTAATTAAGGTTGAGCGCGCTGCCGGTCGTCGCGGGGCTGGGGCCCCGCCGACCGAGGCGCGCCTATCAAAGGAGACCCCTCTCATGAGAGAAGCCGTCATCGTCGCCAGCTCGCGGACCCCGCTCGCCAAGTCGTTCCGCGGCGCGTTCAACCTGACGCGCCCCGACGACTTCACCGCCCACACCATCAAGGACGTCCTGGGCAAGGTGCCGCAGCTCGATCCCAAAGAGGTCGAGGACGTGATCATGGGCTGCGGCCAGCCGCACGGGTCGCAGGGCCACAACATCGCGCGCGTCGCGGCGATGCGCGCGGGGCTCCCGGTGTCGGTGGCCGGGCTCACCCTGAACCGCTTCTGCTCCTCGGGTCTCCAGGCGATCGCGATCGCCGCGAACTACGTCATCAACGACGGCGCCGACGCGATGATCGGGGGCGGCGTCGAGTCGATCACGATGGCCAAGCGCGACGCCGACCCCAATCCGTGGGTGAAGGAGCATCTGCCGGGCATCTACATGGTGATGGGCGATACCGCCGAGGTCGTCGCCAAGCGCTACAAGATCAGCCGCGAGGCGCAGGACGGCTACGCGCTCCTGAGTCAGCAGCGCACGGCGCGCGCCCAGCAGGAAGGCTTCTTCAAGGAAGAGCTCGCGCCGATGCACGTGACGCGCGGCATCCTCGACAAGAACACGGGCGCGGTCGTCGGGCAGGAGCCGTACTACGTCGAGAAGGACGAGTGCAATCGCCCCGACACGACCCTCGAAGGCCTCTTGAAGCTGCCGCCGCATTTCGACAAAGACTCCGGCCAGGGCACGGTGACCGCCGGCAATTCCTCGCAGCTCTCCGACGGCGCGAGCTCGACGCTCGTCATGTCGATGGACCGCGCCAAGGCCCTCGGCATCCGACCCAAGCTGGTCTTCCGCGGCTTCGCGGTCGCCGGCTGCGAGCCGGACGAGATGGGAGTCGGTCCCGTGTACGCGGTGCCCAAGCTCCTGAAGCGCCTCGGCCTGAAGATCGACGACATCGACGTGTGGGAGCTGAACGAGGCCTTCGCCTCGCAGGTCATCTATTGCCGCGATCGCCTCGGCATCGATCCGGCGAAGCTCAACGTCAACGGCGGCTCGATCTCGATCGGCCACCCGTTCGGCATGACGGGCTCGCGCATGGTCGGCACCATCGCCAACGAGCTGCTTCGCCGCAAGGCGCGCTACGGCGTGGTGACGATGTGCGTCGGCGGCGGTCAGGGCGCGGCGGGGCTCTTCGAGGCGTACAGCTAGAACACGGCGCCAGGCAGGTCGGCCGTCGCGCCGTCTCGGGATTCGCGAGACGACGCGGCGGCTTTGCTATCATCGGAAGTTGCCTATGCGCTCGACTACCGCCAGCCTCGCGCTCCTCGCCGCGTTCGGTGCCGGTTGTGCAACCGGTGGCGCCGAGCGCTCGGCGACTCCGACCGCCGCCGGCGAACCGACGCGAGCTCCTTCCGCGATAGCCGTCGCGCAAAGCGAGCCCCGGGCGCGGGAGACTCTCGAGCGCGGCCGGGCGGCGATGGCGCGCGGTGACTCGGCGACGGCCGCCAGATCGTTCCGTGAGACGCTCCGGCTTCAGCCCACCCTGATCGAGGCCCGCGAGGGCCTGGGGCTCGCCCTCTACGAGATGGGCGACCTCGATGGGACGGTCGAGGAGCTTCGCGCCCTCTTGCGCCAGCACCCGGATGCCGTACGAGCCCGGCAGGTTCTCGCCACGGCGCTCATGGCGAAGCAGGACTGGCCGGCCGCGCGCGCCGAGCTCGAGGAGGTCCTGCGCCGCCAACCCGATCTCGTCCAGGCCTTCTACAGCCTCGGGCTCGCGCGCTACGCGCTCGGCGATCTGAACGGGGCGATCGAAGCGTACCGGCAGGTCCTCGCCCGGAGCCCCGAGCAAGCGGACGCGAGATACAACCTGGCCCTCGTCCTGAAGCTGACCCATCGCGACGCCGAGGCGACGCCGGAATTCCTGGCCGCGGCGCGCGCCGGGCACGCGCGGGCCCAGTTCTTCGCGGGCACCGCGT
The DNA here is from genome assembly GCA_003220495.1 of Candidatus Rokuibacteriota bacterium. Classification (GTDB taxonomy): domain Bacteria; phylum Methylomirabilota; class Methylomirabilia; order Rokubacteriales; family CSP1-6; genus AR31. Next base: position 4,408 of record QHSP01000056.1, on the reverse strand, counting down.
ACGCCAGGGGCCTGGGCGTCGCGCCCGATCTCGCGCGTGCGATCGCGTGGTGGTCGCGCGCGGGCGATCAGGGCAACCTCGAAGCGACCGTGGCGCTCGTCGAGCTGCGGCAGACCGCGCTCGGCAAGACCAGGCGCGCACCGGCCGAGCGGCGCGCCGGCGAGCAGGCGTTTCGAGACTATCGGAGTGCGCTCTGGAGCGAATATCCGGACCTGACGAAGAACGGTGACGACGACACGGTCGGCGGGGCGCTGCTCCGGCAGGGCCGTGGCTCCGAAGCGGTGCCCGTGCTGATCTCCGAGGCTCTCGCGTTCAGCGAGCCGGCTCAGGCAGCGCTCGAGGATCTCTACCATCGTGGGGCTGCCGGCCAGGTTCCTCCCTACGACGCGCGGATCCTGAGCTACTTCAAGACCGCCGCCGACGAAGGGCAGGTGCGCGCCCGGATCGCGCTCGCGAAGCTCTATGCGGCCGGTCTCGGCGTGCCGAAGGACACGGCCCACGCGATCAGCCTCCTCAAGTCGACGCCGCACGAGGACGCCCAACGGCTGCTTCAGGAGATCTCGGCCAGCACCGAGGCCGCCCCATCCTCGCCGGTTCGTCCCTAGGCCCGACGCCACGATGAAGACCGTGGCGCTGGCCGCGGTGATCGGTCTGGCAGCCACCGCGGTGGCCGCGGCCGTGGCAGCTTCGGGAAGCGCCGCGGTCACGGCGTTCGAGTGGTCCGCGTACGAGCGATGGCTGCGCGCGCCTGCGCCCACGGGTGCCGCACCCGTCATCGTGGTCCGCGACGCGGCGAGCGAATCCCGATTCGGCTCCGGCGCGTGGGACCGCGCCGTTCTCGCCAGTCTCGTCACGAGCCTGTCTCGCGCCGGCGCCGCCGTCATCGGCCTGGATGCCCCACTCGGTCAGCCGAGCGCGCCCGGCCGCGGCGGCGCCTCCAGCGACGCGCTCCTGAGCCAGGCGATCGCGCTCGCCGAGAATGTCGTGCTGCCGATCCCGCTCGAGCCGGCCGACACGCCCGCTCCGCCGGCCGCCGGTGACGGCACCACCGCGCCGTTGCCGCAGCATCGCTCGTGGTTGCCGCTGTCCGGGACCTCTCAGAACGTTCCCCGATACCGGCCGCTGAGTGGCTCGCTTCCCGGATTCGCCCAGTACGCGAAGGGTGTTGGCCACACGCTCACCTCGGCCGATCCCGATGGTGTGGCTCGGCGCGTGCCGCTCTTCGTCCGGGTCGGCGATCGACGAGTGCCGGCGTACGGCCTGGCGCTGGCGGCCGCGTTCGGGAACATCGATGCCGCGCGGATCCCCGCCGACCGACACGGACACGTGCTCGTGCGCGCCGCCGGCTCGTGGATACCCCGCGGCTTCAAGGTCGTCACGTTCGCCGATGTCGTGTCCGCGATCGATCAGCGACAAACCGAATCGCTTCAGAACCTGGTCGCCGATCGGATCGTGCTCTTGCTCGTCGAACCCGTGGCGGGGACGAATCGGATGGTCACCCAGGCGAACCTGCTCGACAGGATCCTGAGCGGCGCCTGGCCGAGACAAACTCCGTTTGCATGGACAGTGCTCGGCAGCCTCCTCCTCTCCGGGCTCGCGGCGTGGCTCTGGCTGGCAATCAGATGGTGGAAGGCCGCGATCGCCACCGCGATCCTGGCGCTCGGCTACGTCGTGACCGTCTCGTCCTCCGCGTCGCTGACCGGCCTCTTGCTGCCTCTGGCGATCCCATTCGTGGCACTCGCCGTCTCCTCGGTGAGCTCGCTCCTCTGGCACCAGCTCACGTCCGCATACCGAGTTCGCCGCCTCGAGGGCGAAGTCACGGCGATCCGCGAGGGCCTCGTACGTCAGGAATCGGTGGTCGAGGCCCTCGAGGAGGATCTGGAGGCCGCGCGAGCCGCAGTGGCGCGCTCGACCGGCGGCGAGGACGCGCTGCGGGCCCAGCTCGCGGCCGCGCGTGCTCAGGAAGAGCAGACGCGCGCCCGGCTCGAAGAGCTCGAGCGCCGGGCGCGGACGTGGAGCGCCGGGGACGTCCGCGAGGCGCCGCTCGGCGACGCCGAGCAGGAGCGCCTGCAGCGTGAGTGCGAGCGGCTCGGCATCGTCACCAGCGACCCCGCGATGCTGGCACTCTTTCGCGACCTCGAGAAGGCCGCGCGCTCGGTCCTGCCGATCCTCCTGGCCGGCGAGCCGGGCACCGGCAAGGAGCTCTTCGCGCGGGCCGCCCACCGTCTGAGCCCACGCGCCGATGGGCCGTTCGTCGCGGTCAACATGGGGGCAATCCCGGCAGAGCTGTTCGAGAGCGAGATGTTCGGCCACGTCCGCGGGAGCTTCACCGGCGCCGTCGCCGATCGGAAGGGGCTCTTCGAGCAGGCGAACCGGGGAACGATCTTCCTCGACGAGGTCGGCGAGCTGCGCCCCGAGCATCAGAGCAAGCTGCTTCGCGTGCTCCAGGACAAGAGCTTCTACCGGGTCGGCGCGCCGCGACCGACGACCGTCGACGTACGGGTGGTCGCCGCGAGCAATCGCGATCTCGAGCGAGGCAGCGCCGAGGGCTGGTTCCGCGAGGATCTCTATTTCCGGCTGAAGGGACTGGTCTTGCGCCTGCCACCGCTGCGCGAGCGGCCTCGGGACGTGCCGCTCCTGGCCGCGCGCTTCGTCCGCGAGGCCGCTGCTGAGGTCGGACGTCCGCCCCTGCCGCTGTCCGAGGCCGCGCTGGCGGCGCTCGAGCGAAACGACTGGCCCGGCAACGCACGGGAGCTCCAGAACTGTCTGCGCCAGGCGCTGGCGCTCGCCGACGGCGCCGCCATCACGGTCGCTGATCTGCGGCTTGCCGCCCGGGAGCCGGTCCGCGAGGACACGGGCGGCGATGAGACGGTTCTCGCCACCCTCCGCCAGCACGGCTTCGACATGCAGACCACGGCTCGCGTGCTCGGCTGGGACCGGAGCACGGTCACCCAGCGACTCAAGGGCCTCGGGTTCCGGGCGCTCGTCGACGCGGGTGGGGACCGCGGCAAGGCGGCCCTGGAGCTGGCGGGCGATCCGGCGCTCGGTCGGACGGTGGAGCTGAAGCTCCGCGAGTATTCCGAGCACCTGCTGCGGGTGATCGAGGGTTTCAGCTCTCCCGAGGAAGCCATCGCCGCGTGCCGGAGACGCTTCAAGAATCTTCCTGAGCGCCATTTCCGCTCGCTCGAGCTGCTCGTTCGCCAGCACTTCGACCGCCGCTCGTCGACCGTGAAGGTCTAAAACCCGCCCTCGCGGGGACGCGCCGGAACTGGTGCGGGGATGCGGGGAGTCCCCGCGTCGCCCCGATCGATCGCCTACCGCTTTCGCAGGCCAAGTCTCCGAACTCGCTGCATTCCCGCATCGCGATCGCATGTCGCCGACGTGGCGCGCGCGTTGCTCTGGGTGTCGGCTGGGCGCCGGCCGCACCGGGCGGACCGAGTGACCCGATCAGCGAGACGCGGGACGTCTCGAGAAAGAAGGGACAGGATCATGAACACGCAACGCAAGGAGATCGGTGGTGTGAAGGAGCTGGTGATCCTCGTCGGGATCCTCCTGACGGTGATCGCCGGCGCGATTGGAACGTACTGGATGCACTCGCAGGGTGTCGAGGCGGCGCCGGGCGCCAGCAAGGAGCCGACGGGCCCTCGTGCCGCGATTCCCGCGCCGCCGGCGGGAGTCTTCCACGCCGACGTCTACTTCGACTTCAAGAGCACGCGCCTGCGCGCCGACGCCGCCCGCGTGCTCCAGGAGACGACGGGGCGCATGGATCTGAGCAACGCGTGGGTGGTACTGGTCCAGGGCTACACCGATACCCAGGGGCCGGCCGATTACAACCGGGGGCTCGCCGAGCGTCGGGCCCAGGTGGTGAAGCGCTTCCTCGTCGACCTCGGCGTGCCCGAGACGGCGATCAAGATGGTGACGATGGGCCGGGACGGCGCCCTGTGCGACGACCCGGGTAAGGAGTGCCAGGAGCTCAATCGCCGTGTCCATCTCGAGTTTCGCAAGCTCGTGGCCGCGGTGCCGGATCCGCCGTTCGCTGGGACTGACGGGACCGACCGCGCCCAGGCCGACGTTCGCGCGGCTGCCGGCGACCGGTAGCCCGGTCCATGAGGTCGGTTCGAGGACTGATCTTCGTGAGTCTGATCTTCGCTCTGGCGGCTTCGGCCGCCAGAGCGGAGGCGGCCGGTGACGCCCGTGGGCGTACGGACGGCGTCACGGAGGGTACGTTGTTCTGGCGCAGCGCAGAGCAGGATACGCTCGTGCCGGCCCCGACGCTCAAGACCGACGTCAGCATCGTCGTAACCGGCATCGTCGCGCGCGCGACCGTTCGTCAGGAGTTCACGAATTCGAGCCGCGCGTGGGCGGAAGGCATCTACGTCTTCCCGCTGCCCGAGGACGCGGCGGTCGA
>QHSP01000055.1 GCA_003220495.1 Candidatus Rokuibacteriota bacterium | reverse complement strand
CTCGGCGAGATGCACGACCGAGCGCGCGCTCTCCTGGCCGCCGACCATCCTGAAGTGCGACTGGTGGCCGTTCAGGTAGGCGGCGAACACCACGCCGGTCTTGTAGAAGCGCGTGGGCGCGCCGAAGACGTGGCGTGAGAGCGTGAGGGTCGGCGCCAGCACGTCCGCGTAGCGGGCGAGGTCGCCGGCGTCCAGCGCCTTGAGCGCCGCGGAGGCGGCCGGCGCGATCACGTCGAAGATGCCGAGCAGCGCGTCGGAGTGGCGATCGCCGTCGCCCCGGATCGTCGTCGGATAGTCGAAGTCGTCGCCGGTGTACATGCGGACGTTGGCCGGGAAGCGCTTGCGCATCGCGACCTCGCGGGCCTGGTCCAGGAGCGAGATCTTCACACCGTCGATGCGCGAGGCGTGCTCCTTCACGATCGTCAGCAAGGTCTCGGTGGCCTGGTCGAGATCACGAGAGCCCCAGTAGCCTTCGAGCGCCGGATCGAACATCGCGCCGAGCCAGTGGATGATCACCGGCTCGCGCACCTGCGAGAGGATGCGTCCGTACACCTTCAGGTAGTCGCCGGGCTCCTTGGCGCACGCCGCCAGGGCGCGGCTCGCCATCAGGATGATCCGGCCGCCGCAGCCCTCGATCCACGCGCACTGCTCCTCGTAGGCGGCCTCGACGTCGGCGATCGTCACGCGCGGCCCCGGCTCGAGGTGGTCGGTGCCCGCTCCCGACGCCAGCACGGCGCCCGGAACCGTCCTCGCCTCGGCGACCGTGCGCCGGATCAGCTCCTTCGCGGTCCGCCAGTCGAAGCCCATCCCGCGCTGCGAGGTGTCCATCGCCTCGGCGACGGCCAGCCCGAGCGACCAGATGTGATGGCGATAGCGCAAGGTCGCGTCCCAATCGAGCGCCACTTCGAGCGTCGGATTGACCGACGCGAGCGGATCGGCGACGACGTGGACCGCCGCCATGCCGATGCGGCGCTTGATGGGACCGGGCGGCGCCGAGACCGGCGCACGGCCCGTGAGCGTGTACGGCGCGAGCAGCCCGTCGCGACGCGGCAGCTTGAGGGTGGTCGGCATGATTCATTAGTTTACTCCAGCGGCGCTGATTGACAGGCTCGCACCGGGTTCTGTATGGTTAGCCCACTTTTCACGGGGTTCCCTCCGAAGGAGGTCGGCATGGCATCCAAGGCGAACGATCGGACCCGCACGAAGTTCCTGCTCGACGAGAAGGACATCCCGACGAAGTGGTACAACATCCAGGCCGACCTCAAGACACCCGCGCCGCCGGTGCTCCACCCCGGGACGAAGAACCCGATCGGTCCTCAAGACCTGGCGCCGCTCTTCCCGATGGAGCTGATCAAGCAGGAGGTCAGCCAGCAGCGCTGGATCGAGATCCCCGACGAGATCCGTGACGTCTATCGCCTGTGGCGGCCGTCGCCGCTCTATCGCGCGCGCCGCCTCGAGAAGGCGCTCGGCACGCCGGCGCACATCTACTACAAGTACGAAGGCGTGAGCCCGGCCGGCAGCCACAAGCCGAACACGGCGATCGCGCAGGCCTACTACAACAAGAAAGAAAAGGTCACGCGGCTCAGCACCGAGACGGGCGCCGGCCAGTGGGGCTCCGCGCTCGCGCTCGCCTGTCAGATGTTCGGCCTGCAGTGCAAGGTCTACATGGTGAAGGTGTCGTACCAGCAGAAGCCGTACCGCCGGATCATGATGGAGACCTGGGGCGCGCAGGTGGTGGCGAGCCCGAGCCCCGACACGCAGTCCGGCAAGAAAGTCCTCGAGCAGGATCCGAACTCGCCCGGCTCGCTCGGCATCGCGATCAGCGAGGCCGTGGAAGACGCGGCGACCCGCGACGACACGAAGTATTCGCTCGGCAGCGTGCTGAACCACGTCCTGATGCACCAGACGATCATCGGGCAAGAGGCCAGGAAGCAGCTCGAGAAGGCCGACGACACCGCGGACATCGTCATCGGCTGCGCCGGCGGCGGCTCGAACTTCGCCGGTCTCTCGTTCCCGTTCGCGGCCGACAAGCTCACCGGCAAGAACAAGAAGGTGCGGATCATCGCCGTCGAGCCGTCCGCCTGCCCGAGCCTCACCAAGGGCAAGTACGTCTACGACTTCGGCGACACCGTCGGTCTGACGCCGCTGGTGAAGATGCACACGCTCGGCCACACGTTCATCCCGGCGCCGCTGCACGCGGGCGGGCTCCGCTACCACGGCATGGCCCCGCTGGTCTGCAAGCTCTACGACGAGGGCGTGATCGAGGCGATGGCGGTGCCGCAGCTCGCAACCTTCGAGGCGGCGGTGCAGTTCGCGCGCACCGAGGGCATCATCCCAGCGCCCGAGTCGGCGCACGCCATCCGCGTCGCGATCGACGAGGCGCAGCGCGCCAAGCGTGACGGCAAGCGCCGGACGATTCTGTTCAACCTGTCGGGCCACGGCCACTTCGACCTCGGAGCCTACGAGGCGCATCTGGCCGGCAAGCTCCAGGACTACGAGTACCCGGCCGCGAAGGTCGCCGAAGCGCTCAAGAGCGTGCCGAAGGTGTAAGCGGACGGCGCGGCGGATCGCCGCGCCGACCGTCCAATGAGCGCGGTCTTCGTGCGCCGCCTGCGGCTCGCGGCGGCGCTCGTCCTACTCCTGTACCTGACCCTCCACTTCACGAACCACGCGCTCGGGCTCGTCTCGCTCGACGCGATGGCGTCCGGGCGCTGGTGGTTCCTGGCGCTCTGGCGAAGCGCTCTCGGCACTCTGGCGCTCTACGGCGCGATCACGGTGCACGGCGTGCTGGCGCTCTGGCTCCTGTACGACCGGCGAAGCCTGCGCATGCCGCGGTGGGAGGCGGTTCAATACGCGGTCGGGCTGGCCCTGCCGGCGCTCCTGGTCGTCCACGTCGTGAGCACGCGGATCGCCTGGTGGCGGTTCGGCGCCGACGATCCGTATCCCCGGATCGTGCTCGCGCTCTGGATGCTCTCGCCCGAGTTCGGCGCCCGTCAGGCGCTCACGCTCGTCCTCGCGTGGCTCCACGCCGCGATCGGCGTGCATTACTGGCTTCGCTTCCGGCCATGGTACCCGCGCGCGGCACCCTGGCTCTTCACCGTCGCGCTGCTCTTGCCGACGCTCGCGCTGCTCGGCTTCGTCGCCGCCGGGCGCGACGTGTCCGCTCTGGCCAGGACACCCGGCTGGACCGAGGCCATGCTGCGCGCGGCGCACGCCCCGGGCCCGGCCGAGGCGGCGCAGCTGCTGGCGATTCGTCGCGGCTTCCTGCACGCGTACCTGGTCGCGCTCGTCGGCGTCTTCGTCGCGCGAGGACTCCGTCGATTGGTAGAGCGACGAGGCTCGATCCGGATCACCTACCCCAACGGCCGCGTCGTGATCGCGCCCGGGGGATTCACGATTCTCGACGCGAGCCGCCTGGGCGGCGTCCCGCACGCGTCCGTCTGCGGAGGCCGAGGGCGTTGCTCGACCTGTCGGGTTCGGATCCCGAGCGGGCTCGAGCATCTGGCGCCGCCGAGCGAGGCCGAGCGACGCGTGCTCGCGCGCGTCGGCGCCGCGCCGGACGTGAGGCTCGCCTGCCAGACTCGCCCGACTCGTGAGGTGTCCGTGGAGCCGTTGCTGGCGCCGTCAGTGGCGCCGGCCGAAGCGTTCGGCACCGACGTTCGCCAGGGACGCGAGCAGGAGCTGGCGGTCCTCTTTGCTGACCTGCGCGGCTTCACCCGGATGGCCGAGAACAAGCTGCCCTATGACGTCGTGTTCGTCCTGAACCGCTACTTCGAGGCCGTCGGCACGGCGATCACGCGGTCCGGTGGGGTCACGAACCAGTTCACCGGCGACGGGGTGATGGCGCTCTTCGGGATCGACTCGGGCCCGGCCGCCGGCTCGCGCCAGGCGCTCGCGGCTGCCCGCGCGATGGTCGACGCGGTGAGCGCGCTCAGCGCCGAGCTCGCCACCGATCTCGGCACCGCACTCCGCATCGGCATCGGCATCCACACCGGGCCCGCGGTCGTCGGCCGGATGGGGTGGGGCGAAAGCTTCTATCTCACGGCCGTCGGCGACACGGTCCACGTCGCCGCCCGCCTCGAGCAAGCCACCAAGGACTACTCCGCCGAGCTGGTCGTCTCCGAAGCCGTCGCCCGTCACGCCGCGCTGGATCTCTCCCGCTTCCCCGCCCACGACCTGACCGTCCGAAACCGCGCCGGCCAGATCACCGTCCGAGTCATCCACCGCGCCTCCGCCCTGCCCACCATCTAACGGCGGGCGCGGCACGGTCCTTCTATGCCGTGCTCTGTCCTAGGCTCGCGCCGCGTTCGGACGGCGGGACGAATTTTTCGGACTGGTCGTAACGCGAGTCGAGCGGGAGGCGGCGGGGCGTGGGGTGGGGTCGAACCGGACCCGTTCCCTGTTAGCGATAGCGGACGTCGCGCACCTGGATGGAGCCCAGCCGCCGCGGGGCAGCGCACGCGCGCCGCGTGGTCCGGTCGCACCCCACCCCACGCCCCGCCGCCTCCCGCTCGACGTTGATAAGCGATCAGGAAGAGAGAATACGGTCGTACCGACCGTACTCGCGCGCCGCGTTCATCATCCACTTCACGCACTCGGGATCCGCGCGCGGCGGCAGCTCGCACGAGGTCGACAGGACGAATCGCGAGCGCTTTCCGGCGGTGTCGATGCAGCGCTTCACTTCCGCCTCGATCTGCGCCTTGGTCGCGCGCTCGAAGATCGTCACGTCGACGTTGCCGATCGCGACCACGTTCCGCTGATTGCCGAGCGTGATCAGGCGGTCGAGCTGGTCAACCTTGAGCGCCGGATCGCCCTGCTGATCGAGGTCGATCGTGATCGCGACGAAGCCGACGTCGACCAGATCCTCGTGGATCTGATGCGTGGTGCCGCAGATGTGCACGGTCGTGCCGACCTTCTTCGCCCGGAAGTAATTGACCAGCTCCTGATGGTACGGCTTGATGAACTCGCGGTAGGTGTCGGGCCCGACCAGCGAGCACGAGGCGGTCGGGTCGGAATAGCTCAGGCCGATCTTCGTGCCGAGCACCGCGTCGCCCACCTGCTTGGCGTACTCGGTGCTGAAGCGCATCAGGTCGTGGACGAACGCCGGGTCGTCGATCGTGTCCAGACACATGAGCTCGGGATTGCGCAGGAGCATCGCGATCGTCCACGGCCCCACCAGCACGGCGCCGAGCCCGCTCGGCAGTCGAGCCGCCGAGAGCGCCTCGCACTGCTCGAGGAAGGCCGGCAGGCGCCCGGCCGCTTTCGGATCGGGAATCTCCATGCGTGCGAGCTTGCCCTTGTCGTCCTGGAGCACGTGCTGATCGATCGACGGCACGACGTAATCCGAGTACTTCACGCGGCAGCCGACGGCTTCGGCTTCCTTGGCCAGATCGTTGAAGGCCACCATGATGTCCGGCTGATAGCGCTCGTAGTAGTTCAGCATCGCCCGGACGGCCTTGGCGGGCTTGGTGCAGTACTCCTCGATCGAGAGGCCGTCGAGGCAGCCGGCGAAAGAACCCGCGATCGGATACGCGGGCACGCAGTCGGCGTAGCCGCCTTTGTACGCGGCGACGACCCGCTCGCGCCCGGTGACCGCGCTGGAGCTCATACGCGCGATTCTAGCATCGGCCCGAAGGCGCTCAGCGTACGCTCGATCTGCTCGCGCGTGAGGTTGGGACGGAGGAAGACCAGCGGCATGTCGGCGCCGGCAGCGTGCCATTGCCCGAGGCGCTCTCGGGCTTCGGCCGGCGTGCCGTATGCGGTCAGCTCGTCGAGCAGCCGGTCGGCTTCGGGCGGGACCGCCGCCGCGAACTTGGGGGTATTGGCGCCGATCACCGCGTCGATCTCGCGGCCGAATCCCTGGCGCGCCAGCGACCGCCGATAGAGCGGTCCCATCGTCGTGAGGTAGAACGACACGAACCACGCCGCGCCCGCCCGCGCTTCAGCCGGATCGTCCGCCACGACCGTCGGCACCGTCGGGTAGACCGACACACGCCGCGCGGCGTCGCCCGAGCGCGCCGCGCCCTCGCGCAGGAGCTCCAGCCCTTGAGCGAGACACCGGCGCGGATAGAGGAATGGCAGCCAGCCGTCCGCCAGCTCGCCGGCGAGCCTCACCGATTCGTCGGTGAGCGCGGCCAGGAAGATCGGCACCGCGCCCGACGGAGCCAGGTTGAGCTTGAGCGCGCGCGCGCCGGTCGCGACCGCGAGCGGAACGCGCTCGCCGCCGAGCAGCGCGCGCACTTGAGTCAGCGTCCGGCGCATCTTGGCGAGCGGCGCGATGAACGGGACGTCGTGAAGACCTTCGGTGAGCTGCGCGGTGCTGGCGCCGAGACCGAGGACGAAGCGGCCGGCCGACACCTCGGAGAGGCTCGCGGCCGCCATCGCGAGCGTCCCGGCGCTCCGACCCCAGACGCCCAGGATCCCCGTGCCCAGCGAGAGGTGCTCGGTTCGCATCGCCACCTCGGCCATCAGGACCGTGATGTCGTGGGCCCACGTCTCCGGCAGAAAATAGGCGCTGTAGCCGAGCTGCTCGGCGATCGCAGCGACACCGACGAGCGCTTCACGTCGGTTATCGAGTGGCATCACGCTGACGCCGATAGGGCTGGCGTTCATGATAGAAGAGTGTGTTAACTCTTAGCAGAGGAAGGCCACATGATCAAATCCTGCGTGGCACTGTGCGCGGTTCTCTGCGCGGTGGTGACCACGCCGGCGCCGGGCCGGGCCCAGGTGTTCCTCGCGTCGCGGCCGCATCCGGACTTCATGATCGGTCCCCTCTTCGTGGTCGCGAGCGTGAGCCCGGGCATCCCGCACGTCACGGTCAGCCTCTCGTGGAGTCTCACGACGGGCCCGGTCACCAGCAAGGCCGACATCGGGCAGGACCTCTATCTTCTGTGGCCGGCGGAGATCGTCGAAGCGACGGCGCTCGGGCTCGCGGAGCCGCAGCTCGTACGCGAGGTGGAGCGCCGAGGTCTTGCCGTCGTGAGCAGCGGGCGCCTGGTCCTGAGGAGCCGCGACCGCATGCAGCTCGGCACCGCCGCGCTCGGCGAGCCGGTCTCGGTCACGCCCTCGTTCGTCAATTTCACGCGGCCCGGGACCCAGGCCGGAGCGGTGGCGTACATCAAGATTCCGTGGACGCCGAGCCTGGCCGACCCGCTCTCGATCGTCACCCTCGTCCTCCCGCTCCGTGGTCTGCTGACCCCGAAGGCCGGCACGTGGCTGGAGGATCTTTTCTGGGGCGGCCGCCAGGTCCTCACCGCGGGCTTCGGCGACCTCGGCCCACCGGTGCTCGGGCTCTTCGCGCTCTACTACGAGCGCCGCGACCGCCTCGTGCACCTGGCGCGCGACTACTCGCTGGTCATCGCCAACTTCGGCGATTCGGAGCACCTCAAGATCGAGGAGATCTCACCGGCCACGGCCGTGCGTCGCCAGAGCCGCGTGCGCGCGGGCGGCGAGGTGGTGGCGCTCACGCTCCTGCCGTCACAGGACGTCGCCACCCAGAGCCTGCGCGTGCAGTACCACTACTTCGCCGGCCGTATCAACTGGCGCCCGATCGTGATCTCGGTGCTCATCCTGCTGGGGACGAACTTCGCGGGCGTGCTCATGTTCAGCACCGACATCAGTCGCCGCATTCGTCGGCGCCGCCGCGCCCGGCGCCGGTTCGAGGCGGCCGCGGCGTCGGCGAACGGCGGCGTGCCGTCGCGCGACTCGCTCGTCACCCTCCTCCCGGCCGGCACGCGCTACGACGAGGTCGTGGCCCGATTCGGACAGCCCGACGAGGAGCACGAGCGCGTCACGCCCCCGGGCCGCCGCACCTTGCTCTACCGCGGCGGCAACGGCAGCGAGCACCACGAGGTGGCGATCGAGCTCTACGACGACCGCGTCCGCGAGGTTACCTGCATCACCAGCCGCTGAGGAGCGAGCGTATGATCAAACCGTACACCGCCGTCGGCCTGATTCCCACCGTGCGCGGCATCCGAAAGCGCGGGGACATCAAGATCAACCTCGAGCATCTGTCGCACCTGGTGAAGGCGGCATCGTGGCTGTCGAGCCTCGACATCCCCGTTCGGCTGATCGCGTTTCCCGAGGGCGCGCTGCAGGCGTTCAACGACGAGGTGCTCGACCTCGATCACGTGACGTTCGCGCGCGAGTGCGCGATCGACATTCCCGGCGAGGAGACCGAGGCGCTCGGCAAGATCGCGAAGGAATACAACGCGTTCATCATGGCGCAGGCCAAGGCCAAGCACCCGGACCTCAAGGACCGGTACTTCAACGTCGGCTTCATCATCAACCCGCGAGGGCGCGTGATCCTCAAGCACTACAAGGTCTCCCCGCTCTTCCCGGTCGAGCATTCGGTCTGCCCCCACGACGTGTACGACTGGTGGGTCGAGAAGTACGGCAAGACCCTCGACGCGTTCTGGCCGGTCGCCGACACCGAGATCGGGCGGCTCGGCATCATGATGGCGAACGAGGGCTCCTATCCGGAGAACGCGCGGGCGCTCGCGATGAACGGCGCCGAGGTGGTGTATCGCGCGTCCTATCCCCATCCGGCGACCGGCAACGAGATCTTCGAGATCCAGAGCCGTGCCCGTGCCCTCGACAACAACATGTACCTGGTCGCCCCGAACATGGGGACCTACTACCTCTTCCCGGAGGAGACGACGCCGATCGATACGTTCGGCGGGCGATCCTTTATCATCGACTACAAGGGGCGGATCGTCGGCCGGCAGGACTACGGGGCGGGCTCGACGTACGTCGGCGGCGTGATCGACATCGAAGCGCTCCGCGACCATCGAGCGCGGGCGCAGTGGGACAACTGGATGAAGGACCTGAGGACCGAGCTCTACCAGATTCTCTACGAGCGGCCGATCTACCCGAAGAACCTCTATCTGAAGCGGGCGCCGATGAAGCACGCGGAGTACCGGGAAAAGGTCATCCGCCGGCAGATCCGGCTGATGCACGACCGCGACATCTGGAAGCGGCCGGCGCGATGATGATGGGACTCCTCGCCCTGGTGCTGCTGCTGGCTCCGCTCGAGGCAGCGGCCGAGCTGAAGCTGCCTCAGGGGTTCACTGCGCAAGTCTACGTGACGGGAGAGGGATTCGACACGGACGCCACGCGCGGTATCCGCGGCATCCCGGCGACGTCCACGCTCGCGTTCGATCAGGCCGGGCTCCTCTATCTCGCGCGCACGGGCCGGCGATACGTCGGCGGCGAGGTGTACGACCTCTGGCCCCTCTATCGAATTCCCGCCGGCGGCGCCCGGCTGAGCCCCGCCGTCGAGGGTCGATATTTCTACGGCCCCCCGCTGCTCAACCCGCAGGTGGGCGCGATCCGCGGCGGGCGCGAGCTGTTCGTGACGACCTTCGATCGCGAGCGAAAGGTGGGCGCGCTGTATCGCATGGTCGACGGGCGGGCCGAGCTCTTCGCCGGCGGCACGCCCGAGCGCGGCGCCCGCGCGATCTTGAAGCAGCCCGAAGCCGCGGCCGTCGACTCGGCGGGCAACCTCTATGTTGCGGATCGCGCCGTGGGTGTCGTCGTCCGGCTCAACCCGGAGGGCCGGGTGCTCGATCCGAAGTTCGTGACGATCTCTCACCCGCGGCTTCTCGCCGTCGACGACCGGGATCATCTGTGGATCGGCAGCGACGGGAGCGCCGAGGCGCCCTACCAGCAGGGCCCGGGCGAGATCGTTCGCGTCTCTCCTCGGGGAGTATCCGAGGTCGTCTATCGCGGGCCGGTGATCGCCGCGCTCGGGGTCGGCCCGGGCGGTACGCTCTTCGTGGCCGATCGTCACGAGAAGCAGATCTTCGTCCTCGCCCAGGACGGCAAGCGGATCGAGTTCGCCAGCTTCACCGACGGCGACGTGCCCCGCAGCCTCGCCTTCGCGCCGCTCACGCCCGAGGCTCGACGCGCGGGCGTGGCCGGCGACCTTTTCGTCATCGCGATCAGAGGCGGCACCTGGCCCGTCAACGAGGTGCTGCGCATCTCCGGCCCGTTCGACGATCTCGTTCGACCGCGCTGAGCCGAGCCTCTCGAGCCTGATCGGGCATCCTTCCGGCGAGCTTCCGGAATTGTGCCCTGCCCCGTCGAGGCTGCCGAGCTCTAAGTTACTGATTCCCTAGCCTTTGGCGCTCGGCACGCCTCCTGCTCTGCGCTATGGCAGACGTAGATGACCGAAACAGGGTGCAAGGCGCCCGGAGGTAATTGAAATGCAGCACATGGACCTCTGGTTCGACCTGGCCATCAGGGGAGAGACCAACCTGGAGGAAGAGGCGCTCGCTCGCTTTCAGCGTACGGAGGGTGCGGAGCCGGATCTGGGCCCGGATGATCGGGGCCACGACGCGCCGGCTTCGCCCAGCGAGTTCTTCTAGGCGCCGGCGTCGAGGAGACGCCGGCGTCCAGCCCGCCTCAGCGCGTCGCGGCGCGGATGACCGCCAGGATCGCCACGGCGGCCGCCACGACGATCCAGATCGTCCCCTTCGGGAGATGGAGCATCTCGGCGATCGCCACCGCGAACCCGGCGGCGATGAGCACGCCCGCCGCGAGGACCGTGCCGAGTCTCACCGTAGCAAGGTCGTGAGCTCAGCCGTCACTCGCGCGGTGTCGGATCTCTCGGCCACCGAAAGCGAGACGACCAGCGGCTCGACGTGCTCCGCCCACGGGCGCCAGATCACACGCTCGGCGCCGAAGAGCACGATCGAGGGGGCGCCGACTGCCGCGGCGAGATGGCTGATGCCGGAGTCGTTGCCGAGATAGGCCGTCGCGTGAGTCAGGACACCCGCCAGAAGCGGGAGCGGCGGCTCCCGGAGCCGGATCGCCCGCGCGGTCAGCCCCTCCGGGAGCGCCGCGACGGCGCCGGAGTCGGCCGGCCCCTGATGAACGACGACCGCGAGACGCGGCAGGGCTGCGACGGTCTCGAGCACGGCGGCGAAGCCCGTCGCCGGCCATTGCTTCCCCCGCCCCCCTGCTCCGGGATGCACGAGCAGCAGCCGATCGCTCCCGTTCCACCCGTGACGGACGAGCTCGCGGTGCGCGTCTTCCCTGAGCGTGGCCGGCACGCCGACCGGCGTGCGGATCGCGAAGTCGCCGGACGCCGCGCCCACCGTGTTCACGAGGTGGTCCCACACCGGCTGCCCCGCGCCGACCGACGGAGCGACGATCGCGCCGGGCACGAGCGTGGTGAGCCGCTGCACGAAGGTGGGTTCGCGTGAGCCGATCCACGCGATCACGCGCGTGGCCCGGCGCAGATCGTCCGCGCATCGCGCCGGCCATTGGCGTCGTCGGTCCTCGGGCTCGAGCTCGAAGAGCGCGTCGAGCCCCAGCGCCTCGAAGTCGACCGACCGATGCGCGACGCCGAGGATTTCGAGCAGCCGGCCGATCCGCGGTTGCGCGGCGACGACGAGGGGGTCGCCGGGCGAGGCCCGTCTGAGGACGCGAAGCGCCGGAATCGCCAGGAGCACGTCTCCCAGGGCCCCGGGATGGATCGCGAGCGTCAGGGGCGGAGCAGAGCCAGCGCGGCATCGTGGAGGCGTCGGTTCGTCGCCAGCGCGGAGCTCGAGTGGATCGTCGGACGGCCCTCGAGATCGGTGAACCGGCCCCCCGCCTCCTCGACGAGGATCTTGCACGGCGCCAGATCCCACGGCTTGAGTCCCGACCCTTCCGGATAGATCTCGGCATAGATCTCGGCTTTGCCCTCGGCGATCAAGCAGTAGCCGATGTAGTCGCCGAAGCCGCGCTGCCGATCGGTCGCATCCACGAGCCGCATGAATCCGTCCCAGTACCTCGTCGTTCTGGCGCCGCGCAGCCCTGCGTGCAGGAGATACGCCTGGCCCAGGTCCCCTTCGTCGGAGACACGGAGCCGCTCGCCGTTGAGGAAGGCGCCGCCGCCGCGGCGCGCGGTGTAGAGCTCGCCGGTGACGGGATTGTGGACGACGCCGACCGTGATCTCGCCATGCTCCTCGAGCGCGATCAGCGTCGCCCAGATCGGGATGTGGCGCACGAAGTTCTTCGTGCCGTCGATGGGATCGATGATCCAGCGCGTCGCGACATTCCCGGAGCCGCCGAACTCCTCGCCGAGGAACCCGTGCTCGGGGAACGCCCGGCCGAGGACCTCGACGATCGTGCGTTCGGCTTCGCGGTCCGCCTGGGTCACCGGCGTCGCGTCCGGCTTCAGGACGACCTCGAATCCGGCGTTGTAATACTTGAGCGCGACGCGCCCGGCCGCCCGCGCCGCATCGACCGCGGCCGCCAGCGCCGCTTCGCTCACGTCGAGGGCTCTTCCGCCGGAAAGGGCTCGCCGCGCTCGGCCAGCACCTGCCCGTAGACCTCCAATGCGTCGACGACCACCGGCATCCCGCCGTAGGTGACCATCTGGAAGATCACCTCGGCCACTTCCTGGCGGGTGGCGCCGACGTTGAGCGCGGCGTGGATGTGCGCGCGCACCTCGTTCGGGCGGTGCAGCGCCGTGAGCGCGCCGACCGCGCAGAGCTCGCGCTGCTTCTGCGAGATGACCTCGCGGCTGTAGAGCACGCCGGTGAAGAACAGCGAGAGCTCGCGCGCGAGCCCTTTGTCGAACCGCTTCCACGTCTCGAATCCCGAGCCGCCCTTCAGGGTGTGGAAGAGCGTCTGGCTCGTCCGCTTCGTGCGGGCTTTCAGCTCGGCATCGTCCATGAGCGCCATGGCGTCTCCTTTATCTCGAGGCGCGCCTCGGCCGGCGGGGCCCCAGCCCCGCGACGGCCTGCAGCGCGCACGACCATCCATGGTAATCTGCGAATTCGGCGGCGCGCCGCGCCGTCACAATAACGTAGCCGAGAGGACCGCACAATGTTGAACCCCCACGTGTTCCGCGCCTACGACGTGCGCGGGCTCGTCGGCAGCGACATCAACCCCGACGTGTTCCGTCAGGTCGGGCGCGCCTACGCGACCCTGATCCGCCGCAACGGCGGCCGGCGGGTCGCCGTCGGGCGGGACAATCGCCTGTCGTCGACCGATCTCACGCAGGGCTTCGTCGAGGGCGTGCGCGCGGCCGGAGTCGACGTGGTCGACATCGGGCTCTCCACCACGCCGATCCTCTACTTCGCGACCGCCCACTGGAAGCTGGACGGCGGCGCCAACATCACCGGCAGCCACAACCCCATCGAGTACAACGGCGTGAAGATGGTGCATCCCGGCGCGGCGCCGCTGTCCGAAGAGGAGATCCAGGGGCTCCGCACCACGATCGAGCGCGCTGACTACGAGACGGGGAACGGCGGGCTCAGCGAGCGCAGCCCGCGCGACGACTACTTCGACACGATCACGCGGATCGTCCGGCCGACCCGGCGGCTGAAAATCGTGGTCGACGCCGGAAACGGCGTCGCCGGGCTCTACGGCCCCGAGCTCCTGCGCCGCATCGGCTGCGACGTCGTCGAGCTCTTCTGCGAGTCGGACGGACGCTTCCCCAATCACCTGCCCGACCCCGAGGACGAGCGCAACGTCGCCGATCTGAAAATCAAGGTGCTCGAGGTCGGCGCCGATCTGGGCATCGCCTACGACGGCGACGCCGATCGCGTCGGGGTCATCGACGAGCGCGGCCAGCGTCACGAGGCGGACCTGATCCTGATCCTGCTCGCGCGCGACCTGTTGGCGCGCCATCCCGGCGCCAAGGTCGTCTTCGACGTGAAGTCCTCGCAGGCGCTCGTCGACGACATCCGCCAGCACGGCGGCGTGCCGGTCATGTGGAAGACCGGTCACTCGCACCTGAAGCGCAAGATGCGCGACGACCACATCCTGCTCGGCGGCGAGGTCAGCGGGCACATGTTCTTCGCCGAGAACTACTACGGCGTCGACGACGGGATCCTCGCCTCGTGCAAGATCATCGAGCTGGCCGCGCGCGCGGCCGAGCCGCTCTCGCGGCTCTTCGCGTCGATCCCCCACCTGCGCACGACGCCGGAGCTCAAGGCGCCGTGTCCGGACGGCGAGAAGTTCAGGGTCGTCGAGGCGGTCACGCGCGAGCTCAAGCAGCGCTACGAGACGATCGATACGGACGGGGCGCGCGTGATCTTCCCGGGACGCGGCTGGGGGCTCGTCCGCGCCTCGAATACGAATCCGTATCTGACGCTCCGGTTCGAGGCCAGGACCGACCGGGAGATCGAGGAGATGAAGCGGGAGATCTACGCCGTGCTGAGCCACTACCCGGTGACGTTACCCGACTAGCAGACGGACGGCGGAGAGCAGGTCGGGCGCCATCGCGCAGTCGCGGGTGCCCCAGAAGCGGCCCGGATCGAGCAGCACCGCGCGCAGGCCGGCGGCCGCGGCGCCCCGGACGTCGATCGAGTAGAAGTCGCCGATGTAGGCCGCTTCGGCCGCGGCGACACCCGCCCGGGCCAGAGCCAGCTCGAAGATCCGAGGATTCGGCTTCTCGACACCGACCTCGCCCGAGTCGACGACGAAGTCGAGGTAGGGTCCGAGTCCAACTGACGCCAGAAGCGTCTCGGCTGAGCCGTTCGAGTTTGAGATCGCCGCCGCCCGCGCGCCCGCCCGGCGCACGAGCGCGAGCGCTTCGAGAGCCTGCGGATCGCGGGTGGTCCAGAGACCGACCGGAGGATTGTAGGTGCGCCGCCATTCGACGACCTGCTCGACCGTCTTGGCGTCCGCGACCCCGAGCCCTTCGAGGACAAAGCTCATGTAGCGAGTGGCCGACGCCTGAGTCTCGGTCGACGCGCCCGCCGCCCGCGCGAACACCTGGTCGTCCAGATGAACGCGCGCCTGCCACTCGGCGCGCTGAACCGCGTCGGGCGCGACGCGCACGCCGTGGCGCGCCAGCTCGGCGGCGATGACCGCGTAGTCCATGCGGAGCAAGGTGTTGCCGGCGTCGAAGAAGATGACTCGAATGCTCTCAGTATAGCCGCACGCTTCGACTCAACGCCGGTTGGCCATCCGGTACACTGACCGGGTGTACGCGCTCGGACTCGCCGCCCGCTGGCTTCACCTTGCCAGCTCGGTCCTCCTCGTCGGCGCCGCGGCGATGATCGTGATCGCCGGGCGCTCCGACCGCGCGACGGCGCTGCACTGGGAGCGGCGCGTGCTCGCCTCTGCGTGGGGGTGGGCGCTCGCGGCGCTCGCGTCCGGCCTGGTGGTGATCGGCGCGCAGACGGCGCTCTTCGAGGGACGCGCGGGCGCGGCCTTCGAGCCCCGCGCGATCGAACGAGTTTTGCTCGAGACCCAGGCCGGCCACGTGTGGCTCGTCCGCGCCGGGTTCCTCGCGATCCTCGCGGCCTTTCTGTCCTTGCGCGTGTCGGTCGAACGGCGCGCCGACTGGCGTGCGGCGCGGGGTGAAGCGGTGCTGCTCGGCGTCGCCGCGCTGCTGCCGCTCGCCGCGGCGGGCCACGCCGCCGCGGTGGAGCCCGACACCGCGCGCGCGATCGCGTCCGACGGCCTGCACGTGCTCGCGGCCGGTATCTGGGTCGGCGGCCTCCTCCCGCTGGCGCTTCTCCTGAAAACGGCGGCCACCGAAGCCGGCGCCGACGCGCGGCCATACGCCGTCCTCGCGGCGCGTCGATTCTCACGCGCGGCCCTCGTCATGATCGTTCTTCTCGCCGCCACGGGGACCGTGCTCGCGATCATCCACGTTGGCAGCGTGGCGGGGCTGGTCGGCACGAGCTACGGAAGACTTCTGCTCTCCAAGCTCGCGCTTCTGGCGCTGGCGCTCGCCTTCGCCGCGCTGAATCGCTCGGTGCTCCTCGGCCGCCTCGGCGGCGACGGGCCGACCGTCGGGCGCCCCGCGATGCGTCGGCTTTCCAGCTTCGTGGTGGTCGAGGCGATCCTGGCGCTCGCGATTCTGATCATCGTGGCGGCGATGAACGTCACGCCGCCCGCCCGTCACGAGCCGCCGGTGTGGCCGTTCACGATCCGCCTCTCGTTCGCCGCGCTCGAGGGCCGCGCCGACGAGGCGACGCGGGCGCTGATCGGAAGCCAGATCGCGGTCGTCGGTCTCGTCGCGCTGATCACCGGGCTCGCGATGCGGGCGTGGCGCCTTCCGCTGGCGGCCGTCGCGCTCGCCGCGCTCGGGGCCGGCGTCGGGCTCGCCCTGCCCCCGCTCACGATCGACGCGTACCCGACGACCTATCTCCGGCCTTCGGTGCCGTACCAGGCCGGCGCGATCGCGGCCGGCGCTGTGCTCTACCAGACGAACTGCGCGGGGTGTCACGGGCCGCGCGGCGCCGGTGACGGCCCCGACGGTCGAGGGCTCCCGCGGCCGCCCGCCGATCTGCGCGCGCCTCACACGGCTCAGCACACCGCGGGCGATCTCTTCTGGTGGATCAGTCACGGGATCCCCGAGTCGGGCATGCCAGGATTCGTCTCGCGTCTCGGCGAGGAGCAGTGCTGGGAGCTGATCAACTACCTGCGCGCGCTGTCGGCCGGGTACGCCGCCCGCGGCATGGGGCCCACGATCGAGCGCGACCGACGCTGGCTCGTCGCGCCGGACTTCACGTTCTCGGTCGGCCCGACGCCGCCGCACGCGCTCAAGGACTATCGCGGACGCAACGTGCTGGTCGTCCTCTATGCGCTGCCCGGAGCGCGCGCTCGCATGAGCCAGCTCGCCCAGCGTGAAGGGACCTTGGCCATGCTCGGCGTGGAGGTCATCGCGGTGCCGATCAACGCCGACCCGGACGCGATCCGCCGGCTCGGTCCGGACCCGCGCGTCATGTTCCCCGTCGTCACCGAGGGCGCCGAGACGATCGTCGCGGCCTACCGGCTCTTCGCGGTCGCGCCCCACGTCGAGCTGCTCGTCGACCGCCAGGGCTACGTCCGCGCGATCACGCGCGGCACCGGCGAAGCGACCGACATCGACGCGCTGGTCGCCCAGATCCAGCAGCTCAACGCCGAGAAGATCGCGGCTGAGGCGGCGCCGGAGGAGCACGTGCACTGATGCGGGCCTGGAAGGCCGTCCTCCTGATCGACCTGGCGCTGATCATCGGGGTGGGCTGGGGCTATGCGTTCTGGGGGCTGCGCGAAGGCCGGCTCGAGCGCGAGCTGGCCGAGGCGCGGGCCGCCGCCGCGAGCGGGATCGAGCGCCAGTGGAGGGTCGAAGGTGTCGTGCGCGCGATCTTTCCGGAGCTCGGCGTGATCGTCCTCACGCACGGCGAGATCCCCGGTTACATGCCGGCGATGACCATGGGCTTTCGGGTCGCGTCGCCGAAGATTCACGAAGCCGTTTCCGTGGGGGACGCGGTACGATTTACCCTGCAGGGTGTTCTCCCGAACGTGGCGGTGACCACGATCGAGAAGATCAAGTGAGGGTCGCTCGGCGGCTCGTCCCGGCCGGGCTGGCTGTCCTGGCGCTCTGGCCGGCTGCGGCCCTCGCTCACGCCGTCCTCGTGAAGTCCGTCCCCGCCCAGCGGGCGGCGCTCGTCGAGTCCCCGCCCCGCGTGGAGCTCTGGTTCAACGAACGACTCGAGCCCGCGTACTCGAAGGCGTTGGTCACGAACGAGGCAGGCACCCAGGTCGATCTGCGTGACGTCGCGGTGTCCCCCGAGGACTCCCGGCGCCTCGCGGTCTCGCTGCCCCCGCTCGCGCCCGGCCGCTATACCGTGAGCTTTCGCGTCCTCTCGGTCGACGGCCACGTGATCGAGTCGAAGCTGACCTTCACGGTCAAGGACCGCCGATAACTTGCAATCCCGGGCCGATCGTGTTGTTGTAATCGCCATGTCGAAACGCCGCGCCTTCCCGCTGCTGCTGGGAGTCGTCGCGCTTCTTCTCGCCGGCGCGAGCCTGCCCCACACCCACGCCGGCTCGACCCCGGGGCTCTGGAACGCCGACCACGACCTCACGCTGATGGCGGCGTTCGGCACCCACGCGTGCCAGCTCGATGCGATGCCGGTCCTCGGGATCGCGCTCGTGCTCTCCGCGGCGATCTCGCTGGCCGCCGCGCGCCTCGCCGCCGCACCGGTCCGGCTCTCCGATTCGCGCGCGCCGCCCCGCTTCTAGGGCTCCTCCACTCGTCAGCCTGGTTTCTGTCTCGAGCTTCGAGCTCGAACCAAATTCACTGGAGGACCGGGATGCGCGCACTGGCTCTGATCGTCATATCGATGTGCACGGCGCTCGGGCCCGCCGTTGCCGCCGCGCAGGACGCGGCGGAGCTACGGAAGCAGATCGAGCAGCTGCAGAACCAGCTCGAGTCGGTCACGGAGCGGCTCAAGCGCCTGGAGGCCCAACCGCCGCCGGCTCCGACCGCTCCGGCAGGTGCCCCGGGTAGCCCGGGAGTCGCCGCGCCGCCGCCAGCCTCGACTCCGCCGTCGGCCATGGATCTCGCGCGGCCCCGGCAACCGTTCGGGCTGTATCAGCAGCGAGGCTCCGGTCAGCTCCTCTTCGACATGGGCATCGCCGGCGACTTCGTCGGCAACGTCACGCAGCGCAATGTCGAGAGAGCCGGCGGCGGAACCTTTGCCGGGCAGGAAAATCGCTTCTTCCCTCGTGAAGTAGAGCTCTCACTCTTCGGCCAGATCGATCCCTACGCCTCGGCGGTCGTGAGGTTCGAAGCCGGAGAGGAAACGCGCGGCGCCGAGACCACTGTCCACCTGGCCGAAGCCTACCTCACGCTCCTCACGCTCCCCTACGGTACCCAGGCGAGACTCGGCCAGATGCGCAACCGCTTCGGCTACTCGAACGAGGTCCACGAGCACGATCTGTCCTGGGTCGATCGACCGAACGTCATGCGCAACTTCTTTGGCGCCGAGGGATTGCAGGAGAAGGGTGTCGAGCTGACCCTCGTCCCGGACCTGCCCTTCTACATCGAGGCGCTCGCCGGCATCTTCAACGGGGACAACGAGACCGCGTTCGGCCGTGGCACCCTGCAGCATCCGCTCGTCACGGGCCGGCTTCGGACGTTCCTCGAGCTCGGCGACGAGCACGCGATCCAGCTGGGCATGTCGGTCGCGAGCGGCGACACGGACGACAGGAACCGGTCGACGATCCTCGGCTGGGAGCTTCGCTACAAATATCGTCCCGACAGCTGGCTCCATCCACTCGTCACGCTCACGGGGGAGTGGCTCTATTCGCTGCGCAAGGCGGACGTGGGAGTCGACGTGGACGGCGACGGTGCGATCGACCGCGTCGACAAGCGCCAGCGCGATCATTCCGGCGCGTATGCCGGCCTCGAGGTCCAGCCTTTCCGCCGCTGGGCCGGCGGGTTTCGCTACGACTGGTCGCAGTATCCGACGAATCCGGGCTGGGAGTGGGCGATCGAGCCATACGTCACGTTCTGGCCGTCGGAGTTTCTCCGCTTCCGGCTGGCATACAAGCACACCGACCGCAGCCCCCAAACTCGCGACGCCGTCAACCTGAACGGCTCGAGCGCCCGGAATGTGGACGAGCTCTTCTTCCAGGCCTCCTTCATCCTCGGCGCGCATCCCGCGCACCCCTTCTAGGAGGCGACGCATGCTGAGCGCAATCCGCCCTCTTCTCGCTCTCGCGGTCATCGCGCTGTTCGTCTCCCCCGTTGGGGCGGCCGACAAGATCCGCGTGGTGGCGACCATCCCCGACCTCAAGGCCCTCACCGAGGAGGTCGGGGGCAAGCTGGTCGACGTCGAAACGCTGGCGCGCGGCACACAGAACGCCCACGAGCTGGAGATTCGGCCGAGCCTCATGGTGAAGCTGCGCCGCGCCGACATCCTGGTCGAGAACGGACTCGAGCTCGACTCGTGGGCCGAGGTCGCCGTGCAGGGCGCGAACAATCCGAACATCGTCCGCGGCGCGCCCGGGCGGGTCGACGTGTCGCGCGGCATCCAGGTCCTCGAGGTGCCGTCGACACGGGTGGATCGCTCGATGGGCGACGTGCATCCCCTGGGCAACCCTCACTACTCTCTCGATCCAGGCATGGCGCCCGTCATCACCCAGAACATCGTCGATGCCCTCGGCCGCTTCGCCCCCGACCACCGCGTCGAGTTCGAGAAGAACCGCCAGGCGTTTCTCGCGCGTCTCGACGAGGCCATGGCGCGTTGGACGCGGGCGATGGAGCCGCTCAAGGGCGCCCGAGTCGTCGTGTATCATCCCCAGTGGATTTACCTGCTGAGTCGATTCGGGCTGAGCCAGGCGGCGACGCTCGAGGATCGACCGGGGATTCCGGCGTCGCCCGCTCATCTGACACGGGTCATCCGCCAGATGAAGGAGGAGCGGATCAAGGTCATCATCGTCGAGCCGTGGAACGACCTGAAGCTGGCGAATCGCATAGCCGACGAGGCCGGCGCCAAAGCTGTCGTGCTGGCGTCGATGGTGGGCGGGGTGAAGGGCGCCGACTCCTACATCGGCGCCATCGATCACAACGTCAACGCCCTCGTTACCGCGATGAAGTGATGCGCCACCGAGCGGCCGCCCTCGTTGGCGCTGCCATGGTGCTCGGCCTCCTGGCCGCGGGCGCTGACGGCGCCCACAAGCTCCGCGTCGTGACGACGATCCCGGACTTCAAGGCGCTCGTGGAGGAGATCGGCGGCGACCAGGTCGACGTCGAGTCCCTGGCCCGTGGCAGCCAGAACGCGCACGATGTCGAGATCCGCCCAAGCCTCATGCTTCGGCTCCGGCGCGCGGATCTGTTCATCGAGAACGGCCTCGAGCTCGACGCCTGGTCGGATACTGCCGTGCAGGGCGCGAACAACCCGAAGATCGTCCGCGGCGCGGTCGGCCGCGTCGACGCTTCGCGCGGTATCCAGGTGCTCGATGTGCCGTCGACACGGGTCGATCGCTCGATGGGCGACGTGCATCCCCTGGGCAATCCTCACTACTCGCTCGATCCCGGGCTGGCGCCGATCGTGACTCAAAATCTCGTCGACGGCCTGTCCCGCGTGGCCCCCGAGCTTCGAGCGACCTTCGAGAAGAATCGCCAGGCCTTCCTCGCCCGCGTCGAAGAAGCGATGGTGCGCTGGACGAACGCGCTCGCGCCTGTCAAGGGCGCCAAGGTCGTCGTCTACCACCCCGACTACGTCTACTTCCTCGCTCGGTTCGGGCTGATCCAGGTGGGTATGCTCGAGGACCGGCCGGGCATCCCGCCCTCGCCGCAGCACCTCGCGCAGCTGGTCCGGCAGATGAAGGACGAGCGCGTCAGAGTCGTCCTCGTCCAGCCCTGGAACGATCTGAAGCTCGCGCAGCGTATCGCCGAAGAAGCCGGGGCAAAGGTCGTCGTCATCCCGACGATGGTCGGTGGGATCAAGGGCGTCGATACCTACATCGGGAGCATCGACTACAACGTGAACGCGCTCGCTCAGGCGCTTCGCTAGGGTCGACAGCCGACCGTATGCTCTCCGACCTCCTGGCGCTCCTGTGGGCGCCGTTCCTCATGTGTCTGGTCCTCACGGGCATCCACGCCTACCTGGGCGTTCACGTGCTGGCGCGCGAGGTGGTCTTCGTCGACATCGCGCTCGCCCAGATCGCCGCGCTCGGCGCCACCGCGGCGTTCCTGTTCGGCCACGAGCTCCACACCTGGGAATCCTACGGGGCGGGTCTCTTCGCGACGCTCGTGGGCGCGCTCGTGCTGTCGCTCACGCGCAGCCGCGAGCGGCGCGTGTCGCAGGAAGCCGTGATCGGCGTCGTGTACGCCGCGTCCGCGGCCGGCGCCGTCTTGCTGTCCGACCGCGCCCCGCACGGCGTCGAGCACATCCGGGCGATGCTGGTCGGCTCGCTCCTGACGGTCGGCGGCGAGGACGTCGTGAAGGTCGCGATTCTCTACGGTTTGATCGGCGTCCTGCACTGGTTCTGCCGCCGGCCGTTCTTTCTGATCTCGACGGACCCGCGCAAGGCGTACGCCGAGGGCTGGCGCGTGCGGCTCTGGGATTTTGTCTTCTACGCCTCGTTCGGCGTCGTCGTGACCAGCTCGGTCCGCATCGCGGGCGTGCTGCTCGTCTTCTCGTACCTCATCGTGCCGGCGCTCGCCGCTACGCTCGTCGGCGGCTCGATCGCCACCCGATTACTCGTCGGCTGGGGCTTCGGCACCGTGGTGAGCGTGCTCGGGGTCACCGCCTCGGCTTGGCTCGACCTGCCGACCGGAGCTACGATCGTCTGTGTCTTCGGCGTGAGCCTCGTCGCGCTCTGGGCCGCTGCCGTCAAGCTGCGTCGCCCTTGATCCGCGTCATCGTGCTGCTCGCAACCCTCCTGACCGGGTGTGCCAGTGCCCAGTCATATTCGGCCGAGACCGCCAGCCTCGCCGGGACGTGGCGGGGCCGGATGTCCGGGCCCATGGGGAATGCCCCGCTGATCCTGACAATCGCCGAGGACGGCGCTTTTCAGGGGCTCCTCTTCGTCGAGCCGAAGTACAAGGAGATCAGGGGCACGATCAGCGTGCTGAGCCCCGGGAACATCCGCTACGAAGGCAACGACGGCAATGGTCGGGTGACGCTCCACGAGGAGCGCGGTCAGCGGGTGCTGCGATTCGTCCGCGACGGTGGTGGCGGTGGCGCCGAGCTCACCCCGTCGAAATAGCGCCTGCTGGACCCTGCTCGCAAGCGCCGGCTGCTTCATCGCCCTGGCGCTCGCGGTGACGCTCGTCGATCCGTTCCCCGGGGATGCCGCGGCGCGGAGGTGGCTGCTCGGTTACGGGTCGCCGGCCGTCGTCGAGGTTGCTCGGGTGGTCAACTACCTCGGGAGCTGGCGGGTGCTCCTGCCCGCGACGCTCTTGTTGCTGGTCGCGTTCCCTCGGGCTCGAGCGCGATGGTGGCTCTGGGTCGGGCTGATGCTCGCCGCGCCGGCGGCCGAGGGATTGCTGAAGATCGTCATCGGCCGCGCCCGTCCCGAAGAGTCGTCGATGGGCTTCCCGAGCGGCCACGCCACGGCCGCCGCGGCATTCTTCGGCGCCGTGATCTATCTCGCGGGCTCGCTCCCCCCACCGGCGCGGCTCGCCGTGCGGGCCGCCAGCGTCCTCCTGATCGTGCTCGTGGCCCTGGCGCGGATCATTCTCCGGGCTCACTGGCCGGTCGACACCCTGGCCGGGATCGCCCTGGGCCTCTTCTTCGCGTCGCTCGCCACCATGCTGAACTCGCCCGCGAGGGATCGCGCCCCGACGCCCTAGCGGCTAGCGCACGAACTTGTCGCGAGCAAGGGGAGGGCGCACCTCGCTCCCCGAGAACAGCAGGGTCACGATGACTTCGACCGAGGCGTTGCCCCCCAAGCCCTGGCAGCCGATCGCGGCGCGAGTCGGCTTGCCGCGGTCCCCGAACAACTCCACCAGGAGATCGGCCGCCCCGTTGATGACACGCGGCTGATCGCCGAACCCGGGCGCCGAGTTCACGAACCCAAGGAGGTGCACGAGCTGCTGGACCCGGTCCAGATCGCCGAGCGCGTATTTCACCGCCGCCAGGGTCATCAGCGCGGCGTAGCGCGCGGCTTCGTAGCCCTGCTCGAGCGTCAGGTCCTTGCCGACGACACCCGGCAGGTAGCCCTGACCGCCCTTCCTCGGCGTCGTGCCGGAGAGATAGAGCAAGTTCTGAACGGCGTAGTGCGAAATATAGTGAGCGCCGGACGAATTCGTCCGGTACAGATCCTCGAGATTCGGGAGCTCCAGACCGAGCTTCTCGAGCTTCGCCTCGACGTTCATGCGCGGCCGCCGAGCTCGTCGTAGGAGAGCCTCGCCATGCGGCCGATCAGCTGGTAGGCGGCGGCGAAGCCGGGCGTCCCGTCGGCGACGGCGTCCGGCACATCCACTGTGTAGGCGGTCAGGATGCAGATCGGCCGGTCGCCCTTGAAGATGATGCCGGCGTCGTTGTAGCAGCGGTGGCCCGTGCCGGTCTTGTGGGCGACCTTCGTGCCGAGCGGCAGGAGCGATGGCAGCCGGGTCTTGAGCTTCTGCCAGGAGAGGATGTCGAGCCCGAGCCGGCAGAGCGCCGTGGTGCACTGAAGCTTGGCGGCGACCTCAGGGTCCTGGGTTCCTTTGAGGATCAGCTCGAGCAGAAGCCCCTGGTCGTTGGCCGTCGTCGTGGTCACCCGGTCGAGCGAGCTGTCGGGCGCCGCCTTCGGCGGAATGCCGTAGCGGTGCACCGTGCCGGTCAGGCCGACGCTCTCGGTGTAGCGCTGGACGTTCGAGAGCCCCACCAGATCGACAACGTGCGCGGTGCACGTGTTGTCGCTGACGATGATCATCATCACCATCGCGTCCCGCAGGCTGATCGAGAATCCGGGGGTCAGGTGCTGGAACGTGCCCGAGTCGTTGTCCTGAAATCTCTTGTCGATGGTGACCTTCTGATCGAGGGAGAGCTTGCCCGCGTGAACGGCCGCCAGCGCCGCCATCATGATCGAGGTCTTGCGGGTGCTCGCCGAGGGCACCGCGACCTTCCCGCGTCGATCGGCGGCGACTCCGCTGGCGAGGTCTTTCAAGTACCAGCTCACCTCGAATTCAGCGCGCTCGCACAGCTCGTTGAGGTTCTTCACGAGATCACGCATCGGCAGGCCCTCCATTGGGAGTCGCACGTGGGAGTCGCACGCTCAGGCCCGAACCATACCACGGGCCCGGCCGCCAACGGCCGCCGGCTTGACTGCGATGCCGGGCCACGGGACAGTAAACTAGCCAGGAGCGGAGAAGGAGACGATGCGCATCGCGACCTGGAACGTCAACTCGCTGAAGGCGCGGCTCGAGAAAGTCGTCTGGTGGCTCGAGCGAGCCAAGCCCGACGTGCTGCTGATGCAGGAGACGAAGCTCTCCGACGCCGACGCGCCGGTCGCGACCTTCAAGGAGGCCGGCTACGAGCTCGCCCACCATGGCGAGGGCCGCTGGAACGGCGTCGCGATCGCGAGCCGCGTCGGGATCGCCGACCTCATCAGCAACTTCGGCCAGCCCTTGCGCCCCCAGACCACGCCGGACGTTCCGGACGACGAGCCGCTCGCCGAGGCACGCATGGTCTCGGCGGTCTGCGGCGGCGTTCGCGTCGTGAGCCTCTACGCGCCGAACGGGCGCTCGCTCGACTCGCCCTTCTATCAGGCCAAGCTCGCGTGGTACGAGCGTCTCGCCCGCTGGCTCGCCGAATCGCGTGACCCGGGCGAGGCCCTGGCGCTCGGGGGTGACTACAACATCGCTCCCGGTGACGCCGACGTGTGGGATCCCGAGGCCTGCCACGGTGGGACGCACGTCTCGGAGCCCGAGCGGCGCGCCTTCGCCAGGCTCTGCAGCTGGGGGCTGCTCGACATCTACCGTCTGCGCCAGCCCGAGCCGGGCCGCTACACCTGGTGGGACTATCGCGCCGGGAACTTCCACAAGAACTTCGGCATGCGGATCGACCACCTGCTCGTCACCAAGTCGGTCGCCGGGCGGGCGGTGGCCGTCGAGATCGACCGCGAGGCGCGGAAGGGCAAGCCCCTGCCCTCGGACCACGCACCGCTCCTCGTCGATCTCGACGAGCCCGGACACACCTTCGATCCGGGCTGGATCAAGAAGAAGTAATCGTCACCACTCGAGCGCGTCGGCCATCCGGCGCTTGTGCCAGCGCGGATCGCCGAGGTAGTGGAACAGGGTCCGCGACATCTGCGTGTGCGCCGGCAGCCCGTACTCGATGAGCACGCCCATGCCGGCGTGGACCTCGTGCGCCGCGTTGCAGACCTCCAGGTACGCTTCGCTCGCGATGGCCTTGGCCATGTGAACGCTCGCGGTGGCCGGGCGCCCGGTGTCGAGCTTCCACAGCGCCTCCCACGTCGCCCAGCGCGCGCTGTCCAGGTGGTTGACCAGCCGGACGACGTGGTCCTGAACGCGCTGGAACCGTCCGATCGGGACGCCGAACTGCACCCGGGTCTGCGTGTAGAGGACCGACTTCTCGTACACCGCCTGACAGCCGCCCACGATGTAGGCGCACAGGAGCGGCACCGCCCGCTCGAGGGCCCCGGCGAGCGCCGCCCATCCTCGTTGCGCCTCGCCCAACAGCGCGCTCGCCGGCACCTGGACGTTGTCGAAGCTCACCTCGCACTGCCACGAGAGGAAGCCGGGTAGCCGGCGCGCGGTCACACCGCGGGCTTTCGCGTCGACGTGCAGGAGGCTGACGTCGCCCGGCCCGTCGCCCGTGCGGACGGCGACGATCAGGTCGGTGGCGGAGGTCGCATCACTCACGAAGAGCTTGGTGCCGTTGAGGACGAAGCTACCGTTCCGCCCTTGAGGCGCCAGGGTGATGCCGCCCGGCCCCCACGACGTGTTCGGCTCGGTGATGGCCACGGTCAGCACGCGCTCGCCGCTCGCCACTGCCGGCAGAATCCGGCGGCGCTGCTCGTCCGTGGCCGCCTCCAGCACGGTCAGCGCACCCAGGACTCCCGAGCTGAAGAACGGGCCGGGCAGCGGGCCGCGGCCGAGCTCTTCGTAGAGCACCGCGGCGTCGCTCAGGCTGTCGCCGCTGCCGCCATACTCGGCCGGCAGGACGATCCCGAGCCAGCCGAGCCGCGCGGCCTTCCTCCATAGATCTGGATCGAGTGACGACTCGGCCTTCTGCAGACCCACGACGACATCGACCGGCGCCTCGTGCTCCATGAAGCTGCGCGCGGTCGTGCGGAGCATCTCCTGGCTTTCGGTCAGTGCCAGATCCATCGCTCACTCCGCTCCGTGCACGGTGCCCGCCTTCTCACGGGTCGAGCGGCCGATGCCGATGCGACGCGCCATCTGCACGCGCTGGATGTCGGTCGTGCCGCCCGGATGGACCGAGACGATGCCGTTGCGCTGCTGGGTCTCGAGGAACCCGGACGATGAGCCCCACGTGGGATCGGTGGTGAGCGCGGCGGGCCCGACGGCTTCCAGGATCGCGCCGGTCATCCAGAGCCCGGTGGTCTTTCTGTAGTACGAGAGCTGCGGCCCCTCGTACGACTTCGGCTTGCGCGCGTACGTCAGGTAGAAGTTCCTGAGTCCGAAGAGCCTCTGGACTTCGGTCTTGATGTAGATGTCGGCCAGGCTGTCGCGCACGTCCTGCTGCTGGCTCAACGGCACCCCGTCGCGCTTGGTCTCCTGGCAGTAGCGCAGCAACCGATCCCACACGCGATTGCGGCCGATGCGGCCGCCGCCGCCGTGCTCGAGCTCGAGGTGCGTCGTGGCGACGGTCCAGCCCTTGTTCTCGCCGCCGACCAGCGCGAACGCCGGCACGCGGACGTCGTCGAAGAAGACCGTCTGCTTGATGCCGCTGTCGGTCCCGCCCTCGCCGCCGGTGCCCATCAGCTCCATCGGCTGCATGCTGATCCCCGGCAGGTTCGCGTCGATCATGAACCACGAGAGGTTCTCGTGGCGCTTCCCGTTCGGGTCGGTGCACACGATCATCCAGATCCGATCGGTCCCGTTGTCGCTGCCGACGAAGATCTTCTGGCCCTTGATCACGTACTCGTCGCCGTCGCGCACCGCCGTCGTCATGCGCACGCCGGCCAGGTCGGAGCCCGCGCCGGGCTCGGTCAGGAGCTGCCAGGTGCGGACCTCGCCGCGATAGATCGCGGGCAGGAACGCCTGCCGCTGCTCCTCCGTGCCCCAGACGAGGATCGAGGCCGAGCCGAGACGGCCGCCGCTGTCGTAGTACGGCGGCAGCGAGAGGTCGAAGCGGTCGACCTCCTCCTCGAGGATGATCGCGTGGTCGACGTCGAGGCCACCGCCGCCGTACTTCGCTGGCGCGGTGGGATAGAGCCAGCCCTTGGCGCCGAGCTTGCGGCCGAGATCGCGCAGCTCGAGATAGCGCCGGTAGTTGTCCTCGGGCGAGGTCGGCGTCCGCGACACCGACGCCGGCACGTTCGTCTCGAGCCAGCCGCGGACTTCGCGTCGGAACCGCTGCTGCTCCTCCGTGTACGTGACCTCGAAGTCCATACCGTCTCCTCTCCCTGCCTGGTGCCTGGGAAGGTAGCACAGTCCGGTACGATGATCGTGTGAGGAGGTCGCCGTATGTCACGTCGCAGACAATCCCGGATGTTGATCTGGACCGCGCTCGGGGTCCAGCTAGCCGGCTTGATCGTGGATCTCGTCTGGCACGTGCTGCACTCCGACTTCGAGGCGACGACGACCGAGCAGATGCTCGTCCACCTGGGGACGGTGCACATCCCGATCTACGTGGGCGTGCTGTGCGTGGTGCTGACGACCGCGTGGGCGCTGATCGACCAGGCGCGGCGGCCGCCGATCGGCGCCGCGTTCCCGGTCGCCTTCGTGGGGGCCTTCATCTCGATGGCGGGAGAAGCCTGGCACGTGTACATGCACCTGCAGCTCGACACGCACGGCGCTCCGTTCGCGGCGGGGACGTCGTTCGTCGGGCTTCTGATCGTGGCGACCGCGATGTGGACGAGCGGGCGTCGCGATCGACGCCGGACACCGGCCGACGTCGATCAGCGGCGCGCGGCCTGATTCGAGGAGCGCTCGCTAGCCGACCTCGCCGCGGATCTTCGTGTGCAGAGCGCCCAGCACGTCGATCATCGCGGCGACCGAGCGCGCGCCGGCCTGGAAGATCGCGGTCGCGTTCAGGGCCGCCCACTGGAAGCCCATCGCCTTGAGCTCGACGACACGCGCCACCACCCGATCGTGCTCGACGTAGAATTTCTTGCCCGCGGCATCACGCGGCGGCGAGGCGACCATCGCCTGCAGACCGATCGACGCCGGATCGCGCCCGGCCGCCTCGGCGTGCCGCCGGATGGTGTCGATGACCACCCGCGCGCTCGCCGCGTCGGCAATCTGGTTGCCGAGCCAGCCGTCGCCGAGCTCGGCGACTCGGCGTAGCGCGCGCTCGGAGCGGCCGCCGATCCAGATCGGCAGCCGGCTTCCCTGCGGGGGCTTCGGCTCCATCCCGATCGCCGTGATGTGGTAGTGGCGGCCCTTGAAGTCGACCTGCGCGTCGTTCCAGTAGGTCCGCAAGAGACGGATCATCTCGTCCATGCGCGCGCCGCGCGTGTGAAAGTCCTCGCCGAGCGCTTCGTACTCCGACTCCTGCCAGCCGACGCCCACACCCAGGCGCACGCGGCCGCCCGAGAGCGTGTCGAGCGTGCTCACCTGCTTGGCGACCAGGGTCGGGTGGCGCTGCGGCAGCACGAGCACCTCGGTGCCGAGGGTCACGCGCGTCGTCACGGCGGCCATGTACGAGAGGGCCATCAACGCCTCGAGGATCGGCATCTGCGGCGGATACGGCCCGGGCGGGCGGCCTTCGATCGGGTAGCCCATCACGACGTGGTCGAACATGTCGATGTGGTCGTAGCCGATCTGCTCGATGGCCTGGGCGAGGCGCACGACACCCTGCGGGCCTTCGCGATAGGAGACGCTCGGGAACTCGACGGTCAGCTTCATGCCCCGATCAATATATCCCCAGGTGCTGGCGCAGGTCGAGGCCGCCACGCGCGAGCTCGGAGGCCGAGCCCTCGACCACGACACGGCCGCTGTTCAGGACGACGATATCGTCGGCCACGTCGAACACGAGCTTGGCGTTCTGCTCCACGAGCACGATCGAGAGCCCCTGAGCTTTCAAACGCCGAATGGTCGCCATGACCTCGGCAACGATCTGGGGCGCCAGGCCCTCGGATGGCTCGTCCATCAGCAGCACGCGCGGGTTCGACATCAGGGCGCGCCCGATCGCCAGCATCTGCTGCTCGCCGCCCGAGAGCGACCCGGCGATCTGCTTACCGCGCTCCCGGAGCCGCGGGAACAGATCGGAGACCGAGTCGAGGGTCCACGGCATCGGCACCTCGCCGTGGGGCTTGCGCCCTGCCACGGCGAGGTTCTCGCGCACGGTGAGGCTGCGAAACACGCGTCGCCCCTGCGGTACCAGCGCCACGCCGAGGGCCGCGATGGCCTCGGGCGTGCGCCCGGTGACGGCTCGCCCGTACACGCTGACGGCGCCGTGACGGGGTGGAAGCAGGCCGACCGTGACGTTGATTGAGGTCGACTTGCCGGCGCCGTTGCGTCCGAGGAGGCCGAGCAGGCGCCCCTCGCCCAGCCGGAAGGACACGCGGTGCAGCACGTGGCTGTCGCCGTAGAAGGCGTCGACTTCCTCGAGCGCGAGCGCCTCGGTCGCCAAGGCGCTCACTATAGCAAGGCTGCTAGTCGCCCTCGTGCTGGAGCATCCGCTTCATGGCCTTGCGCCGCTTCTTGCGCGCCTGAGCCGACTTGCGCTTTCGCTTGACCGACGGCTTCTCGTAGTGCTGGCGCCGCTTCATCTCCTGAAAGAGGCCGTCCTTCAGCATCTGCTTCTTGAGCTGCTTGAGAGCAGCCTCGATCTGGTTGTCGAAGACCTCGATCTTCACGGCGTCCTGAGGTGTCGCGTCGAACGATAGGCCACGTACGGGACCGAGTGGTCCACCACGTCCAGCGCGCTCATTCGCTTCGATCCTTGTGCCAGGGCGCCGGCGATCGTCGGAAAGGTCTCACGTGATTCCTCGACGAGCTCACCGGCGTAGTTGACGATCCGCCATCGCCAGAGAGGATTGTCCGGGGTCGAGAACGCGACGACTTGCATGACGTCCGCGGCCCTACCACCGACTCCGGCTGCTCCCGCCGCCGCGAGCGCCACCACCGCCCAGACCCGGGGGCTTGGCGAGCTCTACTTTGAGCGTTCGTCCGTCCACCTCTTGGCCGTTGAACTTCTTGACGGCCGCATCGGCCTCCGCGGGGGTGGCCATCTCCACGAAGCCGAACCCGCGTGAGCGGCCGGTTTCGCGGTCGGTCACCACGGCGGCTGATTCGACGACGCCCGCCTGAGCAAAGAGCTCGCGCAGTCGATCGGTCGAAGTGGAGAAGGACAGGCCTCCGATGAAGAGCTTCTGAGCCATACCGCACCTCTGTGAATCTCCCGCGGTTGAACGCACTCCCCGGTACGCGGAAGACGGCGCCAGAGTCGTGGTCTGGCAGAGGAGCGGACCTCCGAATGGAGTCGCGCCAAGCCCAGACGCCCTAGTGTGACACACTTCGACCCGAAGAGTGGAGGTAGAATCGGTCCGTGCTCAGCGAGGATCAGAACCGAGCATTGACGGAGGTCGGTGCCGGCACGCCCATGGGCGAGCTGCTCCGGCGCTACTGGATGCCGGTTGCCGCGGTCGCCGAGCTGGACGACCATCCGACGAAACCCGTACGGCTCATGGGAGAAAACCTCGTCCTCTACAAGGACAAGGCCGGCGCGTACGGCCTCGTCGATCGACATTGTCCGCATCGGCGCGCAGATCTTTCGTACGGTTGGCCCGAGAGCTGCGGTCTGCGCTGCCACTACCACGGCTGGCTCTGGGACCACACGGGCCGGTGCCTGCAGCAGCCCTTCGAGGAGGTCGCGCACCCGGAGGCGAAGTTCAAGGACCGCGTGCGCATCAAAGCCTACCCGGTCGAGGCGAAGGGTGGCCTTTTGTGGGCCTATCTAGGGCCACCCCCCGTACCGCTGGTGCCGACCTGGGAGCCCTTCACCTGGCAAAACGGCTTCGTGCAGATCGTGTTCTCCGAGGTCCCGTGCAACTGGTTCCAGTGCCAGGAGAACTCGATCGACCCCGTGCACTTCGAGTGGCTCCACTCGAACTGGTCCCGCGCGCTCAGCGGCGCCGACGGCCAGCGTTCTCCGACCCACCTGAAGGTCGGCTTCGAGGAGTTCGAGTACGGCTTCATCTACCGGCGCGTCCTCGAGGGCCAGTCCGAGCAGGACGAGCTCTGGACGGTCGGGCGATGCTGCCTCTGGCCGAACTGTCTCTTCACCGGGGGCCACTTCGAGTGGCGCGTGCCCATCGACGACAGCAACATGCTGAGCGTCGGCTGGTTCTTCGATCGCGTGCCGAACGAGATGGAGCCCTACCGGCAGGAGCGGATCCCCTACTGGTACAGCCCCATCAAGGACGACCTGACCGGCCGCTGGATCACCTCGCACGTCATGAACCAGGACTTCGTCGCCTGGGTCGGCCAGGGCACGGTCGCCGACCGCACCCAGGAGCATCTGGGCGAGAGCGACCGCGGCGTCATCATGATGCGCCGCCGCATCCTCGAGGACGCCGAGCGTGTGGCGAAGGGAGAAGAGCCCAAGGGCGTGATCCGCGATCCGGAGAAGAACCGCCTCGTGCGGCTGCCGATCATCGGCCGCGACCTCTTCGTGAACGGCTCGTCGAAGGTCGAGGGCGAGACCTCGCGCCAGCGCACGCCCGGATTGCCGCTGCGCACCGAGTTCCCCTTCCTGATAGGACAGCCAGCGCAGGTCCGGGCGGCACACCGCCGCGCGATGGGCCTGCCCGAGTCCGGCGTCGACGCCCGCTCTACCGCGGGCTAAGGGGGCGATCATGGCCGAAATCGTTCTGGGCCTCGCGACCTCTCACACGCCCATGCTGACCTTGCCCGCCGAGCTCTGGTCGTCGTACGCCCGGAATGACGAGCGCAACCCCGAGCTCGCCTTCCCGCCCCATGGCGTCGTGATGTCCTACAAGGAAGCGCTCGATTCGATCTCGCCCGAAGCCCGCGCCCGGTTCCGCGGCGCCGATCCCTATCGCGCCCAGGCCGAGGCCTGCCAGCGCGCGCTCGACGAGCTATCGAATACGTTGCGCGCCGTGAGCCCCGACATCACCGTGATCATCGGCGACGACCAGGACGAGTGGTTCTTCGAGGACAACATGCCGGCCTTCTCGGTGTACTGGGGCGAGACGGCGCCGCTGATCCCGCGCACGATGCCCCCGGGCTCGCGGGACGCCGACGTGATCGAGGCCATCCGACGCGGCTACGGCGACGTGCCGATGGACGTTCCGGTGGCCAGCACCTTCGGCCGCTACCTGATCGAGTACCTGATCGAGCACGACTTCGACGTCGCCCACATGCGTTACGTGAAGCAGCCGTACGGCGGCAAGGTCGCGCGACGCTATCCGACGAAGCAGGGCGAGCTCGACTACGTGCGCGAGACGCCGCCGCGCCCGCAGGGGCTGCCGCACGCGTTCTCGTTCATCGTCAAGCGGCTGTTCGACAACAGGCCCGGCGCGATCCTTCCCGTCTTCCAGAACACCTGCTACCTGCCGAACCAGCCGACGCCGCGCCGCTCGCTCGCGATCGGCGAGGCGATCGCGGCGGCGGTCGAAGAGTGGAAGAGCGACGCCTCGGTCGCGGTCATCGCCTCGGGCGGGCTCAGCCACTTCGTGGTCGACGAGGAGCTCGATCGCGGGCTGCTGGGCGCGCTCGAGCGGAACGACGCGGCCGCACTGCGCTCGATCCCGCGCCATCGCCTGCACTCCGCCGGCTCGGAGACGTTGAACTGGGTCGCGCTCGGCGGCGCAATGCAGCGGGCGCGGCTGAAGATGGAGCTCCTCGACTACGTGCCGGTCTATCGCACGCCAGCCGGGACAGGCGGCGGCTGGGCGTTCGCGCGCTGGCGCTGATCGGCCATCCGCCTCTCCTCAGGCCTTGAACGTCGACGTGACCTTCTGCCGACCAGCGTTCTCCATCAGCGTCTCTTCTCGATAGAGCCCGAGCGCTTCCAGCACCGGGCGATCCTGGATCGAGAACAGGATCGCGGCGTCGCGCGACGACGTGTTCGCGTGCTCGTGTAGCGCCCAGGACGGCAGCGTGATGACGTCGCCCCGCCCCCAGGTGAAGCGCACGCCGTCGATGATCGTCTCGCCCGTCCCCTCCACCACGTAGTACACGGCGCTGCCGGTGTGGCGATGCGCCTGGAGGCGCGCGGCGGGGCGCAGCATCTGGACCCAGCAGGACATCGTGGGCAAGAGCGCGCCGCCGGTCTGCGGGTGCGTGTACTCCAGCGCGACGTCGTCCCACGCGTCGCCGGCGCCGTCGCGCAGCGCTCGCAGCGACCGATACGTGGTCTCCCAGGAATAGAGGAGCAGCGGCGACGACCGCGGGCGCTCCTTCACCCAGGTGGGGCTCAGGCTGACGTGGCCGTGGAGCGCCACGGAGGCGTTGTGGGGCTTGGTCAGCGGGAACTGCTCCTTGTCGTAGAACTGGAAGAACATCGCGTTGAGCGCCTGGATCAGCGGCACGTCGAGCCCGTCCATCCACACCACGGGCTTGTCGGTCTCGTTGCCGTGGTCGTGCCACGCCCAGCTCGGCGTCAGGACCAGATCGCCGGGAGCCATGTAGACGCGCTCGCCGTCGACCGCGGTGTAGCCGCCGGAGCCTTCCATGATGAAGCGGATCGCCGTCGGCGTGTGGCGATGGGCGCGCGCCACCTCGCCCGGCAGCAGGAGCTGGATCGCCGCGATCATCGTGTTGGTGGTCGCCCAGCGCCCATCGAGACCCGGGTTGAAGAGCTGGAGCGCCCGCCGTTCCTCGCCGACCGGCACGGCCTCGCCGGCCTCGCGCACGAGCGACTCGATCAGCGAGGCCTTCCACATATAGGGAATCGCCTTCGGCTCCGGGTGCTTCGTCATCTGGCTCGCGAGCTCCCAGAGCCCGTACATGTGAGCGGCGTGCATCTTTTCGTGGAACTCTTTCTCGGTCGCGGTCGCGACTTCACGCGTCATGGTTGCCTCCTATCTCGACACCGGCGCCTTCAGGTCGTAGAACTGAAGCGCGTTCTGTCCGAGGATTTTCGCCTTCACCTTCTTGTCGAGGTCCTTCCGATTCAAGAGCTCGTCGACCGTGTGCGGCCACTCGCTGTCCCAGTGTGGGTAGTCCGACGCATAGAGGATGTTGTCCTCGCCGACCCAGCCGATCACGTACGGAATCGTCTTCTCCTCCGGCTCGCACGAAAAGTACGCGCGGCCGCACGTCATGTACTCGCTCGGCTTGGCCTTGCAGAGCGGCGCGTCCCAGGGGCGCTTCTCGAACTCGCCGTCCATGTGCTCCATGAAGAACGGCACCCACCCGGCGCCCGACTCCATGAACCCGATGCGCAGCCGCTGGAACTTCTCGAAGAGCCCGCCGTAGACACAGCTGATCACGGAGATCATCTGCTCGGGCGCGTGCGTCCAGGTGTGCACCGCCAGGAAATTGCTGAAGCGATAGGGATCGCCCGTCTCGCTGCCCGAGGCGTGCATGCCCACCGGCACGCCCAGGCGCTCGGCCTCTTCGTAGATCGGCCAGAAGAAGGGGTCGGCCACGTTGCGTCCGGGAATGAAGGTCGGGAACATCAGCCCCACCAGACCCAGGCGCGAGACGGCGCGGTCGAGCTCGCGGGCGGCCTCGGTCGGGTCGAGGCAGGGCACGATGGCCACACCCTTCAGGCGCTCGGGCGCGGCCTTGCACCAGTCGGCCATGAAGTCGTTGTAGGCCCGACACAGGGCGGCCTGATAATCCGCTTCGCGGATTTCACCTATCCGAAGCGCGGACGTGGGATAGAGAAACGCGAGATCGATCCCTTCTTGGGCCAGGTCCGCCAGCATCTCCTGCGGCGTACCGGGATCGCGCCCCATGTCGCCGTTCGGCGCCTGGCGTCTGTCCCACTGGGCGCCGGGAAAGAAGGCGATACGGCGGCGGTACTGTTCCGGCAGGTACTTCTGGTAGCACCGGTGCGGAAAGTCCATGACATGGCCGTCGCCGTCCACGATGAAGATGCCGTCGCGCATGAGGCCCTCCTTCCGGCTGGTATACAGCACATGATGCGCCGTTTTCTGGAAATCTGCCTCTGCTGGGCAGGCGAACAAGCTCGTGCCACGTCATCGACAAGAAATGGCTAGCGGTCGGGTCCATCGCGACCGCGGATGGGAGACAACCCCGCGATTCTTCGATCTCACAAGCACGGGCATCGCCCTTGCTCTCTTGGCTCCCATGACCACCCGCCTGCGCCGGCCGACCGCGATCACTGCAATGAGCCGCCTGTGGTCCCTGGTCCCTTCCGGCGGATCCCTCCCGGAGGGTGTGTGGCGTGCACGGCATCGCTTCCTGATCGGGCTCACATTCTTCCACGTCGTCATCATCGCCCTGGCCGCGGCGGTGATTGGGAAGCATTGGGAGCTCTCGCTCCGGGCGTTCTTCGACGACGACAGCGGCTTGCACATCATCGGGGAGTCGCTCGTGGTGGCGCTGTTCGGACTGCTGGCGTGCTGGCGACGCGCGGGCCGCACCGTGCAGGCCACGTTCGTGGGTTTCGGCCTGATGAGCTCGTCCGCCATCCTCGTGCATCTCTCCGGCGGCTACATCGAGCTCCACTTCCACTTCTTCGTCATGCTCACGTTCCTGGCACTTTGTCAGGACTGGATCCCCTACCTCCTGGCCGTCGCGTTCGTCGCGGTCCATCACGGCGTCGTCGGCGTGCTCTGGCCGCAGTCGGTCTACAACCACGAGGCGGCGTTCAACGCGCCGTGGACGTGGGCCAGCATCCACGCGCTCTTCGTCCTCTGGTCCTGTGTCGGCAGCGTCGTCGCCTGGCGGTTCAACGAGAGGGCGTTCGCGCAGACCGCGTTGATCATCGAGGCGGCCGGCGAAGGCATCTTCGGCGTCGACACGGACGCGCACATCACCTTCATCAATCCGGCCGCCGCCACGATTCTCGGACTGGACGCGCGGGCCGTCGTCGGGAAAAGGCTCGGTCAGATCGTGCACCATCTCGCCCCCGACGGCACGCAGCTGCCGGACGACGACTCGCCGATCCTGGCCCCCCTGAAGGACCGCAAGGCTCACCAGGCGACCGACCAGATCTTCGGACGCGTGGACGGCAGTTACGTCCCCGTCGACTACGTGACCACGCCCATGGTCGAGCGCGACCAGCTCACCGGGGTGGTCGTGAGCTTCAACGACATCACCGCGCGGCATCGCTCCGAAGCGGCGCTGCAGCAAAGCCATCGCATGCTCGAGGAAACCCTTCTGCAGCTGAAGACGACTCAGCAGCAGATGCTCCAGCAGGAGCGGCTGCGCGCGATGGGCCAGATGGCCAGCGGCATCGCCCACGACTTCAACAACTCGCTCTCCCCCATCGTCGGCTTCGCCGAGCTGCTCATGAAGTCTCCCGATCTGCCGCGCGAGACGACGCAGGCTTACGCGCAGCTCATCAACACCGCGGCTCTCGACGCCGCCTCGGTCATCCGTCGCCTGCGCGAGCTCTACCGTGACCGGAGCGATGGCGTCATCGGCGACCCGGTCGATCTTCGCCGGTGCATCGACGAAGTCGTCGCCATGACGCAGCCGCGCTGGAAGAATCAAGCCCTCGGACAGGGCATCGCGATCCGCATCGATACGCGCGTCGACGACGTGCCGTGCTTTTCGGGGGATGCCGCGGGCATCCGGGAGATGCTGGCCAATCTCATCTTCAACGCGGTCGACGCGATGCCGAAGAGCGGGACGATCACGGTGCGCGCGCGCCCGGACGGCGCCGGGGTACGGCTCGAGGTCAGCGACACCGGCACCGGCATGTCGGACGAGGTCCGGCAGCGCTGCCTGGAGCCCTTCTTCACGACGAAGGGCCAGCACGGCACCGGCCTCGGGCTTTCGCTCGTGCACACGACCGTCCAGCGCCACGACGGGACCCTGACGATCGAGAGCGAGCCGGGTCGGGGCAGCACGTTCATCGTGCGGCTCCCGATTCAGGGCGAGCTGGCGACCGCGTGCGCGGACGACGAGTCGCCGGAGCCGTTGCGACCGCTGCACATCCTGGTGGTGGACGATGACCCACTCGTACGCACCTCCGTCGTCGCCCAGCTCAACACGCAGGCGCACATCGTCGAGACCGCCGCGAACGGGCGCGAAGGCCTCGATCGCTTCGCGTCCGGCCGCTTCGACCTGGTCGTGACCGATCGCGCCATGCCGGAGATGGGAGGCGACCAGCTCGCGGCCACCATCGAGCGGTCGGCGCCGGAAATCCCGGTCATCATGCTCACCGGATTCGGCGACCTGATGGCCGCCAAGGGCGAGCACCCGCCGGGCGTCGATGCGGTCGTCAGCAAGCCGGTCACGCTCGACGCGCTCACGCAGGCCATCCTGAAGGTCATCGCCCGCCGCTGAATTCCCCGTTGTCATAGCGCTCCCGCGGTGGTACACGTCCGGACTATCCCTCGACGCGGAGGCGCCTCATGATTCTGATCGTCGGCGGCATGGGGTTCATCGGCCTGAACACGGCCCTGAGGTTCCTGGAGACCGGCAAGCGGGTCGTCCTCTCGCAGCACAGCGCGCGCCGCATCCCGGACGCGCTCAAGGCCGAGATCGGCGCGCGCGTCATGGTCGCCCAGATGGACGTGACCAACCCCTACGAGGTGTTCGAGGTGGTCCGCCGCCACCAGGTCGAGAGCATCGTCAACCTGATGGCGCCGCCCGCGCGCAGTCTCTCGACTCAGTCCGACTATCACCTCTACACGGCCGGCCTGCAGAACGTGCTCGAGGCCGCGCGCACGTTCGGGCTGCGCCGCGTGTCGCTCGGCAGCTCGGTCGGCGTCTACGGCGGCATCACGAGCGGGCCCTACCGCGAGGACACGCCGCTGCCGGTGCCGTCGCCGACGCAGGTCTCGGCCTTCAAGAAGGGCATGGAGATGCACGCGCACTTCTACGCGGCCCAGACCAAGATCGACGTGGTCGCGCTGCGTATCGGCAGCATCTACGGCCCGCTCTACTACAGCATGCACAATCCGATCAGCCGCATGTGCCACGGCGCCGCCAGAAACACCGAGCCCGACTTCAGCGACCGCCCCGACGGCAAGATCTTCGAGGACGACCAGGCCGACTGGACCTACGTGAAGGACGTCGCCCGGGGCATCCAGCAGGTGCACACGGCGGAGAAGCTCAATCACCGGATCTATAACATCGCCTCCGGCCGCGCGAGCTCGAACCGCGACGCGTTCGAGGCCGTGCGCAAGGCCGTGCCGGGTGCCCGGTGCGCGGCGCTCAAGCCGGGCAAGACGCCGGGCGGGTCGACGAATCCGGCGACCGATCTGGGGCGCGCGGCGGAGGTCGGGTATCGGCCGGAACAGTCGCTGGAGACCGGCATCGCGGCGTACATCGATTGGCTGAGAACCAATCCGCACTAGGAGACGGCGATGGGAAGACTCGACGGCAAGGTAGCGCTGATCAGCGGCGGCGCGCGCGGACAGGGCGCGACCGAGGGGCGGATGTTCGTTCGCGAGGGCGCCGCCGTGGTGCTCGGCGACGTCCGGGACGACGAGGGCAAGAAGGTCGAGGCCGAGATCAGGGCCAACGGGGGCAAGGCGACCTACGTTCATCTCGACGTGACGCGTGAGGCCGACTGGCGCGCGGCGGTCGCGACGGCCGTCCAGGCGTATGGCAACCTGAACGTGCTCGTCAATAATGCAGGCATTCTCTTCCGATCGAAGATCGAGGAAACATCGGTCGAAGACTGGGACCGCATCATGGCGGTCAACGTCAAGGGCGTCTTCCTCGGCACCAAGCACGCGATCCCGGCGATGCGCCAGGCCGGCGGCGGCTCGATCATCAACATCTCGTCGACGGCGGGATTGGTCGGCGCCCCGGGCTTCACGGCCGCCTACACCGCGACCAAGGGCGCGGTGCGGCTCTTCACGAAGTCGACGGCGGTTCAGCACGCGAAGGAAGGCATCCGTTGCAACTCCGTTCACCCCGGGCCGATCGCGACCGACATGATCAAGGACGTGCTGGAGGACAAGGCGCAGTGGGAGCAGCGCATGCGCCGGCTGCCGCTGGGGCGCGTGGGGACGCCCGAGGACGTCGCGTACGGCGTGCTGTACCTGGCGTCCGACGAGTCGTCGTTCATGACGGGCAGCGAGCTGGTGATCGACGGCGGTACCACAGCTGAATAGATCCGCTCACACAACAGGAGGACACTCATGGCTCTGACACTCGCTGAAGCCAATCGCATCGTGCAAGCCGCCATCACCAAGGCCCAGGAGATGAACATCAAGGTCAGCGCGGCGGTCTGCGACGCCGGCGGCCGCCTGATGGCGTTCAACCGCATGGACGGCGCCATCTGGGGCAGCGTCTACGGCTCCCAGGGCAAGGCCATCGCCTCGGCGGCGTTCGGGCGTGCCAGCGGCGAGCTGACCGAGCGCGCCGGCACGCCGATCATCCAGGGCATCGTCGCCGCCGAGGGCGGCCACATGATCCCGAGCATGGGCGCCGTGCCGATCGTCAAGAACGGCGTGGTCGAGGGCGCGTGCGGCGTGGGCGGCGGGACGTCGCAGCAGGACGAGGACGTGGCGAAGGCGGCCGTGGCGAAGCTCTAGCCGCGGCGCGCTCAGCCCGCGAGCCGATAGAATCGTCGGGCGTTCAGGCCGAGGACTTTACGCCGCGCCGCTTCCGACAGCGGCGCGAGCCGTTCGTGAAGCTCGCGCACGACGCCGAACGAGGCGTCGATGTGCGGATAGTCCGAGGCCCAGACGAAGTAGTCGGCGCCCAGGTGCTCGACCATCTGGGCGGTGACCGACTCGTCGGGGTCCGCCGAGATCAGGCACTGCCGGCGGAAGTACTCGCTCGGCGGCATCCGGATCGGTGTCTGGTGAGCGAGGATGCGGTATTTGTGGTCGAGACGATCGAGCCAGGCGGCGATCCAGTTCGAGCCGGCCTCGAGCACCACGCAGCGCAGGCGTGGAT
Organism: Candidatus Rokuibacteriota bacterium; assembly: GCA_003220495.1. Lineage (GTDB taxonomy): Bacteria > Methylomirabilota > Methylomirabilia > Rokubacteriales > CSP1-6 > AR31. The sequence continues at coordinate 8,763 of QHSP01000055.1, read as the reverse complement.
AGCGCTCGAACATGCCCGCGCTCAGCATCTGGGTGAACGCAGCCATGACGTCGATGGCGAGGAAGACGATGCTGAAGAGCCCATCCGACGGGTCGCGCCGCTGCCACTGCCGGAACCACTGTCGATCGCGCACGACAACGTGGAACCCCACCGGCATCTCGAGCTCCTGCGCCGTCTCCCAGAACCGCGCGAAGACCGGGTCGTCGAAGTGCCGCCCGCCGCGCGCGGCGAGATCCGGCGAAAGGTAGATCCCGACGCAGCCGTCCCGCCGGGCGCGGATCGTCTCTTCGACGGCCCCTTCGGGATCGAGTAGCGAGATGTGCGCCACCGGGTAGAGCCGTGCGGGCTCGGCTCGGCAGAACTCGGCGAGCCATCGGTTGTAGGCGCGGGTGTACGCGGTCGCCAGGGCGCCGTCGGTGACGTGACCTTCCCAGCAGATCCCGATGGTCGGGTAGAGCAGGACGGCGTCGATGCCCTCGGCATCCATGACGCGCAACCGAGCGGCCGGATCGTACGCCCCGGGCGGGCTGCCTTCCGCATAGCTGATCTGGCCCCGGGTCAAGAGCTTGGCGGCGTCCATGTCGATCCCGCCGAGCGCCCCGAGCTGTCCCCGGAGCGTCTTGAGCGGCTGCCCGTCGATCAGCAGCACCTCGAGGCCTTGCTCGTCACGGGCGATGCGGATCGCCCGGTCGCGATATCTGGGCTCGAGGTACTCGAGCCAGGTGTCCGCCGGCTCGAGGACGTGGCCGTCGGCGTCCACCACGCACCGCGTCTGATCGTTCGTCATGGTCGCGTCCTCCCGATCCTGGGGCCTCGCCTGGAGCCGTTTGGAGCCTCGCCGTCTCTATACAACGGAGGCCACCGCGCGACAACACTGACTCGCCCCGGCGGAAGCGCCCGCCGGCAAGATTTCGCTTGACAGGTTTCGACGTGCGCAATCTCGGCGTGCCGGAAGTGCGATGCTAATGCCGCGCGAGGAGCACACACAAAGCCCACAATGCGCGGCGGCCCGGCACTTCGCAAAAAAGCCGATCGCTACGTGATCGCCGCGTGTGGCGCCCCGCAGGTGGGCTCGAAACCCGGGTATAGAGTCGCCCTTGTAGGAGGCGACTCGCCATGAACGCGCTTACCGCTGCGATGCTGACTCCCGCAAGCTCGACGGCCGAGCTCGATCGCCTGGGCGACGAGATCGCGGAGCTCTCGGTACACCTCGATGCCGCGATCGTGCGTCTGCTCGATCTCATTCGCGAGTTCGACGGGCGCGGCGGCTGGGGCAACGGGTTTCGCTCCTGCGCCCACTGGCTTAGCTGGCGAGTGGGGCTCGACATTGGCGCAGCGCGAGAGAAGGTCCGCGTCGCGCGCGCTCTCGGCACGCTGCCGCGCCTGGCCCATGCCCTCGCCCGCGGTGAGCTCTCGTATGCCAAAGTCCGCGCGTTGACCCGCGTCGCCACGCCGGCGACCGAGGAGCGACTGCTGGAAGTGGGGCGCTCCGGTACCGCGGAGCACGTCGAGCGAATCGTGCGTGGCTGGCGACGGGTGGATCGGACCGCGGAGGCCCGAGAGGCTGCGGAACGCCACAAGTGCCGCGCGCTCCGAGTTTACCGCGATCATGACGGGATGATCGTCGTCCGCGGTCGCCTCGAGCCCGAGGTCGGCGAACTTCTCCTCCAGGCACTGACCGCGGCGCGAGAGGCGCTGTATCGACGCGCCGGCGCTGGCCGACCCCGACGCGGCTGGACAGTCGGTGCTTGAGAACGGCGAGCACATTTCCGCGGAAACGTCCCGGCGCCTGGCGTGCGACGCCAGCCGCGTGGTGATGCAGCACGCCCGGGACGGCCGCGTGGTGGAGGTCGCGGCGCGAACGCGGACGATTCCGCCAGCGCTACGCCGCGCGCTCCAGCATCGCGACCACGGTTGTCGTTTTCCGGGCTGTCTCGTGCGCTTCGGACAGGGGCATCACATTCGCCACTGGGCCCAGGGAGGGCCTACGACGCTCTCGAACCTCTCCATGCTCTGCCGGCGCCACCATCGTGCCGTTCACGAGGAGGGCTATCAGGTCGATCGCGAGCCTGACGGCGAGCTTCGATTCCGACGGCCCGACGGAGACCTTGTGCCCGAGGTGCCGCGATCGCCAGGGGTGCCCGCCAATCCGGTCGCCGTGCTACGAGCGTCGAACCAGGCGGCGGGGTTGGTTCTGCACGCGGGCACCTCGATGCCGCGCTGGCAGGGCGAGCGCCTGAACGTCGGCTACGCGATCGATGTCTTACATCCGTTGGCGAGCGGCTAGGATATCGTGGCCCCGGATCATCCCGCATTCGGCACGGGGCGGGGACCCTCCACCGTGTAGGCAAGCGAGATGCGGAACGCGAAGCGATTCAGACAGCGCCGCGGCGCGACGCTGGGCTTGTCCCCTTCGATGCCGCGGCACATCTTGACGTTCTCCAGCTCCGCGCGGCGCGTAGCGACCATTTCGCGCAGCGTGTGCTGAAGGTCGACCCCTCCACGTTGACAGAGAGGATTGTGGCAGTCGAGCTGGGTGACGCTTCCGAGCGTTTGCCAGTCGGGGCTCTTCCCCGCGCCCTTTCCTTCTTCCAGCACTTTGACGACCAGCTTCTCGACTTTCGGATTGAGCTCTCTGAACGGTTGTTGCCAGCTTATCGCCATCATTCCCTCATCGCAGCAAGCCGGCCCGATGCCGGTGACTACGCCCGCCAACAAGCTAGAGCTCCCGGCGTGACCACGGGGCCGGCGGGTAGGTCCCGCGAACACTGGGCCTCCAGTGTGGCGGAATCCGCCCTTGTTGTACAGGTCTTAGAGGTCGGTGGCGTCCACGTCAGCCCCGCACGGCCCGGAGGGCCTCGGCGAGCCGCCGCGCGGTGAACGGCTGGCGACCGGCGGCGACGCCGAACGGCGCCAGCGCGTCGGCGACGGCGTTGGAGATCGCCGCCGAGGCGCCCATCGCCCCGCCCTCGGCCATTCCCTTCATGCCCAGCGGTGTGCTCGGGTCGAGCCGCTCGAGGTGCTCGACCTCGAACGACGGCATCAGCGCGGCTGTCGGGATCGCGTAGTCGAGCAAGGTCGCGCTGCGGTTCTGCCCGTCGGCGTCGTAGACGATTTCCTCCATGAGAGCTCCGCCAAGGCCTTGTGCCGTGGCGCCGTGAACCTGCCCCTCCACGACGCGCGGGTTCAGCATCCGCCCGCAGTCCTCGACGATCGTGTAGCGCGTGATCGTCAGACCACCCGTCTCCGGGTCGATCTCGACCTGACAGATGTGGGTCCCGCTCGAAAAGGTCAGCGGCGGCGGATCGAACGCGTGCGTCGCCTCGAGCCCAGGCTCCATCCCCGGCGGCAGGTCCGTCGGAGCGAAGTACGCCTTCTGGGCGAGTTGGGCGATCGTCACGCCAGACGTGGGCGCGCCGCGCACGCGAATCGAGCCTGCGACCAGCTCCAGGTCTTCGAGCGGCGCCTCCAGGAGATGCGCCGCGATCCGCAAGAGCTTCTGCTTCAAGACGCGCCCCGCTCCGAGCGCTGCGCCCACGCTCACCACGCCGCCGCGAGCGCCGCGCGTGCCCATGCCGTACGGCGCGGCGGCGGTGTCGCCGGACTGGACCCGGACCTTGTCCAGCGGCACTGTGAGCTCGTCAGCCAGCGCCTGGGCGACCGTGGTCAGGTGCGTCTGGCCCTGACTGACGATGCCGATCTGGGCGGCGACGGCCCCGCTCGGCTCGATCCGGACGATCGCCGAGTCGTGCCCCGATCCAGGGATACCGGCCGTCTTGTAGAACTCCGAGCCGTAGGTGTTCGGCTCGACGTAGGTGGCCACCCCGATCCCGGCGATCCGTCCGGCCGCGCGCGCGCTCGCCTGCTCGCGCCGCCGGTGCGCGTAGCCGAACGCGGCGAGCGCGCGCTCCAGCGTGTCGCGCGGGTAGACCGAGCGGTAGATCATGTCGCTCGCCGTCGTGTAGGGAAGGTCGGACTCGGCGAGCATGTTTCGGCGCCGGACCTCGATCGGGTCCAGCTCGAGCGCTCGAGCAATGGCGTCGATCGTCCCCTCGGTCACCCAGCTGCAGATCAGCATCGGCGCGCGGTATGGGCCGGCCGGGCACTTGTTCGTCAGGACCGCCGTGATCGCGTAGCGGTAGTGGCGCAGCCGATAGGCGCCGGGCACCATCATCCCGATGACGCGGGCCATGTAGTTCGCCGGGAAGTAAGCGTACGCGCCGAAGTCGGTGAGGATCTGGACGTCGAGACCGAGGATGGCGCCGTCCGACTTCACCGCGGCCCGGACGTCGACGATGTCCTCGCGGGCGTGGAGCGCGGCGAGGAGGTTCTCGCGTCGGGTCTCGATCCAGCGAACCGGGCGGCCCAGCAGGCGCGAGGCTGCAGCAGTCGCGAGCTCTTCGCGATAGAGCGGGATCTTCTGACCGAAGCCGCCGCCGACGTCCGGCGTGATCACCCGGATCGCGCTCTCAGAAACCCCGAGGCGCGCGGCCAGCGCTGAGCGCATCGGATGAGGGATCTGGGTCGAGTGCCAGAACGTGAGCGTCTCGTCGCCGGGCAGCCAGCTCGCCAGGCAGCCGCGCGGCTCGAGGGGCACGTGCGTCTGGCGCCCTTGATGGAAGCGCACCGCGACCACCCGGTCGGCCGCGCCGAGGGCCGCCTCGACGTCGCCGCCGGCGAAGACGCCCGCGTAGGCGCGATTCGCCGGAATCGTCTCGTCGACCAGCGGCAGCCCCGGATCCTGCGCCCGTTCGGGATCGACCACGGCCGGGAGGGGCTCGTACGCGACGTCGACGAGCGCGCAGGCGTCCTCGACGTGATAAGGCTGCTCGCCGATCACGCAAGCGACGGGATCGCCGACGAAGCGGACCTTGTCCACCGGCAAGGTCGCCATCTCCATCGGCAAGAGCCCCTCGATCGGGGGCGCGATCCTGAGCGGCGCCGTCACGCGCGCCAGATCGTGACCGGTCAGCACCGCGACGATGCCCGGCTGTCTGCGCGCGGCGTCGACGTCGATCCGGAGAATTCGCGCGTGGGCGTGAGGGCTCCGCACGAAGGCGGCGTGCAGCAAACCCGGCATTGTGAGGTCGCCGATGTAGCTGCCGCGCCCGAGGACCAGCTTCTTCGTCTCGCGCGGGCTCAGCGCCGCGCCGACGTAGGACATGGCGGCCCATGATACGCGCTCTGTGCTACTTTCGCCCGGGGAGGAGCCATGGTGGACGAGGCCGCTGATCCGAAGGGCAACCCGATCGGGACCGAGCTGGTGTACGAGGACGACAGCGTGAGGGTCTGGCGGATCGAGCTGGCCCCGGGCGAGACGGCCGGGTGGCACACCCACTACCTCGACTACACGACGGTCGTCGTCGAGGGCGACCTCGTCGAGCGCCCGAACGCCGACGGCACGGTGGATCGGATCGAGGTGACGCCCGGGGCGATCATGCGCTGGAACCAGGGCACCCTGCGGCACGCGCTGCGCAATATCGGGAGCAAGACGTTCCGCAATGTCATCGTCGAGGTCAAAGGCCGGCGAACCGGCGCCCGAGAGGCGCCGGCAGGCGCCTGAGAGGACCACAATGAATCAGCGAGCGATGACCCGGCGCACCGCGCTACGCATTCTGGGCCTGACCGCCGCGGCCGCAGGGCTGCGCACGGGCGCCCCGGCCGCCGCCGCGCCAACCGGCGAGGTCAAGATCGGCCTCGCCGCCGAGCCGAACACCTTCGACCCGCATCTGACGGTCGGACGCAACACCCAGATCTTCATCGCCAACGTGTACGACGGCCTGACGGCCCGCGACGTCCAGGGCAACCTGGTGCCCGCGCTCGCCGAGTCCTGGAAGCGGCTGAACGCGACCACCTGGCAGTTCGCGCTGCGCAAGGGCGTGAAGTTCCACAACGGCGACGACTTCAACGCCGAGTGCGTCAAGTTCACCCTCGACCGCGCCACGAATCCAGAGACCAAGGCCACCATCAGCTCCGAGGTCAGCACGATCGGCGGGGCAGAGATCGTCGATCCCTTCACCGTGAACGTCATCACCCGGACGCCCGACTTCCTCCTGCCGGTGCGGCTGGGCGAGCTGTTCGGCCTGATGCTCTCGCCGAAGCACACCAACGCCACGGGCAAGGAAGCGATCGCCGTCAAGCCAAACGGGACGGGCCCGTTCAAGCTGGTCACGTGGGCGAAGAACGAGCGGCTGGTGCTCGAGGCGAACGAGAATTACTGGCGCGGCTCGCCGAAGGTGAAGACGATCGTCGTGCGGCCGATCCTCGAGGACGCCGCCCGGGTCGCCGCGCTGCAGGCCGGCGAGGTCGATCTGATCGCGCCCATCCCCCACGTGCGAATCGCCGAGCTGCAGAAGAACGACAAGCTCGTGATCAAGACGATCGCCGCACCGCGCATCTTCCACGTGACGATCGACGTGCGCAAGCCGCCCTTCGACAACGTCAAGGTGCGCCAGGCGCTGAACTACGCGGTGGACGTCAACGCCATCCTCAAGACGCTCTACTTCGGCCACGGCACGCGCCTGGCGACCGTCGTGGACAAGGGCGCGCTGGGATATGACCCGAGCGTGGCGCCCTACCCGTACGACCCGAGCAAGGCAAAGGCGCTGCTCGCGGAGGCCGGCTACCCCAACGGCTTCGAGGTCGAGTTCGACAGCTTCACCGGCAGCATCGCCGATCATTCCAAGCCGGCCGAAGCGATCGTGGGCTATCTCCAGAAGGTCGGAATCAGAGCGAAGGCCAACGTCTTCGAGTTCTCCGCCTTGGGCCCGCGACGGGTGCAGAACAAGACCGCCCCGCTGTTCATCTACAGCATCGGCAACGCCTACCTCGAGCCCTCGTGGGTGATCCGCTGGATGACGCAGGGCGGCCTCGGCATGCACTACAAGAACGCCAGGCTCGACGAGCTGCTGACCCGGATCGAGGCGACCGACGATCCCAAGAAGCGGGCGCCGCAGTACAGCGACGTGCAGAAGCTGATCAAGGACGAGGCGCCGTTCATCTTCCTCTACCAGGCCGACGCCGCGTTCGGGATGAGCGCCAGGGTGGACTACACGCCGCGCCCCGACGAGACCCAGTGGCTCTATCCGCTGGCGCTGAAGGGGTGAGATCCTCCTGAGGTGCGTCGCTACATCGCGGGCCGTCTGGCGACCGCGGTCCTGGTCATCCTCGGAGTGTCCGTCGTCTCGTTCTTCCTGACGTTCCTGACCGGGGACCCCGCCGAGATCATGCTGCCGCCGGGCGCGACGGCGGCGCAGATCGGGAAGTTCCGCGCCGAGTGGGGCTTCGACGATCCGGTGATCGTCCAGTACTGGCGGTTCCTGAAGCGCGCGGTCTACGGCGACTTCGGGATCTCGCTGCGGCACGGCCAGCAGTCGCTGCCGCTGATCGCGGCGCGCTTGCCGGCCACCCTTCAGCTCACGGTGACGGCGATGCTGCTGGCCATCGCGCTGGCGGTGCCCCTCGGCGTGCTCGCGGCCACTCACCGTGGCGGCCCGATTGATCTCCTGGCGATGGGCGTGGCGCTGGTCGGCCAGTCCGTTCCGAACTTCTGGCTGGCGATCATGATGATCCTGCTGTTCGCGGTCTCCTGGGGCCTCTTGCCCACGTCCGGGCGGGGCGGCGTGGCGCACGTCGTGATGCCCGCCGCCGCCATCGCCATCAATCTGATGGCGCTGCTGACCCGCCTGGTCCGCTCGACCATGATCGAGATGCTCTCCGAGGACTACGTGCGCACGGCCCGCGCGAAGGGATTGCGCGAGCTGTTCGTGACGAGCCGCCACGCCCTGCCCAACGCGCTGATCCCGCTGGTCACGGTGGTCGGGCTGCAGTTCGGCTACATCCTCGGCGGTGCCGTGGTGATCGAGACGATCTTCACCTGGCCGGGGGTCGGACTGTTCACGATCCAGGCGATTCTCAACCGCGACTATCCGGTCGTCCAGGCCTCGGTGTTCATCCTGGCCACCGCGGTGGTGCTGATCAACCTGACCGTGGACTTGCTGTACGTCTGGCTCGATCCGCGCATACGCGTGACGTGATCCGCCTAGCGAGGCGTAGCCCGCTGGCCGGCGCCGGCGCGCTGATCGTCGGCCTGGTAATCGTCGCGGCCCTGGCCGCGCCGCTCCTGGCCACGACCGACCCGATCGATCAAGATCTCTCGGAAGCGCTCAAGCCGCCGTTCTGGCTCGGCGACGGCTCGCTCCGGCACCCGCTGGGCACCGATCACCTCGGAAGGGACGTCTACTCGCGGTTGATCTACGGCGCGCAGATCTCGCTGACGATCAGCGTGCTGGCGGCGTGCCTGGGCGCCGTGGTGGGCGTGGTCGCTGGGCTGGTGGCGGGTTACCTCGGCGGGCGCGTAGACACGATCATCATGCGCCTCGCCGATCTGAATCTCGCGTTTCCCCTGATCTTGCTCGCGCTGGCCGTGGTCGCGCTGCTCGGCGCGAATCTGAAAAACCTGGTGATCGTGATGGCGATCACCACGTGGATGATCTACGCGCGCGTGGTGCGCGGGCTGAGCCTCGGGCTGCGCGAACGCGAGTTCGTGCAGGCGGCGCGGGCGCTCGGCGCGCACGACGCGCGGATCATCGCCCGCCACGTCCTGCCCAACGTGCTGGCGCCGGTGATGGTGATCTGGACGCTCGAGGTCGCGCGCATCATCCTGATGGAGTCGGCGCTCTCGTTCCTCGGCCTGGGCGTGCCGCCGCCGACGCCGACGTGGGGCCGGATGCTGGCCGAGGGACGCGATTACCTGACCGTGGC
>QHSP01000054.1 GCA_003220495.1 Candidatus Rokuibacteriota bacterium | reverse complement strand
GCTTTTCGTCCGGAAATCCGAGCCTTTGCGGGAAGGCCAAATAATTCAGGGGCTTGGGGAGATTTCTCGACGAAGCTCGGCGCGACTAGAAACTTAACGCGCCGCGGAAGATCGAGCGCGCCTAGAGCTCGGAATCCGGATCCTCGATCGTCGCGCCCGGCTTGGCCGGAAGCTTGACCGTGAAGGTCGAGCCCTTGCCGACCTCGCTCTGGACCTCGATCACGCCGCCGTGACTCTCGACGATCCCGAGACTCACCGACAGGCCCAGGCCGGTACCGCTGACTTCCGGCTTGGTCGTGAAGAACGGCTCGAAGATGCGATGCATGTGGTCCGGGGCGATCCCGGTTCCGGTGTCGATCACCTCGACCTGCACCATGTCGCCGCTGGCCGACGACCGGATCGTGAGGGAGCCACCACGGTCCCTCATGACGTAGACCGCGTTGTTGATGAGGTTGAGGAACACCTGCTTGATGCGTGGGACGTCGATCTCGACCGGAGCAAGCCCCGGCGCGTAGTCCTCGTGCAGCGTGATCGACTCCAGCGCGCCCTGGCGGCGGACCATGGCCAGGGTCTGCTCGAGGACCGTGTTGAGATCGGTGATCTGCGGGATGAACTCGCGCTGGCGACTGAAGTGCAAGAGGTCCCGCACGATGTCGCGCGCGCGTCCCGCTTCCTCCCCAATCAGATTGAGCTCTTCGCGCCACGGCCATTCGGGCGGCACCTGCTCGAACAGATACGAGGCGAAGCCGAGCACGCTCGTCAGCGGGTTGTTGATCTCGTGGGCGATGTTGGCCGCGAGCTCGCCGATCGCGGCGAGCTTGGTCGACTGGATCAGCTGGGCCTGGGTCCGCTTGAGCTCGGCCACCTGCTGCTTCTCGCCTTCGTAGAGGCGCGAGTTTTCGCTGGCGACGGCGGCCTGGAGCGCGATGGCCTCGGCCAGCCGGAGCTCGTCCGAGGTGAAGCGGTGGTGGTCCTTCAGCCATGCGATCGCGAAGCCGCCGATGCTCTCGCCCTTCCAGCGCATCGGCTGGATGAGGACCGACTTGTGCGGGAGCATCTGGGCGATCGGATGCTTGAAGCGCGGATCTTCCTGGCTGTTGCTGGAGTAGACGGGCCCTTCGACGCGCCGCCAGTCGCTCACGCGGGGATCGAGCGACTTGATGCTGGCGCTCTCGAGCGCCCCCAGGAGCTCCTTGGGCACGTGATAGCCGACGATCGGCACGAAACGCGCCCCGTCTTCGCTCTGGAGCCAGGCACCGCCCGTATCGGCGCCGAGCGCCCGGACCATCGCTCGCGTCGTCCTGCGGAGGATTTCGTTCAGCTCCAGGGTCGCGCTGGCGTCCTGGCTCACCGCGAGCAGAGTCTCGGTGTGGCGCAGGCGCTCCTGTGTCTCCTCGTGCAGGCGCATGACGCCTTCGTACAGGCGCGCGTTCTCGACGGCGATCGCCACCTGATCGGCGACGATCTTGAGCAGCTGTTCCTCATCGGCTTTCGCGCCGGGCGGCAGCACGTGCCGCGCGATCATCACGCCGAGCGGACGTCCGCGCACGTTGAGGGGCAGCCTCCACTCCACTTCGGTCCAGTCATCGCCCGCCGGGACCCCCGTGCCGGCCAAGACGCTCCGCGGCTGGACGCCGGAGTCGCGATGCACGGCGACCTGGACGCCCGGCGGCTCGGTGAGCTCCACCCTCAAGCTGGTGCTGCCGATGGCCCGGGCGAGCCCGCCCAGGAGCTTCTCGAGCATCCCGGCGACGCCCAGCTCGGCGGTGATGTCTTCCATCGAGCGGTGCAGGTCTTCGAGCTGTGAGGCCCGCCGCACGAAGTGCTGGTTCAGCCGCTTGAGCTCCTCGACCTGGTTGAGCAGGCGGTAGACGAGGCGCTGGTTCAGCTCGCGGAGGTAGACGCCTTCGTCGTGGCTTTCCACCCGCTCGCGCTTGCCCCCCAGGAACTCGGCGACCTGCCGGGGGAACGCGTCGACGTCGATGGGTTTCTGGATGTAGCCGTCGCAGCCGGCCACGAGCGTGCGCTGCCGGTCGCCTTGCATCGCGTACGCCGTCACGGCGATGACCGGCGTCGAAGCCAGGTTGGGGAACGACTTCAAGATCGCGACGATCTCGTAGCCGTCGACCCCTGGCAGGTTGATGTCCAGCAGGATGAGCGCCGGCTCCTCACGGATGGCCGCCTCGATCCCGGCCAGGCCGTCCTCGGCGTCCACGATCAGGTATCCGGCCGCCTCCAGCACCGCGCGAACGAGCATCCGGTTCTCGCGGTTGTCCTCGATGTAGAGGATCTTCACCTTCTGGTCGGCTGGACGTGCCGGCATGCGGCGCCTCTCTCCTCAGATCAACGGCAGCGTGAAGTGGAACGTCGAGCCTTGGTTCTCACGGCTCTCCGCCCAGATGCGGCCGCCGTGGAGCTCGACGAACTTCTTGCTGATCGCCAGCCCAAGGCCCGTGCCTCCGGCGTTGCGGGCGACCGGGTTATCGAGCTGCTGGAACGGCTCGAACAGCCGCGCCAGGTCGTCTTCGCGAATCCCGATGCCGGTGTCGGCCACGCTCAGCCGGGCGGCGTCCGGCTCGGCCACCACGCTGACCAGCACCCGGCCCTGCGCGGTGAACTTGATCGCGTTCGACAGCAGATTCAATAAGATCTGCTTGACCTTCGTGCGGTCGGCCGACAGCGGCGGCAGCTCCAGTGGCAAGTTCTTCTCGATCTTGAGCTGCTTGCCGCGGGCGAGCGGCATCGACGACTCGATGCACTCGTCGATCAGCTCGTGCAGATCGATCTCCTCGGAGAGCATCTCGAGCTTGCCCGCCTCGATGCGCGAGAAGTCGAGGATGCCGTTGATGAGCTGGAGGAGATGGGCGCCGCTGTTGTGGACCGAGCGGATGTAGGTCTCCTGTCGCTCGGTGAGCTCGCCGTCGAGACGGTTGAGCAGCACTTTCGAGAACCCGATGATCGAGTTGAGCGGCGTCCGCAGCTCGTGCGACATGCTCGCCAGGAACTGCGACTTCAGCCGGCTCGCCTGCATGAGCTGGGCGTTCGAGTTCGAGAGCTCTTCGTAGAGCCGCGCGTTCTCCAGCGAGATCGCGACCTGGTTGGCGAGCACCGCGAGGACCTCGAGCTCCTGGTCGTCGAAGATGTCGCCCGAGAGCTTCTCGCCGACCAGGAGGATGCCGGTGAGCTTGCCCTCGATCTTCAGCGGGACGATCAGCGCCGCCTTGATCGAGTCGAGCTCGTTCTCGGCCGTCTCGAAGTAGGCGGCGATCTCGGGATTGAGCTTCGCCTCCTCCTTGACCAGCACCCGGCCCTTCTGGTTCAGCCACTGGACGATGGGGCTGTCGACCCGGATCGACGCGATGCCGGCGCCGTCGCCAACCGTCGTGTCCTCGCGGTAGACGACGAAGGCGCTGCGCTGCGGGTCGAAGATCATCAGGACGCAGTGGGTGAGCGGAACCCCGCGCACGAGTCCGTGCACGAGCGTCTCCATGAGGCGCCCGAAGTCGAGGATCGAGCCCATCCGTTTGCTGAGGTCCAGGAGCGTCTCGTAGCAGCCCCGCCGCCGGCTGAACATCAGGCGCTCGATGCGCTCCTCCAGTCGCTGGCCGATCGGGCTCACGAGCATGGTCAAGATGAAGCCGAGCGGCAGGATGACCCAGAGCGGGTTCATCTGGTCCCAGTCGGCGTACGACTCGGCCGTCACCAGGGCCCCGGTGAGCACGCCCCACAGCAGGAGGTAGATGGCGCCCTTCTTCACGAGCACGTTCACGTCGAAGAGGCGATAGCGCACGATCGACGTGCCGAGCATCAGCGCGAAAATCATGTTCGCCGGGATGCCCATCGGGTACACGAGGTCCGCCGCCGGCACGAACTGGGTCAGGATGAACCGGGCGAAGTCGATCACGCCGCCGATCAGGCTCACCCCGGTTCCGAGCAGGATGAGGGTCGCGCGATTCCGGCGGAAGCTGGAGTCGACGCCCTTGTAGACGCGGATGAGGTGCACCAGCCCGTAGATGAGGAAGAGGTTGAAGTAGACGAAGAACGCGTTGTACAGCGGGCCGGTCGCCGGCGCCCATCCCCAGTACGTCGCCTTCACGCCGCGCATGAAGAGCGGTGAGCCGCTCAGGTTGATGATGCTGAAGACGATCGCGAATATGTACGCGCCGGCCAGCGAGGTCCGGTGGCGCGTCGTGCTCTCGAGGAAGATCAGGACGAAGTGATAGTAGAAGGCCGGGAGCGCGATGACTCCCGTATGGATCACGATCTCCCAGAAGATCGCGGTCGCCTCATCCGGTGACCGGCGCAGCATGAAGACGCCCAGGTTCCAGACGGCCATCCCGCCGACGAAATAGGTGAACAGGCGGTTCAGCCGGCTCCCGGCGTTGCGCAGGAGCGTGATCCCCGCCAGGGAGACGTTGAGGATCAGCGCGAGGAGGGGGAGGAAGTTATGAAGCGTCACGCGTGTCCCCCTCGGGACCGTCGAGAGGGAGATATACCCGGTCCTTTTTGCGCTGCTGCTCGATCTCGTGTTCCAGGATGCCGAAGACGAGCATGTCCCAGCACTGACCGTCCTGGTATCCGGCCTTGCGGAGGATCCCCTCCTGCCGGAAGCCGTTGCGCCGCAGCGAATTGGCGCTCAGCCGATTGTATTCGTACACTTTGGCCTCGATACGCCGAAGCCCCAGCACGTCGACCCCATAGTACGAGATCAGCTTGCCGGCCTCCACACCAAATCCGCGGCGGATCGCCTTCGCGTCGGTCAGCATGACCTCGAGGAACGCGTATCCCTCCAGGAGATGGATGTTGAACAGGCGCGCGATCCCGAGCGGCGTGGCCCATTCGGGCTCGGCCTCGATCACGAGCGCGATCTGCGTCGAATCCATCAGGCACGCCTCGTAGAACGAGGGATCCTTGTCGTAGACGTGCTTGTAGGTGTTCAGGAACTCGCTGCCGACCATGCGCTCGAGGAACGGATCTTCCGCCCACTGCGAGAGATAGTCGAGGTCTTCGGGGCGCAGCGTCCGGAGATAGACGCGCGTACCCCGCGAGACCACACCCGTGCGGAGCGCCCTTCTCACCTCGGGCCTCCGCGGCACGGACGGCAGCTCTTCCACGGCGATCATTCCCCTGTCGGTCCCGTTACGTTAATCGAAGTCGACCTCGACCCGTACGGTCGGATCACCGAGCGCGCGCTCGTTGGGCAGCACGGGCACCGGCCGGCCACGGTCGTTCTGGTAGACCGCGATGTGGTGGATGGTGAACGGAAGACGGAACTTGCCGGTGAACGAGGCGGCCGGCGGCCGCGGAAATCCGTCCAGCACCCATTTCGGCGTGAACGTGCTCCCGGGCAGGATCGCGATGATGTGGCCCTCGGTGTCCGCCACGTGGATCTGGCCCGCGAAGGTGCCGTACATGATGACGAGCTCCTGCGCGTCGGTCAGATTCGTCGCATCACTGTTGACCACGATCCAGAACTCGCCGCTGATCCGGCCCCCGAAACTCTGCAGGCTGAGCTGGCTCTCGCCGAGCGCGACGATGCGGCAGCGCGGATCGACCTTCACGTGGACTGGGACAGGGAGCGTCGCGAACACGGCCTTGGCGTAGTCTTGAAGCCCTTCCGGGCACAGCGCCGAGCCGCGCCGGGCTGAGCCCTCGAGCGAGGATGTCGCCAGCCGGAGCTCGCTCGTGAACATCGCGTGCTCCGTCAGCTCGTAGAGGACGACATCGGGCCGAGAGCCTTCGCCTCTATGCGAGGCCTCGCTGGTTCCGAGCGCCAGTCCCAACAGGGTCAACCCCGTCAGCAGCACAACCGAGCTCACGCGCGTCCACATTGCACGGCACCCCTTCGTCACAGAGTCCGGGACGAGCCCCGGTGCTTCACCGACCTCGGCCGCGCTCATTTCGCGCGACACCACGCCAGACGGCTCAGGCCCGACAGGAACGTCTGGCGCGCCTCGAGGACTTCGAAGCCGCCGCGGCCGAGGGTCTCGTGGAACTCGGTCGCGCTCAGATAGCGATGCTCGCTCTCCCGGAAGAACTCGAACGTCATGGTCGGCAGGAGCCAGCGCAGCGACCGGACCGCCGCGCCGAGCCCCTCGGCCGTCTGCACCTCGCGGAACGTCGCGAGCCCGGCCGGGCGCTCGTACGTCAGGAAGATCGCGCGGCCGCCCGGCTTCAGCGCCCGGCGACACGCGTCGAGGAGAGCCGTCGGATTCGGATGCCAATACAGCGTGTGCATGCTCACCAGCACGTCGAAGTTTCCGGCGCCCGGCACCGGGTCGCGCGCGATGTCGAGATGTTGGAAGGTCAGGTTGGTTCCGCGCGGCGAGCTCTTCTCGCGCGCGATCTCGACCAGGTGCTTCACGCCGTCGATGCCGACGACCGAGTAGCCCTCCTGGGCCAGCCGGAGACTCACGTTTCCGATCCCGCATGCCACGTCCAGCACGCGGGTCGCGCGCGGGGCGGTGGACTCCGGGACCGAGCGGGCGACGAACGCGACGATCTCCTCGAGCATCGCCTCGTAGGGCGGGAAATGCGTCACCACGGCGTCGTAGGTGACGCCGTACGTGACGGCAATCATGTGCTCGAGCGCTTCTCGAAAGGGCATACGATCTCCCGCCCTCGCCGCGGCCGGCGGGACGCCGGCGAGGGGCTGTGGTTGCTGTCGCGCGATCTCTCCGCGATTCACGTCGTTGTCAGGCGTTCTTCCGCGCCCACACCAGGAGGCTCGCGTCTTCGAGAAACGTGCGTCGTATCGTCAGGACCGAGAATCCGGAACGGCGGACCCGGGCAGAAAATGTGTCTTCGTCCCAGTAGTGAGGGCCGACCCGCCGGCGCGCCGCCTCGAAGATCGAATTCGGCAGCACCCACAGCAGACCGTTGAGCGCCGCTCCCAGGCCGTCACGCCGGGCGAGCTCGCGCACGGTCGACCACCGGCCGATCTGTCGCGTGTGATTCACGAACACGGCGTGTCCGCCAGGTTTGAGGACGCGGTACGCCTCGCGCAGCAGCTGGTCCGGCTCCGGGTGAACGTAGAGCGCATGGATACTGACGACCTGATCGAACGTCTCGTCGCGGAACGTGTTTCCGCGCGTGAGCTCGCCGTGTCGGAAGGCGAGGTTCGACAGATGGCGAGTCCGCCGCTTTTCTTTCGCCGCCTCGACGAGCGCGGCGTAGGCATCGAGCCCGGTGACGGTGAAGCCGGCCTCGGCCAGCGCACAGGTGAGGTTCCCGGGCCCGCAGGCCACCTCGAGCACGCGCACGTCGCGGCGCTCGACCCGTTCGGGGACCGCGGCCTCGACCAGATCACGCACCTCCGCCTGGAGTCGCTGGTAGTAGCTGAAGCGCGGGTAGACGTAGTCATAGGCCACGCCGTAGCCGATCGAGAGCATGCGATCGAGCCATCCCCGCATCGCATCGGCCGCCGCCTTCATGATGCTTCCCGCCGCCTCCGCCGTCAGGGTCGCGGGCGCACTCGGCTGCACCCCGCGATCTCCTAGGCTTTGCTCGCGAGGACCTTGTCGACAGCCCCTCGGAGCTCCGACGGCGTGAAGGGCTTCAACAGAATGTAGTCGAACCCGAGGCGCGTCGCCTCGTTGATGATGTCGGGGGTGCCGTGAGCAGTCATCAGCATGCACGCCATGCCTGGACGGATCCGGCGAGCCTGCTCGAGAACCTCGAAGCCATTCATGCCGGGCATCTTGTAGTCGACGACCAGGAGATCGAACGACTCCTTGCGGCAAAGATCGAGCGCCGTCTCGCCCCGGTTCGCGGCCCTGATGGCGTAACCCAGCGCCTGCAGGACGTTGACGCAGAGGATCACGACCGGGCCGGCGTCGTCGACGACGAGGATTTTTGGCCGGGAGGACTCGGTCAATGGACCTCCACCATCGGGGGAACCGGCGACTCGATCGCCGGCGATTGCAGATCGAGATGACGGCTGATCTGCTCCAGGCGCGCCAGCGGGATCGTCAGGAACGCGTCGGCGGCGGTCGGATCGAACTGCGTGCCGGCGCCGACGCCGATCTCTTCGAGCGCCGTCGCCAGCGGCCGCTTGCTCCGGTACGGGCGGTCCGACGTCATCGCATCGAACGCATCCGCGACCGTCACGACCCGCGCGATGAGCGGGATGTCGTCGCCCTTGAGACCGTCCGGGTAGCCCTTGCCGTCGTAGCGCTCATGGTGGTGACGCACCGCCTTCGCCTCGCACGCGAGGAATCGCAGTGGCTTGAGAATCTTGTCGCCGACCACCGGATGGGTACGGATCAGCTCGAACTCCTCTTCCGTGAGCTGGCGTGGCTTGCGGAGGATGTTGTCCATGATCACGAGCTTGCCGAGGTCGTGAAGCATGCCGGCCCGGCTCATCATGAGCACGTCGGCCGGCGGGACACCCATGACCGTCGCGAGCTCGCCCGAGTACAGGGACACTCGCGCCGAGTGGCCTTTCAAGTACGGATCCTTCGACTCCAGCGCGATGACGAAGGACGAGATCGTGTCGATCAGGTTCTTTTCGAGGTTCTCGCGCAGGAGCAGCTTCTGGAGGGCGACCGCCGTGGTCTGCGCGTACCCGAGCAGGAGTGCCTTCTCGTCCGGCAGGAAGCCCCCGTGCTCGGCGCTGCGCCCAATGCAGAGGATGCCCATCGCATCGCCCACACCCGGCACCATCGCGGCGAGGGCCTCGAAGCCGTGCTCGCGCTTGGTGAGCGCGACCGTCTCGCGGCCGTCGGTCTTGACCACGTCGCCGAACGACGCCTGCAGGAGCGTCAGGATCCGGCCGACCATCGACGGCTCGCCCTTCCGGCTCGCGTTGAACTGCCCGCCCTGGTCGCGCAGCAGCATGAGCGCCCCGTCGCACCGGAGGCTCTGCATCGTGTACTCGACCACCTTCTCGGCGAAGACGCTCGGCTCGAGACCCTGCAGGGCGATCTCACCGATCCGCGAGATCGCCTCGACGCCGCCCTGGCGGCGCGCGAGCTCTTCCGTCAGCCCGGCCGGATAGTTGACGTTGCCGTTGCCGTCGGCCCGGTCACGTCGCAGCCGGCGAATGAGCTCCTTCACCTCGGTGACCGAGAAGGGCTTGGGCAGATAGTCGTACGCGCCGTGCCGCAGGCCGAAGACCGCCGAGTTGACCGAGGGCACGCCCGTGATCAGCACCACAGGGGTTCCGGGCTGCTTGCCTTTGACGGCGCGGAGCAGGTCGAGCCCGCTCAGCCCCGGCATCTTGATGTCGGACACCACGAGGTCGTAAGGATCGTCGCTCAACTGCTCGAGGGCCAGCTCGGCGGTCGACGCCGTCGTCACCTGACATCCGTTCGCTGAGAACGCAGATGCCAGGAACCGGAGAACCGACGCATTGTCGTCGACCAGCAAAACGCGGAGCCGCTCAGCCGGCGCGCCGCCGGTGACCTGAGTCTCGCCATCCGTCGTGGTCGTCACAGGAACTCCCGTTACTTTGTCGCGCCGAGCTGGCTGAGAAACTCCAGCCACTGGCGGGACAGACCGTCCTTCGGGAAGCTCAGCGACTCGAGCTCCGGGCGGTCGTCGACTTCCAGCCCAACCTTGCTCGCGGCTGGTTGCGTGGCCGGTTCGGCGGCCGCCGCCACTGCGGCGACCATGGCCGGAGCTTCGACCGGTGTCGTGGTCTTCGTCGCCTGCGCGAAGAAATGCGGCCGCGCCCCGCTAGGCTGCGATCCTGGCTTCGCCCAAACCGGCGGAGCCGAGACGGGAGCGGGTTCTATCGGCCGGACCGGAGCGGCCGGCACCTCGGGGGCGGCGATCGACGGAGCGGCGGCAACCGGCTCCTCGACTTGCGCGGGTACGCTCGGGGAGGCCTCGACCACGGGCGCGACGACGGGTTCGTGCACGTGTCCGTTCGTGTGAGCCCGCGTGGACGTCGACTCGAGGGACTCGAGCACGAGCGCGGGCTCGGCCGGCATCACGGCGGCCGGGTCAGGAGCCGGCGCTACGGCGGCGGCTTCGAGCTTCACACTCTGATACTCGACCACCGGCGGCGCCTGGACTTCGACGACCGCGCGCGGCGCTGCCACGATCGGAGCGGGCGCGCTCGGGATGGCCGCGATCGGCGCAACGGGCTCCGGCTCGGCCACCACGGCCGCAGCGGGCTCGAAGCGAATCGGCTCCGGAGCGACAGCCCTGGGCGGGTCGATTCGCTTGGGCTCGCTCACGGGCTCGCGCGACTCGACGCGCGTCGGCCACTCGATCGCAGGCTTGACCGGCCCGACACGGGGCTCGACGCGCGCCTCCACAACCGGCGCAGGGGCTGCGGGAGCCGGGGCGGGACCATCGCCCGTCGACTCGATGACCGACTTGCGAAGCCGCTCCACGTGATCGAAATACACGACCGACGCGCCGTTCACCTCCAGATGGCGGAACTCGAAGCAATCGATCTCGAGGAAGCTGAGCTGCTTGATCCGGCGCAGTAACGCGTCGCTCATCTTCTCCACGATGAAGAGGATTCGCGGCGGCCGAGCGGAAGCCTGAGCCATCGGGTAGAGACGACGGAGCGTGTCGGGGTACTCGAGACACCAGGAATAGGCGTCCATGACCCGGAGGAGAAGGCCGTCGTCAGCGCTGAAGTCGAGCGCGATCAGCACGAGCGAGCCCTTCCCGTCGAGACCGACGAGGTCGATCGCAGCCTGGCCGAGGAGCAGACGCGAGTCGACGACCTTCAGGCCTGGCTCGACGCCGTCTGCATTCTCGGCGACGAGCCGCTCCAAGCTGCCGATGTCCTTGACTTCCAGCTTCCTGAACGTCGGTCTCATCATTCTCTCCCCTGGCCGTTTTGGTGCGAGGCTCGCACGAAGAAGTAGCAAACGGAGGACCAAGGGTTCAAGCGCTTGCAAGTATCCAGCAAATCAATCAATTTGGGATTTCCGGCTCCAGCCTCGAATGGCTGATTAATTGCCAAGATTTCACAGAGCGGGGCGACCCCATTCCGGAAAGAATTCATTTTCAACTACTTGGGATTTTCCGGATCCTCGGGTCCGGGGTGGCCTCGAACTCACCAGTGGCGATGGACTGATCGAACCGTCACTCTTCCATCAGCTTCTTGCGCAGCGTCTGGCGCGAGATGCCGAGGATCTTGGCCGCCTTGCTCTTGTTCGATTCCACGCGCTGCATGATCTGGGCGATATAGGCGCGCTCGACCTCGGCCAGGGTCCGCGGCTCGTCGGTCGACGATTCGGGCAGCACGGCCTGACGGACCTGAGTCGCGAACTGCACCGGGAGGTGCTGAGGCTCGATGTGCTCGGAGCTACCGAGGATGACGAGGCGCTCGATCAGATTCCGGAGCTCTCGGACGTTGCCCGGCCATTGGTAGCCGACCATGAGTCGCTCGGCATCCGGGGTGAATCCTTTGATAGATTTGTGGAAGCGCGTGTTCGCATCCGTGACGAAATGTCGAGCGAGCGGCATGATGTCGTCGCGCCGCTCGCGCAGCGGCGGAATGTGGATCGGAATCACGTTGAGCCGATAGTAGAGGTCCTCGCGGAACAGTCCCTCCTTCACGCGCATCTCGAGTGACCGGTTGGTCGCGGCGATGATCCGCAAGTCCACCTTGATGTCCCGCGTCCCGCCCACCCGCCGGAGCACCCGCTCCTGCAGGACTCGGAGAAACTTCGCCTGGCTATTGAGCGACATCTCGCTGACCTCGTCGAGGAACAGCGTGCCGCGGTCGGCCAGCTCCATCAGGCCCTTCTTCGCCGCCTTGGCGTCGGTGAACGCGCCCTTCTCGTGGCCGAACAGCTCGCTCTCGAACAACGTCTCGGTGATTGCCGCGCAGTTGACTTCCATGAACGGCGAGTCCCGTCGCGAGCTCTCGTAGTGGAGCCCCCGCGCGACGAGCTCCTTCCCGGTTCCACTCTCACCGTGGATCAGGATCGTGGCCGCCTCGCTCCGCGCGAGCTTGCCGATCAGCTCACGGAGCCGGCGTGTTCCCTCAGACTCGCCGATGAGCTGGTCGACGCGATACTCCTTTTCCTGGAGACGGTGCAGGCGCTGGATCTCTCGACGGGCCCGCACCTCTTCGAGCGCGCGAGAGACCGCCAGCTTGAGCTTGTCCAGGTGCTCGAAGGGCTTCTCGAGATAGTCCGTGGCGCCCGCCTTCATCGCCTCGACTGCGCTCTGGATCTGGCCGAACCCGGTGATGATGATGACCGCGGTCTCGGGATGGCGGCCCTTGAGGGCGCGGAGGACATCGATACCGTCCATGTCCGGGAGGCGGAGGTCGAGCAATACCAGGTCGGGGCTCACTTCGTCGGCTGTCTGGAGCCCCTCTTTGCCCGTGCCAACCCCTTGGACTTCGATCTGGTCCCCGGCCAACACCCGCGAACAGAGCGTGCGGATGTTCCGTTCGTCGTCGACGACCAGGATATTGTCCATAGTCATAAAATAGCGGAACTAGCGCGGCCTTCGCCCAATTTCTTACCACCGGCGCCGGTCCCATCCCCGGTAGCGCCGACAGTCGAGACCCCTACCGACGGGATAGCCCGGACCGAGACGCTTGCCGAGACGTTTTCCGGATAAGTTCGAGGCGCAAGGCGATCAGTGATGGCAGACGACGCACTCGAGGGGCGCGTGGCTCCCGCGAGTCGTGTTCTGCTCGCGATGGCAGTCGACGCACCACCCCATCGTCAACGGTCGAGGCGGCGGCCTGAAACCGAGAAGCCGAGTGAGGTCATCACGCAGCTTCGGTCCCGTGTCCGCGCCGACCACCCGCATCCGCTCGATGGGGCCGTGGCAAGTCTGGCATTCGAGCCCGAAGCGCACGTGGGGTTTGTGCGGGAAGACGGTGAACTCCGGGACCTTGAAGACCCGGACCCAGGGGATCGGCTGACCACGGTTCGCATAGTCGTGGATCTTCGCGATCTCCGGATTGTCCTGGGCGCCGATGATCTTGTGGCAGCCCAGGCAGCGCTCGACGGAGGGAAGGCCGGCGTACTCCGATCGACGCGCGTCGGCGTGGCAATACTGGCAGGGGATCTGGAACGACCCGGCGTGGACCACGTGGCTGAAGAGAATCGGCTGACGGGGCGCCTGCGGGAGCGACACGAGCGGCTTCGCCGTCTCCGGGCGGAAGGGTGGCACCGCGACCGAGCGAACGTACTGGATCACCTGATGCGCCTGGTCGTCCCCTAGATAGGCCGACAGCGGCGGCATCCCGGGAGAGAGCCCTTCGGCCGGGCCTCCGTGCATGATGACGTTGAACAGAAACTCGTCGGGAAGTCCGTTCATGAGACGGCCGTCGGTCAGGTCGGCGGGCTTTGTCGCGAACGCGGCGGCCGATGCTCCGTCGCCGCGACCGCCATCGCCGTGACAGGTCGCGCAGTGGCGAACGTACAGTTCGCGACCCGCCTTGACGCCGCCACGGTCGGCGCTCGCCCGAGCGGGAGCGATACTGGCGGTCAGCGCGACCCAGACGAAGTAGCCGCAGGCGGCCGCCGCGCCGACGAATCCGAGGAGGATGACGCGCCCCCTCACGTTACTCCTTGATCAGCTGCTCCCGGCGTCGGAGATAGCCGTGTCGGACGGCGCTGTAGAGATCGACGACGCTTTCCTCGAAACCCTGGAACAGGTCGAGGTTCAGCGCGCGATCGTTGACGATCTCGCCGAGCTTCAAGCTGATTCCGGTCCAGATGAACGGGATGAAGTAGGACATGGGATTCATCAAGCTGTCGACGCCTCGGCCGATCCCATCACGGACCGTCATCGGCTCCATGAACGGCACGATGAGATACGGGCCCGGGCTTACCCCCCAGACTCCGAGCGTCTGCCCGAAGTCTTCGCGGCTCTTCTCGATGCCCCAGTACTTCGCCGCATCGAACAACCCCCCGATGCCGAGGGTGCTGTTGATCAGGAAGCGCGAGAGCTCGCGGCTCGCGCCGCCCACTTTCAACTGCAGGAGGCTGTTGACCATCCGGGGCACGAAGGAGATGTTGTCGAAACCGTTCGCGATCATCAACTGGAACGGCTCGGGCACGATCACGCTATAGACCTGCGCAACCGGCTTCAGCACGAACCGGTCGGTTTGCCGATTGAACTCGAACACCTTCTCGTTGAACCGCTCCCAGGGATCGTTGTCCTCCTCGTCGCTCGGCGGACCGCCGGTCTCCTTGTCCTCGGTCGTGGTCTGGGCCTGGGCGATCGTCACCTCGGCGCCGTCGTCCCCGCCCTCGCCCATGACCGGCGTGACCGGCAACACCGCGGAAGGGTCGACCGGGCTGCTCGACGCGATCGACGATTGGTCGAAGTCCGGCCTCCCGGGGCTCGAGCCCGCGGGTTCGAGAACGATCAGCAGCGACGACTCGGTCCTGACCCCGTTCGACAAGCCGCCGCACCCAGCGAGTGCCACCACCGCGATCGCCACCGTCCACAGGGCCGTGGCGAAGCGGAGACGGCCGATCAGGACTCGAGGCAAGACGACGAACCCCTCCTCTTCGAACGGTGCAGCTTTCGGGCGATGCCGGTACGCTTGCGAATCAGGTCCTTTATAGCCGAATCCAGACCGTCGTTCGACAGAATTCGCCGCCAGCGCGATCAAAAAGCTCAGAGACATATTGTGTCAACGCGGCTCCTGGCGTATGTTGATCGAGTCCCTAGTATTCGAGCGCGATGGCAAATCGGGTCGCGCTGAGGAGATGACGTGAGCCGAAGCCGTGCCCGCGAGTTCTGGTGTGGTGTCGTGTCCGAGAGCGTGGAGATCCGACTGCGTCGGCCCGGGGGGTTCGGACGGCCCCAGGGTTACTTCGTGCAGTGCAACCAGACCGATTGCCAGTACGTCGACGAGAACAAGCCCCCCTGCCCGCTGACGAGCGCGATGTTCGCCGACGAGATCAAGGCCGCCGAGGAAGCGCGCGCGCAACGCACCGAGTAGCGGCGCCGGGCGTCCGCCGCTCCGCCGCGGCCGGACGTCGCCTCAGCTCACCCCGTTGAGCACGTAGTCGAACAAATCGAAGTTCCTCAAGTCAGCGGCGCCGCCGAGTCGCCGCGCGTGCGCCTCGTCGAGCGGCCGGTTGATGACGAAGGGCACGGTCTGTTCCGACACGCCGCCGTGCGAGCGGAGCGGCTCCTCGAGCAGCGAAAGGTCGTGCTCCTCGGGCGACTTCCCGAGGACCGTGTGGGTGTCGCCGACGACGATCAGATCGCCGACACGGTCGCGCGGGAGCTCGAACCGAGCGCAGCCCGTCGCGTTGTCGTAGACCTCGGCGATGCCGGGTGTCGCCGCGAGATGGGCCGCCACTGTCTTCGCCTGCGTCGCGTCGTCGAGGTAGATCGTGGCGAACGAGCCGAGCGCGCCGTGGTGCACGACGTAGGGATCCGTGATCGGCAGGATCACGCGCGAGCGGCCGGCTCCAACGAGCTCGTCGAGCAGCGGACGCAGGTAGACCACGTTCGGCGTGCCGTCGGGATTGGACTTGGCGTTCATGCCGTGGTCGGCCGTGATCCCGAGCACCGCGCCGGCGCGGTCGAACGCGTCGAAGTAACGGTCGAGCATCACGTAGAAGGCCGTCGCGGCCGGGGCCCCGGGAGCGTGCTTGTGCTGGACGTAGTCGGTCAGCGACAGGTACATGGCGTCTGGGCGCTCTCGCTCGAGGAGCTCGAGTCCGGCCGCCAGCACGTATTCCGACAACGCTGCGCTGTAGACCGACGGCACCGGCATGCTGACGAGGTCCGTGGCCCGATCAATGCCGTGCTCGCCCTTGGTCGTCTGGTCGGCCTTCTCCGACGAGAAACAGATTCCGTCCATCCCGTGGCCGAGGAGGCGTCGGAGCTTGTCCTTGGCCGTGACCACCGCCACCCGCCCGCCGGCCCGCGACAGCGCCGCCAGGAGGGTCTCGCAGCGCAGGAACTTCGGATCGTTCATCATCACCTCCTGACCGGTCGCGGGATCGTAGAAGTAGTTGCCCGAGATCCCGTGGACGGCCGGGGAAGCGCCGGTGACGATCGAAAGATTGTTCGGATTCGTGAAGCTCGGCACGACGGCCCGGGCAACGCGATACACGCCCTCCCTCCGGAAGCGCGCGATGGCGGGCGTCGTATGTCCGGCGAGGCCCCGCTCGAAGTAGTCAGGCTCGGACCCGTCGATGCAGACCACGACGACGGGGCGGCGAGGAGCGCGATAGGCGCGGCCGTTGACGGAAACGGTGGTGGCGTTCATGGTGCCACCGATACTACGGCGTCGCCGCCGCTCATGAAAGCGGGTTTTCGGCCTGGGAGCGCACGCGCGGGGGCGCCGCTTGGGCCCGGTCGCGGCGTCGACGGATCACCCGTCGAGCCCACTCCCATCCGCGGACGCCGAGCAGGACCACGAGCGCGGCCGCGTACCAGTAAGGGTCCTTCACGCCGACCTTCGCGAGCCACAGATAGTGCACGACCGCGCACACGGCGGCGACGTAGGCGAGACGGTGCAGGCGCGTCCAGTTGCGCGCGCCGAGGCGCCGGATCATGCTGGTCGTCGAGGTGGCGGCGAGCGGGATCAGCGAGAGCAACGCGAGCATGCCCATCGTGATGTACGGACGCTTGACGATGTCGGCCCACATCCGTGGCCAGTCGAAGAAGAAGTCGAGGACGATCCACACCGAGAAATGCAAGCACACGTAGGCGAACGCGAAGAGTCCGAGAAGCCGCCGCACCGTGATCGGCCACGAGAGACCGAATGCGATGCGGAGCGGTGTCATCGCGAGGGACGCGAGCAGGATCCGGAGGGTCCAGTCGCCGAGGGTGTTGGTGATGAAGCTGATCGGGTTGGCGCCGAGATCGTCGGTCCACGCCCGATAGGCCAGGCGCGCCAGCGGCGCGAGACAGATGGACCACACCACGACCTTGAGCGCGATACGCGCCGGACGCGTCACGGCGGGCTCAGACTAGTAGTTCTTCTTCAGGTCCATCCCGGTGTAGAGCGCCGCGACCTGGTCGGCGTAGCCGTTGAACGGAAGCGTCGGCCGCCGGCGGAATTCCCCGATACGGCGCTCGTCGGCCTGGCTCCAGCGCGGATGGCTGACGGCGGGATTGACGTTGGAGTAGAAGCCGTACTCCTGGGGCGCGGCCTTCTCCCAGGCGGTCTTGGGCTGCTCGCTCACCAGACGGATCCGGACGATCGACTTGGCGCTCTTGAACCCGTACTTCCACGGAATCACGACGCGCACCGGCGCGCCGTTCTGATTGGGCAGCACCTTGCCGTACATGCCGACCGTCAGGAGCGTGAGCGGGTGCATCGCCTCGTCCAGGCGGAGCCCTTCGACGTAAGGCCAGTCGAGCGACGAGAAGCCGAAGAATCCCGGCTTCTGGGCCGGGAACTGATTGGGGTCGAGCAAGGTGGTGAACTCGACGTACTTCGCCTGCCCGGTCGGCTCGACGCGCTTGAGCAGCGGGGCGAGCGGGAAGCCGATCCACGGGATCACCATCGACCAGGCTTCCACACAGCGAAGCGAATAGACGCGCTCCTCGAGCGGAAACAGCCGCATCAGCTCGTCGACGTCGAACGTCTTCGGCTTGCTCACGAACCCGTCGACGTGAACCGTCCACGGGCGCGGCTTCAATGTGTGGCCAAGGCGGGACGGATCGTCCTTGTTCACACCGAACTCGTAGAAGTTGTTGTAGGTCGTCGCCGCCTCGACCTTCGTCAGCGGCTCGGTCAGGCTGAAGGCCGCGTGGCGGGTCGCGGACAGAGCCTGCAGCGCCGGGGGAGCGGGCGTCGCGGCCTCGCCAAGGCCCGGCGCGAGCACGAGAGCGGCGGCGGCGCCGGAGATCAGCTCGCGCCGGCTCAGGTAGAGCGTGGGATCGGTGATCTCGCTCGCGGTGAACCGCGGTGCGCGTCGAATCAGCATGGTCTCTCCTCTGCTTCACATCTCATCTACGCGCTGACTCCAAGATCTCACACGGCCGCGAACTTGTAACCGTGACCGTGGAGGGTCAGGATCCAGACCGGACGATCGGCGTCCGCCTCGAATTTTCGCCGCAGCCGGAGCACGTGCGTGTCGACGGTCCGCGTCGTGGGGAACCGCTCGTAGCCCCACACCTCGTCGAGCAGCCGCTCGCGCGTGATCACTTCGCCGCGATGCGCGATCAAGAACACCAGCAGGTCGAACTCCTTGCGCGTGAGGCGGACCTCCTGGCCGGCCTTGAACGCCTGCCGGGTGCGCGGGCGGACCCGGACATCGCCGAAGACGAACTCCTCGAATCGCTCGCGCGGGCCCGGCCGACGCAGCACCGCCCGCACCCGGGCGAGGAGCTCGCGCAGCGAGAAGGGCTTCGTCACGTAGTCGTCGGCTCCGAGCTCGAGGCCGCGGACGCGGTCGCCTTCCTCACCCCGCGCGGTGAGCATGATGACGGGCACCTCGATACCCTTCTCGCGCAGCGCGCGACACACATCCCACCCGCTCATTCGCGGCATCATGACGTCGAGCAGGATGAGATCGGGCGCGCCGCTCAGCGCGAGCGCGAGCGCCTCCTCGCCGTTGGCGGCCGACGCCGTCTGATAGCCTTCGAAGCGGAGATTGTCCTCCAGGCCGCGCACGATCTCGGGCTCGTCGTCCACGATCAAGATCTTGGCCATCACGTCCCGCCGAGCGGCAGGCGCAGCGAGAAGCGGCTCCCATCACCCGGCGCGCTCTCGACCGCGATCGTGCCGCCATGCGCCTCGACGATGTGGCGCACCAGCGCCAGCCCGACCCCGCTGCCCCGGCGTCCTTGCGTGTCGCTCCGCCCCACGCGATAGAACTTCTCGAAGATCTTCGCCTGCTCCTCGGGCGCGATCCCGAGGCCGCGGTCGCTGACCGCGATGACGAGCCGTCCCTCCGCGATCCGCGCGTCGATCGTCAATGCCCGATCGTCGCCCGAGTACTTGATGGCGTTGTCGATCAGGTTCGCGAGCGCCTGGCCGACGGCGTCGGCGTCCATCGTCACCTCGGGGAGATCCGCCGCCACGCTCACCTCGACCTTGAAACCCTGCTGAGCCAGCGGGTATCCGAATGCCTCGAGCGTCGCACGGATGAGCGGCTCGACGGCCGTCGGCGTCATGTCATAGGTCTGGCGGCCGCCCTCGATCCGCGAGAAGTCCAGCACGTTGTCGATCAGCCGTGAGAGTCGCTCGCCCTCGCGGGTGATGACCCGGTAGTATTCCTGGCGCCGGCCTTCGTCGGCCACACGGCCCATCTCGAGCGTCTCCCCGAACATGCGGATCACGGAGAGGGGAGTCTTCAGATCGTGAGACACGTTGGCGACGAAATCCGATTTGAGCCGGGCCATCTCGGTCTCCCGTCGCATCAGCCGCCACGTCATGACGATACCGGCCACGATGACGGCCACGAGCACCCCGAGGGCGCCGGTGAAGAACATGACCTGCCGACGGACCGCCTGGCGCGGCGACGCGCCGGAGGTCTGGTAGACAGCGAGCCGCCAGTCGGGAAGCGCCTCGCGAAATCCGACAGAGAGCACGCGCCGGGCGTCCCCGATCGGTGCGCGGGAGTAGACCGTGCGCCCCTCGTGGTCGAGCACGGCGATATTGGTCGACGATTCGAGCGTCCCGAGCGTCGTCTCGAGGATCTCGCGCCGCATGGTGTCGGGGTCGCGCAGGTAAGCCGCCACCACCGGCTGGCCGCCGCGCTGCGTGAGGAGCGCCAGGCACACCAGATTGTTCGAGATCACCCCGCGCTTACCGTCTCGCTCGAGGCGGCGCAGGGCGGCTCCCGACACCAACGGCCCGAAGACGGCCAGGTCGCCCTCCCGCCAGGCGCGCGGATAGAGCAGCTCGCCGCGCGGGTTGACGAGATAGAGCCTGCGGATCAACGGCGAGTCGGCGATCAGCGCGTCGACCGCGCGCTCCGACGGCGTTCCGGACCGCAGGGCGACCTGGAGGCGGTCGAGAAACGCGTCCTCGGCGCGACGCAAAGTCATCTCGACCTTCTCGGCGGCCATCGTAGCCATGTCGCGCGCCTGCTCTCGATACAGGAGCTCGGACGAGGCTTCCCACTGGCGGATCGAGACGTACCCGAGGACCGCGACGATGGCGGCGGGCGCCACGATCGCCAGGAGCGCGAGCGCCGAGAATCTCGCGGAGGGCGACAGCACCCGGGCGGCTACTCCCGCTCCGCCAGGAGGCGTCGGATCATCGCCTCGGTCTCGGCGTAGTCCCCTTCGCCGATGTGCCGGTAGCGGACGACCCCCTTGCGGTCCATCAGGATCGTCGTCGGCCAGGCCCAGACACCCCAGCGCTTCCAGATCGTGAGGTCGTTGTCCTGCACGACCGGGTACCGGACCCCGAGCTTCTTCGTCGCGTCCACCACGCTCCCGTACGGCTTCTCCCAGAAGAACTCCGGGCTGTGCACTCCGACGATCGTGAACCCGTCCTGCTCGTACCGCTCGTACCAGCCCCGCAACTGCGGGATCACGTTCTTGCAGTTGATTCAGCCGAAGGTCCAGAACTCGACCAGCACGACCCGGCCGCGCAAGCCCGGGGTGGTCAAGGGCTCGCTGTTGATCCAGCGCGCTCCCGCCACCTCCGGCGCCGGCGCACCGAGACGCGAGGCCTGGCCGGCGGCCGAGCCGACCGCGACCCACGACACCGCCAGGGCCGCCACGACGAGCGACGCGCGCCACGCCACGGCTATTGCTTCTTCTCCATCGTCTTTTCGCCCGGCATCATCTTATCGTCCTTCGTGTCTGGGCGACCGACTCGCCGGCGACTCCGCCGAGCCCGAACACGACGCCGACCACCGCGATCACGACCGCGCGCCCCAGCCGCGTTTCCATGTGCACCCTCCCCTGAACGGATGGAAGATCGATCGGCTGTTGCAGTATGTCCGGGACGGACGCGGCACTCGTCACAACCGTGTCAAATCTTTGGGGTGGCCCGCGCTGAGTCGGCCGAGGGCGGCCGGCCGGAGCCGTGGAAGCTAGACGACTTCGTCCTTGCGTGAGGTGGTCTCGCCGAAGCGCCCCATCGAGAACGGCGCCAGTCCCCGGTAGACCTCGTCCAGCCGGAGGTTGATCTCGCGGTTGGCCAGGGCGAAGAGGCTTCGCCCCTGACGGTCGCCCTCGACCAGGAACGGACCGAGCTTCTCGACCTCGAGCACCCAGAGCGCCTGGGCGATCCCGAGCTCGAGCCAGTGCACGTCGAGGACACGCTTGATGCAGCGCCCGTACGCGGCGCCGAGACCGTAGCCGACGGTGGTGAGATAGACGGCGCCGTGGGGCATGAACCACTCGCGGTAGGCGAGCTCCGTGAGACCGGCCTTGCCGACGATCACCTTGGCGCCCGAGCGCTCGAACCAGCGGCTCATCGACTTGCCGAAGCGGAAGCTCGCTGTCGCGGTGACCGCCTCGACCGCGTACGTCCCGTCCGGCCGTACCGTCGCCGCGGGCGAGCAATGAAAGTTCACGTTGGTGAGCGCGCGGACGCTCGCCGGCAGATCGACGCTCTCGTCGACGACCCGTCGATAGACGCTCTCGCGCGCCGTGTAGAGCGCGCCGTCGAGATAGACGACGTCGCCGAGCTTCAGGCGGGCCAGATCGGCGTCCGCGACCGGCGTGGTCAACCGCACTTCGTCCATCCTGACGTCGTCGAGTCGCTCGATCACTCGACACCCTCGCGCCGGTAGTAGTCGGTGAACCACATCGGGTCGGCGCGAAACTCGACCCGTCCATCAGGATGGATGCGGGCCGTCGCCCGGCGCGAAGAGAGACAGAAGCTGTGAAGCCCGACGGGCATGCCGCCGGTGTGGGAAAAGGCCACCTCGACGTGGGTCGCGACGACGAGCGAGGTGCCCGCGAACCCCATCGCGCCGATCCCGATGTAGTTGCCGAGCGCGGTCAGCTCGTCCTCGAGCGCCGCGATGGCCGGATCGGGATTCCGGCTGCCGACCGCGCGCAGGCACGCCGCTTCTTTCCCGAGGCGCACGCAGGTGTCCTTCGACCCGCCGATGCCGAGGCCGACGATCGCGGGCTGGCACGCCAGGCCGCGCTTGCCGAACTGCACGAGCGTGTCGACGAAGAAGCGCTTGATGCCGGCGACGCCGTCCGCCGGGAAGAGCATCCGGTAGTCGCTCCCGAAGAGTCCGCCCTTGTGAACGGTCGTGATGTCGAGCCAGTCGCCGCCGGGCTCGAAGGCGTAGGTGACCTCGGGAGCGTGGACGCCGACGTTGTTGTCGTGGTCCACACGAGTCAGCGGATGCACGCGGTTCGGTCTGAGCGGAATCGCCGCCGTCGCGTCGGCGGTCGCCCGACGCAGCGCGCGCTCGAGCGCGACGAATCCGCCTTCGACGAGCGCCTCGTTGCCGGCCCGGACGTAGTAGCGCGGCAAGCCGGTGTCGGCGCACATCGGACGGCGCTCGGCCGTCGCGATGTCCCAGTTGCGGTCCATCTCGGTGAGCACGAAGCGCGCGATGCGGTTCTGCTCGCGGTCGCGGGCCTGCCGGACACCTTCGCGATAGTCGGCGGGAATGTCGATGGCCGCGCGCGCCATCAGCTCGCGCGCCGTGTCTTCGATGAGCTTGATCGAGATCAGTCTGGTCATGGTCGACTCGGGATTAGCTTACATCGGCGGCGCGTTTCGCGCGCACGACCCTGAGCCGGTCGGGCGCCAGCCCCCACGCGCAATATGCCGCCAGGAGGCCGCCGCCACCCAGCGCCACGAACGCCCATCCCCACGTGGTCGGCGACGGACCGGGAGCGTTCGTCAAGTCCAGGATCCGGCCGAACACGATCGGCGCGACCGCGCCGGCGCCGAAGCCGAGGAACGATCGAAGCGCCAGCGCCGCGCCGAGGTGGGAAGCGCCCACGGTCTCGGTGAGCGCGGTCGACAGCACGGGCGAGTCGCCGAGCGCGGTGAAGCCGTAGACGGCCCCGACGGCGAAGACGACGGCGATCGGCGCCGCGACCAGCCAGCCGAAGACGAGCGAGCAGGCGGCGCTCGCCGCGGCGAGGGCGAAGAGGACGACGCGGCGCCCGAGCCGGTCGGAGAGCCGGCCCATCGAGGACGAGGCGACGAGCCCGGTCAGATGGAAGGCAGCCGAGAGATACGCGGCCAGCTCGACCGCGCGGATCGTGCCGGCGCCGGTGGCGGCGAAGACCGCCGCGACGAAGGCCGGCGTCCACGCCCACATTCCCAACAGCTCCCAGGAATGGAACGTGTACCCCAGGATCAAGCGCATGGCGGGGCGATTCTTCAGCACGGCCGCGCCGAAGCGGACACCGGGCCGCGGCGGGTGAACGACATTCGGGGTGGCCCGGAGCGCGAACCAGAGCACGACGACGCCGACGACCGGACCGCACGCGCTCACGAGAAACGCGGTCTCGTAGCCGCCCCACGCGAGCGAGGGCGCCGAGATGAGGAGCGACAGCGCGTACCCCGCCGACGAGCTGGCGATCAGCCAGCCGACTGCGGCGCCGCGGCGCTCGGGCGGATAGCGGTCGGCGATCAGCATGATCGCCGTCGTGTAGGTCCCGCCTTGCGAGAGGGCCATGAGCGTGGAGAGCACCAGGCCCGTGACGTAGGACCGCGCCCAGAAGCCGAAGGCGATCGCCGTGACCGCGCTCAGCCACGCCGAGCCGAGAAAGACGCGCCGCGCCCCGACACGATCGGCCATCGCGGAAAACGAGACGAGGGCGACGGCGTAGCCGAGCTGAAACCCCGTCGAGATCGATCCGGCGGCCGTCGCCGACATATCCCACTGGGTCCGGAGCACCGGCAGGATCGCGGCGTACGTCATGAACACCGACGTCATGCAGGTCCGGGCGACGCAGACCGCGAGCAGCCAGCCGTCGAGCCTCACGGCGGGCCGAACGCGCGCGAGATGAACTCGGGGAACCGCGCCTCGAGCTCGGCCACCACCGCGTCGGCGACGTCCGCCGCGCTCCCCGAGCGCTCTTGCGCCTCGCTGCGAGCCCACAGGTCCAGATATTCGTCCTGGTTCTGGAGCCCGAGGCGCATCGCGACCGAGTCGATGAGCTGCTGGAAGCGGTCGCTCAGCTGGCGGGTGACGGTCTCCGAGGCGTCGCGCGCCTCGACCATCGCCGGCACGTCTTTCCAGGCGATGATCTGATAGCTCGCCATCGATCCAGGGGGAGAAGCCTGGGCGCTACACCCCGCCCATGAACTGAGCGAGGAGCGTGATCCGATCTCCTGGACGCAGCGGAGAGTCGAGGTCGTGTTCGATGCCGAGGACCGCGTCGTTGACCAGGACCTCGATGTGCTCCCCGAGCTCGTTGCCGTGCCAGAGGGCTCGGTGAAGCTCGGGGAACTTCGCCGAGAGCCCGGTCAGCACGCTGCGGACCGTCGCGCCCTGGGGCAACGGCTCCTCGAGGACGCGCCGTCCCGAGCCGTCGCCGCCGACGAACTTCGTGATCCACGAGGCGATCTCGACCGGAACGGTCGCGGCGGGCAGAGTCTTCACCCTTCGAAATCTAACAGATTGGGGCGGAGGGTCAACGCCCCGGCGCGGGCCGTGGCTACCCGGAGGAGCGACGGGCGCGCGGGGCCGACTCGTTGAGGAACTCGTCGCGCTTGGTCTTGAGCCGGCGCACGAGCTCTTCGTAGGAGCTCGATCGGACGATCCGGTCGAACTGCGAGCGATAGTTCGCCACGAGGCTCACGTTCTCGATGAGGATGTCGTAGATCAGCCACCGATCCCCGCGGAGGTTCATGCGGGATTCGACGGACACCTCGGTCCCCGTCCTCGTCAGGATGCGCGCGCGGACCGAGGCCAGCTTCCCGTCGATCGCCTCGCTGAGGTACTTGATCCGTTCGCCGCCGTACTCGTCCATCCGCGCGATGTAGGTCCGCTCCAGAAGATCGGCAAAGAGCTGGGTGAATTCCTCGCGCTCGGCAGGCGTACGGTCCTTCCAGTGGCGGGCGAGAACTCGCTGGGCCGTCTCGTTGATGTCGAACGCCTCGTGGGCGATCTTCCGGACCGCGGCGCGGCGATCTTGCCGCGCCATCGACGGGTCGTCGAGGACCTTGACGACCTGATCGGTGTATTCGCGGAGCTGGTCGGTGGGCCCGGCCCACACGGGCGAGGCCGTCAGCAGCAGGAGCGCAGCGGCGATCGTCGTCAGTATCTTGCTCACCCCCAGAGTATACGGCCCAGATCCCGGCTACACCGAAAAACGGCCGGCTCGCCGCCGAGCGCGCCCAGGGCTCAGGGCGTGAGCACCGGCGCCGTGACCCGCACCCTCAGCTCGCGGCCGGCGAGCCAGGCACCGGAGAACATGAGAATCGCCGCCATGAGATAGACCGCGTGGATGCCGAAAGAGTGGATGACGAGCCCGCCGACGAGCGGCCCCGTGATGCCACGGACCCCCGTCAGCGTCGCACCGATTGCCACGTACTGGGCGGTCCGCTGAGGCCCAGCGACGTCGATGACGGCCATCATCCACACGAGCTCGAGACCGACGGACACCAGCGAGTCGGTGACGGCGCTCGCGACCAGCACCCAGGGACTCCAGGCGAGGTAGTAGATGAGCGGCGTCGTCGCGCCCAGGAGGTACATCACGCGCAGCGCCTCGAGACTCGACTTGCGATCGACGAGCCAGCCCAAGTACGCGCTACCGGCGAGCGTCGCAACCGCGGCCACCGACGCGAGCACGCCCACCTGCGAGGCGGTCACCTGGAGCACGTCGACGAGCAGGAGCGGCTGCGCCGGCGTCTGGATCCAGCAGCCGAAGCCGAACAGAAAGGATGCGATCAGGAGGCGTCGGAAGGCGTGGTCGTCGCGCACCGTCTGCCAAGCGTCGAGGAGCCCCGCCGGCGCTTCGCCGGCTCCGTTCTCGGGCTCGGGCACGGCGAGCCGTCGCAGACGGAGGCTCGCGGCCATCCCGAGCACGGCGGCCGCGACGAAGATCCAGCGGTAGCCGACCCGATCGAAGAGCTGACCGGCGCCGAGCGCGAGCCCGATTCCCAGCACTGCCCCGGCCATCCTGACGAGGCCGAGCGCACGACCGCGCTGAGCGCGCGGGTAGACCCGCTCGACGACCGCTGCCTGAGCCGGCGCCACCGCGGCGCCGAAGAAGTCCCGGGCGATCACGAGGCCGACGAACGACCAGGCCGAGCTGACGAAGGGGACCAGCAGGAACACGCCCCGGGCCACGAAGCCGGGCCAGACGAGGTACGGCAGCGGAGGACGTCCATGGAATGCTCGCGCCCACAGGAGCGAGAGGAGCAGGCACGCGCCGCACGCCGAGGACATCACGGCCAGCTGGAGCGGTGTGGCGCCGAGCTCTCGCCGCAGAATCAGGCCGAGGAACGGGCCGGTCAACCCCGCGAACACGGTGAACAGGAGCGTCGCCGAGATGTCGACCCGGAGAGCGCGGCGGGTCTCAGGGCTGAATCGCGATCCGATCATCTCCGTCCTCGGGGCTTGGCCGGGACAGCGGGTTGAACCCTGAAACCGTCCCACAGCGATTATGTCGCATCTGCGGGCACCGGCCTCGCTTCCCGATGATGCTCGCTAACCCTGCGTCACACCGACGATCCGGGTCGGCTACAATCGGGCGCATGAGTCCTCTTTCCGCTGGCGACCCGCACCCCCGAAAGCGTGTCCGAGTCCTGGATACTGAAATGGCCTACGTCGACACCGGCGTCGGGGAACCGATCGTCTTCCTGCATGGCAACCCGACGTCGTCCTATCTCTGGCGCAACGTCATCCCTCACGTCGCGGGCGAGCACCGCTGCCTGGCCCCCGACCTGGTCGGTATGGGCGACTCGGGCAAGGCGCCCGCTGGGACCTATCGGTTCGTAGACCACACGCGATATCTCGACGGCTGGTTCGAGGCGCTGGGACTCTCACGCAACGTCGTGCTCGTCGTGCACGACTGGGGCTCGGCGCTCGGCTTCCACTGGGCCCGACGCCATCCCGAAAGCGTCAAGGGCGTTGCCTACATGGAAGCGATCGTCCGGCCGGTGACCTGGCAGGAGTGGCCCGAGGCGGCGCGAAGGGTCTTCCAGGGGATGCGCTCACCCGCCGGCGAGGAGATGGTGCTGCAGAAGAACGTCTTCGTCGAGCGGATCCTCCCCGCGAGCGTCGTTCGCGGCCTCACCCCCGAGGAGATGGATCGTTACCGGACTCCGTATCGCGAGGCCGGCGAGTCACGGCGACCCACCCTCACCTGGCCGCGTGAGATTCCGGTGGACGGGGAGCCCGCGGACGTCGTCCGGATCGTGAAGGAATACGGTGAGTGGCTCGCGAAGAGTCCGATACCCAAGCTCTTCATCAACGCGGATCCTGGGTCGATCCTCGTGGGTGCGCAGCGGGAATTCTGCCGCCGCTGGCCCAATCAGCGCGAAGTCACGGTGAGGGGCAGTCACTTCGTTCAGGAGGATTCGCCGAACGAGATCGGCTGGGCGCTCGCGGACTTTGTTCGACGGGGCTGACTTTCGGGGTCGGGGCTGGGGACGCGCCCGGAGCGCTCCGGACGCGTCCCTGAGATCCTGAGCCGACTAGTCTTCCTTGTTGACCATCAACCGCACGGTCACCTTCCGCTTCTCGGCGTTGGGCGTCCCCTTCTCTGCGATGGGGCCGAGCCCGATGAGGTGGATCCTCGGGAGCTCGATGCCCTTCTCGACGAGGAAGCGACGAACCGACTCGACCCGACGCTGACTCAGTCCGACGTTGTAGGGATACGATCCGACGGGGTCGGCGTAGCCCTGGAGATCGACCGTCAGATTCGGGTTCTCCTTCAGCTCCTTGATGATACTGACCAGCGTGGTCTGGGCATTGTCGCCCAGATCCCACTTGTCGAAGCCGAACAGGACCTGGTAGGTCTCGACCTGGTTCCGCGAGTTGCGGTTGGACCACAGCCGGGTCAACCGGCTGTTCGTCTCGTCGGCCTTGGTATAAGCGGTATCCGCGCGGTCCTTAGTCTGGGTGAGCGATCCCTCGGCCGACTTCAGCCGGGTATCCACTCCCTCGACCTTCTGGTCGACCCGCTGGGTCTCTTCGGTCACCTTCTTGTCGACTCCGGTGAACCGCTGGTCGATCTCGACTTCCTTCTTGCCGACGTACTCGGTCACCCACTTCTTGGTGGCGCAGCCGCTGACGAGCATCAGCGCAGCAGGTAGCACCATCCCGACCATCACAGCCTGTCGCATAGCCACCTCCTCATTGGTGCCCAGACCTGTAGCGGTCGGGCTCGCGACGACACCAATGCAACCGGGTCGCCAGGTTTGGACGTGAGTGTTTCTGCGGAAAAGCTGCCGCGGCGTGCGTCCACGGTGTTCAGCTTCGCGACACACCGGAGTCAGCCCGCTGACGGCCACGTTAGTTCAGACGACCGCGAAGCGAGTGCAGCGCCCGCCGGAGTTCAGTGTCGCCGGGAGCCAGACGCACGGCGCCTTCGAACTCGCGCAACGCGTCCCACCACCTCCCCTGTTTTACATGGATCCGCGCGAGATTCATGTAGGGGAATTGCCGCGGCTCGTAGCGCTTGGCCTGCTTTGCCCGCTCGAGCCAGGGCACGGCCTCGTCGAGCTTGCCCTGCTGCATCAGGTAACACCCTATGTCGTTGTAAGGGTTTCCGAAGTCAGGATCGACCTCGATGGCCCGCATGCACTCGTGCGTCGCCTCGTCGAGGCGGCCCTGGAAGCTATACGTCCAGCCGAGGAAGGTGTGGGCCTCGGCCGTCGGGCAAACCTCGATCGAGCGGCGATAGAGCTCGATCGCGCGGTCGAGCTCCCCCTGCATCTGGTGACGATAGGCTTCCTGCCAGATTTCCGTGGCTTGCGCGAAGCGCTCCGGCCTGCTCACCGACTCACCAGCTGGGCCACGTTTCGCGCCGCAAGCCCATGTCCCAGAACATCCACTCATAGCGGCTCGTCGTGACGAAATGCCGCCGCATCGCCTCCCGCTCCGGCGGCCTCAAGCCAGCCGCCACCTGGTCCGCTGCCGAGAGCACCGCTCGCACGACAGAGCCGAACTCTTCCGAAGCATACGTGCCGATCCATCGCTTGTAGAGCGGGTCGGCAGAGCCGGCGCGCTCGAGCTCCTTGCCGACCTCCCAGTAGATCCAGTAGCAGGGCAACAGCGCCGCGAGCGCCTCGTGGAAGGGCGAGCCATACGCAACGGCCAGCAGGTAGCTCGTGTACGCCAGATTCGTCGGCGCCAGCGGTGTCGACGCGACGGCCTCCTGCGTCAGTCCGAAGTCCTGGAAAAAGCTTTCGTGAAGCGAGCGTTCGACCTTGAGCGCGCCGGCGGCGTGCTCGTTGAACATGATGATCCAGTCGTCCTGGGGCGCCCGGGCCCCTGCGAGTGACAGCGCGCGGGCGAACTCGCGCAGGTAGAGCGCGTCCTGGACCGCGTAGAACTTGAAGCTCTCGCGCGGGAGTGAGCCATCCGTCAAGCCGCGGAGAAATGGATGGCGCAGGATCGCCGCGTAGGTGGGCTCGATCGACTTCCAGAGCTCGCCAGTGAAGCCCATCAGCGACCCTTGAAGACCGGCTCGCGCTTCTCGACGAATGCCTTCGCCGCCTCCCGATGGTCCTCGGTCATTCCGCACCGCGTGTGGTGCCAGGCCTCGAGGTCGAGCGAGTCTTTGAGCGTCCCGCTCTCTGCTGCGTTGAAGTTCCGCTTCATATATCTGTACGCGACGCGCGGCCCACGGGCCAACCGCCCGGCCAGCGCCATCGCCTCCTCCTCGAGCCGAGTATCGGGCACCACACGGTTCGCGATGCCGAGCGCCAGCGCCTGCTGCGCGTCCACGATGTCGGCCGTGTAGTAAAGCTCGCGCGCCTTCGCCGTGCCGACGAGCTGCGTGAGATACCAGCTTCCGCCGAAGTCGCCTGAGTAACCGACACGCGCGAAGGCCGTCGCGAACCGCGCGGTGTCGCTCGCCACGCGCAGGTCGCACGCCAGCGCCAGGGAGAGGCCCGCGCCCGCCGCCGCGCCTCGCACCATCGCGATCGTCACCTTGGGCATCTCGTGAAGCCACCGTGAGACCTCCATGGCCGCGCGGAGCGACTGCGCTTTGTCCTCGAAGGTCCCGCTGAACTCCCGGCCTTCGGCCATGGCCTTCACGTCGCCGCCGGCGCAGAAGCCTCGACCCGCGCCGGTCAGGACGACCACGCCGACCTCCGGATCGTCGGCGAGGCGCGGCAGCGCCTCGAGCATGGCCGTGAGCATTGGCCCCGACAGCGCGTTGAGCCTGTCGGGACGATTCAGCGTGAGCACGGCGACACCATCCTTGACGACTTCCAGCAGGTCCTGGCCCATTGGCATCTCCCCGAATGACGGTGCCGCGATGGTATACCTAGCCGCTCGACTCCCGCCAGCCGTCCTCACCCGAGGTGCCATGAGGCGCCGCGACGCCCTTGATCGATCGGCGCACGGCCGGTACCATCGCCGCGGAAGGGAGGCGCGCCATGGAAGCCGTCGAACGCGAAGGGATGAAGGACGCGAGCCACCTCTACGAAGTCGAGCGCCGGGCTCGCCACGCGGAGCGCCCGGGCTTCCGGATCTCGGAGCTCCAGATCGGGCCGCGCCAGCAAGTGCCCTGGCACTATCACAACAACATCGAGGACACCTTCTACGTGCTCCAGGGCCGCTTGCGTCTCTTCCTGCGCGATCCGAAGGAAGAAGTGTGCCTGTCGCCGGGCGAAACGTACACGGTGCGCGCCCGCCGCCCGCATCTGGTCACCAATGGCGGCGAGAGCTCGGCCGTCTTTCTCGTTCTCCAGGGTATCGGCGAGTACGACTACGTGCCGTTGACGTAGCTTTCGGTCCCGCTCGAGGCGGACGCTCCGATGGCGCAGCGCAAAGGCCAGGTCGAAATCAGCGTCGCAGATGCCGCGACCGCCGAGGTTGTGGAGGCGTTCGCGCGTCTGCTGCCTCAGCTGTCGTCGTCAGCCATCCCGCTGACCCGCGAGGCGCTGACGGAGATCATCGCCTCTCCGCACAACACCGTGCTCCTGGCGCGCGACCCCAGCGCCGGCGGCCGAATCGTCGGCACCTTGACCCTGGTGATCTTCCGCATCCCGACCGCGATGCGCGCGTGGATCGAGGACGTCGTCGTCGACAGTGCGGCCCGCGGCCGCGGCGTCGGCGAGGCGCTGACCCTGTCGGCGGTGAATCTGGCCAAGCAGCGAGGCGCCAAGACCGTCGACCTCACGTCCCGTCAATCGCGGCAGGCCGCGCACCGGCTCTACGAAAAATCGGGCTTTCACGTGCGGGACACGAGCGTCTATCGCTTCGGGCCGAAGCCGGACGCGTGAGCGATCCGCACGGCGGCGGGCGCACCGGACGCGCCGTGCGCGCGTTCAGAACGTCCGCGGCCGGAACCTTCGGCCGGTGAATCCGAAGCGTCGCGCGATCACGCGGGCGCTTGCACTCGACGAGGCGGCACGCGCAGGTGGGCTACAATAGCACCGATGATTCTGCGGCTCCCCGTGACCGCGCTCCTCGTGCTGGTCCTCTCCACGCTCGGACCGTTGGCCAGCGCGAGCCCGCCCGATCCCGGCTGGATCGGCGGCTTCTACGACGCCGCCGACGGAGACGACGTGGTCCTGGCGGTCGCCGGCATGGATTCGCCGCTGGAGACGCCGGTCGTCGGCGTCGAGTCTCACGCCATCCGCCTGGGCCGTGTCGCGCTCACGGTCGGACAGGCCGAGCGCGCCTTCGCACTCGCAGCACCCGCGGTTCGTGCTCCACCGTCCGCCTGAGTGGTCCGACGCGACGACTATTTACAGTCGCGCCTCGGCCGGCGGGGCCCCCCGCCCCGCGACGGCCTGCAGCGCGCACAACGCCGGGATCGCCGGCCACCACGTGCTGACCTCTGCGCGGACGAAGGAGCACCACCATGATTGGTACGCAGGATCTGCTCATCGCGCTGGCGCTCGGCGCCTTTTTCTTCGGGGCCAAGAAGCTGCCCGAGCTGTCCCGCTCGCTCGGCCGGGCGCTCGTCGAATTCAAAAAGGGGCTCGAGGACGCGCCGGAGCCGAAGCCGCCGGCGCCGGCCTCCGGGAAGCCTGAGGCCAAATGAGAGGCTGGATCATTCTGATCGTGACGCTCCTGGTCGGCGCCACCCTCGGCGTGGCCGGAACGGTCTACGTCCCGCCGCGGCTCGATCCCTATCTGCCGAAAGAGCTGCGGCTGAAGGCTCGCGTCGTCGAAGGCCAGGTCATCCAGAAGCAGCGCGAGGGCAATCGTGTCCTGGTGAAGATCCAGACCGACCAGGGGGTGATCCTCGCGGCGTTCACGAAACGGGTGGCCGAGATCGATCTGCTGGTCGAGCCGGGCGCCACGATCGCGCTGGCGCTGGCGAGCGATCAGCCGGTCGTCGACGACCCGGCCATCGAGCGCGTCAAGCGACCGAAGTGACGCTCAGGCGGCGCGCGGCGCCACCATGGCTCGCGGGTCGCGCACCCGCGCGATCAGGAGCGCCAGCGCCGCGCTGACGGCGACGGCCGCCACGAAGAACACCGCGAGGAAGCCGACCGCGTCCGCCAGGAGTCCTGCCGCCAGCGGCGCGCCAAACGCGATCGGCGCCACCAGCGTCGTGCCGAGGCCGACGTA
Organism: Candidatus Rokuibacteriota bacterium; assembly: GCA_003220495.1. Classification (GTDB taxonomy): domain Bacteria; phylum Methylomirabilota; class Methylomirabilia; order Rokubacteriales; family CSP1-6; genus AR31. The sequence goes on along the minus strand of QHSP01000054.1, from coordinate 16,892 downwards.
CGTCGGCCGCTCCGACGGCGCCGGCGCGAACTCCAGCATCACGTTCAGGTTGGACACGTTCATGGCGGCGATCTGGATGCCCATCAGCACGAACACCACGCCGAAGGCGCCGAGCGTGGGCGCGGCGATGGCCATGAGGTTGCCGGCGAGGGTCGCGGCGAGACCGAGGATGATCACCAGACGATGGCCCCGGCGGTCGGCCAGCCAGCCCAGCGCCGTGTTCCCCACCATCTGGCCGAGGAACAGGAGCGTGGTGAAGACGCCGGCCTGCGCGGCCGGCGCGTCCCAGGCCCGGAGCGCGTACACCGTATAGAAGCCGCTGCCGATCGAACCGACCACGCCGAACGCCCGGGCGGTGAGATACCACGCTAGATTCGGATCGCGCCCGAGGAGTGCCGGGATCCGGCCGAGGTATTCGCGGAGCGGCACGGCGGGGGCCGACGAGGTCGAGGCCGGCTCGCGGACGACCACGAGCGCGGCGAACGAGAGCGCGAGACACAGAGACGCGCCCACGAAGCACAGACCGTAGCTGGCCGGCGCCGGGACCGTCGCGAGGATGCTCGCCGTCACGACGCTCGCGGCCAGGCCGCCCGCGCTGGCCGCGAGGTTGGCAAAGCCAAAGAACCGCCCGCGCAGGGTCATCGGGATCACGCGCCCGATCACGTCCATCCACGCCGGCATGAGCACGCCGCCGACACCCGTGACGACCAGCAGCACCAGGAGCATCACGCCGAGCGTCAGCGCCGGGGCGCGGTCGGCGAGGAAGAACGCGGCGAGCGCCAGCACGACGAACGGGACGCGCTCCCAGACCGTGTGGCGCAGGACGAACGGCAGCTTCTGCTCGAGCGTCTCGGTGTGGCCGGCGGCGAACAGCGAAGGCATGAACCAGCCGAGCGTCATCACCGCGGGGATCGCGCCGATCACGACGTTCGGCGCGCCGAGATACGCCGCGAAGGCCGGCAGGATCGTGGACTGCGACGCGAACGCGAGCCCCACGACGAAGAGCGCGTAGTCGGCGCCGAGCGCCGCCAGGTTGTGGCGCAGATTCGAAGGCACGCGATCAGCCGAGCCGGATGTCGAGCCAGCCGTGCGGCGTGACGGTCACGCGCTCGGACTCTCGCACGAGCACCGTCGTCGTCGCCGACTCGAAGATCGCCGGACCCTTGACCTCCAGCCCGGCGGTAAGCGCCTCCATGCGGTAGAGCGGCGCTTCGACCCAGTCCCCCAGCCAGACGCGACGGCGCGCGGAGGACGTGGCCCCGCCCCGACCCACGGCGCCCGCGCCGGCCGGCAGCACCGGAAGCGCGCCGACGACCGCCACCCGCGCGTTGACGACGACGACCTCCTGTCCCGGCGCGCTATAGGCATAGAGCGCTTCGTGGCGCCGATGGAAACGCTCGGCCACCTGCTCCATGAGGTCCGCGGCCTGGAGATCCACGCCGTCCAGATCCACCTGGATCTCGAAGATCTGCTCGCCGTACCGCATGTCGAGCGCGCGACGCACCGTGACCGGGCCGTCGAAGCGGGCGAGCCGCTTCTTGCCCTCGCGCTCGAGCGTCGCGAAGAGCTTTCGCAGGCCGGCCGCCGTCATCCGCCCCACCTCGCTCACGTGGGATCGCACGAGCTCGTAGCGAAGGTCCGTCGCCAGCATCCCCCAAGCCGAGAGCACGGCGGCGACCGACGGCACGACGACGCGCTGGATCTCGAGGAGCCGCGCGACCTCCGTCACGTGCAGGCCGGCGGCGCCGCCGAACGAGACGAGCGCGAAGCGGCGCGGGTCGACGCCGCGGCGGACCGAGACGATCTTCATCCCTTCCGCCATGTTGGTGTTGACGACGCGCGAGATGCCCTCGGCCGTCCGGAGCGCCGTCGTGCCGAGCTTCCGCGCGATCGCGTCCACCGCCGTGCGCGCCGCGCGAGCGTCGAGCCCAATGCGACCGCCGAGAAAGTTCGCGGGATCGAGGAACCCGAGCACCAGGTTCGCGTCGGTCACCGTCGCGCGGGCGCCGCCTTTGCCGTAGCACGCGGGACCCGGCTGGGCGCCGGCGCTCTCCGGGCCGACGTGGAGAATGCCTCCCGCGTCGACCGACGCGACCGAGCCGCCGCCGGCGCCGAGCGTGTGGATGTCGATCGCCGGCAGCGCGACCTTCGCGACGCCGATCGTCTTTTCCCCGGTCAGCTGCGGCTCGCCACCCTGGAGGAGCGCGATGTCCGTCGACGTCCCGCCCATGTCGAAGGTGATGAGGTTCGGCTCGGCGAGGAGCCGGGCGCAGTAGCGCCCCGCGGCGACGCCGCCGGCGGGCCCCGACAGCACGGCGCCCGCGGCCAGGCGCGTCGACTCACGCACCGGCGCCACGCCGCCGTGCGACTGGATGATCAGGACGTCGCCGCGGTAGCCGTGGCTCGCGAGGCGCGCCGCCAGATTCTTCAGATAGTTCGCGAGCGTGGGCCCGACGTACGCGTTCACCACCGTTGTCCAGACCCGCTCGTACTCCTTGATCTGCGGCAGCACCTCGGACGACAGCGACACGTACGCGCCCGGAAGCCGCCGCGTCAGGGCGCGCCCGGTCTGCTTCTCGTGCCGCGGATTCCGATACGAGTGCAGATAGCAGACGGCCACCGCCTCCACGCGCGCCTTCGCCAGCGACGCGATGGAGGCCTGGAGCGAGCGTGCGTTGAGCGGGATCGCGACCGTCCCGTCGAAGCGCATGCGCTCGCGCACTCCGAGGCGGCGGACGCGCGGCACGAGCGGCACGGGAGGCGGCATTCTGAGGTTGTAGCGGTCGTCCTTCAGCCCCTCGCGCATCTCGATGACGTCGCGATGTCCCTCGGTCGTCAGGAGGCCGACCTTCGCCCCTTTGCGCTCGAGGAGCGCGTTGGTCGCGACCGTCGTGCCATGCACGATCGACTCGGTCTCACCGAGCAGCCCGTGGAGGTCGGTGCCGAGCTCGGCGGCCAGGAGCGCCAGCCCGTCGATCAGACCCAGCGACGGGTCAGGCGGTGTCGAGGCGCACTTGGCGAGGGCGAGAGAGCCGAGCTCGTCGACCGCGACGAGGTCGGTGAAGGTGCCGCCGACGTCGATGCCGATGCGGTAACGTCGGCTCAGTAGAGCGTCCTCCGGATGCCCTCTTCGCTCTCACGCACGTAGTCCTCGAGGCTCTTGCCTTCCGGCTGGAGCTTCTCGTACAGCACGCACGCCATCGAGGGCAGGACCGAGCGATCGGGCCACGCCTCGGGCTCCCAGAGCTGCGAGCGCCGAAACGCCTTCGGGCAGTGCAGGAAGCACTCCTCGACCTCGACGCCGATGGCGACGAGCGGCCGCTTCCCCTTCGCCGCGAGCGATTCCAGGACGTCGTCGTCGCGCACGATCGCGGCGCGGCCGTTCACGCGCAAGGTTTCCTCGCGGCCCGGAATCAGGAAGATCAGTCCGACGTGCGGGTTGTCGAGGAGGTTGCGCAGGCCGTCGAGCCGCTTGTTGCCGGGACGGTCGGGGATCACGAGGTGCCGCTCGTCCAGCACGCGCACGAAGCCGGGCGCGTCACCTTTGGGCGAGACGTCGCAGCGGCCCGTCGCGTCGGAGGTGGCCAGCAGCAGGAACGGCGCATGGGCGATGAACTCCCGGCTGCGCTCGTCGATGAAGGGCGACTCCTTCTTGATCGCCCGCTCGCTCGGCGTGCCCATCAGATCGCGCAATTCTTTTTCCGAGGTCACCGTCTGCTTGAACATGAACCCCTCCGCGATGTCGGTCGTTCAGCCAAAGTAGTCGGAGCCCGCGATCAAGTCAACGGTCGGTGTGGTCGCGCCGGATCGCGTACGGATACGGACCTTCGGGCGATTTCCCCTCGGCGAACCGCCGGAGGCTGAACGCGTCGATGTCGACCGTCTTCGCCCGGCCGTCCACGATCAGCTCGGCCATGCACGCGCCGACCGCGGGCGCGATCTTGAAGCCCGAGCCGCTGAAGGCGGTCGCGAGATAGAGGCCGTCGATCCCGTCGACGCGGCCGAGGATCGCGTGCCGGTCGCGGCTGTAGCAGTCGACGGCGCGATAGCCCCGCGCGAGGGTGGCGCCCTCCATCGCCGGGATCCGGTGCGTCAGCATCTGGGCGCCGACGGCCGGCGCGCTCGGCGCCAGCACCATGGGCGCGTCGGGATCGAGATCCCACTCCTGGCAGGGGACGCCGACGATCGTGCGGATGCCGCTCTCCGGCCGGAAGTAGGTTCCGAGCACGTTGTCGATGACGATCACGTGCGGCTGCGCCAGCGCCGGCGGCCGTGTGACCTGCACCGTATCGAGCCCCTTCGGCCTCGCCGGCAGCTCGACGCCGATTTCGCGGCAGATCCGTGGGGCCCAGGCCCCTGCCGCGACGACGACGGCGCCGGCATCGATGCGCCCGGCGCTCGTCTCTACGCCGACGACGCCACTCTCGCGGCGCAGGATCTTCCGGACCGGAGTCCACTGGAGAATCCGCGCGCCGAGCTCGGCGCCCCTGCGGGCGAAGCCGTCCACCGTGGCGGCGGGGTCCGCGTATCCGCTCTCGGGCTCCCAGGCCGCGGCGCCGAGATCGTCGACGTTGGCGAAGGGCTGGAGATCGTGGAGCTCACGCGGCGTCATCGCGACGGTGTTCACGCCGATGCCGCGCAGCATCTGCACGTTCTTTCGGAGGGCGTCGGCGTACTGCGGGGCGACGACGTTGACGAACCCGGTGTGCGTGAACACCGGCGGACCGCCCATGATCTCGGGCCAGTGCCGGAAGACCGGAAAGCTGGCGAACGCGAGCCGCGCGTCCCACTCGTTCGTGTAGTGCATGCGGACGAGCGCGCTCGAGCGGCCCGAGGCTCCGTTGGCGAGCGCGGCCTGCTCGCAGAGGACGACGCGTCCCACACCGCGCGCGGCCAGCGCGTACGCGATGCTCACGCCGTTGACTCCGCCACCCACCACCACGACGTCGGCCGTCTCGGTCACCCGGGACTCCCTGAAGAAGGGTACCGCTCGGTGCTCGTCGGATACCTTATCATGTGCTGAGCCAAGCCGGCCGTTTCACAACCGGGCCCCGGCGGTGTCTTCAGAGATGATGGGCGAACAACCGTTCGAGACGATCGTGGGCGCGCATCACGCCGAGATCTATCGCTATCTGCGGAGGGTCACCTCCCGGGCCGCGGAGGCCGAAGACCTCTCGCAGGAGACGTTCCTCCGGGCCTATCGGGCTTACAAGACCCTGGGACCCGACGCCAACGTTCGGGCGTGGCTCTTCGCGATCGCGACCAACCTGGGCCGGAATCACTTTCGATCCGAGAAACGCCGGCGGGTCGCTCACCAGGCCGTGTCGGTGGAGAGCCGAGAAGCCGATCCCGAAGGACCGGAGGACGAAGCGCGGTTCGGCGAGGCCCGGACGCTTCTGGAATCCACGGTGCAGGGTCTTCCCCTCAAGCAGCGCCTGGCCTTCGTCATGCGCAAGATCCACGACCTCGACTACGATGCGATCGGCCGAAGCCTCGACTGCTCGGCGGAGAGCGCGCGAGCGCACGTCTTTCAAGCGCTCCGCAAGATCCGGCTGAGCCTCAACGGTCACGAGCTTCCGCCCGCCCGGGGCGTCGAAACGAGCCCACTCAACATGGAGCAACCGCGATGACGCGTAAACCGAACGGGTGCCTCGAGATCGAACCGGACCTCGTCGCCGCGGCGACGGGCGACGCCGAGCCCGGCGCCTCGCGCCGCGTCGAGCACCACATCGACTCCTGCGACGCCTGCCGGCGGGAGTTCCATCGCTATCGCGAGATCGAGGGCGTGGTGGGCGTGCTCCGGCGCGGGCCGGCGGCGGCGGACAGCGTGGCGCGCGCACGCGAGGGGCTCGAGTCGAGGCTGGCCGATCTGAGGTCGCGTCTGGTCTCCTACCGGGTGTTCCCCTCTCCGCTCGGCCACATTCTCATCGCGCGCTCGGAGCACGGCGTATCGCTCGTCGAGTATCTCCACGGCGGAACCGACCTGAGCATGTCGCGGTTGAGCCGCGTGGGCGGCGTCGAGGCGCAGGAGGACGGCGCCGAGATCGAGGCGCTCTACCGCGAGCTCCTCGAGTACCTGCGCGGCGACCGCACGCGGCTGGAGTGGCCGCTCGACCTGCGCCTGGCGCGCAGCGACTTCCATCGCGCGGTGCTCCGCGCGACGGCCGCGATTCCATACGGCGCGGTCACGTCGTACGCCGGGATCGCCGCCGAGATCGGCAAGCCCGCGGCCACACGGGCCGTCGCGCAGGCGCTGCGCTGGAATCCGCTGCCGATCGTGGTGCCCTGCCACCGCATCATCGGAACCTCGGGCGCGCTCACCGGCTACTCCGGCGACAAGGTGGGGCTCAAGCAGCAGCTCCTGGCCGTCGAGGGCATCCAGGCGATCGGCAAGCGGAGCGATTCGCGCGTCGCGCGGAACACGCTCTATCATTACGACCGCAACGATCAGCACGAGTACTGCCTGCCGACCTGCGGCGACATCGCGCGCCGTCCGATCGGCCCCGTCACCCTGCTGGCCTCCCGCGAGCTCGCTGGCGCGCTCGGACTCGTGCCCTGCTCGGCGTGCCGCCCGGATCTCCACCCGCTCGCCGCGTAGCCTTCGCTCCTCCGTTTCACACCCGCCTCCCCGCGGTGTCATAGGGAGCAAGAGGGAGGAGGGCGACATGCAATCCGTAGTGTTCAGCACGCTGTCCTTGCTGGTGGCGCTGTCCCCGATCGCGCTGCTCGTCGCGGCGCTCCGACTCGCGACCTGGCGCCAGCGTCGGCAACTCGCGGAGATCGCGCGCCAGATCGCGGTGACCGACGCGATCCACGGCGCGCTCGGCGCCGTCGTCTCACCGGTCGTGCGCCGGAGTTTCTGGGGTGGCTGGCGGCTCACGATCCCGGTGCCGCTCGATCGTCCCGAGATCGTCACGCCGGTGGTGGAAGCCGCGTACGGCGCCTTCAGCGAGTCCGAGCGGACGAGACCGGGGCGCTTCGAGATCGTGCTGACCCGGCAGGAGAGGCCGGTGCCGCGGCGAGCCCCCGTGCTGGTCCCGGCGAGAGGAGAGTCGGTGTCATGGACATGAACGGCTATCTGGTCGAGTGGCTGGCGAAGGAGCATCTGCGCGAACTCCACGCCGCGCTCGCGCGACAGCAGCTGGCGGCGTCGCTGAGACCGCCGTCGCCGCTACGCGTGCGGCTGGGGTTGGCGCTGATCAGCCTCGGACAGCGGTTGCAAGGCAGCCGACCGGGACTCGCAGTGCCCGCGGCCGGCGCGTCCGCCTCGTAGCCGCGAACGACATCTGGGGGAGCTCCGGCTCCCCCGGACTACTTCTTCACGAAGCCGTTCTCCCGGTCGCTCGCGCGAGCCTGACGGGTCCGCTTCGAAGGTGGACCATAGCCGCCGCCCCCCGAAGACTCGATCAGGAACACGTCGCCCTTCCGCACGGGAACTCCGACTTCCTTGGTCTTCAAGACGCGGATCGGGCGGCCGCGCGACTCGAGCCGATAGCGATGGGGCAGGCCGTCCTTGCCACCGAGAAGCCCGTACGGCGCGTGGCGAACGCCATCGCCCGCGGTGTTGGCGACCGCCGGGTCCTCGATGTCGACCCGCAGGCGCAGCACCGCCCCGACGCCGCCGCGATGCATTCCGTCGCCGGCGGAATCCGGGCGGAACTCGTGGCGCTCGAACGTCAGCGGAAACCGCGCCTCGGCGACCTCGACACTGCCGAACTTGATCCCGCCGGCCGCCTGCCCTTCGCCCGCGGTCTCCCAGCCGTCGCCGGCCGCGCTCGCGCCGCCGCCCGGCCGCGCGTGGAACATGTGCCAGATGAACGGCTTGCGCGTCCGCGGATTCATCCCCTTGATCGCGATGCGGAAGCGGCGGCCCCATCCCGAGAGCACGCGCTCCGGGCACGCCGGAGCCAGCGCCCGGATCATCGCCTCGGCAATCTCCTGAGCGCAGTGATTCGTCGCGAGCGTGACCGGCGCCGGCGGAAAGGGCCAGACGATCGTGCCCTGCTTCGCGATCACCTTGACCGGCCGGAACGTGCCCGAGTTCTTCGGCGTCCGCGGATCGATGAGATACGCGAAGGCCATGTGAACCGCCGACATCGTGTTCGGGAACGACGAGTTGACGAATCCGGAGACCTGAGGATGGCAGTCGCTCAGATCGACCGTCAGCGCGTCGCCGCGCTTGGTCACCGTCGCGCGGATCCAGATGTCGGTAAACTCGTGGCCGTCGTCGTCCAGGACCGTCTCGCCGCGATAGACGCCGTCTTTCCAGGTGGCGACGCACGCGCGCGCCCGGCGCTCGGCGCCGTCGAGGATCTCGTCCACGGCCTCGAGGACCGTCGCCGCGCCGTAGTCGGCGGTCAGCGCGAGCAGGCGCCGCTCGCCGACGCGCGCCGAGCCGATCATCGCTCGGAGGTCGCCCATGAAGTCGTGCGGGTGGCGGACATTCGTCGCGATCATGCGCAGCACGTCGTCGCGCAGCTCGCCGGCATCGTAGAGCTTCAGCGGCGTGATCCGCAGACCCTCCTGCCAGATCTCGGTCGCGCCCGGGTTGTAGGCGCCGTGGGTCGAGCCGCCGATGTCGCTCTGGTGGGCGCGGTTGACCGACCAGAAGGCGACCTCGTCGCCGACGAACACCGGGACGAACGCCGTCAGATCAGGCAGATGATTGTTGCCGTGATAGGGGTCGTTCAGGAGGTAGACGTCGCCCGGCCTCACCCGCCCCTTGAAGGCGTCGCGCACGGACTCGACCGCCCACGGGATCGCGCCGACGTGGATCGGCACGTGCTCCGCCTGCGCGATCAGCCTGGCGCCCGCGTCACAGAGCGCTGTCGAGAAGTCGCGGCTGGAGTTCAGGATCTGGGAGTACGCCGTGCGCAGCATGGCCTCGCCCATCTCCTGCACGATGGCCTCGAGGCGATGCGTCAGGACCGACACGGTCACGGGATCGCTCATGGCCTCCAGATCTACGCGATCGCGTCGCCGCGGTCAACTTGCTTGGGGACGCACGATATCGGGCGGAAGGCGGTTTGAGTATGATCGCCGGGTGCGCGACGTCGAGCCGCCTGCCCCAGGATCGCTGCGCGAAGTCGCCGGGCTCTTCCTGAAGCTCGGCGTCGTCGCGTTCGGCGGGCCGGCGGCCCACATCGCGCTCATGCGCGACGAGGTGGTGAAACGGCGGCGGTGGGTGACCGAGCAGCAGTTCCTCGATCTGCTCGGCGCGAGCAACCTCATCCCCGGCCCCACCTCGACCGAGCTGGCGATCTACCTCGGCTATGCGCGCGCGGGCTGGCGCGGCCTCGTCCTGGCCGGGTCGCTGTTCATCCTGCCGGCGGCGCTGATCTCGCTGGCGATCGCCTGGGCCTACGTGCGGTACGGATCGACGCCGGAGGCGACGTGGCTCCTGTACGGGATCAAGCCCGTCATCATCGCGGTCGTGCTGCAGGCGATCTGGGCGCTGGCGAACACCGCGGTCAAGGGGTGGCTGCACGCGGCCGTCGGCGCGAGCGTCCTCGTGCTCTACGCCGCCGGATTCAACGAGATCGTGCTATTGCTCGGGGCCGGGCTCCTCGTCATGGCCGCCCGCAACGGCTGGCGCGTCCGCCCGCGGCCGCCCGTGCTGGCGCTCGCGCCGGGGCTGGGCGCGCCTGCGCTTCCGGCGGCGGTGGCCTCGGTCGCGGTCGATCCGGTCAGCCTGTTCTTCGTGTTCCTGAAGATCGGCGCGGTGCTCTATGGAAGCGGCTACGTGCTGCTCGCGTTCCTGCGTAACGACTTCGTGGTGCGACTCGGGTGGCTCACCGACCAGCAGCTGATCGACGCTGTCGCGGTCGGTCAGCTCACGCCGGGCCCCGTCTTCACGACGGCGACCTTCATCGGGTACGTCGTGGCGGGGACGAGCGGCGCCGCGCTCGCCACCGTCGCGATCTTCCTTCCATCGTTCGTGTTCGTCGCCATCGTCTACCCGATCGTCCCTCGCCTTCGTGGCTCGGCCTGGATGAGCGCGTTCCTCGACGGTGTGAACGTCGCGGCGATCGGGCTGATGCTGGCCGTCACCTGGCAGCTCGGGCGAAGCGCGGTAGTCGATTGGCCGAGCGCAGGACTGGCGCTCGCGGCGACCGTGCTCTTGCTGAGGTGGCGGATCAACTCGGTGTGGCTGATCGCGGGCGCCGGGGTGATCGGCGCCGCCGTCCGCTGGCTCGGTCGCTGAGGCGCGGCGGCGGGGCGGTGAGCGCAGCTCGGCGCGGTCAGGCCGCCGAGACCGAGCGCGACGCGGCGGCCAGCGAGACCAGCACCTCGAGCTGCTGGAGATCGAACGGCTTGGGAACGTAGGCGAAGATGCCGCTCGCGAGGGCGCTCGCGGCGCTTCGACTGTCCTCGTTGCCCGTCAGCATGAGAACCGGAGTCTGCAGCCCGCGCCGGCGCATTTCCGTGAGGAGCTCGAGGCCGGTCATCCGCGGCATGTACATGTCGAGCAAGACCAGGTCGAACTGACCACGCTCGAGCGCCGCGAGGCCCTCGGCGCCATCGGCGGCCGTCTGGGCCGCGTAGGTGTGCTCGTGACGAAACAGACCGAGCGCGTCCTGCAGCACGCGCACGATCGACAGATCGTCGTCGACGATCAGCACGCGCTTGGTGGCGCGCGCCGTGGCGGCGAGCATGGCCATCTCAGTGGCCTCCCACGAGGTTGCGCCCCTGGCGCTTGGCCTCGTAGAGAGCGTGGTCGGCGCGCTTGATCAGGTCGGCGACGTTTCCGGGATCGTCGGGGTAGCCGGCCACACCGAAGCTCGCGGTCAGCGGACCGTACTGGAACGGATAGCGCTCGATGATCGCGCGCATCCGCTCGGCGTAGACGAGCGCCGCCGCCCTGGTGGTGCTCGGCAAGAGGGCGATGAACTCATCGCCCCCGTATCGGGCGACGACCGAGTCCCGCCGTGATTGGCTCGCCAGGAGCTGCACCACCTGCTTGAGCACGTCGTCGCCGGCGCCGTGGCCCCAGCGATCGTTGATGGACTTGAAGCCGTCGAGGTCGAGCAGGATCAGTGAGAGCGGCTGCTGATAGCGGGCCGCCCGGCTCACCTCTTCGTAGAGCCGGAGCATCAGGTAGCGCCGGTTGTAGCCGTCGGTGAGCGGATCCTTGAACGAGAGCTCTTCGAGCCGGGCGCTGCGAACCGCGATCGCCGCGTAGGCGGCGAACGCCCGGGCCACGTCTTCGAGTCTGGGATGGAATGCAACCGGCTGACCGTCGCCACCGATCGCGTTGATCAGCTGCAAGACGCCGAGGTTCCGCTGTGCGGCGTCCCGCAGCGGCACCGCCAGCACCGAATGAGTCCGATAGCCGGTCGTCAGATCGACCCGCCAGTTGAACGCGTAGGGCGCGTCGCTGGGGATGTCGTAGGCCTCCGGCACGTTCACGACCTCGCCCGAATTTGCGACGTAGCCGGCGAGGCTCGGCACGTCCAGCGGCAGTCGCTCGACCTCGAGACGCTGCTGCATGTCGTAGTTGCCGAACCGTCGGTTGGTGGTCTCGTTCTGGACGACGGCGAAGCGCAGATGGCCGCCTTCACGCAGGAAGAGCGTCGCCGCTTCCGCTCCCGTGAACCGGCGCGCCTGGGTCACGATGCGCTCGAGCACGGGGGCGAGCTCACCCTCGCTGCTGATCGCGATGCCGAGCTGCAGAAGGTCTTCGACCATCTGCGCGCCGTGGTCGGTCAGGGTCGCGGCCATGAACCCCGGGAACTTCAGAGCTCCCGTTCTCGCACCCGGTATGTCCATGATCGACGTATGAGTAGCACGCGCAATGCCAGGCACGGGAGTGGCGGAAATGGCTGAAATTCCGGTAAAACCGCGCCATATCCGTCTCACGGACCGGTCTGCGCCGGTCAGTTTCTGATCAGGTCGGCGACTTTCCTCTCAGTGAGTGAAACCTCTTCCGATGGACCCCCTAAATCGGGTCTTCGAATCCCACACTGTGAGGTCGACGGTGGCCCGTCCTCCCGCCACGCTGAGATCGTTGGCTGCGGCGCGGAAGCAATCGCGATCGCGGACCATTCCACGGCGAGCACAAGAAACCAACATCGAAACCGACAACTCGCGGGAGAACGAGCCATGGTGAGCGTGAGCGAACGAGCGAAAGAACGGCTACTCGAGCAGAAGCAGGCCGCAAACCTGGAAGGTGAGGCAGTCGGGCTACGGGTCGCCGCGGCCCCGACCGGGCAGTGGATGCTGGTCGCCGACCACGCGCGCGAAGACGATCAGGTCGTGGAGCACCGGGGTTCGACCGTGCTCCTGGTCGATCCGGTGGCCCAGAGCGCCCTCGATGGCGTCCGCGTGGACTGCGTCCAGACGACCGAAGGCGACACCGAGCTCATCCTCGTTGCGCTGGACGATGATGATGCCGACAGCGACGGGGACGAGGAGAGCGAGCTCTAGCGAGGCCTTGCCTTGAGACGAAGGAGGAGCGCTGTGACCAAGCACAGGACCGTTGAGGAGCTGATGACACCCGAGCCCATCACCCTGCCCCAGACCGCCTCGGCGCTCGACGCCGCCCAGACGATGCGCGATGCCAGCATCGGAAACGTCGTCGTGCTCGATGGCCAGACGGTGTGCGGCATCGTCACGGATCGCGACATCGTCGTGCGCGCGATCGCCGCCGGTCGGGATCCGCGCTCGACCACCTTGGCCGACGTCTGCAGCCGCGTGCTGATGACCTTGTCGCCGGACGACAATGTCGGAACAGCGGTTCGGTTGATGCGGGAGCACGCCGTTCGCCGACTCCCCGTCGTGAAGCGGGGCCGTCCCGTCGGGATTCTCACGATCGGCGATCTGGCCATCGAAGAGGACAGCGAGTCGGCCCTGGCTGACGTCAGCGCGGCGCCTCCCAACGCCTGAGCGAGCGTAGCGTTTGCCGGCCGCGGGTCGTCACGAGGCGCGCCGCGGCCGGCACTTCGCCATGTGGATTGGCGTGTCGGGTTGGACCTACGACAGCTGGGACGGCGCGTTCTATCAGGCCGGTTTCCCCGCTCGCCGCCGGCTCGAGTACGTGAGCCGGCGCTTCAACTCGGTCGAGATCGACGCGTCCTTTTATAGCCTTCTCACGCCCGAAACCTACCGGAGGTGGACGCCTACTTCGATAACGACCAGAAGGGGCACGCGCCTCGCGACGCGTTGAGCCCGGCTCAGCGACTGGGACATGAATCACAGCCCAGCTATGCGCGATCGGCGTGACCGCGATCGCCGGCGCCGCGTTGACAGCCTTCCCGGGTGCTGCCTAGACTCGAACAGGCAGGCCTCACGGCCGTCAGGCGTCGCATCCGACCGAGCACGCACCACGTCGATGACGTCCCATACCGCCAACGGCGAGATGACCGCACCACCGGGCGCGATCGAGAAGGAGCTCGCCGATCTACTCCGACTCGTGACGCGGCCATTCGGCGACGGCGCGGTCGGTCGACACCTCCAGGAGGTGGCCCAGTGCGTCGTCGACAGCCTGTGCCGGCTCCTGCGCGTGTCGAGCTGCCGGCTACACGTCGTCGACGCATTCATGGGCGCCGCGCTTCAGCGGCTCGCGTCGAGTCCCCTCGGGGAAAACCCCGAGCGTGCCGTCGGCGACGCCGTGACTCGCTCCCTCCGCGAGCGCCGGATCGTGAGCGCACCCGAGGGCGAGCTGGTCCTGGCCGTTCCCCTCCTCAGCGGCGATCGGACGCTGGGAGTGCTTGAGGTCCGCCGGGAGCACGGATCGTGGACGCCCCAGGACATGCGGCTCGCGCAGCTCTTCGCCGACGGGATGGCGGTCACGCTCGAGATGGCCCGCCTGGCGACCGAGAGCCGTCAGCGACGGCGTACCGCGGAAGCGCTGGCGCTCATGGCGCACGCGACGTCGCGCTCCTTCGACGTGTCCACGCTCGGCCGCGAGATCGTCGACACGCTCCTGCTGCTGCTCGGCTGCGCCCGCGCCACGCTCTTCGAGCTGATCGGGAGCCGCGTGCGGCTCGTCGCCGTCGCGCGCGCCCATGGGGTCGAGTCGCAGGATGACGTCGACGGGTTGGAGCTCGGTCCGGTCGAGTCTCAGGCGCTACGCGATCGACACCTGGTGGCGACCTCCGATTTCCTCGCCAGTCCCGGCCTGCCGGTCACGGATCGTGAGCCGACCACCGAGGTTCCGATCCGCGCGGTGCTCGCGATCCCGCTCTTCCACGAGGACGCCCCGATCGGCGTCCTCTCCATCGGCGACCGAGCGCGCCGGGTGTTCGAGCGGGAAGAGATCGAGGTGTTCCGGGCGGCGGCGGACCACGCGGCCGTGGCGCTCGAGCACGCTCGCCTGCACGCGCAGGCCGCCGAGGCCGTTCGGGTTCGCGAGCGCGTCCGCATCGCCAACGAGCTGCACGACACCCTCGGCCAGCTCGCCTTCTCGGTCGGGCTCAAGCTCGACTGGTGCCTGCACCGGACCCTCGCGACGTCCTCGGTCCGTCCCAAGCTCGAGGAAATCCGCCACGACACAGGGCTCATGATGGCCCAGATCCGCCAGCTCATCGGTCATCTCTCGCCCGAGGGTCTGGCCGAGGCAACGTTCTCGAATCGGCTCGAGCGGATCGTGCGCGATTTCCGAGAGCTCACGGGGACGTCGGTCGACCTCACCCTCGCGGGCGATCCGGCCGCTCTGACGCCGGTGGCCGCCGACGTGCTCCAGAAGACGCTGCAGGAAGCGCTCGTCAACATCGCCAAGCACGCGCGGGCGCAGGGCGCATGCGTCCGCATCGAGATCGGCGACGGCTGGACCTCGGTGGAGGTCAGCGATGACGGAGTCGGCCTGTCGGCGGGCGGGACCGAGGTGGTGGGCGCCCTGCCGGGCCACTTCGGGCTGCGGCAGATGCGCGAGCGCATCGAGGGCGTGGGCGGGCGCCTCGAGATCGTGGGGCGCCCGGGAGCCGGCGTCAGCATCCGCGGAACGTTCCCGCTCCATCTCGACCGACAGTGAGGTGACGGCATGGCCAAGATTCGCATCGTCGTCGTCGATGACCACGAGGTTGTGCGTCACGGTCTGCGGCTTTCGCTCGAGCTCGAGCCCGACATGGCGGTGATCGGGGAGGCGCGGACCGGGGAGGACGCCCTGAGGATCGTCGCCGACGGCAAACCCGACGTGGTGCTGCTCGACGTGCGGCTGGAGGGCGCGGATGGACCGGAGGTGTGCCGCCGGATCCTCGAGGCGGTTCCTCGCACGGCGGTCGTCATGCTCACCAACTACGTCCAGGACGGGTTCGTCCTGCGCAGTCTGATGGCCGGAGCCAAGGGCTACGTGATCAAGGACGTGCAGCTCTCCGAGCTGAAAAAGATGATTCGCTCGGTGTACCGGGGCGGCTCGGTCCTCGATCCAAAGGTGACGGCGCAGGTCATCTCCACGGTGACGTCGACCGTGGAGGCGCCCGCCGCCCGGACGGCGGGATCACGCCAGGTCACCGCGCTCTCGGACACGGACCTCGCGATCCTCCGGCATCTCTCGGAGGGATTGACCGACAAGCAAATCGCCGGGCAAGTTCACCTGAGCCCGCACACCGTGAAGGACCATCTCGAGAAAATTCGCGCACTCCTGGACGTCGGGTCGCGCACGGAGATCGTCGCCCAGGCGCTCCGTCGGGGCCTCGTCTGAGGGGGCGCACGCGCGCCGCGTTGTCCCGGCAGGCGCGGGGCAGCGCTCGCCGGCGTCGCGCGCGCTGAGATCCCGCGAACTTCAGCGATCGACGGCGTCGAGGTGCGTCACCCGCGCCTCGACGCCACTCCGCGCGCCCGAATTAGGTCGCCGGTCGCGTCCCGCCGTAGGCTTCGCTCGGCCCGTAGCGGCTGTCTTCGAAGAGTAGCTTGGCGCGCGCGCCCACGACCCGGCTCCAGTTCGCCAGCGCAGTCTCGGTATACTCACCGTCCGGCCGGGGCTCGTCGTCGAAGTTGTCGTAGGTGTCGACGCCACGCACGAGCATCGCGGGCTGGCGGACTCGCGCCGGTTTGGCCCAGGTCGGCAGCATTTCGACCAGCAGGAGAAATCGACGCTCGGGACCGAAGTTGCCGGCCGAGCCGTGCACGAGTGAGTTGTCGAACATCGCCATCTCGCCCGGACGAAGCTCGAAGTCGACGGCTTTCGACTCGTCGAACGGCTCGGTGATGTACTGGCCGCGCGCCAGGATGCTCCGCGGATCGTCGGTCTCCTCGTGGCGCAGGATCCCCCACGTGTGCGAGCCGGGAATGCCGCGCAGACATCCCTGCCGGCTGCCGCACTCGGAGAGGGCCAGGGCGCCGAGGACCACCGGGACGGCGGAGCCGTAAAACGAATCCTGGTGCCAGCCGGCGAAGGTCTCGCCGTCGGCCTTCTTCGCCCGCCACGCCATGCTCCAGCAGCGGAGGTTCGGACCAATCAGGTCCTCGAAGATGTCGAGGATGTACGGGTCCTCGGCGATATCGAGGACCCACGGACACAGCAGATGGGACTTCGTCTTCATCTTCTTGATATCGTGGACGCGCGCCTCCAGCGACTCGAACCGCTCGCGATAGTGGCGAGCCCGCTCCGCGCTCATCGCGCGGACGGGCGACAAGAAGCCGTCGCGCTGGAACGACTGCACGTGAGCTTCGGTCAGGATCTTCGGCACGGCGTTAGTCCTCCTGGTCCTTCGCGAAGAGCTTGCCCTCGTACGCGTGGTAGTCGAGGAAATCGTAGAGCTCGGCGCGCGCCTGCATGGCGGACACGGCTCGCTTCTGGGTACCGTCCCGCCTGATGGTCTCGTAGACGGCGAGCGCTGCCGCGTTCATGGCGCGGAACGCGGACAGCGGGTAGAGAACGATCGCGACGCCGGCGCCCGCCAGCTCGTCGACGGCGAACAACGGCGTCACGCCGAACTCGGTGATGTTGGCGA
>QHSP01000021.1 GCA_003220495.1 Candidatus Rokuibacteriota bacterium | reverse complement strand
CGGCAAGGTCGCCAGGGCGCGCGCTACGCGCACGCGTTCCCGGGCCGCGCCCAGATCGAGCCCCACGCGCCAGCTCAGCCAGGCCGCGCACGAGCTGAACCCCGAGTTCCAGCCACCGCGGGCGTCGAACTCGCGGATGAGATCGAGCAGGCGTGCCGTCGCCGCTTCAAGGTGGGCTGACATCTCGGCGATCTCGTCGCCAAGCCGATCGAGTGCTGCATAGTCGACTGCGTCGGGCGTACAGATTTCCATGGCGGTTCCCCTTTTCCTGGAGCGACTCTACACCCCAGTTTCGGAGGCGCCTCGGAGCCGCCAGGAGCGACGATCTCAGCGCATACCGCAATTTTTCGACGGAGGCGCCTCGGGTGGCGTCACCGAGCTTCTACGCCATGCTGGGACGATTTCCCGACGAGAAGTCCGACCGCGCCGCGATTACTCTGCGTGAAGCTGTCAAGTGGAAATCGTCGAAGCGGCACGCGTCGGCTACCGACAATCCATCTCGCGCCGTATTGACGCTGATCGTCGGCCCGCATAGCATGAGGACCGCTCGGCTCCGCACCCAGCCCCTTCGGTGGAGGATCACGATGATTGAACGAGTTCGGCTTGCCTTGCTGGCGGTACTCCTGGTGGTTGCGCTGACCACGCCGGCTCTCGCTCAGAAGCCCGTGAAGATCGGTGTCCTCACGCCGCTCTCGCCGCCCGGAGACGCGGCGGCGGGACAGTTCATCGCGCGCGGCGCGAAGATGGGCGCGGAGGAAGTGAACGCGCGCGGCGGCGTCCTCGGCGGGCGGAAGATCGAGCTCGTCGTCGAGGACGACTCCGGCACGCCGGAGAAGGGCGCGGCGGGATTCCGCAAGCTGGCGACGCAGGACCAGGCGGTCGCGGTCGTCGGGCAATTCCACAGCTCGGTGATGACGGCGGTCCAGGCGCTCGCCGAGCAGTTCAAGGTTCCCGTCTTCTCCACCCAGGCTTCGGCGCGACAGATCACCGAGCAGCACCTGAACTACACCTTCCGCACGCACGTGATCGATCCCGATCGCTGCCAGATGTGGACGCGGTGGGTCAAGGAGCGGGGCTTCAAGCGGGCCGCCCTGATCACGGAGAACACCGACTACGGCGTCGGACTGGTCGACGAGACCAAGAAGGCGTTCGCGTCGCTGTACCCGGGCGCCGAGCTGAAGACCATCATCTTCGATCGCGCGGTGGTGGATCTCACGCCGCAGCTGCTCGAGATCAAGAACTGGAAGCCGGACGTGCTGCTGAACGGCGGCATAGGCACGCCCATGTACCTGATCGTCAAGCAGGCCTTCGACGTCGGACTCCACCCGGCGGTGCCGATGCTGATCTCCTATGACGCGCCCACGCGGCCGGAGTACTGGAAGAACCTCGGTGAAAAGGGGACGTGGGCGTCCTTCATCGTCTACTACCACCCGACGATGAAGCTGACGACCCGTGGCGAAGCGTTCCGCAAGAAGTACATGGCCGAGTTCAAGGAGGATCCGATCTACGGCGCGCTCAACGGATATTCCCAGGTGGTCCTGCTGGCCGACGCGCTGAACGCCGCCAAGAGCGACAAGACCGATGACCTGCTCAAGGCGCTGCTGGCCGGCAAGTTCGAGGGCTGGAACGGGACGATCAGCTTCACGCGCGGCGAAGGCCCGTACTGGCAACAGTGGACGCCGCCGATGCTGGTGACCCAGTACACGAAGCCGGAGATGGCGTTCGCCGAGGTCAAGATCGTCTATCCGGCCGAGCTCAAGACGGGAGACTGGATGGCGGCGCCGAAGCGCTGAGCGACGGACCGCCGTCGTTGGACGCGTTCCTCCTCTCGCAGTACGTGCTCTCGGGGGTCGTCATCGGCGTGATCTACAGCCTGATGGCCCTCGGGATCACGTTCATCTACAGCATCATGAAGATGATCAACTGGGGGATGGGCGAGTTCTACATGATCGGCAGCTACGTCCAGTACGCGCTGATCGTCAATCTCGTCGGCCCCGGTCGCTGGTACCTGGCTCTGCCGCTCGCGATGGGCGCCGTCTTCGTGCTCGGATTGGTCGTCCAGCGGTTTCTCCTGCGGCCGATGTTCGTGGGCGGCGTCGAGCGGCGCGACGAGTACGCGACGATCATGACGATCGCGCTGATGGTCTTCTTCAGGAACCTAGCGATCGTGCTCGGCGGACCGAATCAGTACGCGCCTCCGGACTATGCGAAACCGGTGACACTCGGCACCCTGCCGATCTCGGGGAATCGATTCGTCGCGCTCATCGCGACGCTCGTGCTCCTCGGCCTCTTCTATCTGGTGATCAAGAAGACGTGGGTCGGGCGCGCGCTGCGTGGCGCCGCGCAGAACCGGGTGGGCATCCAGACGGCCGGGATCGACGTCCTTCGGCTCGACATGCTCGCGTTCGGCGTCGGCGTCGCGCTGGCGGCTGCGGCCGGCGCGCTGCTGGCTCCCGACTTCCTCGTCTATCCCGAGAACGGCGCGATCTCGACCTTCAAGGGCTTCGAGATCATCGTGATCGGCGGCCTCGGCTCGATCCTCGGCAGCGTCGTCGGCGGCGTGCTCCTCGGCGTGATCGAGGCGCTCGGCTCGGTGTTCGTCTCCTCAGCGTACAAGGACCTCTACGGATTCTTGCTGCTGATCGCGCTCCTGGTCTTCCGGCCGACCGGCCTATTCGGCGAGCGCGAGCGCAGCGTCTAGGGCCGCGAACCGCCAGTGGCGCGAAATTCCTCGCGCGCCTGCTCGCCCGCCGTGGGGATCGCGCCCGCTGGGTCTACGAAGGAGAGGTGCCCAACCCACTCGTTCCAGCGGCCCCCGCCGGCGGGTACAAATCGTGGGAGCAGTTCGCCGACCTCCGCGTCGAGCGATGGCGCGCTTTCGCTGCCGCGGCCGGCGCCCACGACGTCACGATCATTCCGGAGAGCGCGCTTGTTCAGCTTCCGGTGTTCACGATGCTGCGCCGGGACGTCGATGCCGCCATCATCGCCGGGCTCGTCGATCGCCTTGCCGAGGCTGTGGCGCCGTTGCGACCGACCCTGGTGTACCTGGCCAGGCGAGACCCCGAGGCTGCGCTCCGCGCGCTCGGCGAGCGTCGCGGGCTCTCGTGGCTCTTGCATCACGCAGGGAACAGCGACGGTTACGCCTTCACGCAGGCGCGTGGGCTGTCGGGATTCGACGGCCTCTTCGCCTACTGGCGCGCGCATTCCGCGCTCTGCGAGAAGATCGTGGAGGCCATCGACGTCCCGAAGCTAGTCCTGGATGTCACCTCTGACGGCTGGGCCGAGCGTCGGCGGCGAATCTGTGATTTCGTCGACGTCCGGTTCGAGGACGAGCCGGCTCCGGAAGCCGCCGAGCTCGAACGGATCGCGGGCCGCTACCGCGACGGTCAGCGCGAGGTGGCGGTCGAAGTCGTGGGCGGCCGGCTCGTCATGCGCTGGATCTTTTGGCTCGACAACGCGCTGCTACCGGTCAGACGTAACGTCTTCGACATCGAGTCGTGGCCGGTGCGGGTGAGCTTCGACACCGACGCGACCGGCCACGGACAGGCCTTCCAGTGCGCCGGGCCGCGTCTGGCGTGGGGTGCCCCGCCCGGCGTCTTCAAGCGCATCGCGTGACGAGCGAGGGTTCGCCGCCGAGCGCGGCGTCGAGCCCTCAGCGCGGCGTGAACGCGGCGGGCAGCCGCTTGATGCCGTGGACGAAGTTCGAGCGGAGCTTCTCCGGCTTGCCCGTCGCTTCGATGTCGGGCAGCTGCCGCAGCAGATCGGTCATCATCACGACGACCTCGCGGCGGGCGAGATGCGCGCCCAGGCAGAAGTGCGCGCCGCCCGTACCGAAGCCGCCCTGATGGTTCGGCTCACGCGTGATGTCGAAGCGGTACGGATCCTTGAAGTGCGCTTCGTCGCGGTTGGCGGAGATGTACCACATCGCGATCTTTTGGCCCTTCTTCATCTCGACTCCGCCGAAGACGACGTCGCGCGTCAGCGTCCGGCGCATGTGCAGGACGGGGCTCGCCCACCGGACGATCTCTTCGGCGGCGGTGATCGCGCGGCCCTCGAGATCCTGTAACCAGCGGCGCTTCTCCTCCGGGAACTGGGTCAGCGCCCAGAGCCCGTGGCTGATCGCGTTGCGCGTGGTCTCGTTGCCGGCGGCGATCAGCAGCAGGATGAACGGGCCGAGGTCTTCCGGCGGCAGCGCCTCCCCGTCGAGCTCGGCGTGGACGAGCGTCGTCGCGATGTCCTCCTGCGGGTGCTCCAGGCGGCTCTTGCCGAGCCAGAGGCCATAGTCGCGCAGCTCGTGGCCGGCCTGCGCGAGCGACTCCTTCGTTCCGCCGTATTCCGGGTCGCCTCCGGCCAGCAGGCGGTTCGTGAGGTCGAGCAGCCGCGGGCGATCGGCCTCGGGAACCCCGACCATGTCGCAGATGATGGCGACGGGCAGCGCCGAGGAAACTTCCGAGACGAATTCGACCTTGCCCTTGGGCGCGATCGTGTCGACGATCTCGCGCGCCCGGCGCCGCACCGAATCCTCGGCCTTCGCAACCATCCGGGGTGTGAAGCCACGATTCACGATGGACCGGAGCTTCGTGTGCTTCGGCGGATCGGTGGAGATCATCGAGCGGATCCCGATGCGGTCCGTGTCCTCGGGATCGGTCAGCACCTGGATGCCGTAGGCGGAGCTGAACGTCTCCCAGTCGCGTGAGGCCGCAACGATGTCGTCGAATCGGGTCAGCGACCAGAAGCCGCGGCCGGAGTCGGGATGCTGGTGCCATGCGATTGGACGCTCGCGGCGCAGGCGCGCCAGCGCTCCATCGACGTCGTCCCGCAGCCAGAAGTCGAAGCTCCCGGGGTTGATCTCGTCCAGGGACAGGCTGGTCGTCGGAGTCGGAGTGTCGCTCATAGGTGCCCTCCCTAGCTTACCACTCGCCTTCGAGTATCCCATTGCTACACTCGGGTCAAGACTCTAGCGGGCGGCGAGGAGATCCGACATGCAGGTGGTCGTCGATTACACCCTCTGCGAGAGCAACGCGGTGTGCATGCGCCTGGTGCCCGAGGTCTTCGAGGTGCGCGACGACGATCGGCTCTACCTGAAGACCGAATGGCCGCCAGAAGCGCTCCGAGCGCGGGTAGACGAGGCCGTCCGCCGCTGCCCGAAGCAAGCCCTGTCCCTCGTCGAGGACTAGCCGGGGGAACGGTCAGTCCACGCCAGATCAGCGCATCTTCCAGGCCGGCTTTCGCTTCTCGCGGAAGGCGCGCGGGCGAGGGCGGGAAGGCCGCCGCCAACCGGTAGAGGCGGACCGCGGCCTGCACGGCGAGCGGCGAGCTGTCGCAGATCATCTCGGCCATCTCCTCGCACGTGGCCATCAACTTCTCGCGCGGCACCACCTTGTTGACGATCGCCTGGCGATAGCACTCGTCGGCGGTGAGCCGACCGTTGCACAAGGTGAGATAGGCGGCGGTCGTGCGCGGCAGCGCCGTGTAGAGATTGTGCGCCGAGCCCAGCCGCCCGACCTTGGTGTGCGTGTCGCCGATCCAGGCGGTCTCCGCCATGACGCGCAGCTGGCACTGCAGCGCGAGCGAGAGCCCGACGCCGACCGCCAGGCCGTTGATCGCGGCGATCAGCGGCTTCTCGAGATTGGCGTCGCTCGGCTGACCGCCGCCGCCCCAGTGGAAGAGCGGATTGCAGCGCGTTACGCACCTCCGGGCGATTGATCGTGACGTAGGCGACGTGCCCCTTCTTCTCGTAGATCACGTGCTCGAGCTTCTTCGGCTTCGTCGAAGCATCGTACGGCGACTCATATCTCGGCATCGCGAAGCTCCATCAGAAAGTGAGGTGAGCTGCAACACGTCACGTGGGTGCGCCCGCTAGTCGGATTGGCGCTCCGGCCGGAGAACCGGCGCCAGCGCCGGGACGCGCGCTGCCAGGCGCCTGCCGGCGGCGTGACAGATTCCCACCAGCCCGTTCGGGTAGCCGCGGGCGATGACGATCACGAGCAGGGCGAAGAGCACCATGCGCACCTCGCCCCAGGCCCGCAGCGCCTCCGACAGGACCTCGATGAACACCGCGCCCACAATCGGCCCGGCGAAGGTTCTCAGCCCGCCCACGATCACCATGACGACGATGATCGCCATCTCGTTGAACTTCATCGGCGTCGGCGACAGCAGGCCCACGTAGTGGCCCTGGAAGCCGCCGGCCACCGCCGCGAAGACGGCCGAGACGGCGAACACGAACCGCTTCCACTTGAAGGTATCGACGCCCATGACCGACGCAGCCTCCTCGTCGTCACGGATCGCGCGCATGTACGAGCCGATGCGAGAGTCCACCAGCTCGCGCGCCACGAGGATCGCGACCATCGCGAGGGCGAGGAAGAGATAGTAGTACGGCGTCGGCCGCGGCGTGGCGAACAGGAACGGCGCCGCCAGGCCGAGATCGCCCCGGGTGATCTCGTACTCCACCGTGATGAGGAGCCGGAGCGACTCGGCGAAGGCCCAGGTGGCGAGGGCCAGGTAGATCGCGCGCATGCGCAGGCACAAGGTGCCGAGCCCGTAGCCCATCGCCGCCGCCACCACGGCCCCGGCGGCGATGCCGACGAGAATCGGCACGTGCGCGTACCGGACGAGCAGCGCCGAGGTGTAGGCGCCGACACCCGCGAACGTATGATGCGCCAGCGAGAATTGTCCGGTGTAGCCGGCGAGCAGGTTCCAGCCGATCGCGAGGATCACGTAGTAGAGACTCGTCACGAGCACGTGCGTGTGGTACTCGGACGCGCCCCACGGCACCCACGCGAGCGCCGTGTACGCGAGCACGCACCAGCCGAGACGTCGGACGCGGCGCGGCAGGCTCAGGCTCCGAGCAGCGCGTCGCGGATGATCTCGCGCAGCTGGTCCGCGAACGCCTGCCGCGGGCCCTCGCGGCGCACGCGGCCCATCTCGAGCATGTAGAGATAGTCGGAGACCTCGACGGCCTTCGTGATGTTCTGATCGACGAGGAGGATCGTCACGCCGGCGGCCTGGACTTCGCGAAGCCGCTCGTAGACCTGCCCCGCGATGCGCGGCGCGAGCCCCGCGGAAGGCTCGTCCACCAGGAGCAGGCTCGGGTCGGTCGCGAGCTCCTTGGCGACCGAGAGCATCTTCGCCTCGCCGCCCGAGAGTACGGTGGCGCGATGCCGGCGCTTGTCTTGTAGGCGCGGGAACGCCGTGTAGGCGCGCTCGAGCATCGCGGCCACTCGGGCGCGGTCGTGACGGAAGACCCAGGTGCCGATCTGGAGGTTCTCTTCCACCGTGAGCTGCGGAAACACGTTCGCGCCCTGCGGCACGTAGCCGATCCCGAGCCGCTTCAACGCGTGCGGCGCCAGAGTCCCGACGTCGCGCTCGTCGAAGACGATGCGACCCGCCCGCGGGTGGAGGAATCCGAAGATCGTCTTGAGCGACGTCGATTTCCCGGCGCCGTTCGGGCCGATGATCCCCGTCACGGTACCCCGGGTGACGCCGAGGCTCAGGCCGTTCAGGACGTCGATGCCCTCGACGTATCCGGCGACGACCCCGTCGAGCTCGAGCAGCGCCACCTAGCGCCCCAGGTAGGCTTCGAGCACCACCGCGTGGTTGGCGACTTCCTCGAACGACCCCTCGGCGATGAGCTTGCCCTCGTGCATCACCGAGACGCGCCGGCACAGCCGGCGCAAGGTCGCCATCTCGTGGGACACAATCAGGAAGGTCACGCCCTCCGTCCGGTTCATCCGGAGAATCGTCTCCATGATCGTGTCCTTGATCGTCGGGTGGACGCCGGCGAAGGGCTCGTCCATCAAGAACAGGCGTATCGGGTGCACCATGAGGCCGCGCGCGATCTGCAGCAGCATGCTCTGGCCGCCCGACAGCTCCTTGGCCGGCGCGTGCCGGTGGACGTCGAGCGTGACGAGCTCGAGCAAGCGTCGCGCTCGATCGCGGATCTCGCCCATCGGGCGATGCCCCCCGCGGCCCAGCTCGGTCAGCGCCGGGAGCAAGACGTTCTCGAGCACGGTCATGCTCCCGAAGAGCTTCGGCGTCTGGAAGGTCCGCGCGACGCCGCGCGCGGTGATCTCGTGCGGCCGCAGCCGATCGATCCGTTCGCCGGAGAGCCGGATCTCGCCGGCGTCCGCGCGATAGAGGCCGGAGAGCAGATTCAGCGTCGTCGTCTTGCCCGAGCCGTTGGGGCCGATGAGGCCCCGCACCTCGCCCGGGCGAACGGCAAGCGGGAGATCGTCCACCGCGACCAGGCCGCCGAATCGCTTGGTGAGGCTCTTCGTCTCGAGCAGCCACCCGTTCGCAATCTGCTTGGGGCCCGCCCGATCCGCGATCGTCACGGCGGCGGGTCAGGCGGTCACGCGGGGCGCGGTGGCAGGGCGGCGGCGAGCCCGGCGTGGACCATGCTCACGAGCGACACGATGTCGAACACGGCAAGACCGGTCTCGCGCTGGATGTCCGCGGTGTACGGCGGCATGTTGGTGCACTCCAGCACGATCGCGCCGACGTCGGGGTGCTCGGTGACGAGGCGGCGCGCGACTCGAACGTGCTCCTCGCGCGCGACGTCGACGTCGAGCACCATCTCGTTGCCCAGGAGCACGCGCGTGAATTCCTTCTCCGTCTCCATCCCGGCGACCGCGAGTGGGATGTCGCCACCGATGCCGGCGCCGTCCAGGTGCTCCCGGGTGAGCGAGCCCGCGTTCACGGTCATGATGCCCACCCGCCGGCCGGACGGCAGCAGCCGATGGACGAGCGGCACCAGCAGGAGGCTCGAGGTGAAGACTGGCACCGCGACCGAGCTCGCAAGCTCACGCTGGAACTTGACGAGAAAGCCGCAGTTGGTCGTGATCGCTCCGACCCCTTCGTCCTCGAGTCGGCGCGCGCCTTCGACGAAGGCGGGCAACAAGCCCGCGGCGCCCCGGCGCACGACCAGATCCGGGTCGGCGCCGGCCACGCGCTGATACCGGACCGGAAACGGGAAGGTCGCCGCGTTGCCCATGTCGCCCGGGACACGCGGGAATCGCGTGTCGAGCATGAGGATGCCGACCGTGAACCCGTACTGGTTGAAGCCGCCCCGGACGCTTCCCGATGACATGGCCCCCTACTCTACCCTGCTTCTTCCTTTCGGGGCCGCCTGAGCTTATCCTCGTGCCTCTAGACAATATGAAGATCGACATCTTTCCCCACATCATGCCGCGCCGGTATTTCGACCGGATGCTGCGGGTGGCGCCGCCCGGCATGGCGCTGCAGAAGCGGATGTCGGGGATCCCCGTGCTGGTCGACGTCGAGCTGCGCCTGGCGATCATGGACCGCTACGAGGGCTACGTGCAGGTGCTGACCCTGGCCAACCCGCCGATCGAGGTTGCCGGCGGTCCCGACGTGAGCCCCGAGCTCGCCCGCCTCGCCAACGACGGGATGGCCGAGATCGTCGCCAGGTATCCCGACCGCTTCCCCGCGTTCGTCGCGTCGCTCCCGATGAACAACCCCGAGGCCGCCGTGCGCGAGATCGATCGCGCGATCGACGACCTGTCGGCGACGGGTGTCCAGATCTACACGAACGTCGCGGGGCGGCCACTCGATGCTCCGGAATATCGGCCGATCTTCGACCGGATGGCCCAGCGCGACCTGCCGATCTGGATGCACCCGGCGCGCCCCGCCGGCTTCGCCGACTACGCGGGCGAGAAGCGATCGAAGTTCGACATGTGGTGGGCGTTCGGCTGGCCGTACGAGACGTCGGTGGCGATGGGGCGCCTGGTCTTCTCGGGGATCTTCGACCGCCATCCCGGGCTGAAGATCATCACGCATCACATGGGGGCCATGATCCCGTTCTGCGCCGGGCGCGTGGGCGGCGGGCTCGACCAGCTCGGCAGCCGCAGCGACGATCCCGAGGACACGACCGCGCTGGCGCGCCTTCGCAAGCGCCCGATCGACTACTTCCGGATGTTCTACGGCGACACCGCGCTCTTCGGCGCCTGGCACGCGATGGAGTCCGGGCTCGCCTTCTTCGGCGCCGACCACGTCCTCTTCGGAACCGACATGCCCTTCGACCCCGAGAAGGGGCCGGGATTCATCCGCGATACGATCGAGGCGATGACGCGCATGCGGGCCACCGAGGCAGAGAAGGCGCAGATCTACGAGGGCAACGCGCGCCGGCTGCTCCGGCTGCGGCTGAAATCCTAAGGAGAGACAAGGATGACCACCAAGCGAGCGAGCGTCGAAAGCACCGCCGATGCCTATCTCGAACTCCTGGCCGCCCGCGGCGTCGAGTATTTCTTCGCCAACTCCGGCACGGACTTCGCGCCGCTGATCGACGCCTACGCGCGGCGTCTCGACCAAGGCCTGCCCGCGCCGCGGCCGATGACGATCCCGCACGAGGTGCCGGCGGTCGGCATGGCGCACGGCTACGCGCTGGTCACCGGTCGGCCCCAGGTCGTCATGGTCCACGTGATCGTCGGGGCCGGCAACGCGGTCGGCGGCATCATCAATGCCGCGCGCGCGAACGTGCCGATCCTGTTCAGCGCCGGGCGCAACCCGCTCACCGAGTCCGGCCTGCACGGCAGCCGCAATCGCGCGATCCACTGGGCGCAGGAGTCGTTCGACCAGGCCGGCATGATCCGCGAGTACGTGAAGTGGGACTACGAGCTGCGCAACTTCACCCAGCTCGAGACCGTCGTGGACCGGGCGCTGGCCGTCGCCCAGGCCGAGCCGCAGGGGCCGGTCTACCTCACCTTGCCGCGCGAGGTCCTTGCCGAGAAGCACGAGGTGTTCGAATACGCGGCGGCGAGCCGCGCGCCGAAGCCCAGCGCCGTCGCGGCCGCGCCGGAGGCGATCGCCGAGACCGCCCGGCTCCTGGCCGACGCAAGGAACCCGATCATCCTCACCAAGGCCGCCGGGCGCGATCCGCTCGCGGTCGCGGCGCTGGTGAAGCTCGCCGAGGCGCTCGGCGCGCCGGTGATCGATCAGTTCCACACCTACATGAACTTCCCGCAAGACCACCCGCTCCACGCGGGCTTCGACGCGGCGCCGTACTTCGACGACGCCGACTGTGTCGTGGCCGTCGAGTCGGACGTGCTCTGGTTCCCGGCGCTCAAGGCGCCGCGTCCCGAGGCGAAGATCGTCCAGATCGCGGTGGATCCGCTCTACGCGCGCTATCCGATCCGCGGATTCCCGGCCGACCTCGCGCTGTCGGGCACGGTGAGCCTGAACCTGACCGCGCTCGCCGACGCCGTGCGCCAGCGCGTCGACGGTCGCGCCGTCGCGGAGCGGACGCAGCGCTGGCACGCCGAGCACCGGCGGCTCCGCGAGGCGTGGGCCGCGGCCGCGAAGAAGGCCCAGAGCGAGAAGCCGCTCGAGATGGTCTGGGTGTCGAAGTGCGTCGGCGATCTCGTGGACGACAACACGATTCTCGTGGACGAGTACGACTTCGACCCGACCCAGGGCTGCTTCCGCACGCCGCGAACCTACTTCGGCTCCTCGCCGGCCGGCGGGCTCGGCTGGGGCATGGGCGCGGCCCTCGGCGCCAAGCTGGCGGCGCCCGACAAGACCGTCATCTGCTGCATCGGTGACGGGGCCTACATCTTCAGCGCCCCCACCGCCGCGCACTTCGTCTCGCGCGCCTACAACCTGCCCGTCCTGTTCGTCATCTTCAACAACCGTGCATGGAACGCGGTCAAGCGCGCGGTGTGGAGCCACGCGCCCGAAGGCATCGCCGCGAAGACCAGACGGATGCCGCTCTCGGACCTCGAGCCCGCGCCGGACTACGAGCTGATCTGTCGCGCCTGCGGCGGTCACGCCGAGAGGGTCGACGATCCGGCGGCGCTGCCGGACGCGCTGGCGCGCGCGCTCAAGGTCGTCCGCGACGAGAAGCGGCAGGCGCTCCTGAACGTGATCTGCAAGAAACCGTAGGTACAATGAAGCGGTGAGAGCTCGCCGGATCCTGCTGCTTCTGACCGCGTGGCTGTCGTTCGATTTGGCGACGCCGCTGCCCGGCGCCTTCGAGTTCGAGATCCAGGACTCGGAGATCGAGCACTCCCTCCAGTCCGGGCGCGAGTCGCACGCCAAGCGCGCGACCGCCTCGGCGCGGGCGACCCCGCGAGATCGCGTGGAACCTGATCGCATGACGCGCCCCTCGGTCTCGCCGGCGCCGGCGAGCGCCGCGGCAGCCGTTGAAGGCTGGATCCGGCAGGTCAGGCTCGCGCATCGACCGTCGAGTAGTCGCGCCTCGTCCCCCGAAGACCACTAGCTCCGTCATCCCGTTCGTCTCCTGAAAACGGCAGCCGCCCTCGGGCGGCGCACTCCGCATCACGTTCGTTCACCCAGGGAGACACGAGATGCCCATCAGTCGGGTCGAGGGACTCGCGATCGCCGTCGCGCTGATCGTGGTCGGTCGCGTTCTGGTCGCGCTGCTCAAAGCGTTAGTCGAGTGAGTATGATGTTCTTGATGGATCCAGAGTTCTGGGCGAGGGTCGTGGGGATCATCATCATCGATCTCACGCTCGCCGGCGACAACGCGCTCGTGATCGCCCTCGCCGTCCGGAACCTGCCCAAGCGGCAGCAGTTCCTGGGCCGCATCTGGGGCACCGCCGGGGCCGTCGGGCTGCGGCTGGCGTTCATCGCAATCGCCGCGCAGTTACTGCGGATTCCGTTCCTGCAGCTCGTCTGCGGCCTGCTGCTCCTCTGGATCGCCTTCAAGCTCGTCCATCACGAGACGGGCGCCGAAGGACACGTCCGCCAGGGCGGATCGCTGCGTGAGGCCGTCTGGATCATCATCGTCGCCGACGCCATCATGAGCCTCGACAACGTGCTGGCCGTCGCCGCCGCGTCCGACGGGGACATGAGGCTCGTGGTCTTCGGCATCGCGCTGTCGATCCCGATCGTCGTCTGGGGCAGCGGGCTTCTCGCCACGTTGATGAATCGATTCATCTGGATCATCTGGATCGGCGGCGGCATCCTCGGCTACGTCGCGGGCGAGATGATCATGAAGGACAAAGGGTTCGGCTGGATCGACCACTCGTCGCCGGTCGTGCAGTGGCTGCCGATGGTGCCGGCCGCGATCATCTTCGTCCTGGGCTGGTGGTTCGATTCTCAGAACGGCAGAAAGAAGGTGCCGGGCAACGCCTGATTCAGTATCCTAGCCGCCTATGGCCCAGGACCTCCGGAGCTATCTCGATCTCGTGAAGCGGCGCAAGCCCGGCGACTTCGAGATCGTTTCGAAGCCCGTCGACCCCCGCTTCGAGATCACCGCGCTCGTCGTCAAGCTCGAGCGCGAAGCCAAGCGCCGCCCCGTCCTGCTCTTCGAGAACGTCAAGGGCACCAGGTTCCCGGTCCTCACCAATCTCCACGCCAGCCGGCCGCGCCTGGCCGCCGCCATGAACGCGGCGCCGGAGGCGACGCAGGCGACGTACCTCCGGGCGATGGACAAGCCGCTCGTCCCGAAGATCGTGCCGAGCGGCCCCGTGCACGAGGTCGTCCTCGATGGCGACCAGGTGAACCTGTACGACCTGCCCCAGATCGTCCATCACGAGGGCGACGCCGGGGCCTACGTCACCGCGGCGATCTCCTTCGCCAGGGATCCGACGCGCGAGATCTGGAACTGCGCCTACAACCGGCTGCAGATCAAGGGCCGCGACACGACGTCGATCCACCTGACGACCGGCAAGCACCTGTGGGAGTTCCAGCGGATCGCGGAGGCGCGGAACGAGCCCCTGCCGCTCGCGCTGGTGATCGGCGTGCATCCGGCGATCGCGCTCGGCGCGCTCGCGATTGGCTCCATCGACGAGGACGAGCGCGGGATCATGGGCGGTCTTCTCGGCGAGCCGCTCGAGCTCGTGAAGTGCCGCACCTCCGACGTGCTGGTGCCGGCCCACGCCGAGCTCGTGCTCGAGTGCGAGATCCTGCCGCGGCAGCGCACGCCCGAGGGGCCCTTCGGCGAGTTCACCGGCTACAGTCTGGGCGAGCGGCAGCGCGAGATCGTCCACGTCAAGGCCATCACCCATCGGCGCGACGCGATCTTTCAGGACATCACGGTCGCCCACCTCGATCACATGCTGCTGTCCACGATCCCGATGGAGGCGAACCTCTTCCGCGCGGTGCGCGCGATGGTTCCGTCGGTCAAGGCGGTGCGGGTCCCGGGCCCCTTCACCTGCTTCGTCTCGATCGAGCAGCGCATTCCGGGCCAGGCGAAGAACGCGATCCTCGCGGCGCTCGGCGCCGACCTCTACATGAAGCGCATCGTGGTCGTTGACGAGGACGTCGACGTCTTCGACGATCGTCAGGTGAACTGGGCGATCGCGACGCGCTGCCAGCCCGACCGCGACATCACGATCATCACCAATGCGCGCGGCTCCGATCTCGATCCGTCGGCGCGCGACGACGGCCACACCGCGAAGTGGGGCGTGGACGCGACGGCCAAGCCCTCGCTCGCGGCCTATACGCCCCGGCACCGCGTGCCGTCCGACGTCTGGCAGCGGATCGACCTCAAAGACTTCTTCGCCTGAGCCGCTCCGTGGCGGACAACTTCGCCCGGCGCCTCGAAGCCACTTCGCGCCGCACGCCTGACAAGCGGGCCGTCGTCTGGGACGGTGGCGCGCTCACGTTCGGCGAGCTCGATCGCCGGGCCGGCGCGTTCGCCGAGACGCTCGCCGCCGGGGGCGTGAAGGCCGGCGACCGCATCGCGCTCACGATCGGCAACCATTGGGCCTTCGCCGTCGCGCTGCTCGCGGGCTGGAAGCTCGGCGCCACCGTGGCCCCACTCGACACGCTCTTGAAGCCGGACGAGCGCGCCGACATCCTCGCCGACCTCGAGCCTTCCCTGCTCATCGACGAAGCGCACGTGGGCGGGCCCCGGCCCGGGTGGCCGGGGCTCGGGGATCCCACTGCGCCCTCCGAGGGTTCCGCTGCGCTCATCTTGTACACGTCGGGGAGCACGGGCCGGCCGAAGGGCGCATTGCTCTCACACGCCGCGCTCGAGCTCGCTATCGAGTCGTGGGCGGGGCCCGTGATGGCGCTGACCCCAGCCGACGTCGTGCTGGCGACGCTTCCGCTCGCGCACTCGTTCGGTCTCAACGGCGCCTTGCTCGCGCCGCTGCTGGTCGGCGCCACCGTCGCTCTGGTCGAACGCTTCGCGCCCGATCGAGTCGTCGAAGCGATCAGTCGTCATCGCGTGACCGTGTTTCCCGGTGTCGCGACGATGTTTCGTCGGCTCCTGGACGTTCCCGAGCTCGCGGCGGCAGACCTTGGCTCGGTACGCATCGCCGTCTCCGGCGCGGCGCCGTGTCCCTGGGAGCTGGCCGAGCGATGGCGCAGCCGGACGGGGATCCGGATCGTTCGCGGCTACGGCATGACGGAGCTCTTCCGTCCGATCTCGTACCAGGCCGCGAACCCGCACGAGTCACCCGACGCGATCGGCTGGCCGGTTCCGGGCGTGGAGATTCGAATCGTCGAGGACGGCGAGCTCTGGATCAAAAGCCCTTCGGCGATGAACGCCTACATCAATGCGCCCGACGAGACGCGCGAGGTGCTCGCCGAAGGCTGGTTCCGCACCGGCGATCTCGCCACGGTCAGCGCGGACGGCCTCGTCACCATCGTCGGGCGGAAGCGCGAGCGAATCCTTCGGGGCGGCTATTCGGTATTCCCGCCGGAGGTCGAAGCGGTTCTCCTCACGCACCCGGCGGTCGCCGAAGCCGCCGTCCTCGGCATGCCCCACCCCGAGCTAGGCGAAGACGTCGCCGCCTTCGTGACTCTCCGCCCGGACCGCGCGGTCACCACCGATGAGCTGATCGCCCACTGTCGGGATCGGCTGGCCGCCTTCAAGTACCCGAGGCGACTCATCGTGCTCGACGCGCTCCCTAAATCCCCG
Organism: Candidatus Rokuibacteriota bacterium; assembly: GCA_003220495.1. Taxonomy (GTDB): domain Bacteria; phylum Methylomirabilota; class Methylomirabilia; order Rokubacteriales; family CSP1-6; genus AR31. The sequence goes on along the minus strand of QHSP01000021.1, from coordinate 170,406 downwards.
ACCGGGAAGATCTTGAAGGCCAGGCTCAGGCCCCAGCTGTAGCGGCCGTCAGCGCCCCGGTCCTGCCCGAATGGCGAGAATGTGCCACTTCCGTCAATCGGAGGTCCGTTCATGTCCAGGTGCTCCGTCCCGCTTCCGGAGACCCCGACGGTAACCGCCGGCGCGGCAAAGCTTTTTCCGGACTCGCCGGGTGGCCCATCTGTTGCTCTATCTGGAGGCCCGGGGGAGGGGTCAGATGCCAAAGCTCACACTGGTTGTCGAGCGAACCGCGCAGAAGGTCTACGACATCGACGGCCCAGTCATCCGGGTCGGTCGCGAAATGGGGCTCGAGGTCGTCATCGACAACGTCGCGGTATCCCGCCATCAGGCCGAGATCCGCTTCCAGGACACGCAGTGGTTCGTCCGGGATCTCGGCTCGGGGAACGGCACGCTCCTCAACGGACGTCAGCTCGCGGGCCTGGCGCCGATCAAGCGCGGTGACGAGATCTCTTTCGGCAAGTTCTCCCTCTTTTTCGACCACGTGCCGACCCGGCCGGCGACGCAGCCCTACGCCTCAACCGGGTACGCGGAGCCTGGTCGCACGCTCGTGATGAGACCGGAGGAGCTGGCCAAGCTCCGCGCGACGATCGTCGAGAAGCGCCGGGCGCACGTGCGCTGGCAGGCCGACGGCGAGGACGGGACCTTCGCGCTCGCCGACGGCTCGGTCGTCATCGGCCGCAGCGATGGCTGCAACCTGCGCGTGGCCTGCCGCGCTCCCAAGCATCACCTGAGCATCAGCCGGATCGGGACGCAGTACGAAGTGCGCAACACGTCCTGGTGGTATCGCATGCGGGTCAACGAGGAGCCCACGAGACGCGCCACCCTGTGCGACGGGGACGAGATCGCCATCGGCGGACTCCGGCTCACATTCAAGGACGACATCCGATGATCGAGGAGACCTCGCCGGCCGCGCGCCGGGCGACCGAGCGCGCGCCGATCTTCTACGGCCGCTACGAGCTCCTCTCGGAGCTCGGCCGGGGCACGAGCGGCGTCGTGTACAAGGCGCACGATCCCAAGCTCGATCGCCTGGTCGCCATGAAGATCCTCCGCGCGGAGCTGGTTTCGCTCGACGAGTCGGGCGTCGGCGTGAAGCAGCGCTTTCACCAGGAAGCTGTGGCGGCGGGCCGGCTCACGCATCCCGCGATCGTCGCCGTTCACGACGTGGGAGAGGCCGAGGGCCGGCCGTTCATGGTCATGGAGTACATCGAGGGCGGGACGCTCGCCGACCTGCTGCTCGGGGGTCGGCCGCTTCCCCTGACAGACGCGGTAGGGATCGTCGTGCAGGTCTGTGCGGCGCTCGACTACGCCCATCGGCACGGCGTCGTCCATCGGGACATCAAGCCTCGAAACATCCTCGTCGGACCCGGCGTCACGAAGGTCACCGACTTCGGCACGGCCCGCATCCTGGACGCGAGTCATACACAGACCGGCACGATGCTGGGGACGCCGGCCTACATGTCGCCCGAGATGGTCCGGGGCCAGGCCGCCGATCCGCGCAGCGACCTGTTCTCCGTCGGCGTCGTGCTCTACGAAACGCTCACCGGGGTCAATCCGTTCAACGCCGCCGACCTCGCCGCGGTTCTCTACCGCATCGTGAACCTCGACGCGCCGTCCGTACGCCATCACCACGCCGAGCTGCCCGTCGCTCTCGACCGAGTGCTGCGGCGCGCCCTGGCCAAGGAGCCGGAGGCGCGATACGGGACGGCCACGGACTTCGCCAACGCCTTGCGCGAGGCGGCGTCCGGCGAACGGCGGACGTGGACCCTTCACGCAGTGCGCGAGGCCGCGCGGGATCTGCGGCGGACGAGGCTCCTCTCGCGTCCCGCCCGCGTCGCGGCGGGCGCGATGTGCCTGCTGGCTCTCGGGGCCGGAACGTGGGCAGGCCTTCGACGCGGGCCGGACGGCCCCTCGGCCGCCACGCCGGCGTCGGGCGTCAAGCGTGAGATCGAGCCGGCCGCGCGACCGACGACCTCGACTGTGATCGCGCCGACCGTGACGACACCGGTCGCGACGGCCCCGACCGTGCGAGCCCCGGCCGTGAAGGCTGCGGGAGCGTTGCATCCCGTCGCCGCGACGCTGCAGGAGTCGAGATGCCTCAGCGTGAATGCGCTTCCGTTCGCTGAGGTCTACGTCGACGACCGACCCGCGGGATACACGCCCACCGCGTGCCTGCGGGTGCCGATCGGCGAGCATCGCGTCCACTTCGAGATGGACGGGCAACGCAGCCCGGAACGCGTACTGCGAATCACCGCACGACACACGCCAGATGCGCCCATGCGGCTCAGCTACGACTTCAATACCGGACGGTTCATCGAGCAGTGAACCCCAAGCGCGCGGTGGGGCTTCTCGGTCTCGTGTGTTTGTTGGCCGGAGGTTGCGCCTCCACGCAGGAATTCACGCGCGATCTGCCCGGCGTCAAGTTCATGAAGTACACGATGGCGGGCGCCAACCGCGAGCTTCGGGAGAGTCTCGATCGCGGGCTGAGCCAGCTTCGCGCCCGTGAATACGACTCCGCCGCACGCTCGCTGCGCCAGGCGATGTGGGACGTCGAGCTGATCGACGAGCCCTCGCTTCGCCTGGAAGAGCTGGTCGAAGTCCACCAGACGCTCGCCGAGACCTACATCGGCCTGGGGAAGAAGCAGTGGAGCGAGGAGCAGCGCGCGCTGGCGCAGGCCCTGGTCGAGTACGGGCGGCGCGAGAACGAATCCGGATCCCCGCAGGTCCCGCTGGCCAAGGCCAAGGCCGCCTATCAGGCGGCCCACTTCCACGAGGCGGTGACCGCGTTCGGGCAGGCCCTGGTCGTGCTCGAGGGACTGTCCCCGACCCCGGCGCGGCTAAAGTCGCTGGTGGATACACGGTGTCACCTGGTGCTCGCCTACTTCGCCCTGGGTCGATCGGAGCGCGCGGGTGAGGAAGCTCGCCTGCTGGCCGCGCTGGACGGCGCGACGATGTCGTGCCGCCGCCAGGCGCCCCCGCCGGTCCGCGCGCTCATCAGCGCCGTGGAGGCGAGCGAAGCGCGGCTGGGCAAGCGGAGCGCCGAGTGATGGCTGAGGCCAGTCGGGTGGCGACGGTGACGTTCGCTCACCTCACGGACATCGGTCGGGTCCGCGCGCGAAACGAGGACTTCCTCGGCGCCTTCGAACCGGACGATCCAGAGATTCTCCGGTCGCGCGGGCGTCTCTTCGTCGTGGCCGACGGGATGGGGGGCCTCGCGCGCGGGGACGTGGCCAGTCGCCTCGCCGTCGAAACCCTGCGCGACGCCTACTACGAGGCCGAGCGCTCGGCGCCGCTGCCCGAGTCGTTGCGCGCGTCGGTCCAGATCGCCAACGAGGCCGTGTACCGCGAGAGCCGGGTCGCCGCGGGCGAGGTGCCGATGGGGACGACGCTCACCGCGCTGGTCATCCGCGATCACGACGGATTCCTGGCCCACGTGGGCGACAGTCGGGCCTTCCTCGTCCGGGGCCGCCAGATCCGTCAGCTGACCGAGGATCACTCGCTCGTCGCCGAGCTGGTCCGGAGCGGCGCGCTCAGCGCGACCGAGGCCGACAACCACCCGAGCGCCCACGTGATCTTGAGAGCCCTGGGCCTCGCCCAGGACGTGACGATCGAGGTGCAGGGACCGCTGGCGCTGCGTAGCGGAGACACGCTCGTGCTCTGCACGGACGGCCTCACGCGACCGGTGAAGCCCCACGAGATCCAGAGGCTGGCGGCGATTCGGCCGCTGCGCCGGGCCTGCGAGCGGCTGGTGTCGCTGGCGAACGAGCGCGGGGGTCCGGACAACATCACGCTGCAGCTGATCCGGTTCGGGTCGCGACGGTTCTTGCCCGCCGCCCTGTCGTCTCTTCGCGTCTGGTAGCCGTCGCCAGCTAGCGATCGATCTCGGCGAGATATTCCTTGATGCGCGAAGCATCCGCCGCGTCGGGCTTCAGCGCGAGATACTTCTCGAACGCCACCCTGGCGCGCACGTTCTCTTTCTGCTGGTAGTAGAGGAATCCGAGCTGACGAAAGGGATCGGGATAGGTCGGATCGAGCTCGGCGGAGCGCTCGTAGCGCTCGAGCGCCTTCTTCGCCTTGTCGGCACGGTCGGCGACGTCGCGTGATCGCTGGGACTGGAGCCGGTAGAGATCGCCATAGTAGAGCTGGACGATCGGATCCCTCGGGGTGATCGCGAGCACGCGGTCGAGCTGGCCGGCGGCGAGCCCGAACCGGCCGGCCTGGATGTCCAGACGCGCGTTCTCCCGAACGACCGTCCGCATGCGCACGCCGAACTCCTCGGTGTTCGCCACCGTCTTCGGCGCCGCCGCGGCGGCGGCGTACCGGCGCTCGAGCAGCTGGCTCGTGTCCTCGACGCGCTCGGTGAGCCGGGGGTGGCTGCCGTAGAAGAACGTCTCGAGGCTTCCGCGGTCCTTCGATTCCACGCGGAGGCGCTCGAAACCCCTCGGCGCTTCCTTGGGGTCGTAGCCGGTCCGGACCAGACTCTCCATGCCGCCCTCGTCCGCCTCGCGCTCGAGATCGCGCCCGTAGCCAGTGATCGCGGCGATCGCGGCGAGCTGCAGACCCTGGCCGAGCAGCACGTTCGCGGTCGGGCTCAGCACCGCGGCGCCGACGTACTCTCCCGGCGTGGCGGTCGATCCCGCCACCACCGCGCCGCCGATCGACGCGGCGATGGCCGGCACGGTGAAGAGGGCGTGCTTGTTCCGGGCGTCGCGCGCGACGCCGAGCGCGTGGCGCCTGGTCACGTGCGTCATCTCGTGGCCGACGATCATCGCCAGCTGTGCCTCGTTATCGAGTCGGGCCAGGAGGCCGGTGTGCAGGTAGATCCGGCCGTTGGGCAGCGCGAAGGCGTTCAGGGTCGGGTCGCGCACGACGGCGAACGCGAACGCCGGGCCTCCGGCTTCGCGGACGTCCTCCGACATGAGCTTGTCGCCGATCCTGGCGAGGTACTCGTCGAGGAGCGGGTCGTGGTACGACTTGAGCCTCTTCTGGATCTGCGCTTCTTCCTCGTTGGCCTGGTTCCACAGACGGACTTCGTCGGCCTGGGGCGTGAAGGGCTTTTCGGCGCACGACGAGGCCAGGAGACCGACGAGGGCGAGCCACGCGACCGAGCGGCGGGCGACGCGCGAGGCGCCGCGCCGCATCAGTTTCGCTCGGCCAGGGTCTGACGAACGCGCCGCAGCTCTTCCTTGAACGCCGCGGCGTCGCGAGCCTGAGGATACCGCGTCAGGTAGCGCTCCCACTCCGAAGCGCCCCGGTGCAGATCGCCGAGCTTGACGAGAACGGTGCCGCGATCGCGCACGTGCATCGGCGCGTCGGCCTCGACGACGAGAAGCCGGTCGATGACGGCGAGCGCCTTGGCCCAGTCCTCGCGCCGCGCATAGATGCCCTGGAGATTGCGGAGCATGCGCACGACGATCTGGGCCTTCGTCGCCGGGACGAAATGCGCGTCGGTCAGCTCGACCTGGCGTCCCACGGCGCGCGACGCGATCGCCTCGGCCTCGTCGCGCTCGAGCCGCCGGCCGCCGCCGAATGGGTCGAGGAGCACCAGCTCCTCGCCGACGCGAGCCCCCACGCAGAAGTGACCCGGCAGGCCGATACCCTGGATCTCCAGGCCGACCCGCCGCCCGACCTCCATGATGAGCACCGAGAGCGTGATCGGAATGCCGAGCCGGCGGTCGAGGACGTCGTTGAGGCAGCTGTTGCGCGGATCGTAGTAGTCGTCGGCGTTCCCGCGGAAGCCGGCCTCGTCGAACAGAAACTCGCGCACTCGCTCGAGGGCCCGGCGCCGATCGCCGATCCTCGCGGCGGCCGAGCGCGTGGCGAGCTCGTCGAGCCGGGCCAGCGAGCGCTCGGGCACGAGGTCGGGATACTCGATGCGCGCCACCGCCAGCGCGGCGCCGGCGAGATCGATCTCGGCGACCTTGACGAGGTCCCGGAAGTTGTGGAGCGCGCGGTCGAGACCCACAGCCGCTCAGCAGCCCGGCGCGTGGTGGATGCCCGCCGTGGCGAGCGCCTTCTTCTGGAGCTCGTCGGCGAGCTCCAGGGTCCGGCGGGCGGCTCCCGCCGCCGCTCCTTGCGCCTCTTGTGTCGTCGCGAGCCGGAGCAGCAGCGTCCGCCCGAGCTCGTGGTGATAGCGCTCGTCCGGCTCGATCACGTCGCGATACATCGCCGCCGTCTCGCGATCACCCGCGTGCTCGCAGAACTCGATGAACTGCCGGTTCTTCACGACCGCGATCGCCTCGCGCGTGAACTGGCCGGCCGCGACGCGCTCGACCGTGGTCTTGAGCGTGTCCAGGTACTGGAACAGGGGCCCGTAGCCCTTCGCGAGGGGATCGAACGACCGCGCGTCGAAGCCGAGCGCCCGGAGGCGGTCCGCGATCATCCGGTAGTGCTTGGCCTCGTCGCCGACCTGCCGGGCGAGGGCGAGCTTCACGTCCACGTCGTCGGTGGTGACCAGCCAGCGCGCCGCGATCTCGGTGGCCTCGATCTCGTTGCGGAGCGCGACCTTGAGCAGATTGAGCACGTTGAGGTCGCCCTCGACCTCGGGCTTCAGCGTGTCGGCGGGCGCCAGCAGGCTGAGGCGACCCTGGTTCTCACCGTCGAGCCGGGTGACGAATTCCTGGGCGGTCATGCGGTGACTCCTTCCTTCAGCAGACGCGGCAGCTCCTGGGTGAGCGTCTCCTTCGTCACGACGCGATCGCACCGCGAGTGCCAGGGCTGAGTCTGCCGGCCCAGCGCATGGGTCGTGTAGCCGAGCACGGGCGAGCGCGCGCCGGCGAGCGCCGTGAAGAGCCGCTCGTAGTCGTAGCCGGCCGTCAGGTCGACGAGGACGAACCGCGGCGCATGAGAGAGCGCGGCCTCGACCTGGTCGGGGGTTCGCGCGAACTCGACCGGCACGCCGGCGAGCCGGCCGGTCTCCCGGATGCGCGCGACGAAGAACAGATCGCTGACAACGGCGAGGACTGGCGCGTCGCCGTCCCCGGCCTGGCCGGGCTCAGTCGTCTTGTTCACGGAGGCCGAGCCAGTGCTTGTTCCACTCGGCGACGTAGGAGAGCGTGGAGAGATTGCGCATGCGGTCGAGGTAGACCATCCCGTTCAGGTGGTCCGTCTCGTGCTGGCACACGCGCGCGAAGAAGTCCTTGGCGATGACGTCGACCGTCTGGCCCTCCCGGTCGAGACATTGTAAACGCACCGACGTGAAGCGCGGCACCATCCCGCGCATGTCCGGAACCGAGAGACACCCCTCCCAGCCCTCCTCCATCTCGTCGGTCAGCGGCGTGACGATTGGATTGACGAGGACCATCAGGGGCACCGCCGGAGCGTCCGGGTAGCGGGGATTGCCGAGCACCTCGACGACGGCGATCTGCTTGAGCGTGTGCACCTGGGTCGCCGCGAGCCCGGCGCCATCGTACTCGCGCATCGTCTCGATCAGGTCGTCGATGAGCCGCTGGACGGCCGGCGTGGGGATCGATGCGGGATCGACGCGCTCGGCCACCTTGCGGAGCACCGGATGGCCGAGCCGCGCGACTTTCAGAATCGCCATAGCAGGTTGAATCTTACCATGCGCGTCACTTCGCCTCGACCTTCCCGACTTTCCGGACGCCCTCGGCCAGACGACGGGCGTCGGCCTCGGCTGCCGAGCGGCAGGCGCCGGCTCTCCCAGAGGACGACCAGCGAGAGCAGGGCGAGAGCCGCGCCGGCAACCCGATCGGTCGTCAGCATCGCCGCCGGGCGGCTAACCCTTTGCCGCCAGCGCGCGCCAGATCTTTTCGGGGGTGAGCGGCATGTCGAGATGCGTGACCCCGAACGGCGTGAGCGCGTCGACGACGGCGTTCACCATCACCGGCGGGATCCCGATCGTGCCCGCCTCGCCGATCCCCTTGACGCCCAGCGGGTTGTTCGGCGAGGGCGTGTGGGCGTGACCGATCTCGGCGTGCGGGACGTCGTCCGCCCGCGGGACCGCGTAGTCCATGAGCGTGCCGGCGAGCAGATGGCCATCGCGGTCCAGGACGGCGTCCTCCATCATCACCTGGCCCCAGCCCTGGGCCAGCGAGCCCTCGAGCTGAGCGTCGGCGAGCAGCGGGTTCACGATCGTCCCGGCGTCGTCGAGCCACACGATGCGCTCGGGCGTCACCGTTCCGGTGTCGCGGTCGATGCGCACCGCGACGACGAAGGCGCCGGCGCTCCAGACCTCGCCGTCGGCGGTGAAAAAGCGCGTGGCCTCCAGGCCCGGCTCGGTCCCGGCCGGGAGCCCCTGCCCGCGATAGGCGAACTCGGCCACGCGCGCCCAGGTCACGTGTCGTCCGGGCGCGCCCACGACGCCGAAGCCGCCGTCGACCGCGACGACGTCTTGCGGCGCCGCCTCGAGCATGCCCGCCGCGAGCTTCCGCGCCTTGTCCTTCACGTCGCGGGCCGCCAGGGCGAGCGCGGAACCGCCCAGCGCAGTGCTCCGGCTTCCGAACGTGCCGATGCCTTGCGGCGCGCCGTGCGTGTCGCCGTGGCGAACGGTCACCGCCTCTGGCCTGACTCCGAGCTCGTCGGCGATGATCTGGGCGAAGGTGGTCTCGTGTCCCTGGCCGTGCGCGCTCGATCCGGTGACGGCGAGCACTGCGCCGGTCTGCTCGACGCGAATTTGCCCGCTCTCCCAGCCCATGCCCGAGGGCTCGACATACGTCGCGACGCCCACGCCGACCACTTCACCGCGGGCGCGGCGCGACGCCTGCGCGCGCCGGAGTCCCGCGTAGTCGGCGATCGCGAGGGTCCGCTCCAGGAGATCTGCGTAGTCACCGGAGTCGTAGACCTGACCCGTCGCGGTCTTGAACGGGAAGCGCTCCTTCGGAATGAGATTGCGCCGGCGCAGCTCGGCCGGATCGACCGCGAGCGATCGGGCGGCCTCGTCGACGAGCCGCTCGATGAGAAACGCGGCCTCCGGACGGCCCGCGCCGCGATAGGCCCCGACGGGCGGGGTCGTGGTGAACACGCCGACCGACTCGATGTCGACGTGCTCCACCAGATAGGATCCCGGCAGGCAACGCCCGTGGTTCTGCGGCGTCCCGCCCACCGTGACCGCCAGGCTCGAGCCGAGAGGCTGGCGAATCCGCGCGCGCAGACCGGTGATCCGACCATCCGCGTCGAGCGCGAGCTCGCCGGTCGACTTGCCGCCGCGGCCGTGATTGGTCGTGAGCAGATCCTCCGAGCGCGTCGACATCCACTTGACCGGACGGCCGAGTCGGCGCGCGAGCCACGCGACCAGCACTTCCTCGCGATACGGACCGCCCTTCACCCCGAATCCGCCGCCGACGTCGGGGGCGATCACGCGAACGCGCGCTTCGTCGAGGCCGAGCATGCGCGCGAGCGAGGACCGGATCCGGAACGGCGCCTGCGTCGACGTCCACACCGTGAGCTCGCCGGTGTCGGGATCCCAGCGGGCGAGGGCGCCGCGCGGCTCCATCGGCACGCCGCACAACCGCTGCTGCTGCACGGTCAGGGTCACGCGGTGAGCCGCGTCGCGGAACGCGCGGTCCGGATCGCCGTGACGCCACGCGACGGTGAGCGCGCGGTTGTCGCGGCTCACCGGGACCACCTGCGGCGCCCCGGCAGCCAGGGCCCTGTCGGCGTCCGAGACGCCGTCGAGCGGCTCGTATTCGACGGCGAGGCGATCGAGCCCGTCGGCCGCCGCGTAGGTCGACTCGGCGACGACCGCCGCGACCGGCACGCCCTGGGCGCGGACGACGCCCGCGGCCAGCAACGGATACTCGGGCACGAGCGTGCCGGGAGCCAGGCGCATGAGCGGGACCGGGCCGATCGTGCCGAGGTCGTCCGCGGTGAGGACCGCGACGACACCGGGCGCGCGGCGTGCGCCGGCCGTGTCGAGCGAGCGAATCCGCGCGTGCGCGTGGGGGCTACGCGCCAGGAGCAGGTGCAGCGCTCCGGCGGCGCCGAGGTCGTCGACGAACCGGCCGCGACCGGTGAGGAGCGTCCGGTCCTCCCGGCGCAGCATCGCGCGTCCGACCCATCCGGTTGGCTCGGAGGCGTGCGTCCCGTCGAGGCGCTTGACCTTCACGGCGCCGCCCCGCGGCCGGCGCCGAGCTTCTCGAGCGCCCGCGCGGCCGCGCGGCGCACCACCGCGTCCTCGTCGTCGAGGGCCCGGCTGAGCGCGCCGGCGGCGCGTCCCTCGCCGCGGTTCGCCAGGACGATGGCGGCGTTTCGAAGGAGCCCGGCCCGCTTCGTTCGCGTGAGCGCGGAGCCGCGGAACCGCGCGCGAAACGCCTGTTGATCCAGCTCGAGCAGGGTCTCGAGCGCCCCGAACGACCCGGACGGTTCCAGGGCCGGCTCGCGACCGCGCTCGGCCTTGCGGTTCCACGGACACACCTCCTGGCACACGTCGCAGCCGAACACCCACTCGCCGATCTGCTCGGCGAGCTCCTCCGCGATGTCGCCGCGGTGCTCGATCGTCAGGTACGAGATGCAGCGGCGCGCGTCGAGGACGTAGGGCGCGACGAACGCCCGGGTCGGGCAGGCGTCGAGACAGGCCGTGCAGGTCCCGCAGCGATCGGGCTCGCGCTGATCGAACGGCAGCGCCGCGGTCGTGAGCACGATCCCGATGAAGAAGTAGGAGCCGAGCGACGGAGTCAGGAGATTCGTGTTCTTGCCGACCCAGCCCAGGCCCGCCCGCGCGGCGAGATCGCGCTCGAGGACCGCGCTCGAGTCCACCGCCACTCGGCTCGCGGCGCCCGCCGCCGTGCGGATGAACTCGCCGAGCTCGACCAGCCGCGGTCGGATCACGTCGTGATAATCGCGGCCTCGAGCGTAACGCGAGACCGGCCGCCAGTCGTCGTCGGTCGTCGTCTCGGCCGGGTTATAGCTCATCGCGACGGCCACGACCGAGCGACATCCGGGCAGCAGGCGCGCCGGGTCCAGCCGGTCGGCGCGGCCGCGGCCGAGGTAGCTCATCGTGCCCGCGTACCCGGCGTCGAGCCAGGCCTCGAGCGCGTCGCCGTGCTCCGGCGGCCCGGCCGGGCCGATCGCGACCCGATCGAAGCCGAGCTCGCGCGCCCGCGCCTTCACGACCGAGCGGAGGGCGAGGCCGACCAGGGTCACGCCTTGCGGGCCTTCACGACCAGCTGAGCCCGCGTGAGCGTGCGTCCGCCGTCTTCGAGAAACTTCACGTACTTGAACCAGCGACCGTCCACCTTCCACCGCTCCTGCAGCCCGATCGCCGCCGCCAGGCCTTCCTCCACCGAGGCGAAGGCCTTCACATCGCGCTCGACCTCGAGGTGCTCGACGGCGAAGCCGGTTCGCTTGAGGAGGCGTCGCACGCCGGTCTCGCCGTACGCGAAACGCGAGGGCCGCCCCGTTTCCTTCCACTGATCGTTGTGCAGCGCGACGAATGCGAAGACCTGACCGGCGCGGAGCGCGCGGCTCGCCCGCTCGGCGATCGCGTCGGACATGCAGAGATAGGCGACGACCGCGTCGGGCTTGAACGGCACGTACTCCTCGACTTCCACGTCGCCGACGACGAAGCGGACGTTGGAGAGCTTGGCCGCCGCGGCCTTCCGGCGCGCCTCATCGATCGCCCGCGCGTCGCGATCGACGCCGACGACCGCGCGGCAGAGCGGCGCCAGCGCCAGCGCCACCCGGCCCGAGCCGGTCCCCGCGTCCAGCACGGTCAGCTCGCGGAGCGGCTCGCCCTTGAGACGCTCGAGAAACGCCGCGCTGAGCTCCTCGCCCGAGTCGGTCGGTCGGCTCTCAGCCGGTGACGGCGCCATCGGATGCGCTCCCGACGAGGCGCGCGTATTTCGCCAGAACGCCCCAGGTGTAGCGCGGCTTCGGGCGCTTGACGCTCTTGAGCCGCTTCTTGATCTCGGCCGCCGAGAGCTCGACGTCGAGCTTGCGCTTCTTGATGTCGATCACGATCGTGTCGCCGTTCCGGAGCGCCGCGATCGGCCCGCCCTCGGCCGCTTCGGGCGCGACGTGGCCGATCATGAAGCCGTGGGTCGCCCCGGAGAAGCGCCCGTCGGTCATCAGCGCGACGGTGTCGCCGAGGCCCGCGCCCTGCAGCGCGCCCGTCACGTGCAGCATCTCGCGCATGCCCGGCCCGCCCTTGGGCCCTTCCCAGCGGATGACGATCACGTCGTTGGGCTTGATCTTCCCGGCCTTCACGGCCTGGAAGGAATCTTCCTCGCGCTCGAACACCCGGGCCGGACCGCGATGGAAATCGCGCTTCTGCCCGGAGATCTTCGCCACGCACCCGTCGGGCGCGAGATTGCCCCAGAGGATCGCGAGGCCGCCCTCGGCCTTGAGCGGATCGGACAGCGGCCGGATCACCTTCTGGCCCGGCGTCTCCCGCGCGGCGCGCGCTTCCTCGCCGATCGTCCGGCCGGTGACGGTCGGCGCGTCGCCGTCGATCAGCCCGGCGTCGAGCAAGCGCTTGGCGACGACCGCCATCCCGCCGGCGTTCTGCATCTCGGGCGCCGTGTAGTTGCCCCAGGGCCGCATGTCGGCGAGGAGCGGCGTCTTGCGCGAGATCTTGTCGAACTCGTCGATGTGGAGCTTGAGGCCCGCCTCCTTGGCGATGGCGAGCAGGTGGAGAACCGCGTTGGTCGAGCCGCCCGTGGCCATCACGCCGGCGATCGCATTGTGCAATGACTTCCGCGTGATGATCTGTCGCGGCAGCAACCCCTTGCGCAGTACCTCCATCACGAGCTTGCCGGTCTCGAAGGCGACCTCTTCCTTGCGCGGGTCGGCGGCCGTCACCCCGTTGAATCCCATGGGCGACACGCCGAGCATCTCGAACGCGGTCGACATCGTATTGGCGGTGAACTGGCCTCCACAGGCGCCGGCGCCCGGGCACGCGCGGCTCTCGATCTCGTTCAGCTCGCGCGCATCGATCTTCTTGGCGTTGAAGGCGCCGATCGCTTCGAAGACCTCCTGGATCGTCAGACGGCGGCCCTTGTACTCGCCGAACGCAATCGAGCCCCCGTAGAGCATGAGGCTCGGCAGGTTGAGCCGCGCCATCGCCATCACCATCGCCGGGATCGTCTTGTCGCAGCCGGAGATGCCGACGAAGCCGTCGAGGAGATGACCGCGGACCACCAGCTCGACCGAGTCGGCGATCGCCTCGCGGCTGATCAGCGAGGCCTTCATGCCCTCGGTGCCCATCGCGATCCCGTCGGTGACGCTGATCGAGTTGAACTCGATCGGCGTGCCGCCGGCGGCGCGGATGCCCTCCTTGACCTTCTCGGCCATCTTCCGGTGGTTCCAGTTGCAGGGGGTGATCTCGATCCAGCAATGCGCAACACCGACCAGCGGGCGCTTCAGGTCCTCGTCGGTGAAGCCGATTGCCTTGAAATACGCGCGGGCGGCCGCGCGGTCGGCGCCGTCCACGAGGGCTCGGCTCTGGTGTCGGGGATCGAACGTCATGCCGATGCCTCCTTCTGTCGCTTGGCGACGAGGAACGTGAACCTGGCCTGCTGCACGACCTCGCCGTGTTGATCGAGAATTGTACGCTCGTCGACGATGAGCCCGCTGTCGCGCATCGGCCGCTTCGAGATGATCCGCGAGCTGGTGTGCATCGTGTCGCCGACGCGCAGCTCCTTCACGACCTTCCACTCGAGCCCGACGAAGGCCTGCACCGCCATCGGCGGGTCCTTGACCCGCCAGCCGAGCCCGATGGCCATGCAGAGGGGGAGAACGTCGGGGATCCCGGCTGACTCCGTCGCCATCTCGCGCGTCAGACCCTGGTACATCTCGACGTGGGCCGAGGTCACGGTGATGGCGGGCGTCAGCTGGACCCGGTCGACGACGACGTCCTCGAAGTAGGTGGCCGAGGTCACGGGCGTTTCCGCACGATCAGATCGGTCTGCCCCTGCTGGACGACCTCGTCGCGCTGATTGAGGATCGTGCGGTCGAGCGTGATCTGTCCGCGATCGGGCTTGTCGAGGTCCTTCTTCTCGACCACCTTCGCCCGGAGCCTGATCGTATCGCCGATCTTGACCGGCGCCTTGAACTTCCAGCGAAGCCCGCCGAACCCGAGCGTGGCGTACGGTGCCGTGGCGCGGGTGAAGAGCCCGGACTGGATCGCCAGGCACAGCAGACCGTGGGCGATGCGCTCGCCGAAGATCGTCTGCTTCATGAACTCGGCGTCCGTGTGCAGGACGTTGTAGTCGCCGGAGAGCCCGGCGAATATCACGATGTCCGCCTCGGTCACCGTGCGCCCGGGGGACTCGTACTCCTCGCCGAGCTCGATCTCGTCGAAGTAGCGCCTCGGATCGACCATGGGCGCCGCCCAGAATAGCACACGGACACGCGGGCTTCGGCCTCGCCGCAGAAGTTTGACGCCGCCGCGGAACGGAGCCTAGAATCGATTCTGGTTTCAGTCAAGGAGGAGCACCGCATGGCAGACTCTCGCACATCCCATCTGACGCGTCGCACCTTCCTCAAGGGGACAGGAGTCGCGACCGCGGCCGCGGTTTCGCCGACCGTCATCGTCCGCGCGGCGCGCGCCAAGTCGGACACGCTCAAGATCGGGCAGTGGACGCACTTCGTGCCTGCCTTCGACGAGTGGTTCGACAAGAAGTATTGCCCGGAGTGGGGCGCGAAGAACGGCGTGAAGGTCGTCGTCGACCACATCTCGGTCAACGATCTGCGCGCGCGGGCCGCCGCCGAAGTCTCGGCCAAGAAGGGTCACGACCTCTTCGGCTTCCTCGACCCGCCTCCGGCCTACGAGAACGTCGTCCTGCCGATGAACGACGTGGTCACCGAGTGCGAGAAGAAGTACGGCAAGCTCGCCGGCCTCGCCCAGCACGCCACGTTCAACCCGAAGACCAAGAAGTATTTCGCGGTCTCGGACAACTGGGTGCCCGACCCGCTCCACTACCGCAAGGACGTGTGGGGCGAGGTCGGCATGAAGCCCGACACCTGGGAGCACGTCCGTGAGGGCAGCCGGAAGATCAAGGAGAAGACCGGCATGCCGGCCGGCTTCGGAATCTCTCAGGAGCTCGACACCAACATGATGCTCCGGGCGCTCCTGTGGTCGTACGGCGCGCAGGAGCAGGACGAGTCGAGCACGAAGGTGATGATCAACTCCAAGGCGACGGTCGAGGCCATCAAGCTGATGACCGCCATCTACAAGGAGTCGATGACCGCCGAGGTCTTCACCTGGGACCCGTCGTCCAACAACCGGTTCTTCGTCTCGGGCAAGGGCCACGTCATCCAGAACGCGATCTCGGCCATCCGGACGATGGAGAAGCAGAATCCGGAGGCGGCCAAGAAGGCCGGCCTGGCGCTCCCGGCGGCCGGCCCGGCCAAGCGCATGGCGTCCGAGCACCTGCTGCACTGCTACGTCGTCTGGCAGTTCGCCGAGAATCCCGAGACGGCCAAGAAGTTCGTCGTCGACCTGATCGGGAGCTACAACGACGCGTTCCTGGCCAGCGAGTTCTACAACTTCCCGTCGTTCTCGAAGTCGGTGAGCGACCTCAAGGGCAAGCTCGCCGCGGACAAGGTGAACCCGGAGGAGTACGCGATCCTCGGCGACTTCGAGAAGTACAGCGCGTACCCGGGTTATCCCGGCCACACCACGGCCGCGATGGACGAGGTGTTCAATACGTTCGTCGTCCCGGACATGTTCGCCCGCGTCGCCAAGGGCGAGCAGTCGGCCGAGGACTCGGCCAAGCAGGCCGAAGCGGACATGAAGCGCATCTTCGCGAAGTGGAACAAGTAGCATCCCCAGCGCACCCCGGACTCCGAGAGGCCCCGCCCGGCGGGGCCTCTGCACGTCGGCGGTCCAAGCGTCCCCTGCTCGACCGAGAGAGCTTCCTCGGTCCGGTCATGATCCTGCCGGCCGTGCTGTACGTGCTGGCGCTCGTCGGCTTTCCGTTCTGCCTGTCGATCTACCTGGCGCTCAGCGACGCGAAGATCGCCAGCAGCACCTACGCATTCGTCGGCCTCGACAACATCCGGAGCGCGCTCGAGAGCCCGACCTTCGTGAAGGCGCTCGGCAACACGCTCATCTTCACGGTGGTGTCGCAGGCGCTGGTGCTCGTGCTCGGCAAGATCCTCGCCACGTGTCTCGCAAAGCCCTTTTTCGGCAAGTCGATCTTTCGGTTCCTGATCCTGCTGCCGTGGGTCGCGCCGATCTCGCTCGGCACGATCGGCTGGAAGTGGATGCTCGACTCGCTCTACAGCCCGGTGAACTGGGTGCTCCAGGCCCTGCACATCATCGGCAAGGACACATGGCCCATGTGGTTCGGCGAGCGCAACCTCGCGATGGCGTCGGTGATCGCCGTCCACGTCTGGCGCCTGCTGCCCTTCGCGACCGTCATCATCCTGGCCGGGCTCACCTCGATCCCGCGCGAGGTCAACGAGGCCGCCGAGGTGGACGGCGCCGGCTTCTGGTCGCGCGAGCTCCACATCGTGCTGCCGCTCCTGCGTCCGATCCTCACCGTGGCCGGCCTCTTCGGGATCATCTTCGCCTTCACCGACATGACGGTCATCTACGTGCTGACGCGCGGCGGCCCGGCCCAGGCGACGCAGGTGCTGGCGAGCCTCGCCTTCTTCACCGGGATCCTCGGCGGCGATCTCGCCGGCGGGGCCGCGATCTCCCTCTTCCTGTTCCCGGTGCTGGTGGTGGTCGCGGTCGTCATGCTGCAGATCGCCCGCCGCACCGAGGTGACCTGAGCGATGAAAGCCGGGCGAGTTCGAAAGATCGCCGGGCGGGTCGGACTCTACGCCACGGTCACCGCCTTCGCGGCGGTGCTGGCGTTTCCCTTCTACTGG
This sequence comes from Candidatus Rokuibacteriota bacterium, assembly GCA_003220495.1. GTDB lineage: Bacteria > Methylomirabilota > Methylomirabilia > Rokubacteriales > CSP1-6 > AR31. The sequence continues at coordinate 153,594 of QHSP01000021.1, read as the reverse complement.
ATGCTGCTGGCGACGTTCAAGACCGATCGCGACCTCTACGAGCTCAAGAACAACCCGCTCATCTTCAACGACCACCTCACCCTGGCGAACCTCACACTGCTGTTCGAGAAGACGCTCTACCTCACGTGGCTCTGGAACACGCTGATCGTCGGGGGGCTCGTGGTGCTGATCACCCTGGCCCTGGCGCTGCCCGCCGGGTACGCGCTGGCCCGGCTGACGGGCAAGTGGGGCGAGCGGCTGGGCATCGGGATCTTCCTGACCTACCTGGTGCCCTCGACCCTGCTCTTCATCCCGATGTCGCGTATCGTGGCGACGCTCGGTCTACAAGATACGCTGTGGGCGCTGGTCGTCGTCTATCCGTCGTTCACGATCCCGTTCTGCGTGTGGCTCCTCATGGGGTTCTTCAAGTCGATCCCCAAGGACATCGAGGACGCGGCGATGGTCGACGGCTGTAGCCGCGCCAGAGCGATCGTGCAGATCATCATGCCGATCTCGCTGGCCGGCATCCTGTCGGCGGTCATCTTCGCCTTCACGCTGTCGATCCAGGAATTCACGTACGCGCTGACCTTCATCACCTCGAGCAGCCAGCAGACGGTGGGCGTGGGCGTGCCCACGAACCTCGTGCGCGGGGACGTCTTCTTCTGGGGCTCGCTGATGGCCGCCTGCCTGATCACCAGCATCCCGGTTGCGATCCTCTACAACCTCTTCCTCGACCGGTTCATCTCCGGCTTCACGGTCGGCGCGATCAGGTAACGCCAAGCTCGCGCCGGACCAGCGCGGTTCCCTCCACCAACGCGCGCAGCTTGCCCCGCGCGACCGCACGGTCGAGCGGCACCATCCCGCAGTTGGTGCACGGGTAGAGACGCTCGGGCGGCACGTACGGCAGGGCGCGCCGGATCGTCGCGGCCACCTCCGCCGGAGTCTCGACCGCGTCCGTCGCCACGTCGACGGCGCCCACGAGCACGTCCTTGCCCCGGAGGAGCCCGAGGAGCGAGACGGGCACGCGCGAGTTGGCGCACTCGACCGAGATCTGGTCGATCCGGCTGGCCGCGAGCGCGGGGAACGTCTGCTCGTACTGCCGCCATTCCGAGCCGAGCGTCGCCTTCCAGTCGGTGTTCGCCTTGATGCCGTAGCCGTAGCAGATGTGGACGGCGGTCTTGCAGGACAAACCGTCGATCGCGCGATGGAGCGCCTCGATCCCCCAGGTCCGCACCTCGTCCATGTACACGTTGAAGGCGGGCTCGTCGAGCTGGAGCACGTCGAGCCCGAGCGCGGCGAGCTCGCGCGCCTCCTCGTTGATGACCCGCGCGAACTCCATCGCGAGGCGTCGCCGGTCGCGATAGTGCTCGTCGGCCAGCGTGTCCACGATCGTCATCGGCCCGGGCACCGTGAACTTGAGCTTCTTCGTCGTGTGGGCTCGCGCGAAGGCCACCTCGTCGGCGTGGACGGACCGCCGACGCGCGAGCGGCCCGGTCACCGTGGGCACCTCGGCCTTGTAGCGATCGGCGCGGATGCCGATCGTCACGCGCCGGGTGAAGTCGACGCCGTCGATCGCCTCGAGGAAGCCGTGGACGAAGTGCTGGCGCGACTGCTCGCCGTCGCTCACGATGTCGATACCGGCCGCCTCTTGCTCGCCGAGCGCCACCAGCACCGCGTCGCGCTTGCCCTCGGCGAGCGCCGGACCCGACAGGTTCCACGGCGCCCACAGCACGCGGGGCTTCGCGAGCCACGACGGTTTGGGAAGGCTGCCGGCGATCGTCGTCAGGAGCATGCCGCGTTTCTAGCAGACCGGCCGGCGCGTGTCCACATGGCCAGGAAACCTCGACAGCCGTCGCGCCCGCTGGATATAATTCGACCGGTCGGCCTGCGGGCCGTTCAAGATTCCGACGCTCCGGCGTGGAGGTGAGCACCTGCATTTCGCCGACGAACGGCTGATCCCCGTCTGGGAAAAAGTCCAGAACCAGCAGCGCCTCACCCGCGACGACGGCCTCCTCCTCTTCGAAACCGAAGATCTCCTCGGCCTGGGCCGCATGGCCGATCACGTCAAGACCGCTCGCGAAGGCGACCGCGCCTACTTCGTCCTCAACCGCTACATCTCGCCGACGAACGTCTGCGTCCTCTCGTGCGCCTTCTGCGGCTTCGCCCGCAAGAAGGGCGAGGCCGGCGCCTTCGAGTACACGGTCGAGGACATCATCGGCATGGTCAGCGATGAAGTGCGCGAGGTCCACATCGTCGGCGGCCACCATCCGGACTGGCCGTTCGAGTACTACGAGCGGATCATCGCCGGCCTTCACACGGCGCGCCCGGGGGTGCAAATCAAGGCCTTCACGGCCGCCGAGATCGACTACTTCTGGCGGCGCTGGAAGATCGAGCCGCCGGACGCCCTCGCGCGTTTGAAGGCCGCGGGGCTCCAGACGATGCCGGGGGGCGGCGCCGAGATCTTCTCTTCGCGCCTGGCCAAGCAGCTTCGCTACGCCGGCAAGGCCGACGGCGGCCGCTGGTGCGAGATCCACGGCATCGCGCACTCGCTCGGCATCCGGACCAACGCCACGATGCTCTACGGCCACGTCGAGACGCTCGCCGAGCGCGTCGATCACCTGATCACGCTGCGCGAGCAGCAGGACCGCTCGGGCGGCTTCCTGACGTTCATCGCGCTGCCCTATCAGGTCGGGGCGACCCGGCTCGTGCCGCGCTCGACCCCGCCGGCCGACAACCTCCGCACGATCGCGGCGGCGCGTCTGCTGCTCGACAATTTCCCGCACGTCGAGGCCTACTGGGTGCTCCTGGGCGAGGAGACCGCGTCGATCGCGCTGCACTTCGGCGCCGACGACGTGAACGGGACCCTGGAGGACGAGCGCGTCCAGCACATGGCGGGCGCCGAGACGCCGGCGGGCCTCGCGCGCGAGCAGCTCTTCCGGATCATCCGCGACGCGGGCAAGGTGCCGGTCGAGCGCGACGCGCTCTACAACGTGATACGGGTCTGGGACCGAGAGGGGGTCGCGGCGTGACGGCCGCGCGACGATGATCGACCCCATTCGCGACAAGGTCCTGAACGGCAAGCGGCTCGACCGGGCCGAGGGGCGATGGCTCCTCGCCGAGGCGCCGCTGCTCGAGCTGGGCGCCCTCGCCGCCGAAGCCCGGTACGCGCGCTTCCCGGAGAAGGTCGTCACGTTCGTGATCGACTCGAACCCGAACTACACGAACGTGTGCATCACCGACTGCCAGTTCTGCGCGTTCTACCGGAAGCCGGGCGACCCCGAGGCGTACACCTTGACGGTCGAAGAGGTGCTGGCCAAGGTCGACTTCGCCGCGTCCCGGGGCGCCACGACCGTGCTCTTGCAGGGCGGCCACAACCCGGCCTTGCGGCTCGACTACTACACGACGATCGTGCGCGAGACGCGCCGGCGGTTCCCCCAGGTGACGCCGCACTTCTTCACCGCGTCGGAGATCCGGACCGTCGCGCAGGTCGAGAACCTGTCGGTCGGCGACGTCCTCGATCGCCTCTGGGACGCGGGGCAGCGGACGCTGCCTGGGGGTGGCGCCGAGGTCCTGTCCGAGCGGGTGCGCCGGCGGATCGAGCCGAAGAAGGGCGGCCCGGACACCTGGCTCGAGGTGCATCGCGAGGCTCACCGGCGCGGCTTCAAGTCGACGGCGACGATGATGTACGGCCACGTCGAGCAGACCGACGACCTCCTCGAGCACCTCGACGTGATCCGCGAGCTCCAGGACGCGTTCGCCGGCTTCACGGCGTTCGTGCCGTGGTCCTTCAAACCCAACAACACGTTGCTCGAGAAGTGGATCAAGTACCCGAAGGGCCCGAACATGTACCTGCGCATGCTCGCCGCCTCGCGCCTCTACCTCGACAATTTCCCGCATGTCCAGGCCTCGTGGTTCTCGGAGGGCAAGCGCACCGGCCAGATCGCGCTCCACTTCGGAGCCGACGACTGGGGCGGCACCTTGCTCGAGGAGAACGTGCACAAGGCCGCCGCGTTCGTGAACACGATCGGCGTCGACGAGATCGTGACCTTGATCCGCGACGCCGGCTTCACCCCTGCCCAGCGTACGACCGAGTACGAGATCCTGAAGCGGTACTAGGAAGATGGGGGGCCCCGAAATGGCCCCCATACCCCCCAACGCTGGTCTTCCTGGCAACCGCTAGATCGGATCGATCGGCGGGATTTCGCTGATCAGGCCCTTCGCGTGGGCCATCGCAAACAGGCGCTCGATCGCGGCGCGGCCATCGCGCCCGAGCGCCAGCGTGTAGTCGTTGACGTACATGAGGACGAACCGGCGGCACGTCTCCTTGTCGATCCCGCGCCCGTAGCGCATCGCGTACTCGAGCGCCTCGTCGACGTTCGCGTGGGCCCACGCGATCGAGTCGCGCAGCCCCTGCGAGAGCGCGCGATGGAGATCCTCGCCGAGGTCCCGGCGCATCACATTGACGCCGAGCGGCAGGGGCAACCCCGTGTCCTCCTGCCACGCCTCGCCCAGGTCGAGGACCTTCGTCAGGCCCATCTTGCCGTGGGTGATCTGGCCCTCGTGAATCAGGAGGCCCAGCTCGGCCTGGCCGTCCAGCACGGCTTGCGGGATCTTGTCGAAGGCGACCTCGATGAGCGGCGGGTCGCCGACGTAGAGGCGTAGCAGCAGCGCCGAGGTGGTGTGCTTGCCCGGGATCGCCACGACGCGCTCCTCGAGCTCGGCTCTGGGAATCGGCCCGCGCGCCACGAGGATCGGACCGTAGCCCTTCCCCATCGACGCGCCGGGATCCATCATGCGGTACCGGTCGGCAATGAGCAGGTACGCCGCGAAGGACACCGCGGTCACGTCGAGCTCGGCGGTGCGCGCGCGGCGGTTGAGCGACTCGATGTCCTCGAGCACGTGCTCGATCGTCACCCCGGGAATCGTCACCTTCCCGGCCGTGAGCGCGTAGAACATGAACGCGTCGTCGGCGTCGGGGCTGTGGCCGATCCTCACCGTCGCCATCGAAGGCTCTTAGTCGGCCGCGAAGCCGAGCCGGAGCTCGCCGGCGCGGATCGCACGGATGATCGCGTCGCGGTCGCGCTTGGCGTCGACCTCGACCCATGCCCGACCGAAGTGGATGGGGCCGTGCGCGTCGTCGGTCGCGACCTTGACGAGCGGGATCTCGGAAGACTCGTAGATCGAGTGGCGCTGGCCGGTCTCGGTCACTTCGATCGCATCGAGCGTGAGGCCGCCGGCGCCGATGCGGCGGATGCGCTCGAGCGTCTGGGCCACGCTGAGGTGATAGCGCGCCGGATGGTTGAGGACGTGAAGCGTCTCGCGCTCGCCGGCCACCCGACCGATGTGCTGATCGAAGCGCGGCCAGTTGAGCTCGACCCCGTGGAAGAGCAGGAGCTTCGACGAGACGCGAGGAATCGCGCTCCAGTAGCGGTCGTCGATCCAGTTCTCGTGATCGGTGATGGCGAGGAAATCGTAGCCGAGCGCTTCGTACGCGGCGACGAGCTCGTTCGGTTCCTTGACGCCGTCGGAGAACGTCGTGTGCGCGTGGAGGTTGCCCCGGAGCCAGGGCATCAGCCGCGCGCTTTCCGGGGAAGGGTCGGTCGGATCACCGAATCAGGGCTTGGGCGCCGGACGTCGGGCGGGCGGCGGCCCGTCCCATGTGATCGAGAAGCCGAACGCGAAGACGCCGTTGCTCTCGCTCCAGCCGGTGGCGGGCGGGCCGACCGGCGTGATCGGTGACACCCACCCGGCCACACCATAACGGCCGCTCGACGTTGGCGTCTCCCGCGGCCTGGACATCGGTCCGATGAACGCGGGATCGTGCTGGACCTGGCCCCCGCGCGGGTAGCGGTCCGCGTCGCTCGGCCGGGTCTCGTCCTGGAGCCCAGGCGGAATCACGTCCCGTTCTTCGCGCGGTGTCAGAGGAGCGGGCTTCTTGATCTCGACATCTTGCGACCAGGCCGGCGTCGCGAAGAGCACCGCGAGAACGATCACCAGGGCGCGCTTCATATATATGATTGTACCGCCTCGACGAGGGTCGCAACACTTGTCGCTAACCTCGTGATAACGCTCGGGTGTGAGGACCCGACATTCCGGAGCACGCGATCAGCCGCGACACGCGGCCAGGAGGCTCCCGACGTTGTCCAGCGCGTCGAGCGAAAGGGCGGCCCGCTCGATCGTCGCCACCCGGTCGGCCGGGAGCGCGCGCCGGGCATTGTCGCGGAACTTGGCGACGATCGCCTCGGGCTCGAGGGGCCGCGCCGCGCCCCCGCGCCCGTCGGGCTCCCGCGCCTCGACCAGCCGGCCGTCGCGGAGACGAACGCGGACCCATCCCGGGAACCCGTCGGGAAAGCGCGAGGCGGGGTCGACGGTGTGCTCGACCCGCGCCGCCAGCGCCAGCGTGCGCTCGTCGCGAATCCGGTCCTTGGTGTACGTGTCGAGCCCGACGCGGCCATCCACCAGCGCCGCGGCGACCGAGTACGCCAGGCTGAACTGGGCGTCGTACGGCGTGCGCGGCCGCAGCTTCGAGTCACGCGGCTCGCAGACGATCGGCACCTCGCCGGCGGGCACCCGGCACTCGATCCCTTCGATCGCATCGGGCTCGATCCGGTGCTCGCGACGCAGGGCGAGCGCGCAGTCGAGGTAGGCGTGGTTGTAGTGACAGCACGGGTACGGCTTGAATCCCACGCGGAGCGTCTCCCACTCTTTCCCGAGCGTGTCGAACGGCGCCCGGTCGGGCTCCGAGCGGAGGAACGTGCGATAGAAGCCGAAGCGGCCTTCGAGGATCGTCGCGGGCCCGGTGAATCCGCCGCGCGCGAGCCCGGCGGCGACCACACCGGAGTGGGCGGCCCAGCCCGGATGCACTCGCTTCACCCACGGCCCGTCCTCGAGGTGCTCGATGATTCCCGAGGCAAAGCTGCCGGCGATGCCGAGCGCGGCCGTGAGTCGCCCGCGATCCAGCCCTTCGAGCCGTCCGGCGGCCAGCGTCGCACCGAAGGCGCCGCACACCGCCGTCGCGTGCCAGCCGCGCGCGTGGAACTCCCCCGGCGCCGCCATGCCGATTCGCTGTGCCCACCCGCCTCACCGAGGGCCAGCACGGTCGGCAGGATCACCGAGGACGCGTGCGTGATCGAAACGGCGTGCGTGTCGTCGAAGTCGAGCCCGTGCGCCAGGGCGTCGTTGGCGAGCGCGGCAAGCGGGGGCGCGGCGGTCAGGCTCGAGCCGACGACGCTGCAGGCGCCGGCGCCAGCTCGGACGTCGAGGAGGCCAGCGCGATGCCGAGGATGTCGAGCGCGCGCAGGCGAACGCCTGCGACGACTTCGCTCGGGAGATCGTCGAACTCGAGACGTGCGGCGAATTCCGTCAGGCGCTCGGCCAGCGTCATCCGGCCAACGATACCCGCGGCGCCGGCCCTATCCTGGCAGCGCGAGGTTGCCGTCGGGCTCCCGGACGTTGCCGTTGGGCTCTCGGCTCCGGATCGCGGTGACGCTCCGGCCTTCCGCGTCCTTGACCTCGAATTCCTCGGCCAGCCCGGCCCCGATCAGCTGCTGCACGAGCAGCTCCCGGTCGGTGCCGACCGGAGGCAGCTGGTGAGACTTCCAGCGCATGACGAAGTAGCCGCGGCTCACGTGCGGCAGGCGCGCCTCGGCGCGCTGCAGCTCCTGGAGCGCTCGCTCGAGCGCCACGCCCGAGACCGGCTGCGCCGTGGGGCGCGCCAGGCGCGACGGCGCCATGCGGGTCGGAGCGCGCTCGAACGTTCGGGGCCGCTCGACCTTGAACACCGGGATACCGTCGCTCAGGTGGATCTGCCCGAAGCAGCGCACGCGCAGATCCTTGGAGAGCTCGTCGGCCGACCACGTCGCCACCCACACCTGCTTGCCGAGTGCGTTCACCGCCTCGACCGCTGGAACGAAATCGTCGTCGCCCGACACGAGCACCGCGGCGTCGAAGGCACCGATCGCCGCATACTGGATGATGTCCGCGACGAGCCGCGTGTCCACCCGCTTCTCGGTGGTGTACTCGTAGTCGACGCTGCACGCCGGACAGCGCCCGGAGCGGCGCACGCGCAACTCGCGCTTGACGAAGTAGCCCGGGCGGAGCTCGAGGCCCTTGAGAAAGCCCTCGACCAGCGGCGGCGCGTCGGACGACACGCCGACGTAGTAGTGGGCGCCCGCGAAGATCGCGCCGGGACCGCCGACGGCCTGGGTGATCCAGGCCGCGAGCCGGTCGTAGTCGACACGGAGCGATTCGTCATAGCGCTGAAGAGACCGGTAGAAGTTCTGCCCGTCAAAGAAAACGCTGACCTTCATGAGCCGCTCCCGGGGACGAAAAACAAACCGTTAATTCTCTACCGCGGTTAATGGTGAACGATACTGGACTCGAACCAGTCCGTCGCTACCTCCAAGTGGGCGGAAGTATGCACACGCCAAAGGGAGTCTGCAAGTAGGTGTTTTCCCGGGATTTGCCGGAAGAGTCGGGTAGGAGTCTCGCGAAGGGCACGATACCGGTGCGTCCGATTGACCTGGCCCCCTTCCGGACAGACGATCTCATGAGGTTTCTCACTGGGGTTGTCGCGCTCGTGCTGCTGGCGGCTGGGGGTCGTCGATTTCGGTCTGCGGGGAAGATGACCCGCCCTGCGGAGGGTACCTGAGTGAATTGGTGGACGATACTGGACTTGAACCAGTGACCTCTGGCATGTGAGGCCAGCGCTCTAACCAACTGAGCTAATCGTCCGTGGCTCGGGACCTTAACCACTTAGCGAACGGCTGTCAAGCAGTTGTGCCCTCCGATGTGGGGAAAGTCGCTCGGGAGGCGTGGACATGGTTGCGCACACCTGCACGCTCTGCGGCGAACCGGTGACCCGTAACCAGATGGAGCTCGAGATCGAATTAACTCGGCACGGCGCGACGCCCGGCTTGACGCGATATCACCTTCATACGAAGTGCTTTGCGGCCTGGGAGCTCGAGCGCAAGCAACGCGGATCAGAACGGGTTCCTGAAGCAGTCTCGCCAATCTGAGCGGTATACTGCACAGCAATGAATCCGGTCGGCTGGATTTTACTCCGGAACGCTCGAAGGCGGAAGTTTTGTGGTGACGGCGAGCCGGCCCGAATCGCGTACAGAGCATACGATGACACGAGTTATCACAGCGTGATATAGTCCCGATTCGACAATGGCTACGCGGAGCGTGCGCCGCCGGCCACTACCGCAAGTGGACTACGAGACGCTCGCCGATCTTCGCTATCACATTCGGCGTTTCCTCCGGGTTCGCGAAGAGGCCGCGCGGGCCGCGGGGGTCGAGCCGCAGCACTACGTCCTCCTCTTGCAGGTGAAAGGGTTCGAGCGCCGCCGGCCGGCGACGATCGGGGCGCTGACCGAGCGCCTGCAGATCCGCCATCACGCGACTGTGCAGCTGGTCGATCGGCTGGCGCAGCGGGGCATGGTGCGGCGCCGGCGGGCCGACCTGGATCGACGCGGTGTCGTCGTCGAGCTGACGTCGCGCGGCGAGGCCGTTCTGCGAAAGCTGGCGCTCAACTCGATGGCCGAGCTTCGGACGGGCGGTCCGGCGCTGGCGTCCACTCTGACCCGGGTCGTCGAGCTGAACGGCGCCGGCCAGCCGCGAGCGAAGAAGAGCAGGCGCTGAGGAAAGACGCCGTCGTCTCACTTCAAGGCGCAGCAGCGGCGGCGAGCGCCGCCGGGGAGGTCCGAGGCTCATGACGCGGATGATCGCGATTGCGGTCGGCGCGGCAGTGGTCGGCGTGCTGGCCGGGTTCCTGTGGTGGGGAACGGCGGCGAACCGCCTGCGTGACGAGATCCGTACGCTTCAGAATCAGCAGGGCGATGAGATCAAGACGCTGCAGGCCAAGCTCAAGAAGACGGAAGAGGAGCTACAGAGCGAGCGCGAGCGCCGTGCCCGCCTGGAGCAGGCGCTGAGCCAGGGCAAAAAGTAGCGCGACCTTGCCGGGTCGCGCGAAGGAGGGTCAACCAATGAGAAGCGTCCTGATGGTTCCAACCGCGCTGCTGATCCTGGTCGCGAGCGGGTGCGCCAAACAGCCCGCGACGATGCCCGCGTCGGCGTCGGCGCCGGCTCCGGGAGCCTCGGCGGGCTCGACCGCCGCGAGCCGGCCCCAGCCGATGGCCGCGCAGTCCCCGGCGACTGCCGGAGGCGCGAGCAGCGCCGCGCGGACCGACAGCCCGACGGCCGCCCGGCCGTCGCCACGCGACTTCATGGCGAATACCGCGCTCAAGGACCTCTACTTCGATTTCGACAAGTACGATATCCGTCCGGCAGACGCAAAGATTCTCGACGCCAACGCGGCGTGGCTCAAGACCAACGGGAGGACGCTGCTGCTGATCGAAGGCCACGCCGACGAGCGCGGGACGTCCGAGTACAACCTGGCGCTCGGCGAGCGGCGCGCGAAGGCGGCCATGAGCTATCTGACCGCGCTCGGCATCCAGGCCAACCGGATCTCGATCGTCAGCTACGGACTCGAGCACTCTCTGTGCAAAGAGCACACCGAAGCCTGCTGGGCCCAAAACCGGCGCGCGCATTTCCTCGTCAAGACCGAGTAGGCTCGCGGCGGCGCGCCAGTCGGAGGCGATGGCGGCCCCACGCGACCTCGGGGTCCGTCGGGGCCGTCGTCGCGCACGCCGCCGGCTCGAAGGGCTTCCGCGGAGCCGAGGCCGGCGCCAGCGTATAATCCAGGCCGAAATCCAGGTCAGGAGAGAACGACATGACGCAGCCCGCAAGCGACCCCTCCGCCCACGTCGACGGCCGCGCGGCCGTCGTGAGGCAAGACCTCGACAACGTGCTGCACCCGGTCGTCGCCCACCGGCAGCTCGAGGCCGAGCCGCTCGTGATCGTCGAGGGCCGTGGCTCGACCGTCGTCGACGCCGACGGCACCGAGTACCTGGACGCGATGGCCGGTCTCTGGTGCGTGAACGTCGGCTACGGCCGCACCGAGCTGGCCGACGTCGCCGCCGCCCAGATGCGCACGCTGCCGTACTATCCGCACACCGCGATGAACGAGCCGGCCGCGCGGCTGGCCCAGCGCGTGAACGGCCTTCTGGGCGGTGACAACCACGTCTACTTCGTCGCGTCGGGCTCCGAGGCCAACGAGGCCGGCTTCAAGTTCGCGCGGCAGTACACCAAGCACGAGAACCCCGGGCAGTACCGTTACAAGACGATCAGCCGCTATCTCGGCTATCACGGCACGACGCTCGCCACCCTGGCCGCCGGCGGAATGGGCGACCGCAAGATGAAGTTCGAGCCGCTCGGTGGCAACGACTTCGTCCACGTGGCGCCGCCCTACTGCTATCGCTGCCCCTTCGGGCTCACCTACCCGTCGTGCGAGCTCGCGTGCGTGAAGAACATCGAGGCGACGATCCAGGGCGAGGGGCCGGACACCGTGTCGACCGTCCTGGTGGAGCCGATCATGAGTGCGGTCGGCGTCGCAGTACCGCCGGACGACTATCTGCCCGAGGTCGCCGCCGTCGCCAAGAAGTACGGCTGCCTCCTCCACATCGACGAGGTCATCAATGGCTTCGGCCGCACGGGCAAGATGTTCGCCCACCAGCACTCGGGCGTCCGCCCGGACATCGTGGCGATCGCCAAGGGCATCGTGAGCGCCTATCTGCCGATCGCCGCCACCGTCGTTCGCAACGACGTGTTCAAGTCGTTCGTCGGCGAGGTGTCCGAGAACCGCCAGGTGTTCCAGATCTCGACGTACGGCGGCCATCCGGTCGCCGCGGCCGTCGCCGACCGCAACATCGAGATCATTCTCCAGGAGCGCCTGGTCGAGCGCTCGGCCGAGAACGGGGCGTATCTCCTCGACGGCCTTCGCACCTTGCTCAAGCACCCCTGGGTGGGCGACGTGCGCGGCAAGGGGCTCTTCGCGGGCATCGAGCTCGTCCGCGATCGCCGCACGAAAGAAGCGATGCCGGCCGACCGGATCAAGGGCGTCGTCGACTTCGCGCGCCGCAACGGCGTGATCGTCGGCCGTTCGGGCGGCGGCCGCCATCTCGGCAGCACCATCGTGCTCTCCCCGCCGCTCGTGATCACGCGCGCCGAGATTGACCGGGTCGTCGCGGTCCTCGACAAGGCGATCGACGAGATGGGCGGCTTGCTCGGCGCGAGCTGATCGTGGCGATCCCCCGGTTCGGTCTCAATCGCTTCGACGCGCGCACGGTCGACGCGTTCGCCGCCGACGTGCGGCGAGCCGAGACGCTCGGCTGGGACGCGGCGTTCCAGCCGGATTCCCAGCTCCGCCGGCGCGACGCCTACGTGCTGATGGCCGCCGCGGCCCGCGCCACCGAGCGGATACTGTTGGCGACGCTCCTGTCGAATCCCGTGAACCGCCATCCGACCGTCACGGCGTCGTCGATCGCGACGGTGGACGAGCTCGCACCCGGGCGCACGTTGCTCGGCTGGGGCGTCGGGGACACCGCCGTGCGCCTGGCCGGGCTCAAGCCGGCGCGCGTCAGCGAGCTGGAGGCGAGCACACGGCTGATGCGCGCGCTGCTCGATGGCCGGGCGGTCGATGTCGGCGCGCGCGAGCCGGCGAGGCTGCCGCATCACCGCCCGGTCCCGATCTGGATCGCGGCCGGGGGGCCCCGCACGCTCAGGATGGCCGGTGGCGTCGCCGACGGCGTCTTCATCCGTGTCGGGACTCACCAGGCGAACCTCACGAAGTCGATCCAGGAGATCCGCGCGGGAGCCGCCGCGGCCGGTCGCGACCCGTCCAAAATCGGCCTGGGTGCGGTGTTCCACACCGTGCTCGTAGAAGATCCGGGCCGAGCGCTGGCGATGGGCAAATCGATGGCCGCGGGCTACTACGAGTACTCGCCGATGCTCTTCGAGCCGCCGCGCCTGTCCTGGTCTGGTCCCGATCCCGAGAAGCTCAAGCGCGAGCGGAACGTCTTCCCCGACTTTCACCACGCGCCCGATCTGGAAGCGAGCGGCCACGTCGTCGACTTCTTGCCCGACGCCGCCGCCGACGCGTTCTGCTTACGCGGCGGGCCGGACGAGATCGTCAAGCAGCTTCTCGGCGTGCTCGACTCGGCCCCGGCGGCGTTCGACTACGTCTGCCTGCACCCGATCCCGAACCCCGCCTCGCCGGACGATCCCGAGCGAGGCTTCATGGCTCGTGTCGCCCGCGAGGTGTTGCCGCCCGTGCGCGCCGCCCTCGCGTCCGGCGGCCGTTAGGAGCTCGAGCGATGCCGAGCCCTCCGCCCGGCCTCAACGTGCGACAGCGCACTCCGGTCTCCGCGCGTGCTCGTCAGACGGAGCTCCCGCCGCAGCTCCAGAAGTACGTCGAGACCGGCGAAGCCCTGATCGCCGAGCCCTTCAGGGGCATCACCGCCGGCGGCAGCGTGGCGCCCGGGCTCTTCTCGATCAAGAAGACGGGCGTGTCGACGCGGCAGATCACCGACGCCGCTCGCGCGTTCGTCGATTCCTTGAGCGAGCCCCAGCGGGAGCGCGCGCTCTTCGCGCTGGAGAGCGACGCGTGGCGGCGGTGGAGCAACATCCATCCCTATCTCATGCGCCACGGCCTCTCGCTCGACGAGATGAGCCCGGCGCAGCGCGAGCGGGCGCTCGCCTTGCTGCGGGAGAGCCTGAGCGCGCACGGATTCAGGACGGCGCGCGACATCATGCGGCTCAACGACCTCGTCCTGGCGATCACGGGGAGCCAGGCCGAGTACGGCGAGTGGCTCTACTGGCTCAGCGTGATGGGAATCCCGTCGTTCGACGGGCCGTGGGGCTGGCAGATCGACGGACACCACCTCATCGTCAATTGCTTCGTCCTCGGCGATCAGGTCGTGATGACCCCGATGTTCATGGGCTCCGAGCCCGTCGCGGCGCACGAGGGCCCGCACGCCGGCACCCGCGTCTTCCAGGCCGAGGAGCGGCAGGGGTTGGCGCTCATGCGGGCGCTGACGCCCGAGCAGCGTCAGCGGGCGATCATCGGCACCGAGCTTCCCGGCGAGGTCTTCACCGCGGCGTTCCGCGACAACCTGGAGATGAAGTTCCAGGGCATCGCCTCGGGCGATCTCACGACCACCCAGCAGCACATGCTGCTCGACGTGCTCGAGACCTACATCGGACGGATGCGGCCCGGCCATTCCGAGGTGCGACGCAACGAGGTCAAGCTCCATCTCGGCCAGACGCACTTCGCGTGGATGGGCGGCACGGACGAGGACGGCGTCTTCTACTACCGGATCCACAGCCCGGTCATCCTGATCGAGTTCGACCACCAGCGCGGGATCGCCTTCGACAACGATGCCCCGTCGCGGCACCACATCCACACGGTGGTCCGCACGCCGAACGGGAACGACTACGGCCGGGATCTGCTCCGCCAGCACCACGCGCGGTTCGACCACACGCAACCGGACCACCGCCACTGACGAAATCGGCGCCGCGCGTCGTCGCGAAGACGACGCGGGCGCCGTTCAGCGACCGAACGCGCGGCTCAGCTCTTGTAGGAAGGATCGATGCGGTCGAGCCGCCGGAGCAGGCCGGGCCAGATCGTCTCGCCGCGGCCACGCGGACGAGCCGGGCCGGCGTAGGCCGCATCCAGCACCTCTTTCGGCACCGGGATCAGCTCGCCACCGCCCGACTGGGCGCGCACCTGGATCGCGCACGACGATTCGAGGAAGTACATCGCGACGAAGGCGTCCGCGACCGTCTCGCCCACCGTGATCAGCCCGTGGTTTCTCAAGATCAGGTGGGTGTGGTCGCCAAGATCGGCGACCAGGCGCGGCTTCTCGTCGTCGCGCGTCGCGATGCCCTCGAAGTCGTGATAGCCAAGGCTCGGGAGAACGGACATCGCGTGCTGCGAGATCGGCAAGAGCCCGGCGCGTTGCGTCGACACGGCGATGCCGCTCACCGTGTGCGTGTGGAGCACGCAGCGGGCGTCGTGGCGCGCGGCGTGGATGGCGCTGTGGATGACGAAGCCCGCCTGGTTCACCGGAAACGGCGAGTCCCCGATCTTCCGTCCCTGGAGGTCGATCTTGACCAGGCTCGAGGCCGTGATCTCGTCGAAGAAGAGCCCGTACGGGTTGATCAGGAACTGATCCTCGGCGCCCGGCACCCGCACGGTGATGTGCGTGAAGGTCAGATCCTCCCAGCCGTAGCGCACCAGCAGCCGGTAGCAGGCCGCCAGGTCCACACGCACCGCCCACTCTTCCTCTGACACTTTCCCGCGGAGCGACGGGATGTCGAGCGCGGTCGAAGTCATCAGGAATCCTTTATGTTGTAAAGCTTCGCGGCGTTGTCGCGCGTAATCTTCTTCTGGACGCGCTCGGACAACCCGCTCAGATTCTTCTCGAGCGTGCTGTGCGAGTTGGGCCAGATGCAGTCGGGATGCGGATAGTCCGCGCCCCAGATGATGTTGTCCTCGCCGATGAGCGGGATGATCGGCTCCAGATACTGATCTTGTTGATAGGTCACGTAGCCCTGACGGCGGAAGTAGTCGCTCGGCTTCAGGCTGAAGCCCAGGCTCCGCGCCCGGTCCTGGTACTCCGTGTCGAGCCGGTCGAAGACGTACGGCAGCCAGGTCACGCCCGACTCGCCCAGCACGAAGTTGAAATCCGGGTACTTCTCGCAGGCGCCGGACGCCAGGATCGACACGAGGACCTCCATGGTGTCGAGCTGGAACAGCGCCGAGCGCACCAGGCGCCACTGGGTCAGATACTGCTGCTCCATCTGCGGCGTGTCAGGGGCCCGCAGCGCCTTGAAACCGGTGGAATGGAACGCGATCGGGAACTTGCACTCGGCGGCCGCCTCCCAGAGCGGGAACCAGCCGTCGTGATAGAGCGGCGGCGACATGCGCTTGAACGCGAGATCCCCGCCCCGGAGCCCCATCTTCGCGCAGCGGCGCACCTCGGCGGCGGCCTCGATCGGATCGGTGTTGGGGATGATCGCCAGCGGGAACACGCGCCGGGGATCGGAGCGCTTGGCGAAGTCGGCGGCCCAGTCGTTGTACATCTTGTCCGCCCAGGCGCGGATGCCGGCGTCGCCGATCAGGTCGTTGATCATCAGGCAGCCGTAGACGACCTCGGCGTCGATCCCGTCGCGGTCCAGGTCGGCCAGCCGGAGCTCGGGTGTGGTCGGCCGCGGCTTCGCGCCCGGACGATAGTCCCACTCGAAGCCCAGATCCTTCATCTCGTCGATGTGGCCGAACATGCCCCGCTGGTATTTCAGGAAGCCTGGCCCCACCCCGTTCCACATACCGCGGTCCTGGGCGTCCACGAACCAGTGCAGGCCGTCCTCGAGCTCTTCCACGCGCGGAACGAGGAGCTTCCACTTCCCCGGCGCCTGCGACGACCAGAGGTCGGGCGGAAGGTAGGTCAGGTCGATGTGGTTGTCGCCGGAGATCAGGTTGTACGGCATGGTTCCTCCTCTATCCCTAGCCACTTCGCCGCAGCTTCGGATCCCACGCGTCCCGAAGCGTATCACCGAAGAGGTTGAAGCCCAAGACCGCCAGGCTGATCGCCAGGCCGGGGAAGATCGCGAGCCACGGCGCCTGCTCCATGAAGGCGCGGCCGGTGCTCGACAGCATCAAGCCCCACGACGGCGTCGGCGGCTGGGTGCCGACGCCGAGGAAGGAGAGCGTCGCCTCGATCAGGATCGCGTTGCCGAGCCAGATCGAGGCGATGACCAGGATCGGCGCCGTCACGTTGGGCAGGATGTGGCTCATGATGATGCGCGGATGGCGGCATCCCATGGCCTGCGCCGCCTCGACGTATCGATTTTGCTTGGCGGTGAGCACCGCGCCGCGCACGATACGCGAGTTGCCGGGGATGATCACCATGGCGATCGCCAGCATCGCGTTGGTCGTGCTCGGCTTGAGCACCGCAACGATCGCCAGCGCGAGCACGAGCCCCGGGATGGCCTGGATCGCATCCATGACGCGCTGGACGATGAGGTCTAGTCGTCCCTCGCAGTAGCCGCAGAGGAGGCCGATGACCATGCCCGCCGCCGTGCCGATGCCGACGGCGAGCATCCCGACCCAGAGCGAGATGCGGGCGCCGTAGATGATTCGGCTCAAGACGTCGCGGCCGATGTCGTCGGTCCCGAACGGGTGCGCGCGGCTCGGCGCGGACAGCCGGATCTCCGGCTGCGTCGCCAGCGGATCGTAGGGCGCCAGGACGTCGGCGAAGATCGCCATCAGCACGATCACGGCGAGGAGCGCCGCCGAGACGGCGCCGAGCGGCTTCTTCTTCATCGTCCGCCAGAGCGCGTGCGCGCGGCTGACCGTGACGCTCGCCGGATCCTCCAGGGGCACGCGGAGCGGGACCGTCGCCATCAGAACCTCACTGGTAGCGGATCCGCGGGTCGAGCCACGCGTACGTCAGATCGACGACCAGGTTCAGGGTGACCAGGGTCGCCGCGACCAGCATCACGTTGGTCTGCACGACCGGATAGTCGCGGTACAGGATCGCCTCCACCGTGAGCCGGCCCATCCCCGGCAGCGCGAAGATCTGCTCGACGACGAACGTCCCGGCCAGCAGGGTCCCCAGCTGTCCGCCGACGATCGTGACGACCGGGATCAGCGCGTTCTTCAGCGCGTGCTTGTAGACGACGATCCGGCCCGCGAGCCCCTTGGCCCACGCCGTGCGCACGTAATCCTCGCGCAAGGTCTCGAGGACGGTCGAGCGGGTCATCCGCATCGTCGCCGCCGAGAGGCGGTATCCGAGGATGGCCGCCGGCAGCAGGAACTGCTGGAGATTGCGCCACGGCGAGTCCCAGAAGCTCACGTAGCCGATCGGGGGGATCCAGTGGACCCAGATCGCGGCGAAGGTGATGACGAGCGTCGCGAGCCAGAAATCGGGAATGGAGAGACCGGCCACCGCGACGACCCTGCCCGCGTAGTCCGAGGCCTTGTCCTGTCGGGTGGCCGACAGGACACCGACGGGCACGGCGATGACGAGCCCGATGATCATCGCCAGCGCCGCCAGCTCGAGGGTGACGGGAATCGCCTTCCGGAGCGACACGGCGATCGGCTCGTTCGTGAAGATGGAGTCGCCCGGACGGAGACTCACCATCTGCCAGAGCCAGAGCAGATACTGCTGGTAGTAGGGCCGATCGAGGCCGAGGTCCTTTCGGAGCTTCGCCAGCTCCTTCTCGCCGACGTTGCCGGACTCGCCCATGAGTGCGATCAGCGCGTCGCCCGGCATGACGCGCATCAGGCCGAAGACGATCAGCGAGGAGAGCAGAAGAACCGGCACCGCGAGCAGCAAACGCCGGATCACGTACTTCTGCATGGGACGGTCGCGCCCTCTCTAAATTTACAGTCGCGCCTCGGCCGGCGGGGCCCCAGCCCCGCGACGGCCTGCAGCGCGCACCACCATTCCGATCTCTGGTGCGGTCAGCGCTCCGTCACTTCTCGATCCAGGCCCGCGCCAGGGTCGGCGAGCCGTAGCCATCGGTGCGGCGGAGCGCGCCGGCGGCCACATTGCGCATGTGGGGCTGGAAGACCAGGAAGCCGTTGTCGTACGGCATCCACATCCGCAGCACCTGGTCGAACTCTCGATCGACGATCTTCTTGGTGATCGTCCGTTGCTCGGCGCGATCGGATGTCCGGCGCAGCTTCGTCGTCAGATCGTCGATGACCGGATCGTTGACCCGGAAGAAGTTCTTCGTCGACTTCGAGTACATGTAGTGGTACGTCCGCTCGTCGAGGCCGATCGCGTGGCCCGACTGGAAGCCCCAGGACATCCCGTCCCACTTGCCCTCGACGTAGCGGCCGTAGTACGTCGTGTAGTCGAGCTTCGTGATCTTGATGTCGATGTTGAGATTTTTCTTGAGCTCTTGCTGCACGAGCTGCACCTGCGAGGTCATCTGCGGGAAGTACTCGTAGTAGAACAAGGTCGTCTCGAAGCCCTTGGCGTGGCCGGCTTCGGCCATCAGCTTCTTCGCCTCGTCCGGGCGGTACTGGACCCAGGGCCCGAGCTCCTTCAAGGTCGGCGCCTTGTCCTGGTAGTAGATGTAGGGCACGCCCCAGCCCGGGATCCCGTGGCCTTCGAAGACCGTGTCGACCTGCTTCTGGCGGTCGATGGCCATCGAGATCGCGCGCCTTACCCGGACGTCGTTGTAAGGCGGCTTGTCCTGGGCGAGCGCCAGGCCGAACGGCGCCAAGGTGTTGTGGTACGACTGCACGACGGCGTTGGGATTGGTCCTGCGCGCCGTCTCCACCTCGGAGGCGCTCGCCAGCCACATGAAATCGCTCTGACCCGTGCGAAATGCGGCCAGGCGGGTCGCGGCGTCCGGCGTGGAGAGGATGACGTACTCGTCGACGTACGGGCGACCCTTGTCGAAATAGTCGGGGTTGCGCTGGAGCACGATGCGGACTTTGCGGGTGTGTTCCTTCAAGATGTACGGCCCGGTACCGATCAGACGCTTCTTGAGGTCGCCGTCCTCTTCCAAAACCTCGCGCGAGAACACGAGCGCGATCGGCTCGGCGAGGTTCTGGGGGAAGAGCGTGTTGGGGCTCTTGAGGTGGATGCGCAAGGTGTGCTTGTCGGGCGTCTCCATGCCTTCGATTTCCTGGAATGTGAAGGTCTGCACGCCCTCCTTCGCGTACGCCTCGAAGCAGTACTTCACGTCGGCCGCGGTGAGCTCGCGGCCGTTGAGCGGCGCCACGTTCTGCCACTTGACGCCTTGCCGGAGCTTGAACGTCCACACGCGATTGGCGGAATCGCTCTGCCACGACTCGGCCAGATCGCCCTTGAGGCCGAGGTCGCTCGGGCCGCTGGCTTCGTCGGAGAAGGCGTAGCGAACGAGTCGGTTACTCGTCAGCCCGGCGAACTGATAGAGCCCGACTGACTGCGTGAGCCGCGGATCGATCAGCGGCGGGTCCCAGGCGGACGCGCGGGTCAGCGCCCCGCCGCGCTTCGCCGGCTTGGTGCTGGCAGGAATCCATTCCGGAAAGGCGCCGGCCTGCTGAGCGACCGCGCGCCGGCTCGGGATACCCGCGGCCAGGGCGGCCGCGCCGGCGCCGGTCAATCCGGCGCGCTCGAGGAACTCTCGTCGCGTCACGCGACGACGAGCACGGTTGCGAGGGTCGGTAGCGGGCATCGAAGGTCTCCTTCTTCCCGAGAGAAATATCGAGCGAACCGGCCACGAGTGCGGCGAAATTCCCATACGCCCCGAGGGAAGTCAAGGGAATCCCGGGAGGAGCCGCCGACCGCTCCGCTACTTGTCGATCCAGAGCCGGGCCAGGGTCGGCGCGCCATACCCGATGGGACCGCGCAGAACGCCGCCGGCCACGTTTCGCAGGTGCGGCTGGAAGACGACGAAGTTGGAGCCATGGGGCATCCACATCCGCAGCACCTGGTCATACTCCCGGTCTACGATCCTCCTGGCGGTTGCGCGCTGCTCGGCGCGGTCGGGTGCCTGCCGGAGCTTCACGGTCAGCTCGTCGATGATCGGATCGTTGACTCGGAAGAAGTTCTTCGTGGACTTGGAATGCATGTACACGTACGTGCGCTCGTCGAGGCCCACCGCGTGTCCGGACTGGAAGCCCCAGGCCAACCCGTCCCATTTGCCCTCGACGTACCGCCCGTAGTAGCTCGTGTAGTCGAGCTTGCTGATCTTGACGTTGATGTTGAGGTTCTTCCTGAGATCCTGCTGAACGAGCTGGACCTGGGACGTCATCTGCGGGAAGTACTCGTAGTAGAACAGCGTCGTCTCGAAGCCGTTGGGGTGACCGGCTTCGGCCAAGAGCTTCTTGGCATCGGCGGGACGGTACTGCCACCAGGGGCCAAGGTCCTTCGCCGTTGGCTTCGCGTCCTGGTAATAAATCCACGGCACGCCCGCGGTGACGATGCCGTGGCCCTCGTACACCGTGTCCACCTGCTTCTGGCGGTCGATGGCCATCGAGAGGGCGCGGCGGACGCGCACGTCGTTCAACGGCGGCTTGTCCTGAGCCAGCGCGAGCCCGAACGGCGTTATCGAGGGCGTGAGCGCCTGCACGACGGCGGCCGGATTCGTCTTGCGGACGGCCTCCACCTCGGACGGGCTCTGCAACGGTAGAAAGTCGCTCTGACCGGTGCGGAATGCTGCCGTGCGGGTGGCGGAGTCTGGTGTCGAGAGGATGACGTATTCGTCGACGTAGGGGCGACCCGTGTCGAAGTAGTCGGGATTGCGCTGGAGCACAACGCGCACCTTGCGGGTGTGCTCCTTGAGGATGTAGGGCCCGGTGCCGATCAAGCGCTTCTTGAGGTCACCGTCCTCCTCGAGGACCTCACGCGAGAAGATCAAGGAGACGGGCTCGGCCACGTTCTGTGGAAATAGCGCATTGGGCGTCCTGAGGTGCACGCGCAGCGTATGCGTGTCGGGCGTCTCCATGCCCTCGATCTCCTGGAACGTGAACGCCTGGACGCCCTCTTTCGCGTAGGCCTCGAAACAGTACTTCACGTCGGCGGCGACCAGCTCGCGCCCGTTGAGCGGCGGCACGTTCTGCCACTTGACGCCCCGGCGCAGCTTGAATGTCCATACGCGCTGGTCGGGGCTCCCCTGCCAGGACTCGGCGAGATCTCCCTTGAGGGTAAGGTCGTAGTAGCCGGTCGCCTCGTCCGTGAACACATAGCGCAGAAGACGATTGCTGGTCAGCCCTGCGAACTGGAACAGCCCGACCGATTGCGTGAGCCGCGGGTCGATCACCGGGGGGTCCCAGGCCGAGGCCCGGGTGAGCACCCCGCCTCGCTTCGGCGGCTTGGTGCTCGCGGGAATCCAGTCAGGATACGGCGCGCCGGCGGAGGCTCTTCGCCAACCGGTGCCGACGGCCAACGCGGTCATCCCGGCGCTGGTCACGGCTGCGCGCTTGAGGAACTCACGTCGAGTCACGGCCCGGCGAGTGGTCTGGCGAGGGGCGGTGGCGGGCATCGAGGTTCTCCTCCCTGTCCGGACATTAGACGAAGGGAAAACAGCGGCCTCGAGTGCGGCGAACCTCCCATAGCCCCCGGGCGAAGTCAAGGAACGATGCTATCCTCGGCGCAACACGAGCAGGTTGAAAACGCTCCCTTCAGCGGAGGGTCGAATATGCGGTCCAGCCATCACCGCATCGCCTTGTTGCTCACGGCAGTTGTCCTCACATTCGGAACGATCCAGGAAGCGGTCGGGCAGGCGCCGCCGACCGGCGAGGTGATCGTCGCCTGGCACGTCACGATCGCGCCGACCTGGTTCGATCCGTCGAGCGCGCCGCCCCAGATCACGCCCTTCGGCACGCTCTACGCGATCCACGACGCGCTCGCGCGCCCGCTCCCGAACCAGAAGATGGGCCCGAGCCTTGCCGAATCGTGGACGGAGAGCCCGGACGGGCTCGTGTACGAGTTCAAGCTGCGCCGCGGGCTCAAGTTCCACAACGGCGATCCCCTCACCACCGAGGACGTGAAGTTCAGCTTCGAGCGCTACAAAGGCGCCGGCGCCAAGGAGTTCCAGACTCGCGTGCGCGCGGTCGAGATCGTCGATCCGCTCACCGTGCGCTTCCGGCTGAATTCCCCGTGGCCGGACTTCATGACGTTCTACGGGACGACGGCCACCGGCGCCGGGATCGTCGTCCCCAAGAAATACCTGACGCAGGTCGGGGACGACGGTTTCCGGAAACATCCGATCGGCGCCGGGGCCTACAAGTTCGTGAGCCACACGCCAGGAGTGGACGTGGTGCTGGAGGCGTACACGGGCTACTGGCGGCGCGTGCCGAACGTCAGGCGGCTGGTCTTGAAGAGCGTGCCCGACGGGAGCACTCGTCTCGCGATGCTGAAGACGGGCGAGGCGGACATCGCCGTGGCGCTCGATGGGCCTGAGGGCATCGAGGTGCGGCGGGACCCGCGGCTTCAACTCGTGGCCTCGCGTCACGCATCGATCTTCTGGATCGAGTTCGCGGATCAATGGGACGCGAAGTCCCCGTGGCACGACAAGCGCCTGCGCCAGGCCGTCAACCTCTCGCTCGATCGAAAGACCACGAACGAGGCCGCGTGCCTCGGCTTCTGCCCGCCGGCCGGGGTCATCGTGCCGCGCGTGATGGACTTCGCCCTGCAGGTCGAGCCTCCGCCCTACGATCCGCAAAAGGCCAAGCAGCTCATCGCGGAAGCCGGCTATCCCAACGGATTCGACGCCGGCGAGTTCGTGCCGATCCCTGGCTTCCCCACAGTGGCCGAGGCGGCGGTGAACTATTTGAACGCAGTCGGCCTGCGGGTGAAGATGCGGCCGATGGAGCGTGCGGCCTTCTACGCCGCGTGGCGCGAGAAGAAGCTGCACGGGCTCTTCATGACCGCGGTCGGCAACTCCGGCAACGCCGCCAGCCGGGTGACGGAATTCATCAGCTCCAAGGGAGCCTACGCGTATGGCGGCTATCCGGAGATCGACGATCTCGTCCAGCAGCAAGCCGGCGAGCGCGACGTGAAGAAGCGCGAGGCGCTGCTGCATCGCATCCAGCAGATGACGATCGATCGGGCGATGTTCGCGCCGATCATGGACCTGCGCGCCCTGATGGGAGTCGGTCCGAAGATGGCGGACCACACGATCAACCTGGTGCCGATGACGGTGTGGCCGTCCTACGAGGACATGAAGATCAAGAGCCAGTAGCGACCTTGCCGATGGATTTCGGGATCTTCATGGAGCTCGAGATTCGCCGCGGCGGCGACCAGGCCACCGCGTTCCGCGAAGGCTTCGACGTCGTGGACGCGGCCGAGGCGTGGGGGCTGGACGGCGTGTGGCTCGGCACTCGTGAGGTCATGCCCGCGTTCAAGTAGTCGAGGAAATCAGGGCCCAGCAGTAACATGCAGTGCATTGATAAGGGAGGACCACGATGACCATCGATCGCTACACGAAGGCCGTTCTGACCGTCATCGCCGTCGCGCTCGTCGTGATCGCCGTTCGGCCGTACTTCTCCGGGTCGGCGGTGACCAGCGCGCTCCAGGTGGCGCCCGCGCAGGCGCAGACTTCGGCCGTCCGGGAAGCCACGATCCCGAAGGCGTGGGGGGGCAAGTACATAGGCTACGGCGGTGGCAACCTACTCCTCGAGGGCCCAGACAAATCGTTCCGCGTCATCGACCTCGACGGCAAGCCGCCGGAGTTTCCGAAGCTGAGGTGGATGATTAAATTTGAATAGGGCTTAACGGGGACGGGTCGCGCCGACGGCGCCGACCTGGAAGTGTGGGAAGCGCCCTCTCAGGCTTGGAATGTCCGGGAGCATCCGGACGTCGACGAACCCGGCGGCTTCCATCGCGCCCTGCCACTCTTCGGGCGCGAGGAAGCCGCCGTTCGGTCGATACGGCGGATGGAGCACCGGTGACCGGAACGTCTCCATCAGGTTGAAGATGAACTCGATGTAGATCGCCTGAGCCGGCGCCGTGCGGATACACTCCGAGACGACGAGCCGGCCGCCCGGCGCGAGGGCGCCAAAAATCTCGCGCAGGGTGAAGTCGAGATCTCGCGCGACGTGCAACGTATTCACGGCGTAGACCAGCGAGACGCTCCCCGGCGCGATCCCCTGCCCCGTGAAGGGCAGGTTCATGTCGAGCGCGCCGAACTTCAGGAACGATGCGTCCGGGAAACGCGTCTCCAGCGCCTGCTGGCCCCGCCGCATGAAGAATGGCACGAGCTCGGTGAAGCGATATTCGCGGACGTCCGCCCATCGCCCGGAGCGTCGGAGCTCGTCGAGAAGAGCCGTCGCGCCGCTGCCGAGCCCGCCGCCGAGCTCCATGACGACGACCGGGGCTGGCGGCATCAGCTCGGCCACCGCGGCGGCGCCCACGAGGTTGTTCACGACGTAGAGGCCGTTGTCGTTGGAGAAGAAGTTCACCCACAGGCGAAGCCGGCTCGGCGAGAAGAGCACCTCTTCGCCGGTGCGCTCGCCCCGCAGGAACACGGGATAATCCTGCGCGACCGTCTCGGCCAGTACGTACGACGGCTGCCAGGAGGCGTCCTGGCGGCGTTGTGTCTCGAGGATCTCGGCCGGATCGAGCTCGGGCACGGCTCCACGGAGCTGGAAGCGTGATCCGCCCTCAGCCTCCCGCTGTTCGAGGATCCCGCGATGGCTGAGCCGGCGCAGCATCCAGTCGACGGGCACCCGGGCTCGGCCGGGCTCGAAGCCGGCGCGGGCGACCAGCTCATCGGTGGTGCCGGGAGTCGCCGCCGCTTTCGCCAGCCCGGTCGCTCGGAAGACCCCGAGCGTCAGGCGCAGGACGTACTCGTCGTAGAGCGTCGCGGAGCGGATGAACGAACCCGTGAAGGGTGGGCTGATCCGGGGCGGAAGGATCGCCTCCAGCTCGCGCGAGCGTCGCTCGGCTTCCTCGAGCTCGACGACCTCGCTCACAGGCCGAAGGGATTCCATACGTCGAAGAAGTTGAACCACTGAGTCGGTTTCTCGGCCACGATTTGCTCCAGGGTGCCGACCCAGGCGGCGAGCGCCTCCTCCTCGCTTCCACGCGGGATCGTCATAGGCGGGAGCACCCGGAGCACGTAGCGGCCGTCGCCATTGAGCGTGCAGAATGCCGGCAAGACCGGCACGCCGGCCGCGCGCGCGAGGTGGAAGGGACCAACGGGGAACGGCGCCTTGTGTCCGAAGAACGGAATCAGCACGTCGCCCCGGTTGCCGAGCGCGCGGTCGCCCTGCAGCGCGACCGCCTCACCGCGCCTGAGAGCCGCGATCAAGGTCAGCGAGACGGTCGGATGCGACCGGGGCACGAAGCGAAGGCCGCTGCCGTCGCGCCGCAACCAGCGCTGGAGGGCGCGCGCTTCCTCCGCCGCGACCACCACGTGGGTCGTGCGCGCGGAGTGCTGGGCGAGGACGCGGCCTGCCAGCTCCCAGTTGCCCACGTGGGCGGTCAGCGAAATCAGCGCGCCGTCGAAGCCCTGGAGATGCTCGCGTCCGCGGATGGCGCCCAGGTACGAACCGATCCGGGCGGGCCGGCGGCTGGCCGTGATCAGGTCGCTGAAGCACATCGCGAACTCGCCGAAGACTTCCACGGTCAGCTCGTCGAGCCGCCGGCCGGTCGCCCCCGTCATCACCTCGAGCGTCTTCCGGGTGGCGGCGCGCTCGGCGGGCAGGAAGGACTGAGCGAGGCGTCCGACTCGGCGGGAAAGCCTGAGACGCAGCCGGCGCGGGAGCCAGCCCATCACCGCCGCGAGGCGGTAGAGCTCGGCGCGGTTGTACCCGTGGGCGTACCACTGGGGCCGCGCGCCCTCGGTCAGCGCCGAGCTTTCCATGGATCGAACGCAGTCTAACCACCTGGCGCGCGCGAGACAAGGTAGGATGAGTCAGGCCGATGACTCGCGTTCTGATCGTCACCGCCAGCTACGGCTCCGGCCACAACGTCGCCGCCCGGTGTCTCGCCGCCGCCTTCGAGCGCGAGAAGGCGCAGGTCACGGTCGTGGACCATTTTCGCGAGATGGTCCACCCGCTCTTCGATCGCTCGAGCCGGGCGCTCTATCACGCGGTCCTCCGACGTGCGCCGTTCCTCTGGGGTCTCGGCTACTCGTTCGGCGACTGGATGGCCAGCGACTCCGTCGTGACCCTCGGGGTCACGCGCCTCGGCACCCGGCGCCTGGGCGCCTTCCTCGAGCGTTTGGCGCCCGATCTCGTCGTCACGGTCCACGCGACTCCCGCCGTCGCGATCTCGTCGCTCGCGCGGCTCGGGGCGCGCGTACCGCCGCACACGACGGTGGTCACCGACTTCGTCGCGCACAGCCAGTGGATCGCGCCCCACATCGACCGCTACTGCGTCGCCGATCCCGAGGTGCGCCACGAGCTGATCGCGCGCGGCATTCCGTCCGAGCGTATCCTCGTCACGGGCGTCCCTGTGCGCCCCGACTTCTCCCAGCCCGTCGCCCCGGCCGCCGCCCGCGAAGCGCTCGGGCTCTCGACGCGCGCGCCAGTGGTTCTCGCGATGGCGGGCTCTCAGGGTGAGCTCGGCCGCCTGCCCGACGTCGCCCGCGCCCTCGCCGCGATGCGCCGGCCACTCCAGGGGCTGGTCGTCGCCGGACACGATTCGGGCTTGAAGGCCACGCTCTCCCGGCTGACCGAGGGCACGACGATCCGCACGCTCGGCTACGTCGGCGACGTCCGGCGCCTGATGGCGGCGGCCGACCTCCTGGTGACCAAGGCGGGTGGCATGACGCTCGCCGAGGCGATGGCGGCGGAGACTCCGCTGCTCCTGTACGGCTCGCTGCCGGGCCAGGAGCGCCGCAACGAGCGATTCGCGGCGCGAGCCGGCATCGCCCTCGTGGCCCGCCGCCACGCGGAGCTCACGCCGCTCCTGGAGCGGACGCTCGACGAGCCGGACCTGCTCGAGCACCTGCGCGGCCGGATGCGGAGCCTGCGCCGTCCCGACGCGACCCGCCGGATCGTCGGCGCCGTCCTCGACCGCTCCGTGCGGACGCGATGATCGTCGCGCGCCTGGCGCTCGGCGCGGCCGCGGCCTGGGCCGCCTACGCCTGGGGCGCTCACCTGCTCACCTCCGGCTGCGTGTGGCGCGGGCCGGCGACGCGCCGCCGCCTCGCGCTCACCTTCGACGACGGCCCCGACCCTGCCTGGACCGAGCGGACGCTCGCGGTTTTGGCCCGAGAGGACGTGCGCGCCTCGTTCTTCCTGGTCGGCGAGCGCGCGGGGCGGGCGCCCGAAACGGTGCGCCGCATCGCGGCCGCGGGTCACGAGATCGGCAGCCACGGCTGGTCGCACCGGAGCCTCTGGCTCTGCGGCCCGCGCCGCACCGAGGACGAGATCGGCCGCGCCCATCGCGTCCTCTCCGAGGCCGGCGGTCGGCCGGTCCGACACTTCCGCCCGCCCTGGGGCATGGTGAACGCGGCGATGTTCGGCGCCCTTCGCCGTCACGATCAGCGGTGCGTGTTCTGGTCGATCCAGCCCGAGGGCTTGCGCGCGACGCCGCCGGCGCGCCAGGTGGAGCGCGTCCTGGGGGGCGCCCATCCCGGAGCCATTGTGGATCTGCACGATGCCGAAGGCGTTCGCGATGCGCCCGAACGGCTGCTCGCGGCGCTCCCGCCGATGATCGCGGGGCTGCGCGAGCTGGGCTACGAGTTCACGACGGTGGGCGAGCTACTCGAGACGGCGGGAGCCGGCGGTACCCGCTGACGCTACGCCGACGAGTGTCGGCGAGCCAGAAACTTCACGAAGTCGCGCCCCTCGGCCAGGCGGCGCTTGCAGACGTCGAAGTCCTGCGCCATCTCCTTGAGGAAGCCGAAGAGCTTGCGTGGCCTGAAGTAGAAGCGGCGGTAGAAGCGCTCGACCGATGCGAAGATTTCCTCGCGCGAGAGGTGCGGATAGCCGAGCACGCTCGTCTGCGTGCCGCCCGCGTCCACGAGCTCGGTCTTCGCGAGCCAGCCGCGCTCGAGCGCCTCGCGGTAGAGCGCGGTGCCGGGATAGGGCGCCGCCAGCGAAACCTGGAGCGAATCGGGGTCGATGTCGCGCGCGAAGCGGATCGTCTCCTCGATCGTCTCGCGCGTCTCACCCGGCAGCCCCATGATGAACGTACCGTGGATCTTGATCCCGAGCGCCCGCGCGTTCTTCGTGAACTCGCGGGCGATGTCGAGGCGGATCCCCTTCTTCACCCGGTTCAAGATCTCCTGGCTGCCCGACTCGTAGCCGACCAGCAGCAGCCGCAGCCCGTTGTCGCGCAGGACGCGAAGCGTCGACAGCGGCACGTTCGCCTTGGCGTTGCAGGACCAGGTGACGCCCAGGCGCCCGAGCCCGCGGGCGATCGCCTCGGCGCGCGGCAGATCGTCGGTGAACGTGTCGTCGTCGAAGAAGTATTCCTTCACCGTCGGGAAGTGGCGCGTGGCCTGCGCGATCTCGGCGACGACGTGCTCGACCGAGCGCGTGCGGTAGCGATGACCGCCCACGGTCTGCGGCCACAGGCAGAACGTGCACCTGGAGCGGCACCCGCGGCCGGTGTAGAGCGACACGTACGGGTGCAGCAGGTAGCCGATGAAGTAGTGCTCGATCACGAGGTCGCGGTGATAGACGTCGATGACGAACGGCAGCGCGTCCATGTTCTCGAGCGGCGCGCGCTCCGGCGTCCGCTCGAAGTGGCCGTTCACGCGGTAGCTGAGCCCCGCCACCGATGCGAGCGAGCGCCCCTGGGCGATCTCCTGGACCGTGAAATCGAACTCGTTGCCGGCGACGAACTCGATCGCCGGGGAGGCGCCGAGGGCGCGCTCGCGCTCGACGGCCACGTGGGCGCCGACGAAGCCGATCCGCAGGCGAGGATTCTCGCGCTTGAGCGCCTCGGCGACGCCGACGTCGTGCGCGAACGACGCCGCGCTCGTGTGGAGCACGGCCAGCTCGTAGTCTCGCGCGAGCGGCGCCACGTCATCGAGCGTGAGGCCCGCGGGCGGCGCGTCGACGAGGCGGCTGCCGGGCACGAGCGCCGCGGTCTGCGCGAGCCAGGTCGGGTACCAGAACGAGCGGATCTCGCGGCGGGCCTGATAGCGCGCGCCGGCGCCGCCGTCGAAGCCCTTGAACGATGGTGGATGCAAGAAGAGCGTCTTGAGAAGAGCGGCCATTCGCGCCTATCTTATCTCATTCACCCAGAGGGCACGGCCGCCGGCGACGCCGAGCAGACGCGCGCCGGGAAGACCGGCCACCATGCTCTGCCCGGGGCTCCGCACGCTCACCACCCAGATGCGCCGGCCGCTCGTCCAGGCCTCGCGTAGCCGATCGGCGTCCCAGAAGAGATCGCGCGATTCCGGCCGCTCGGCGCCGAAGCCCAGGACGCTGCGCCGGCCATCGACGATCACGGGCCGGCGGCCCGAGTACCATTCGAGGGCGCCCGAGTTCTCGATCGGTCCCTCGTGGGCCACGACATCCTCGGGGCCGGCCTGCCGCGCCACGCTCTGCGCGAGATCCCTCACCGCGCGGTTCCTCACCACGACCTGGAGCGAGCGCGCCACACCCGGCATCGTGGCCACCATCGTCACCCCGACGATGACGACGCCGAGACCGCGCCGGTGCTCGGGCGAGCGAGCGAACGCGAGCACGGCGCCCGTCGCCAGGGCACACAGCGCGAACGTGAACGCGGCGACCCCGAAGACGGGCCTGAACTCCTCCCAGGGCGGAACCGGAAGCGGCAGGCCGGCGGCGGCGCTCTTCATCGTCGCCACGTCGATCACGTCCATGACCTTGGTGAGGACCCCGCCGTCACCCGCCCAGGTCGCCGCGCATCCCACGGCGACCACCGCGAAGAAGATCACGTGCGCCGCGAGCAACCGCCGGCCGGCGTGGAGCGCCCAGCCGCGGGCGGCGAGGAGCGCCACCCCGAAGGACGCCGGCAGGCCGTAGTGCGGCAACCGGAACGGGGACAACGCGGTGATCCCGAGGACGCCGAGGACCCAGATCGCCAGCGCCACCCAGCCGATCTCGTCGGGATCGCGCCACGCCCGGCGGCGCGCGAGCGACCAGACCGCGACGGAGGCGGCGAGGATCCAGGGCAGCGAGCTTCCGACCGCGACCGCGAGGAACTCGAGCGCGGTCAGCGGGATGTCCTCGTCGGCGAATCGCCGCGCCCGAGCGACGTTCATCACGTGGTTGTCGATCGTCGTGTACCAGCCGAACCCCGGCGTGCGCAGCTCGGCGCCGATCCACCAGCCGAATCCGATCACCAGGCACGCCGCGACGCCCGTCCATGGGAGCCACGCGGACACGGGCCGCGCGCGCCCGGCCAGCACGAGCGCCAGACCGATCGCGAGAGGCGGCAGGACCGCGCCCAGCGGATCCTTCGCCAGCGCCGCGAGCCCGAAGACCGCCAGGCCCGCCGTGCAGAGCCCGCGGCGGCCGTCGCGGATCCCGATGAGCGCGAGGGCGAAGCCACCCGCGAGCGCGGCGACGAACAGGGTTTCGGGGCGCACGTAGCGACCGTACGCGAAGAATCCGATGCTGGTGAGGAGCGCCACGCCGGCGACCAGGCCGCCGAGAAGACCGAGCAGGCGCGCGCCGAGCCACGCGGTGGCGCCCACCGCGGCGAGCGCCGCGCACGCGGACACGGCGCGCGCGGCGGCCTCGCTCGGCCCCACGACCGCGCAGACCGCCGCGATCAGCACGTACAGGAGCGGCGGCTTGTCCACGTAGCGAACACCGTTCAAGGTGAGCGCGAGCGGGTCCCGAGACGCCGCCAGCTCGCGCGCGATCTCGGCGTGCATCCCCTCGCCTGGATCGTCGAACGGCGCCCGCCCGAGCCCCGCGAAGAGCAGCGGCGCCGCCACGAGCACCGCCAGCGCCGCCGAGAATCCGGCCGTCAGAGCGCCTTCCCGATCGCCGCGAGCACGGCCTTCTCGACGGTCTGGTCCGTCGTGGTCAGCGTCTCATCCTTGTCGATCCAGAGAATCCGCTCGCGCTTGAAGAGGACCCGCTCCACCGTGACCGTCGTCCGATTCGCGCCCGCCGCCTTGAGCCGGATCATCAGCCGATGGCGCGTCCCCTGGGCGTAGACGCCATAATCCTCGCCGTCGACCGAGCGGGATTCGGTGTTGATCCAGCCGGCGGCCTGGTCCGACTTCTCGATGTCCCAGCCGAGCTGCTTCAGCACGGACGTGGTCGTGGTCCACATCTTCTCGGGCGGCGCCGCGAACGTCTGCGAGACCGGCTCGCCGGCGCTCGCCGGCAGCGCGAGCCACGACAGCAGCGCGATGGCGCCGAGTATGCGCGTCATGGTGGTCCTCCTCATCGAGGCGGTCGACGAGCTCGCCGTGTGTCGCGGGCGCCGCACATCAGGCCCGCGTCTACGGTGACTCGAGCACGCCTCCGCGTAGCCGATACAGGGCGCTCACACCCACCGCGGCTTCCGGCCGGTGGCTCACGACCACGACCGCCGACCCGGCGCGCGCCCGGCCGCGGAGCGCGTCGAGGATCACGGCGCCGTTGGCGTCGTCGAGGTTCCCGGTCGGCTCGTCGGCGAGCAGGAGCGGGGGATCGTTCAGGACGGCACGGCAGAAGGCCACGCGCTGCTGCTCGCCGCCCGAGAGCTGCGCCGGAAAGTGGTCGATCCGGTCCCCGACGCCGACGTCCTGAAGGAGCTCGATCGCCCGCCGGCGCGTCGCGCCACCTGAACGCCCCACGTAGCGCGCCGCCAGGAGCACGTTCTCGAGCGCCGTGAGCGAGGGAAGCAGCAGGAACGACTGGAACAGAAAGCCGACGTACCGGCCGCGCGCCCGGCTCTTCGCCGCGCGGCCGAGCGCGCTCACGCGCGTGTCCTCGAACCAGATCTCGCCGCCGTCGCCGTCCTCCAGGAGCCCGAGCACGTTCAGCAAGGTGCTCTTGCCCGAGCCCGAGGGCCCGGTCACGACGACGATCTCGCCGCCCTTCACGGTGAGATCGACACCCGCCAGCACGCGGATCGGCGTCCCGGCCGGAGCTCGATACGATTTCACAAGGCCGGCCGCCCGCAGCATCAGGCGCCCCGGCGGATCGCCTCGGCGGGCGAGAGCGAGACGACACGCGCCGTCGCGTAGATCGCCGCCGCCGCGCCGAGCAAGATCGAGAAGGCGAGGGCGCCGCCGAGCAGGCGTGGCGAGAAGTGAAAGAGCTGCTGGGCCTGCGCGAGGTAGCGGTCGATGAACCAGCCGAGCGCGCGCGCCAGGCCGATGCCGCCGAGGCCCCCGACCATCGTCACCGCCAGCGACTCGGCCAGCACCTCGCGCCCGAGCTGCAGGTCGGTCGCTCCGAGCGCCCGCTTGATGCCGAAATCGCGGATGCGCTCGAAGACGGCGGCGGCCATCGTGTTCGCCAGCGACAGGCCACCGATGACGAAGGCGAGGGCGCCGATGCCGGCGAGCAGCGCGGAGAAGAACGCGGTGGACGAGCGCAGCAGCCGGCTCAGCTCGCTCGGGAGCTGGACGTTGACGCCGGGCACTCGCTCCTTGATCCGCAGCGCCACCGCGTCGGGATCGTCGCCGTCACGCCAGCCGACCGCCGCGCCGGTGTTGAGGTCGGACGCGGTGAGCGCCATGCCACCGGAGGCGAGCACGGTCCGAAGCAAACGGTCCTTGGCGACCCACTGCGCGCGGGCGTCGGCGATCGACACCATGACGAAGCGATCGGGCGCGGTGAGCATCCGGTCCAGCACGCCGACGACCTCGTACTCCTCGTCCTCGAGCCTGATGTGCGAGCCGACCGTGAGCCCGCGCGAGGCGGCGAACGAGGCGCCGACCACGGCGACCTTGTGGTCCCCCTGCTGCAGGAACCGGCCGCTGCGAACGGGCAGCGTGCGATAGTGGCGATTGGGCGTCGGCACGGAGAGATCCACGCCGAGCACGAGCTCCTGCGTGACCGTCATGAACTGGGAGGTGGACGGGTCGAGCGGGAGCATGATCTGCGCCTGCACGCCCTGCACGCCCGGCACTTCCGAGATCGCGCGGATCGTCGCGGCCGGGAGGATCCCGCCGGCGGTGAAGCCGGTCCCCATGCCCATGCCCCGGCCGGCCACGGAGATCTGGCCGAGCACGAAGCGGTCGCCACCTTCGATGAAGCGCACGATGCGCTCGCTCATGGCGCCGAGCGCGACGAGCCCGGCCACGCCGATGGCGATGCCGAGCACCGTGAAGAGATACCCTCGAAGGACCCGCAGCCGCCTCACGACGGCGGCCCGACCGGATTCACGACGCGCGTCAGGCTCGATGGCTCCGCGTCGAGCCGCTCCCGCGCGCACAGCCGGTCCTGCGAGCAGAACCAGCGCACGAGGGGCGACACGAAGTCGGGCATCCGTCGCGGCGCGAACGCCTGCAGCACGAGCAGTCCGAGCAGCACCGGCGCGACGGCCGTCGCCGGCGCGGCGACGAGCGCGCGACGGGGGCGCGGGTCGCGGCGCCAGAGGGCGACGCGGTTGATGACGTGCTGGATCGCCGAGCTGCCGACGGACATCGCCCAGAGCGGCGGCGAGCCGGCGTAGAGGGCGGCTTGCTCGAGCGTCGCCTGGTGGCGCACGCGCCGGCGCTCTCCGTAGAAGGGCTTCACGATCGCGGCGACGAGCGCTCCCGTCTCGAGCGCCCAGCGGATGAGGACCCGGCCCGCGAGATAACTGCCGATCGCGACGCCGTCGCTGATCGGGCGGAAGCGGCTCCGCTGGCGGGCCCGGCCAAGCGCGGCGACGGGCACCTCGTGGACGCGCCAGCCGCGCGCGACACTGGCCATCAGCACCTCGGTCTCGAGCACGAATCCGCCGCGTCGCAACCGGATGTCGTCGAAGAGCTCGATGGGGTAGACGCGGAACCCCGACTGCGTGTCGTGGAGCTTGAGACCGCACGCCCAGTTCACGAAGAATCCCGCGACTCGGATCGCGTTCAACCGATCGGGCGGCAGCGCAGCGGCCTCGTCCAGCCGCCCACCGACCACGATCGTGCGCCGCCGCGCGCGCGCCGCGTCGAGCAGGAGCCCGAGGTCCGACGGGCTATGCTGCCCGTCGCCGTCGAGCGTCACCACCGCCGAGGCGCCGCGCTCGCGCGCCGCGGCGATGCCCGTGCGAATCGCCGCGCCCTTGCCGCGGCGGCGCGGGTGACAGATCACCTCGGCGCCGGCGCGTCGGGCGATCTCCGCGCTCTCGTCGCGGGAGCCGTCGTCCACCACCACCACCGGGCCGTACGCGCGCGCCGCGGCCACGACGTCGCCCACGGTCTCGGCCTCGTTGAAGACCGGGACGACGACCAGCACGGTCATGCCGCGCGGTCCCGCGATCCCGCGACGACGATCGCGACCTGGTTGCCGCCGCGCGCCACCGCGTGCACGAGCGCGAGCCCATCGCCGGCCTCCGTCGCCGCGGTCGCGACCGACCGCGCCGCCAGCCCCGAATGGCGACCGGCCGGCAGGCTCAGGGATCGCTGCGGCGGCCGGTACGGCGCGAGCGCCTCGTCGAGCAGCGCGCGCTCCCACGCCTCACGCGGGCCGTCGCCGTTCGCCGACGTGTAGACGAGCCCGATCTCGGCGGGCTCGGCGCCGGCGCCCGCGAGGGCCGCCGCGATCGCTCGCGAGCGCGTGGCGCGGCCGACGCCGTGGGGGCGGACCGCGAGCGCGCGCCAGGCCTCGGCGACGATCTCGCCGAGGATCCGGGCGCCGCGTGCGCGCGCGGCGTCGAGGGGCTCGAGCACCACGAATCCCGCGCCCTCGCCGCGGACGTCGGCGCCCGCCCCCGCTTCCCGGAACGTGTCCAGGACGAGCCGCGGGGGCTCGTCGGCACCGCCGGCCAGACACGCTGCGATCCGCCCGGCGCGCACCGCGGCCGCGCCGCGGGCGATTGCGAGCTCACCGGCCACCGTCGGCACGTTGAGCGTCAGCGAGAGGTCCTTCGCCGACACGGCGATCGCCGCCGTCGCCGCCATCGTGTTCATGACCGTGTGGGGGAATCGCAGCGCCGAGAGGCCGGGGATCCCGCGTTGCAGGTAGTCGTCGACGAACCTGATCGTCGAGACCATGTCGCCGAATTCCGTGCCGATCAGCAGCGCGAGCTCCGTGCCGCCGGCGAGGCCCGCATCGGCGAGGGCCATCCGGCCCGCCGCCACCGTCATCTGGCACACGTGTGAGAGACGCCGCGCTTCGGTCTCGTCGAGCAACCGGCTCAGGACTCCGCTGGCATGGCCGCCGTCGACGACACCCGCGCCGGTGATGGCGACACGCCGACCGCTCACGCGACGCGCCTGAACACGAGCGTGACGTTCTGGCCGCCGAACCCGAACGAGTTCGAGATCGCGTGCTCGACCGCCACCTCGCGCGCCACGCGCGGGACACAGTCGAAGGGAATGTCGGGGTCGGTGTTCTCGAGTCGCGCCGTCGGCGGAACGACCTCGTGGCCGAGCGCCAGCACCGTCGCCACCGCTTCGAGCGTGCCGGCCGCCGCCATCGTGTGGCCGATCATGGATTTCGTCGAGCTGACGAGGAGCCCGCCGTCGCCGAAGACCTCGCGCAGCGCTCGTGCCTCGATTCGGTCGTTCTGCGGCGTGGCGGTGCCGTGCGCGTTCGCGTACCCGACGGACGCCGCCGTGATCCCCGCCTGGGCGAGCGCGGCGCGCATCGCCCGGATCATCCCCTCGCCCTCCGGATGGGGCGAGGTGACGTGAAACGCGTCGGTGCTCATTCCGTAGCCGGTGAGCTCCGCGTAGACGCGCGCGTCGCGGGCCCGGGCATGCCCGACCTCCTCCAGCACGACGAAGGCGGCGCCCTCGCCGATGGACATGCCGCGGCGGTCGCGGTCGAAGGGACGGCACGGCGCGGGATCGAGGAGCTTCAGGGTGTTGAACCCCATGAAGCAGATCCGCGTCAGCGCATCGACGCCGCCCGCGAGGGCCACCGGAACGACGCCGTCACGCACCAGGTCGGCCGCCATCGCGAGCGACGCGGCGCCGGAGCTGCAGGCGGTCACGACCGTCTCGCGCGGTCCGCCGATGCCGAGCACGCTGCCGACGACGTCGACGTGCGAGGATGGAAAGCACGACGCGAGAGCCCGCGGCAGCGGCGCCGCGCCACCGCGCGCCCGCTGCCAGTACCAGGCTTCGGCCTCCAGCATTCCGCCGCCGACCGCGCCCACGATCAGCGCCGTGTCCCCGCGCTCCGCGCGGCCGATCCCGGCGTCGTCGATCGCCTCGCGCGCCGCCGCGAGGGCGAATCGATCGGCCCGCGACCGCCGCGCCGAGCCGCCGAGCGAATCCGGGACCTCGGCGCCGATCCGGCAGCGGAAGCCTTCGGTGTCGATCAGGGTGATCGGGCGGATCGCGCAGACGCCACCGCTGATCCCTTCCCAGTACGCCTTGACGCCGGCGCCGAACGGGCTGACCACCCCGAGACCCGTGACGGCGACGGGCTTCACGCGCCGGCTGTCCTCGACGCGATGAAGCGAGACAGGGTATCGAAGGACGTGAAGTGGGGGGCGAGGTCCGCCGACTCGTCCATCGCGATGCCGAAGCGCTCCTCGATCGCGATCGACAGCTCGATGAAGTCGAGCGAGTCCAGACCGATCGAGCTCTCGATGCCCTTCGGCAGCGTCGTCTCGAGGGTCAAGTCGACGGCGCGGCGCGGATCGAACTTGAGCCGCGTCACGAGGATCATCTTGAGCTCGTCGAACACCTCTTTGGGTTCCATAGCCCTCCTAGTGCCAGTAGAGTCCGGCGCGGCGGCCGCGCCATTCACCCGTCACGCCGACCGGTCCTGTCGCGCCGTCCTCGCGCGCCAGGGCCAGCGCGATGAGCGGCGCGCAGGCGAGCGTCTCGCCGGCGCGGGTGCGCACACGCGTCTCGAGCGCCGAGGGCGCCCGCGGCGCATCGTATCGCGTGCGCAGCCCACCGGGTGTCAGCAGGACGCACGCGGCCGCCTCGACCAGCGGGCGCCGCACCAGCCAGCGCCCGCGGGCGTAGAGCTCGGCGCAGTCCTCGAAGGTCTCGACGGCCAGCACCAGCGCCCGCTCGCAGCGGCCCGCCTCGAGCAGCACGGTGGCCTGCCAGAGCCCGTCGACCGTCGCGGCCGCTCCGCCGATGAGAATGCCATACGGACCGGTCAGCCCAAACTCGATCGCCACCTCGCCGGACATCACGCTCGGCGCCGTGTACGGAAAGTGGAGCGTCCCCGACACGGAGCCCCGCCGCCTTTCACCCGGCCGGTCGTCGGGCTCGGCCGGACGGGCGGTGTCCGCGACGACCCACGCGTGATTCGAGGCGCCGTAGGCGCCGCCGGTCACGTAGATCAGCGCGGTCGCGCTCCCCGTGATCACCTCGCGGGAGATGCGATGCTCGCGCAGGAGCGCGTCGACCGCCGCCACGCCGAGCAGGCACTCCCGAGTGGCCCGCCTGAAACGCTCCCCCTCGAGCGCCGGCCGGCCGAGCGGGATGACCGCGCGACCCGCCGCCGCTCGCGTCGCGTCGGCCGGCAGGGCCTGGATCCCCTGACCCCATCCGGTCAGAACGGCGACGCCCTCGACGGTCGTTCCCGTCATTGGTCGACCGCCTCCAGCACGAGCGCCGCGTTGCAGCCACCGAAGCCCAGCGAGGTGCTGAGGCTGATCCGGGGTCGCGCGGCACGGGGCGAGCCGATCACGTGATCCAGCTCGCACGCGGGATCGGGCTCCTCCAGACCCAGGGTCTTCGGCACGACCCCCTCGCGGCCCGCCATGAGACACATGACGGCCTCGAGAGCCGCCGCCGCGCCCATCGTGTGCCCGACCGAGGCCTTGATCGAGTTCACCGGGATCTCGGAGGCCCGGCGGCCCAGCACGCGTCTCAGCACGTCGGCCTCGATGCGGTCGTTCACCAGAGTGCCGGTGCCGTGAGCGCTCACGAAATCGACGTCGGCGGCCGTCACGCCGGCCTCGTCGAGCGCCGTGCGAGCCGCGAGCTCGAGGCCGCGGCCGTTGGCATCGGGCGCGGCGATGTGTGAGCCATCGCTGGCGCTCGCGTGCCCCAGCAGCCTTCCCAGGCGCGGCCCCGGCGTCGCGCCCTCGCGAGTCATCAGCACGAGAGCGGCGGCCTCACCCAGCAGAAGTCC
Organism: Candidatus Rokuibacteriota bacterium; assembly: GCA_003220495.1. Taxonomy (GTDB): domain Bacteria; phylum Methylomirabilota; class Methylomirabilia; order Rokubacteriales; family CSP1-6; genus AR31. The sequence continues at coordinate 115,145 of QHSP01000021.1, read as the reverse complement.
GCTGCGTCGCTTGTCGAACGGCCGCACGCGCTCGCGCGTGAGCGAGCGGAGCGCGTCGAAGCCGCGCATCACGAACCGGCACAGGGCATCGTAGCCACCGGCGATCACGACGTCCACGACGTCGGCGCGCAGGAGATCGGCGCCGGTGCCGATCGCCGTCGCGCCGGCCGCGCACGCCGCGCCCACCGTCATCACCGGCCCGCGGGCGCCGAGCCGGCGCGCAAGCGCGTGGGCCGGGCTGTCGTAGAGCGCGTCCACCGCATGCCGCGGGCGGCCGCCGGGGGCCAGCGCGCGCTCGAGCTCTTCGACACCGCCGAGCGCCGTGCCGAGGACGACGGCGATCCGTTCCGGCTCGGCGGAGACCGCGGAGCGAGCGAGCAGGTCCTCGGCCGCGGCGAGCAGGAGCTGGCTGGCGCGACATCCGACGCGACGCGCGCCGGGCAGCGGGCGAAGCTTCTTGATCTCGCCGCCGCGCCCCACCCGGAGATCGTCGACCGGAAAGCGCTCGATCGCCGAGATGCCGTCGCTGCCGGTGACGAGCCCCGACCAGAACGCGTCGAGGTCGGCGCCGAACGGAGTCACGGCTCCGGCAGCGACGAGGCTGACGGGCTCAGCACGCAGGCGCGTTACTCCTCATCACGGCACATGGGTCGCCTCATAGTAGCAGCGAGTAGTACATACGGAAGGCCCGGATCGGTCCGGGCTCGGTGTCGTAGAGGTCCGTCGCCCAGAAGCGGCGCGCGCCGGAGTCCCACGTCATGATACCCGGGCCATCGGGGTTGTTCGGATCCCACACGAGGAACGCGACGCCGTCCGCGGTCGGGCGCGACTCGTAGGCGATCACGGTGTGGTTCAGCTCGGGCTTCGGCCAGTTGGTGATCAGGAGCTGCACCAGCCGCCCCGCGCGCAGGTCGTCGAGAATCTCGTGGGCGACGCCTTCCTGGTGGGATCCGTCGACCGGGAGCATCACGCGCCAGTTCGTCCAGTGGATCCAGGTCCAGAATCGGCCGCCGAGTCCCTCCTTCACCGCGCTCTCCTCGTCGCGGGAGAACTCGCGGAGGTTCGCGTAGCCCGGGATCACGATGCGGTCGTCGGGCGGTCGCGCGGTATCCCGGGCCGGCAGCGCCGCCACGCGTTTGACTCGCTCGACGTAGCCGGCGTGATCGAGCTTTGGCAGCGCCGGGTCGAAGCGGGCGAATTGCGTGAACTGGCGCACGCCGCGCGCCAGCACGAAGCAGTAGTGGGCGTAGATGCCGGGCTCGTCCGGATGTCGCGCGCCGATCAGGTTCGGGAACGCGAACGTGTCGTTCTCGAAGGAGAATGCCGGTGTCCGTACCGCCTCCTCGAGACCGAGCGAGGGTCCGCCGTTCGTCAGCGGCGCGCTGGCGCACGCGGCTGTCACGATCAGGAAGCTCACCAGGGCTGCGAGGCGCGAGATCCCGATGAAATTCAATGCCTTACCCTAAATGGCGCCGTCGCCATTCGTCAAGGGCGCGTGTTATTCTTCGACCCGGTCGCCCGCATGAGCCGAACGATCGCGGCCCTCTACCGGTTCCTCTATGCGGTCTTCCTGTCGCGTCTTCCCGAGCCGGCCGCGGTCTCGCTGGGCCAGAATCTCCTGCGCCTCTTGCCTCTCGATCGGCTCGGGAGCTTCCGGCTGGACGACCCGCGGCTCGCGATCACCCTCGGCGGGGTCCGGCTCGCCAATCCGGTCATCCTGGCCGCGATGTACTACGATCCCACGATCCTCGGACGCGCGATGGGCCTGGGCTTCGGGGCGGTCACCGCCAAGTCGATCACGATCCAGGCGCGGCCGGGCCATCCCCAGCCCAATCTCGTCCGGACGAGCACCGACGCCGGGCCGGGTCTCGTCAACTGCAACGGCTTTCAGAATCCCGGCCTCGAGCGCTTTCGCGCCTCCGTGGCGTCGCTGCCCCACCGGGTCCCGCTGATCGTGAGCGTCGCCGGGGAGACGATCGGCGACTACGTGAAGCTCGTGCGCGAGCTCGGTCCCCTCGGCGAGCTCGTCGAGTTCAACATCTCTTCGCCCAACACGCGGCTCGTGTACGAGTGGAGCCGCAAGCCCGACGAGCTCGTGACGTTGCTCCGGGAGGTTCGGCGCGCGACCGAGAAGCCGCTCATCGTCAAGCTCTCACCCGATTTCGCCGAGACGAACGAGCGCGAGATCATCCCGGCGGCACTCGACGCCGGGATCCGCATCGTCAACTACGGCAACACGCGTAAGGTCACGAATCGGCGCCTGTCGCAGGGCGAGGGCGGACTGTCCGGGCCCGACATCTTTCCGACCACCCTGGAAAACCTGCGCCGAACGCGCCGCGTCTTTGGCGGCGACCTCGAGATCATCGCGACCGGAGGCGTGGACTCACCCGACAAGGCCGCCAGGCTCCTCGATGATGGGGCGACGGCGGTCGGATACTTCACTGGATTCGTCACGCGCGGTCCGATTCTGGCGCGATTGATCCTCGAGCGACTCGCCGCGAGTCGCTGAGCGGTCGTTTGCTTCGTAAGCGCGCCTCGGCCGGCGGCGCCCCAGCGCCGCGACGGCCCGCAGCGCGCACGGCGGCACTAAAAATGCCCACAGCTTATCCACTTGTCCACAATTATCCACAGACGGCAAAATCGCCCGGTCTGGCGCGGCCTCACGCGAGCGTCGCCAGAATATGACGGTCCACTCGTCCACGGAGAGCACAGCCATCAAGATTCCCGGATTCCACGCGGGTCCGACTCGTGCCGCTCGCGTCTCTCATGCTTGTTTCGCGGACAAACGAGACCTTGACACTGAAATCGCCGCGCTCGTAAGGTTGCCGGGCGATGTCACCTGTTCGGCTCGACGCGGTGCTACGGTCACTTCGACCGGCGTTCTCTGGAGGAACGGCACGATGGACGGCAGTAACAGAAAGCCACTCGCAAAGGTGGAGGGCCGGCGACGTCTACGTCTCAGCGGCGTGACCGTCGCGTATCGCGGCACGCCCAATCTGGATGATTGGGTGGCGTACATCGTGGACGGGAGCCGGTCCAAGAAGCTGATCCTGGCCGATCATTCGTCGGAGCGTAAAGTGAAGTCGCTCCTGTCGCGCTTGCAAACCTTGCCGCGAAAGGAAATCGAGAAGCTCGCCAAGGGCTGAATGCGCTCGGGCGGCGGCGGTCGCTAGATGATGCCCCGCTCGGCCAGACTGACGAACCGTCCCCGCCCGATCACCAGGTGGTCGTGGATACGCAGGTCGAGGAGACGCGCGCACTCGACCAGCTGACGGGTCAGCCGGACGTCCTCGCGACTCGGGGTGGGATCGCCGCTCGGGTGATTGTGGAGCAGGATCACCGACGCGGCCGACTCGAGGATGGCCGGCTTGAACACGTCCCGCGGGTGCACGAGGCTCGCCGACAGCGTCCCCTGCGAGATCACGCGATCGTGAAGCAGGCCGTTCTGCGCGTCGAGCAGCGCGATGCGGAACACCTCGCGCTTGAGATCTTCCATGAGCGGCCCGTACGCCGCGTACACCTCCGCGGGGCCCGACAGCGTGACGCGTACGCCCGGGATTCGCGCCCGGAGGCGCCGGCTCAGCTCGAACGCGGCGACCAGCCGCGCGGCCTTGGCCGGTCCGACGCCTGACAGCTTCGTCAGCTCGGTGACCTCTCGGCCCGCCACGTCGGCCAGCGAGCCGTAGGCGGCGAGCATCTCGCGGGCGACCTCGATCGCGCTCTTGCCGCGGACGCCGGAGCCGAGCTGAATGGCGAGGAGCTCCGCGTCCGCGAGCGCCTCGGGCCCGCTCCAGTAGAGTCGCTCGCGAGGACGCTCGGCCTCGGGCCAGCGTTCGAGGGCCATGCAACTGTCGTACGCGAGCCGAGGCCCGACGGTCAATGCGGCGCTTCAGATACGCCGCTTAGCTGCGGATCGTGATCGTGCGCGGCTCGTCGCCGACGCCGGCGATGTGAACGTGAACCGCGTCCGGCGGCAACAGCGGCGTCAGCTTGTCCGCCCACTCGATGACCGTCACGCCTTCACCGCCGACCATCTCGAGGAGGCCGAGGTCCAGGAGCTCGGTCATGCTGTCGGTCCGGTAGGCGTCGACGTGATGGATGGGAACGCGTCCGCTGTACTGGTTGACCAGCACGAACGTCGGGCTCGTCGCGCGGACGGTCGCGCCGAGGCCTCGCACCAGCCCCTGAACGAAACAGGTCTTGCCAGCGCCGAGCTCGCCGGTGAGCGCGACGACCGCGCCGGGTCCGAGCGTGGCGCCGAGACGCTCGCCTGCGGCCTCGGTCGACTCGGCGCTGGGGCTGACGATCTCAACCGCCGTCGCCACCAAGCCTCTTGAAGGCCTCGGGAATGGCCGCGACGACGTCGCGCGCGACGAGCGATTCTTCGCCGACGCGCTCGGCGGCGACGTCGCCGGCGCTGCCGTGCAAGTAGACGCTCGCGAGCATCGCCGCTCCCGGCTCCATGCCGCGCGCCAGGAAGGCACCGAGCACGCCCGTGAGCACGTCCCCGGTGCCGCCGCTCGCCATACCCGGATTGCCCGTCGGGTTCACGAAGACGCGGCCGTCCGGCGCGCCGATCACGCTCCGCGCGCCCTTCAGGACGATGTGCACGCGATGGCGGGTCGCGAACTCGCGCGTGACCTCGATCCGATCACGCTGGACCTCGTCCACGCGCGCGCCCAGCATTCGGGCCATCTCGCCGGGATGCGGCGTGAGACAGCGCGCGGACGGCGCATCGCGCAGGACGTCGAGGTGGCCGGCGAGCGCGGTCAGACCGTCGGCGTCGATGGCCATCGGCTGGCGAAGCTCGCGGGCCAGCGCGCGCGCAACTTGCGTCGTCTCGTGGTCGAGGCCGATCCCGGGACCGATCGCGACGGCGTCACGCGATTCGGCGAGCTCGAGGATCGCCTCGCGCGCCTTCAGCGCCAGCGTCCGCGCCGACGTCTCCGGCAGCGGCTCGGTCATCGCCTCGAGCACGAGGCCCGCGACGACCGGCTGCTGGCTCGCGGGTGTCGCGACGGTGACGAGCCCGGCGCCGCTGCGCATCGCCGCCATCGCGCCCAGCGCGGCCGCGCCGGTCTTGCCGAGCGAGCCCGCCACCAGGAGCAGATGACCGTACGTCCCCTTGTGGCCCGCGCGCGGGCGCCGCGGGAAGTAGCCGGCGAGGTCACGCGGCTCGAGCAGGAACGTCGTCACTCCGCGTGCGACCTCGCGGTCGGGGATGCCGATCGGGATCACCGTCACCCGCCCGGCGAGCTCGGCACCGGGCGAGGTGACCAGCCCGCGCTTGAGCCCGGCGAACGTCAAGGTCATCGCCGCTCGGATCACCGGGCCGGCGTGCGCTCCGGTGTCCGCGGAGAGCCCCGACGGGATGTCGAGCGCGACGACGGGCCGGCCGCTGGCGTTGATCGCCTCGATGGCGCGCGCGACGCCGCCTTCGGGCACCCCGCGTGATCCCGTCCCGAGGAGCGCGTCGACGACGAGGTGAGCGCGCGCCAGCAGGTCGGCGGTGGCGCGGTCCCCGGTGAAGGGCCGCGGCCGGATCCCGGCGCGCCGCAGCTCCTCGAGCTTGCGCCCGGCGTCGCCGCCCACATCGCCCGGCGCGGGGACGAGCATTACCGTCGGGCGGGCGCCGTGACGCTTGAGCCAGCGGGCCACGACGAAGCCGTCGCCGCCGTTGCCGCCCTTGCCGCAGACGATGACGACTCTCGCTCCGCGGCGTGGCGCACCGAGGGTCGGCAGCGCGTCCACGATCGCCTGGGCCGCGCCGCGACCGGCATTCTCCATGAGGACGGCGCCTGGGATGCCGAGCTCGGTGATCGCCCGCTGATCGAGTCGCCGCATCTCCTCGGCGGTGAACACGGCCAGCACGGCTATTTCCCGGCGGAGGACGGGACCGCCTGGACGAGGAAGTCGGCGAGGATGGCGATGTAGGTCTCGCGCCAGTCGGTGCGCGCGGCCTTGGGCAGCTCGATGTGCAGCCCGCGCTGCGCGAGCCTCAGAATGCCGTCGCGCTTGGCGCCCGAGGCGGCGTAACGCACCGGATTGGCCGGCTCCACGAGGATCTCGAAGCGCGGGGCGGCGCGGTTCGCCCTCAGGTGCGCGTCGCGGATCAGCTCGAGGAGCGTCCGGAGCCGCAGCGCTTCATCGCGGTCGACGCCGACCGTCGCGATCTCGATCTGGTTGACGGCATCGCGATGGCTGTTGCCATGGATCTCGGCGTAGAAGATCAGCGGCCCCTGCGCGACGTCGCGGACCCGGTGCTCGTAGGCCTGATAGACCTCCCGGGCGCGCGCGCTCGCGACTTCTTCCGAGGGCGGACGGCCCGGCGTACCCTCGAGCGGGCGATTGACCTGGTAGCGCCGACCGGGCCGTTCGCGCGTGTCGGGCTCGAGGCTGAACCCGGTGGCGACGACGACGCCGAACCCGGTGCGGCGACCGAGCTCGGCGGCGATCTCGCCGGTCCGCGCGTCCGAGCTGCCGTGGGGTGCCGCGATCACGACGCCCCGCCGGCCCGCCTGCCCCGCGATTTTTCCCGGCAGCCCCTCGAGGTCGGGCAGAGTCCCCGAGGTCGCGCAGCCGGACACCACGACGTAGGCTCCGAGCGCCAACCTAATCGCCCACCAGAATCGCCTGCGCGAGCGCATATTCACCTTCGTGGGTCAGCGAGAGCAGCATACGGCTCCCGCCCCTGGCCAGGCCGATCTCCCGGGCGCGTCCCGACAGGACGAGGGTCGGCGCCTCCGCGCGCTCGCGGCGCACCTCGAGCTCGCGCCAGCGCACGCCGAGCTGCACGCCGGTCCCCAGCGCCTTGAACCCCGCCTCCTTCGCGGCAAACCGCGCCGCGAAGTGAGGCGCCGGATCGCGCCGGGCACGACAGTAGGCGATTTCGTCGTCCGTGAAGACCCGCGCGACGAAGCGATCGTGCCACCGATCGATCGTCGTACGCATTCGAGGAATGCTGACGAGATCGACGCCGAGTCCGGTGATCCTCACCGGTGCCCGATCTGCGCGCGGATGAGCCCGGCGAGGTCGTCGGCCATCGCCTGGATGCGGGCGCCGTCGGCGCCTTCGATCATCACCCTGGCGAGCGACTCGGTGCCGGAATATCGGATCAGGACGCGGCCCCGGCCGCCCATCTCCTGCTCGTAGGCGGCTCGGCGCTCGGCGAAGCCCGCGATCGAGTCGATCGGCGGCTTGGAGCGCACCGGGACGTTGATGAGCACCTGGGGAAACTTAGTGAGGCAGGTCGCCAGCGACGCCAGGGGCTCGCCGGTCTCGACCGCCACGCTGAGCAGAGCGAGCGCCGAGAGGATGCCGTCGCCGGCGGGCGCGTGGTCGAGGAACAGGAGATGTCCGGACTGCTCGCCACCGAGATTGGCGCCGAGCCGCTGCATCTCCTCGGACACGTAGCGGTCGCCGACCTGGGTCTTGACGATGCGGATCCCGCCGGCCTCGAGAGCCTGATCGAGGCCCAGATTCGCCATGACCGTCGTGACGACGAGGTTCTGCTTCAGGCGCTGGCGCGAGGCCATGTGACGCCCGGCGATCGCGAGGGCGTAGTCTCCGTCGCGGATCTCCCCGGTATGGTCGACCGAGATGAGGCGGTCGCCGTCGCCGTCGAACGCAAATCCGATCGAGGCCCCGATGGCCCGCATCTTCTTCTGGAGCTTTTCGGGGTGGAGCGCGCCGAAGCCCGCGTTGATGTTCACCCCGTCCGGCCGCGCGCCGATGGTCAGTACCCGGGCGCCGAGCCGGCGGAATACGCGGGGCGCTACGCGGTAGGTCGCGCCGTGGGCGCAGTCGAGGGCGATGGTGACCCTGCTCAGATCGAGCGGGAAGCAGCCGCACAGGAACTCGACGTACTCGGTCTCGGCCTGGTCGTAGTCGACGAGCTCGCCGATCTTCGCGCCGCGCGCACGGGGCGCACGATCCGGAGCGTCGAGCCGCTGCTCGATCTCGGCCTCCCACGCGTCGGGGAACTTGGTGCCTTCGGACGAGAAGAGCTTGATGCCGTTGTCCTCGAACGGATTGTGCGAGGCGCTGAGCACGATGCCTCCGTGAGCCTCCAGCCGCCGCGTGAGCAACGCGATCCCCGGCGTCGGCAGGACCCCGACGGAAAAGCAATCCGCACCGGAGGATAGGCACCCTGAGATCAGAGCCGCCTCGAGCAGCGGCCCCGAGCGGCGGGTGTCGCGGCCGATGACGATCCGGGCGTGGCTGACGCCGTGATCCACCTGAAGGGTCGCCACGAGCTGACGGCCCACGCGAAATGCCAGCTCGGGGGTGAGCGGCTCTTCGTTCGCGACGCCTCGGATCCCGTCGGTACCGAACAGGCGCGTCATCGCGAGCTCATTCTAGATTCGCCTCACGGTGAGGGGCACTTCGACCATTATAGGGTGCCCCCTGCCCGCCGAATGCGTTCGGCGATGCGGACCGCATCCAAGGTCTCGGCGACGTCGTGGGTGCGGATCAGCGACGCCCCGTTCCAGACCGCCACCGCCGTCGCGGCGAGCGAGCCGGCCAGCCGATCCTCGGTCATGGGGCGGCCTATGATTGCGCCGAGAAAGGACTTTCGCGATACGCCGACGCAGAGCGGACGACCCAGAGCTTCGAGCTCGGCGAGGCCAGCCAGCACCGCCGTGTCCCACTCGTCCCAGGCCACCCTTTCGCCACGGAAGAACCCGATACCCGGATCGAGAACGACTTGCTCATCTGGGATCCCGGCCCCGCGGGCCCGTTCGAGCGATTCTTGAAGCAGAGTCTTCACCGACGCGACGGGTGACAACCGGGACGGAGCCTCGTGAGGGAACGCCATCAGGATGGCGCCGGCCCTCCGCTCGCGGATGAGGGCGGCAACCTCCGGGTCACGGAGACCCGAGATGTCGTTGATCACCCGCGCGCCCGCATCGAGCGCGGCGCGAGCCGGGCCGGGGCGCGCGGTATCAGCCGAGATCGGCACCGGCACCTTGGCGGCCAGGACGTCCACCGCTCGCGCCAGGCGCTCGCGCTCGTCCTCAGCGCTGACGCTCGATGACCCGTAGGGCGCCGTCGAGCGGGCGCCGAGGTCGATCAGCGCGGCGCCCGCGTCGACCATGGCGAGCGCGGCCGCCAGGAGATCGTCGCTCCCGGTGTGGATGGAGCCGGCATGAAAGGACTCGGGGCTCACGTTGAGGGCGCCCATGACAGCCACCGGGACGCCGCGGCCGAGAGAAACTCCGGCGAGGAGGGCTCGATGCGGCATCGAGCCGCGCGCCGCTACGCGGGCGCGCCGGCTTCCTGGAGGGGGCGGGTGCGCAGGAGGCGGGCGATCTCCTCACCGTCGAGGGTCTCCCGCTCGAGCAGGGCGCGCGCCAGCAAGTGCAGCTTCTCGATGTTCTCCTGGAGGATCTGCTTGGCGCGGCTCGCGGCCTCCAGGACGATCCGCTTGATCTCCGAGTCGATGACGAGCGCGGTGTCTTCGCTGTAGTCCTTCTGGCGCGCCACCTCGCGACCCAGGAAGATGTGCTCCTCGTTCTTCCCGAAGGTCAGCGGCCCGAGCCTCTCGGACATGCCCCACTCGCAGATCATCTTGCGCGCCATCTCGGTGGCCTTTTCCAGGTCGTCACCGGCGCCGGTGGTCTGCTGGTTCAGCACGATCTCTTCGGCGGCCCGCCCGCCGAGCAGGATCGTGATGCGGTTGACCAGGTAGTCCCTGGAGTAGTTGTACTTGTCGTCGACGGGGAGCTGCTGCGTCAGGCCGAGGGCGCGACCGCGCGGAATGATCGTGACCTTGTGGACGGGATCGGTGCCCGGCAGCACGTCGGCCACGAGCGTGTGCCCCGCCTCGTGATAGGCGATCGTGCGCTTCTCGGCGTCGCTGATGATCATCGAGCGGCGCTCGACGCCCATCAGGACCTTGTCCTTCGCGCTCTCGAAATCGGACATCTCGACGAGCTTCTTGTTCATCCGCGCCGCCAGGAGCGCCGCCTCGTTGACCAGATTCGCCAGGTCGGCGCCCGAGAACCCGGGCGTCCCCCGCGCGAGCACCTTGAGCTCGACATTGGGCGCCAGCGGGATCCGGCGGGCGTGAACGCGCAGGATCTCCTCGCGCCCCTTCACGTCGGGCCGTGGCACAACCACCTGCCGATCGAACCGTCCGGGCCGGAGGAGCGCCGGGTCGAGGACGTCGGGCCGGTTGGTCGCGGCGATCAGGATGACGCCCTCGTTGGTCTCGAAGCCGTCCATCTCGACCAGCAGCTGGTTCAGGGTCTGCTCGCGCTCGTCGTGGCCGCCGCCGAGGCCGGCGCCCCGGTGGCGCCCGACCGCGTCGATCTCGTCCATGAAGATGATGCAGGGCGCGTGCTTCTTGCCCTGCTCGAAGAGGTCGCGCACCCGCGAGGCGCCGACGCCCACGAACATCTCGACGAAGTCCGAGCCAGAGATCGAGAAGAAGGGCACGTTCGCCTCGCCGGCGATCGCCTTGGCGAGGAGCGTCTTGCCCGTGCCGGGGGGCCCGACGAGCAGCACCCCCTTCGGGATCTTGCCCCCGAGCTTCTGGAACTTCTGCGGATCCTTCAGGAAGTCGATGATCTCGCGCAGCTCTTCCTTGGCCTCGTCGACGCCCGCGACGTCCTGGAAGGTGACCTTGTTCTGCTTCTCCGAGATCATCCGCGCCCGCGCCTTGCCGAAGCTCAGCGCCTTGGCGCCGCCGCCCTGCATCTGACGCATGAAGAAGATCCACACGCCGATGAACAGGAGCATCGGTACCCACTGCAGGAAGATCGCGTACCAGGGGTTGGAGTCCGGCGGCTTCACCGCGATGCGGACGCCGCGGTCCTTGAGCGTCTTGATCAGCTCCGGGTACTCGACGATGTAGGTCCGCTGCGTCTGCGCCGAGTCCTTGAGCGAGTAGGTGACGAGGTTGCCGCGGATGACGACCGACTCGACCCGGCTCTGGTCGACCGCCTTGAGGAACTCCGAGAAGTTCGGCTGCTCCTGGCCGCTCTGCTGCGCGCCCTGGAAGACCGTGAACAGGAGGATGACGATGAGGCCGATCACCATCCAGAGCGCAAGGTTCTTGTAGACCTGGTTCATACCGGCTCGCCCATTATAGCACCGGCCCCAAGGGTGGAGCGGCGCGTCAGATCCCGTCGAGCGCGGCGACGTACGGGAGGTTCCTGTAGAGCCCGTCGTAGTCGAGGCCGTAGCCAACGACGAACACGTTCGGGATCGTGAACCCGACGTAGTCGACGGTCACCGGGGTCTCGCGCCGGCCCGTCTTGTCCAGGAGCACGCACGTGCGTAGGCTGCGCGGACCGCGAGCCTCGAGCGCGCGCTTGAGCGCGGCTAGGGTGTGTCCGGTGTCGACGATATCATCGACGATCAGCACGTGCCGGTCCCCGATGTCGACGCTCAGGTCGGCGACGAGCCGGACCGTGCCCGAGGACGCCGTGGCCGAGCCGTAGCTCGAAGCGCGGAGGAAGTCCACGGTCAGGTCGAGGGGCAGCGCGCGCATGAGGTCGGCGAGGAAAGGAATGGCGCCCTGGAGTACGCCGACCAGCACGAGGTTCGTCCCGGCGTAGTCGCGCGTGATCGCGCGACCCAGCTCTGCCACGCGCGCCGCGATCTCCTTTTCGGCGACCAGCGCTTGGCCCGGCCTGGGAGCCGGCATCTCACCGGGCGGTGACGAACGCCGAGAGCTTGCGCTCGCCGGCGACGATCTTGTCAGCCGCCAGCTGGGCCGCTTCGCGCGTGGCGAAGGAGCCGACCCGCACGCGGTATCGCACGCTCCCGCTGGCGTCGATCTCGGCGACGTACGCGTCGTGGCCCGCGGCGGCCAGCCGTGCGCGCAGGGCCTCGGCGGGCTCGCGGGCCTTGTAGGCGCCGACCTGGATCGTGAACGCGCCCTGGCTCGGCGCCGGCAGGGGGGCCTCGGGCACGGCGAGCTTCTCGATCCTCTCGGTCCTTTCGGCGCGCCCCGGCTTCGCGGCCCTGGCCGGTGGGGGTGCCGTGAGCGGTGCCGTCAGGTCCTGATAGAAGGTCAGCGCCGGGGCGGGTTCCGTCGAGCGCGCCGTCTTGTCCGCGCCGCGCGCCGGGGCGGGCTCTTTCGCGACCGTGGCGCTCTGCGGGGACTGCCCGCGCGGCCAGAACCGCCCGGCCATGACGCCCAGCATGAACGTGGTCCCGAGCACTCCCAGGCAGCCGACGACGAACAGCGTGGAGGCGAGACGACTCGGCGCGCGGCGGCCGCGTCCGCTTCGCATCACATGCTCTCCGGCGCGCTCACGCCCAGGAGGTCCAGGCCGTTTCGGACCACGGTTGCCACGGTGGCGCAGAGCGCCAGGCGCGCGTGCATCAGGCCGAGGTCCTCCTGGATGACCCGGTGGTTCTTGTACCAGGCGTGAAACTCGGAGGCGAGCTGCTGCAGCCAGTAGGCGACGCGGTGGGGCTCGAGCGCGCGCGCCGCGCCCTTGACGAGCTCGGGGAACTGCAGGAGTCGCTTGATCAGCGCCAGGTCCGCCGGCTCGACGAGCGGGCTCGTGTCGACGTCGGTCAGGCGCGGAACGGCGATCCCCTGCTCCGCCGCCTGGCGGAAGATCGAGCGGATGCGCGCGTGCGCGTACTGGACGTAATAGACGGGGTTGTCGCTCGACTGGCGGGTCGCAACCGCCAGGTCGAACTCGAGGGGGCTATCGTGGCGACGCGTGAGGAACGTGAAGCGGGCGGCGTCGCGGCCGACCTCCTCGAGCAATTCCTCCATCAGGACGAACTCGCCCCGCCGCTTCGACATCCGCACGGGCTGGCCGTCGCGCAGCAAGGTCACCAGCTGGACGATCAGCACCTCGAACGCCTCGGGCGGGTGACCGAGCGCCTGCATCGCCGCCTTCATCCGCGCCACGTATCCGTGGTGGTCGGGACCGAGCAGGTTGATCAGCCGATCGGCCGCCGCGAACTTCACGTGCTGGTGATAGGCGATGTCCACCGCGAAGTAGGTCGGCTCGCCGCTGGAGCGTCGGAGCACGCGGTCCTTGTCGTCGCCCGCCTCTTCGCTCTCGGACGACCGGAACCAGCGTGCCCCGTCCTGCTCGTAGCTGAGGCCGCGCGCGGCGAACTCCTCCAGCACCTTCTCGGGCAGGCGCTTGTCGCGGACATCGTGCTGCTCGGACGACCAGACGTCGAACTCGACGCCGTACTCGCGCAGGATCCGGCGCTGCGCGTCGACCATGCGCGCGACCGCGTAGCGGCCGAAGTGCTCGATGCGCTCGCGCTCGGAGGCGCCGTCGAGCAGGCCCCCGCCTTCGGCGCGGTACGTCTTGGCGAGATCGACGAGATACTCGCCGGGATAGCCGTTCTCCGGAAGCGTGGCCGACTCGCCAAACTCCTGCTTCACGCGTGCCTCGAAGGAGCGCGCGACCGCCTCGAACTGATTGCCGGCGTCGTTGACGTAGAACTCGGTCGTGACACGGGCCCCCTGCCCTCGCAGGAGCCGCGCGAGCGCGTCGCCGATCGCCGCCGCTCGCGCGTTGACGATGACCAGCGGTCCGGTCGGATTCGCGGAGACGAACTCGAGGCGGATCCGCTGCCCCGCCTGGCTGTCGCCCCGCCCGTATTCCGCGCCGGCGGCGAGAATCTCGCGAAGCGCGCCGGCGCACCAGGCCGGCGTCAGAAACACGTTGATGAATCCGGGGCCCGCGACCTCGAGCCGCTCGACCTCGGGCATGGGCGGGAAGTTCTTCACGACGAGATCGGCGATCTGTCGGGGCGCGCGCTTTGCCGCGCGCGCGAGGACCATGGGAACGTTGGTCGCGTAGTCGCCGTGCTCCGCTTGGCGCGGCACTTCCCACGCACATTCCTCGGGCTCGGGTAGCCCCGCCTTGGCGAGTGCCGCTCGAACCCCACTCGTCAACCGATCGGTCAGTTGCACCTCCGCATCAGGGTACCCGCGTAGCGCCGCGTCGTGACGAAGAAAAAACTGGGCGAGGCGCGAGTCCGGACGCGGCGCGGGCCGCGAGAAGCTCGGCGCCTCGGACCGCACGCAGGCCGCAGTCGAGGCCGTCAAGCGCGGCCTATTGTCCTGACCAGCGACCAGGTCTCGATCGGCGGTCCCAGCAGTCTTCCGGCCAGGCAAGCGGTGACGAGCACAGCGAGGCTCACGCAGGCCGCGGCGCGCAGGACCCTCACCGACCGCTCGATGTCCGTGGCGACCGGCAGGGCGCCTGCTCCCAGCCGATAGGCCCCCGGCTTCTCGAGCGTCACCCCGAGAGCGCCCGCCATCGCGGCCATCGTCCAACCCGCGTTCGGGCTGGCAGCCCGACGACGGTCGCGCCGCAGAGACGCCAGGGCTCCCCTCCCGCTCTCCCCCACCAGTCCGGCGCCGACGATGAGACTCAGGCCGGCGAGGCGCGCTGGAATCAGGTTCAAGAGGTCGTCGAGCCGCGCGGCGACCTTACCGAAATACTCGAGCGGACCCAGGCGATATCCGAACATCGCATCCGCGGTGTTGACGACGCGATAGACCGCCGCGCCCGGGAGGCCTCCCGCGAGAAAGAAGAGCGCCGGCGCGATCAGGCTGTCGGTCAGGTTCTCGGCGACGGACTCGACGGCGGCTGAGGCGACGTGCTCCTCGTCGAGCTCCGTCGTGGGGCGGCTCACCAGGTGATACCCGACGGCTCGCCGGGCCGCCACGAGATCCCCGCGGCTCAGCTCAATCGCGACTTCGCGAGCGGCGCCGGCCAGGCCACGGAGCGAGAGCAGGCACGCGAGCGCGAGGGCTTCGACGAGGAGCCCGGCCTGCCCGAGATGGTTGGCGAGCGCGGACACGATCGCGCCGATCACGCCCGCAAGGCCGGCGACGGCGAGCGTGAGCGCCGCACCGCCGGTCAGAAGCAGCGCTGGCGAGCCGTGGCAGAGCCGTCGCTCGCCGGCAGCGAGCAGCCGGCCGAGCCACGCGACGGGATGGTAGCGGTTCGGGGGATCGCCGAGCGCCAGGTCGATCGCAAGAGCCAGCAGCAGAACGAGAGGCTTCGCGACCTCGGGGCTCAGGACCGGGGAAATGAGAGCCCCACGAGCTTGGCCACAGCTCCGATGTCCACCGTGCCCGCCACCGCGTCGGCCAGGTGCTCGTAGCTGTCGCCGGCCGGCGTGCCCCACCGCGGATCGCAGGCAATGCCCTTCCGATCGGCCAACGATTCCAGGAACGCACGGCGCAGCGAATCGTTCGCGAAAAGCCCGTGAAGGTAGGTGCCGACCACATTGCCGCTCGAGCTCACGGCGCCGTCGCCATCCCGGCCCGGGACATCGCCCCGCTGCTCGATCGTGAACGGGCTCAGCACGCTCGGGCTCGTGCGCCCGGCGTGGATCTCGTAGGCAACCACCTCGGTCCCCGCGGCGCTGGCAAAGAGCGCGCACGTCGCGGCAACTCGGGCTCGAACTCGGACAGTCGTCTTTTCCCGAACGAAGGTCGTGCTCACCGGGAGCAGCCCGAGGGCTCGCGTGGAGGGCGCGTCGGACTCGACGCGATCCGGATCGTGCACGGCCGCGCCGAGCATCTGGTAGCCCCCGCAGAACCCGACGACCGGCCGGCCGGCCGCCGCCGCGCCCTGGATCGCCTGCGCGAGGCCCGTCGCGAAGAGCCACTGGAGATCGGAGACGGTGCCCTTGCTGCCCGGGAGCACGACGACGTCGGCGCCGCGGATCTCGTCCGCGCTGCGCACGAAACGCACGCTGACGCCGGGCTCGGCCGCGAGCGGCTCGAAATCGTCGAAGTTCGAGATGAGCGGCAGCCGGACGACTGCGATGTCGAGCGCGCCGCGGGTGCCCCAGCGCGACCGCTCGTCCAGGTCGAGCGAATCCTCGGAGGGCACGAGCCGAGCGTCGAGGTAAGGAACGACACCGAGGACCGGCACGCCGGCGCGCGCGCTGAGCTCGGAGAGTCCGGCGGTCAGCACCGTCTCGTCACCCCGGAAGCGGTTGACGATGAGCCCCCCGACCCGCGCGCGATCAACGGCGTCGAGGAGCGCCAGGGTGCCGAGCAGCGCGGCGAACACGCCGCCGCGATCGATATCGCCGACAAGCAGCACCGGCGCATCGGCCATGCGCGCCACCTTCATGTTGACGATGTCGCTGTCGCGCAGGTTGATCTCGGCCGGGCTGCCGGCCCCCTCGATGATCACCAGGTCCCACGCGCGGCGAAGCCGCGCGAGACTCTCGGCCACGATCGGGAGCAGCTCCGCCTGCATTCGCTGGTACTCGCGCCACGTGACGCTCGTCACGGCGCGGCCTCGCACCACGACCTGCGACCGGTAGCCCGGCTCGGGCTTGAGGAGGATCGGGTTCATGTCGACCGTGGGCTCGATGCCCGCGGCCGTCGCCTGTGCGGCTTGCGCGCGCCCGATCTCGCCCCCCTCGAGCGTGACCGCCGCGTTCAAGGCCATGTTCTGCGACTTGAAGGG
Organism: Candidatus Rokuibacteriota bacterium; assembly: GCA_003220495.1. Classification (GTDB taxonomy): domain Bacteria; phylum Methylomirabilota; class Methylomirabilia; order Rokubacteriales; family CSP1-6; genus AR31. The sequence continues at coordinate 98,712 of QHSP01000021.1, read as the reverse complement.
CGCGACCCGGTAGCCGGCGCGAGCGAAGATCCGACAGAAGGCCGCGGCGAGCAAGCTCTTGCCGACACCGGAGGCGGTGCCCTGGACCATGAGACACGGCGCGGCGGCGCTCATCGGCCGAACCGGACGCTCAGCCCGGCGCGAACTGCATAGTCGGGCCCCGGTCCGGCGAGGGACGTCTGGCCGGCCGCGTCGAGGACGACCCGCGGCGTCAGATAGAACTGGACCCCGGCGTCGAAGCCGACGGAATCCCGCGCGCCGCGCTCGGCCGCCGAGGTGAAGAAGACCTCGCCGAAGGTCGACCACCGCTCACCGAGGTCTCGTCCGAGCGCGGCCGAGGCGACGCCCTGCGCGAGGTAGCCGCTCGGACGCTGCGCGAGCCCGCCCACCCCGAGGTTCGCGTCAAGGCTCAACCTCCAGGGCAGGACGAAGCTCGCGAGACCGTAGAGCCCGAAGTCCGGGACATTCGTCCCGTGTGGCGCGTGCGCGATCGGAAACGTCACGAACGGAAGGAGGCCGAGCGAGGGCCACCAGCTGCCTTGTCGGCCGTCGAAGAAACGGTACTTGGCTTGAAGCGAGAGATCGCCGTTGCCGGTATCGTCCTGCTGGCCTCTCGTCACGACGAGTGGCTCGCCCTCGAGCCTGATTTCCGCCCGCTCGGTGAGCCCGACCCGCACGGTGACGTCGAGGGTGAATTGCTTCTCTGCGGGGCTCCCACCGATCCTCGTGCGCGAGTACTCAGCGCCGCTCTCGATCTGCACGGCCCCCGGCTGGACGGTGTTCGTGCTCGTCGAGAAGTTGGGACGATCGGGCTGGATGCGCTCGGACTCGGCCGCCGCCGCGACACACGCTGTAACGGCGATCGTCGCGCACACCGCGCCGAGGCTCCACGCCGCGGCACGCAACGATCAGCCGCCCGCGTATCGGTGCCGGAGCTCCCGCCAGAGCTCCGTCTTCTCCCAGCGGGGCTCTCGGAGGCGCTCCCACTTCTCGTCGAAGTGAGGGTTCGGGAACAGGATCGTGATCATCTGCTCGCCGCGGCCGTTCCAGAGCCTGAGCCCCCACGTCGCCGGCGCGCACGAGCCGCCTTCGGTCTTGAAGAACGCTGCGCGGGCCACGCGCCGGATGCGCGCGAGCTCGGCGCTGCGCGTGCCGCGATGATCGTTGACGCAGAGGTGGAAGTGCCAGGCGCCCGTGTCGATCGTCAGGTAGCCGTCGAGCGTGGTCACCTTCGGCGGCGCCGCGAACTGGATCTCGTACGCGGCGCCCTCGATCAGCGGCCCCACCGTGAGGTCGGCCCAGTGCTCGGTGAAGAGCTGGACGAGCAGATGCTCGACCCCGTCGCCCTCGATAGCCATGTCGTGATACTCGGTCGTCGTCCCGTCGAGACCGTGCTCGATCGCCGGCGCCGTTCCTTCGCGCATGCTCGCCCTCCGTTGTCGGATCGGTGAGCATACTACTGCAGGTCGAAGACTACCGGCAGCCGGACTCTCAACGGTCGGGGGGTGAGGCCCTTGGGGAACGGTTGCGGCGCCAGGCTTCTCGCCGCTTCCAGCGCCGCGTCGTCGAGCAGCGGGTGGGAAGACGAGCGCGTGACCGAGACATTGCCGATCGCGCCGTCGGGCTCGATCGAGATGTCCAAGAGCACGGTCCCGCTGAGGCCTCGAACGCGCGCGGGCGGCGGATACCGGAGCGCTTCCATGAGGCGGCGCCTCATCTGGGCCAGGTAGCTTCCGTATTCGGCTCCCGGCGCGCCGCCCGCCGGCCCGCCCCACGCGTGACGGCTCCCGCCCGGCTCTGACGCCGAGGCGATCCGCTCGCTGCCCGGATTCGCGCGCGGCTCGGCCGGCGCTGTGTTCGCCTCGCTTCGCGCCGCGGCGTCGGGGACGGCATCGCGCGCCGGCGCGATGGAGACGGCATGCTCGGGCTGCCGGGCTTCCTCAGGCGGCGTTCGCGCCGCGTCCTGCTCCCGTGGCCACTCCGACTCGGGCGGTGCGACAGGTGTGATGGGTGTCGGGAGCGCCGGAGCGGGAGCGGACGGCCCCGCCGGTCCGGAACGGCCGGCATCACGGCCCGCCGCGCGCGCCGAGCCGGTCGAAGCGCGCTTCGAGCTCCCACCTGCCGCGGCGGGCTGGGGCGCTGTGGCCGCGACGGGCGTGCCGCGCTCCGAGAGCGTTTCGAGGTCGATGAACAAGACGCTGGTGTGCGATTCGCCGGAGACCAGGAAGAGCAGCGCGACAGCGCCTCCGTGCGCGGCGAGCGACGCGAGCAAGGTCGCCACCGGCGGCCGCCGAATCACGGATGCTCCTCCATCCAGCGGCGGATCCCGCCGTGGAGCGCGTCGTGCGCCACCCGCGCGACCACCCACCCGAAGTCGCTGATGGGTCCGCCGAAGCGGCACCGCGGCCCACGTCCCGTCGCCGCCACGACGACCGCGTCGGTCGAGGTGCCGCTGGCGACCCGGCCGTCATCGCACCGAAGACCGACCGACGCCAGCAGCGACGTCTTGACCTCCGTGACCGTCATGACCGCGTTGACGAGCGCGGCCGCCTCGGGTGCGGCGTCCACGACGACGATCGAGTTGATCGTCGTCGGCGCCCACACCCCGAGAGGACTCTGGCCCGCCGTGATCCGGTTCGACAGCCCGACCGTCACGACCGCGAGCGCGGTCAATCCGGATCCAGTGGCCTCCGCGACGATCGCCTTTTCGGTCCATGCGGAGGTCAGCAGGCCGACCCACGGTCCGCGGATCTCTCGCCGCTCGACGAATCGAGGCAGCAGGCCTTCGGTCTCCGACTCGGCGATGTTCTTCCGCACGTGCAGGTTCACGATCGCGCGCGCCGCGGTGAATCCGCCTCCAACGAACGCCGAGGACACGATCGTCAATGGCTCTCGCGCCGTGACGACGACCGCTTCGCGGTCCACTGCGACCTCGATCCCCTCGATCATGAGCGCTTTCTCCATCCGTCCGGGCGGGCCGGCGACACGCCGCGATGTCGTCCGGCCCGACCCGGCAAAGTCTAGAACGTCATGCGGACTCCGGCCAGCGCGTTGACACCGAGCGCCGGGAACCCGCGCACCTCCGAGTAGTCCTCGTTGGTCAGGTTCTGGATGCGGGTCCACAGATCGACTCCCTGGATGAACGCGTAGCGCTGGAAAAGCCGATAGGTCGCGCCCGCGTTGACCACGGTGTAGGCGCTGTTCCACCTGTACGCGCCGCCCGTGGGCTCGAACTGCTTGCTCACCCACTGGACGTCGCCGAAGAGCTCGAGGCGCGGTATCGGCCGCCACGTCACTCCGAGGTTCAAACGGTCGCGGGGCTCACGCGCCAGGAGTCGGTGAGTCTGGAGATTCTCCGACTCCGTGTAGGTGTAGTTCAGCCACGCGGTGAGATTGTCCAGGATGTCCACGGCCGAGACGAACTCGAAGCCCTCGGCGCGCGCCTCGCCGATGTTCACGCCCTTCACGAAGGGCGGCGTGGCGATGAACATGAAGCTGATCAGGTTCGTGAACTTGTTGTTGAAGTAGGTCAGCCCGAGGCGGATCCGGTCCTTCCAGAGCTTCTGGTCCACGCCGACCTCCCACGAGAAGCTGGTCTCGGGCTGCAATGTGGGATCGGAGAACCCCGGGAAGAAGAGATCGTTGAACGTGGGGGCTCTGAAGCCCGAGCCGGCGCCGCCGTGGATCCTCGTGCCCCACTCCCGGATCACGTAGGAGAGCGAGCCGCGCTCCGTCCAGTGCGTGCCGTAGACGCTGTTGTCCTCGACCCGGAAGCCGGCCGACATGAACAGGCGGTCCCAGAACCGGAACGTCTGCTGGAAGAAGGCCGACCTGGTGTGGCTGCTGGCCTCGAATGGCGTGCTCCCCTGCGCCTCGCCGTCTTCCGTGCGGTATTCGAGGCCGATCGAGCTGGTGGACCACTTGCCGATGTGGAAGTGGTTCAGCAGCTCGGCTTCCCAGCGCTGGACGTTGAAGCGCGAGGGAAACTCGCACGATCCGAACGGCGCGAACGGGCATTGCTCCGCGGCATCGGGCAGATCGACGAAGGTCGTCTTGTTCTGATAGCGCCCCCCGCGCAGGTCGACCTCCCACCACTCGAACGGCTTGGTGTGGCCGGTCAGCCCCATCACCCACGTCTCGCTGATCTGGCGGTTGTTGGAATCGATGATTGGGTCGTTCGGCAGGACGAACGGGGGCGAGTTGAGAAACTTCACCGGCAAGCCGATCTCATTCTGAACCCAGCGCAGGCTGAACGCGATCGAGCTGTCCCAGGGGAGCGAGAGCCCGACACGGAAGTTCACCGCATTCTTGTCCGAGCTGTCGTTCTTGAACTGTCCGTTCGACTCGAGATGGGAGATCGAGCCTGAATAGTCCAGAAGTGAATAGGTGCCGCCGAACAACCCCCGGCCCGTATAGCTGTCGTAGTTGCCGGCTCCGCCCTCGACGGTCGCCGAGAACGGGCCCTTGCCCTTCTTCGTGATGATATTGACGACGCCGCCGATCGCGTCGGCGCCGTAGAGCGTCGACTGCGGCCCGCGGATCACCTCGATCCGCTCGATCAGGTCGGGCGAGATATCGGAGAGGTCGGCCTGCCCTGTCGTCGGGCTCTTGACCCGGACGCCGTCGACGAGGACCTGGACCTGATTGGCGTTGGCGCCTCGGATGCTGATGTTCGAGAGCTTGCCGATGCTGCCCGAGCGGCGTATCTCGACGCCGGGCACGGTGCGGAGCACGTCCTCCACCGTCTCGTAGTGGTACCGCTGCACGTCGTCGCCGGGGACGACCGTCACGGAGGCGCCGAGCTGCTCGGCGCGCGTCTCGAGCTTGGTGGCCGTCACAACCACGGGGTCGAGGTCTCGCGGCTGCTCCTGCGCGGCGAGCATTCCCGCAGGGATCAGCAGCACGAGCAACAACAGAAGACGAACGGTCCAGGGCATGGGGCTTCACTCCTTCTTCCACGAAAGGGTTGGAAGCGATCGCCCGGAACAGGTCTCCTGACTCGTGGATCACCGCGCGCGCCCAGCCTTCCCGTCCGCGTCGGCGCGGATAGTGGCAATCTCGAGCGCTTGCTCCCCACTCACAGTGGCGGGTCCGTGCCGGCATGGGCCTCGTTCGGCCTCACCGGCTTCCCTTGATCCGGCGCGAAATATCGAAAGCTACGGCGTCTCTCCCACCCCCTTTCGGTCAGCGCTCCCGGCGACCGACGAGTCGATCCGCCAGGTGAGCCGCACGACCGGCCGTCCGGTCGTCTCGTTCTTGTCGACGATGACCGCACAGCCGAAGACCGAGGCGAGGAGCGCTTCGTCCAGCACCGCCTCGGGCGCGCCGATCGCCGCCGCGCGGCCGCCGTTCAGCAGGAGGAGCCGATCGCACACCTCGGCCGCGAGATTGAGATCGTGGGAGACGAGCAGGACCGTCGTGCCGCGCTCACGGTTCAGCCGCCGCAAGAGCGCCGCGGCCTCGACCTGGTAGCGCAGATCGAGATGCGCGGTCGGTTCGTCGAGCACCAGCAGGCGCGGCTCCTGGGCGAGCGCGCGCGCGATGACAGCACGCTGGCGCTCGCCGCCGCTCAGGTGCTCGAGCGGCATATCGGCGAGCTCGAGCACCCCGGTCGCCTCCATCGCCTCGCGCGCCACGGCTCGATCGCGCGGGCTCTCGAAGTACCGGCCGGGATCGTGCGGATAGCGGCCCATCAGCACGAGCTCGCCGACCGTGAACGGAAACTGCGGCAGGATCCCTTGCGGCACGACCGCGACCCGCCGGGCCAGATCCGTGCGGGACAGGCGCCGGACCGACACGCCCTCGAGGTGGATCTCGCCCGACGCGGGCTCGAGCACGCGCGTAAGCAGGCGAATCAACGTCGTCTTCCCCGAGCTGTTCGGGCCGATCACGCCGATGATCTCGCCCGGCGCGATCTCGAAGGACATGTCGCGCAGCGCGAACGGCCGCGTTCCCTCCGACACCTGGTACGCGAAGCTCACGTTGCGGAACTCTACGAGCGTCATCCGGCCTCGGTGCTTGCGGCGCGGGCGGGGGTCGCCTGGCCGGAGGAGGGGTCGTTCGACCACGCGGCACGCGTTCGCTGCCCCGCGGCGGCTGGGCTCCATCTCGGCGCGCGTCGCCCGCCGCTCCGTCGGAGGGAACGGGTCTCATCGACCCCTCCCCCGGCCCGGCGCCCCCCGCCCGCGATCCCGCTCGAGGTCGTCGCGATCGCCGGAGTCGCGCTCGAGGAGCTTGGGCAGATCGCGGTCGATGGGGCTCGCGAGCTTGGGGGAGCCTGGGCCGTGGTCGCGCAGTTCGCGAGCATGGGTGTCAGAGGTTGGCGCGGTAGCGCGTGCGGAGGAGGTAGATGAAGAACGGGGCGCCGCAGAAGGAGGTGATGACGCCGACCGAGAGCTCGGCCGGCGCGACAATGCTGCGGGCCAGCGTGTCGGCGGCGAGGAGGAAGATGCCGCCGCCGACGAGCGCGGCCGGCACCAGCAGGCGGTTGTCCGAGCCGAGAAGGATGCGGAGAACGTGCGGCACGATGAGCCCGACGAATCCGATGGGGCCGACGAACGCGACGACGCTCGCGGTGAGGAGCGCGGCGCCGAGGAAGATCGTCAGCTTGAGTCGATCGGCGGCGACGCCGAGCTGGAGCAGCGCCTCTTCTCCGAGAGCCATCAGGTTCAGCTCGCGCGCATGAGTCACGACGAGCGCAAAGCCGAGGGCCGACAGGATCGCGAACAGGCCGAGAGCGCCGGGCGGGATCGGGGCGAGATTGCCGAGGAGCCAGTGCACGACACCGCCGAGCCGGTTGAAGTCGAGCAGGGAGATCACGACCGTGATCGCCGCCGAGAAGAAGATCCCCACGATGACCCCAGCCAGCAGCAGGGTCTGAATCGACAGACCGCGACCGACCGCCGCGATGAGGTATACGGCGCCCGCGGCGATGAGCGCTCCGGCGAACGCGAAGGCGGTGAGGCCCACGGCCTCCCGAAGCGTCAGGCCGAGCCCGAAGCTCTGCCCGATCACGACCCCGAACGCGGCGCCGGCCGAGATCCCGAGCACGGAGGGCTCGGCGAGCGGGTTTCGCGTGAGCGCCTGGAACGCGACGCCGGCGACCGCGAGCGCGCCGCCGGCGAGCATAGCGGCGGCGATCCGCGGCAGGCGAATCGACAGGGTCACGACCCGCTCGACCGACTCGGGCGCGGCTCGTCCGGCCACCGCCGAGATGACGGCGCTGGGCGAGAGCTGCGCGCTGCCGAGAAAGAGCGCGCCGGCCGCGGCGAGGACGAGCACGCCCGACAGCGTGCTCAGCACCAGAACCAGGCGCCTGGTCGGGCTCACCGAAATGCCTCCGGATGGATCGCCCGGGCGAGCTGCTCGAGGCCGTCCACGAAGCGCGGCCCGTAGCGATGCATCAGGTCGCCGTCGACGGAGTGAAGCCGCCCGGCCTTGACGGCCGGGAGCGAGGCGAGGCGCTGCCACTTCTCCATGGAGACCGGGCCGGTGCCCGCGCCATGGTTGGCGAGCAGGATGACTTCGGGGCTCTTGGCCACGGCGGCCTCGAGGCTGTAACGCGGCCAGGCATCGGCATCCTCGGCCGTGAGCGATCGGCCGCCCGCGAGCTGGATGAGCTCGGTCACGATCGCCTCGCGCCCGGGCACGATGAGTGGCTCCGGCCAGAGCACGTAGAGAACGCGCGGGCGCCCGAGAGGGAGCACCGCCTTCTTCACCGCCTCGATCCGCCGCTCGAGCCCCGCCATGAGCGGTCCGGCCGCATGCTCACGGCGCGTCAGCTCGCCGAGCCGTCGGATGAGCGACGTCGCGTCGGCGACGTGGTGGGCGGCGACGAGATACACCGGCACGCCGACGCGCGAGAGCTGCGTGAACGTGTCCTCGCGCGTCCCTTCGTTCGTGGCGATCACCAGATCGGGCCGCAGCGCGACGATCGCCTCGAGGCTCGGCGCGACCATGCCCCCGACCTTCGGCTGCCGCCGGGCTTCCGGCGGGAAGTCGCAGAAATCCGTGACGCCCACCAGCAGGGACTCCGCGTTCAGCGCGTAGAGGATCTCGGTGACGCTCGGAACCAGCGACACGATGCGCTGGGGCGGAGCCGCGAGCGTGACGTCGCGGCCGAGCATGTCGCGCGTCGTGAACGCCGCGGCCGACGGCGCGACGACGAGAACCCATGCCACGCTGATCGCGGCCATCCCCGTGAGGACCGCGGAGACGCGTGTCGTCATGGCCGTTGCTCGCGCGCCGGCTTCGTCGGCGCAATCCGATCCTCGGCTTCGGAAGGGGCCGTCGAGGCCGCCTCCGACGAACTCACGCCGGCGGCCTTGAAGGTCGCCATCTCGCTCCAGACGAGCGCGGCCGCGCGGGCCAGATGGATGAACAGCGCGGCGCCGGTCCCCTCGCCGAGACGCAAGCCGAGGTCGAGGTACGGCTCGAGCCCGAGGTGCTCGAGCGCCCGGGCGTGGCCACGCTCCGCCGAGCGATGCGACGCGAAGAGCGCGTGGCGCGACGCCGGCGCCAACGTGACCGCGAGCAGCGCCGCGGCGCCGGCGATGAACCCGTCGAGCGCGACCGGAACGCGGCGCGCGGCGCCCGCGAGGATCACGCCGACGAGGCCACCGATCTCGAAGCCCCCCACCTTCGCCAGGACGTCGAGCCCGTCGCGCGGGTCGGGACGATTGACCGCGAGCGCTCGGCCCACAACGGCGATCTTGCGCGCCAGGGTCGCGTCGTCGACGCCGGTTCCGCGGCCGGTCACCTGCTCGGGCGCCGCGCCGGTGATGGCAGCCGTGATCGCGCTCGCGGCCGTCGTGTTGCCGATGCCCATCTCACCCGTGGCCAGGAGATCGGCGCCCGCGTCGATCGCCTCGTCGGCGAGCCGCGCTCCGGTTCCGATCGCCTGGATCGCTTGCTCGCGCGTCATCGCGGGTCCGGCGGCGATATTCGCCGTCCCCGGTCCGATCGGGCACGCGACGAGGCCCGGCGAGCGACCGAGCGGGCTCGCGACGCCGAAATCGGCGACGACGACGCGCGCCCCGGCTTGTCGCGCGAGGACGTTCACCGCGGCACCGCCGCGCGCGAAGTTCTCGAGCATCTGCGCGGTCACGACCTGGGGATAGGCGCTGACGCCCTCGGCGACGACGCCGTGGTCGGCGGCGAACGTGAAGATGACCGGCCGTGCAACGTCCGGCGCCCGGCCGCTCAGGACCGCCAAGCGCGACGCGATCTCTTCGAGCCGCCCCAGGCTTCCGGGCGGCTTCGTCAGGCTGTCGAGATGGTGCCGGGCCGCGCTCTCTCCCTCGGAGGGCGGCGGGGTGATCGAGCTGAGCAGCCGGGAGAGGTCCATCACGCGCGCACCACCGGCGCCTTCACGGTGAGCGGGATGCCGGCGACCATCAGCACGACCGTGTCGCACGCGGCGGCGATTCGCTGATTCACGTGGCCGAGCACGTCCCGAAACCGGAGGCCCATCGCCGTCTCCGGATGCACTCCCTCGCCCACCTCGTTCGAGACCACCGTGACGCTCGAGCGGCGGCGGCCGATCAGCCCCGCGAGCGTCTCCGCTTGCGCGAGGATCGCGTCGTCGAGGTCGCCGCGGAGCAGGAGATTCGAGACCCAGAGCGTGAGGCAGTCGACGAGGATCCCGTCGTACGCCCCTTCGAGAGCTTGCAGCCGCGCGGCGAGGTCGAAGGGCTCTTCGACCGTCGACCAGCGGGCCGGACGCTCGGCGCGATGGCGTGCGATGCGCTTGACCATGTCCTCGTCGCGCGCCTCGGCGGTGGCGATGAAGACGATTCGCGCGTCGGCTGAGAGCCGTTCGACCGCGAAGCGGCTCTTGCCGCTGCGGGCGCCACCCACGATCAGGAGCGACGGAACCACCTGCCCGGATCCTCCCTCGAAGACCGGTGAACGGATCGCGCCCGGGCAGGTCTCCTGGCTCTCGGATCGTCCTACTCCCCGCGCCTTCCCGGCCTCGTCGGCCAGTGGCACTCGCGGGTTTCGTCCCCGATCACAGTGACGGGGTCGCGGCGGCTTTCTACCGCCTTCCCTGGGCCCTCGTGGGCATCCCGGGCGCAGACAACGCCGGAAACGGTAGCAGAACGATCGCTCGATCGCAACCCGGCGGCCCCGCGCCGATGCGGCCAAGGAGCGCGCGCCGGCAACGGAGCGAAGCTTGACTTTGTGCGGGCCGGGTGGGGAAATTGGGCACCCCTGGTGCTCGACGAGATCGAGAGCTACCTGGGCCGGCTCGTCGGATAGCGACGCGGCGTGATCCTCGTGACGCACGGCCACGGCGACCACACCGAATCCCCGCCGGCCCTCAGGACGAAGAAGTCAGACCTCGCCGCAGATCTTCCCGCTCAGTCCCGGGGACAAGCTGACCTTCTGATCGCGGCGCCCTCAGGCATTTGCCGCGTTCTCGAGGTCTCGGATCCGGCGCGAGAGGTTCACGAGCATCTTCTGCGTCAGCTCGGAGACTTCGCGCAGGAGCTGCCAGAAGTTCACGCGGTTGATCACCAGCACGCGCAGGTCGGTCTCGGCCTTCACGGTGGCCGAGCGGGGCTCGCCGTCGAGCAGGCTCATCTCGCCGAAGAACTCGCCAGGCCGGAGACGAAGGCGCTTGTTCATCGAGACCGTCACCAGCGCCGTGCCGTCGATGATGATGAAGAACTCGTCGCCGGGCTCGCCTTGCCGTGTCAGGACCGTCCGCTCCGGAACCTCGACGACCTTCGCGATGTCGGCGACGGCGCGAAGCTGGCGCAGGCTGCACGCCTCGAAGATGGGCACGCGCTCGAGGTACCTGATCTTCTCCTCGCGGGCGGTCCGGAATCCCTCGAAGTCGCTGATCAGTCTCATGACGTCTTCGTCTCCTTCGACGCGTAGCTGACCGCCAGGCCGGCACCGGCGTCCGACTGGATGCCGTAGGGCGGCACGGGATAGCGCAGACCGTTCTTGTCGAGCGCCGCCAGGCCGTCGAGCGCCTTGGGCACAAAGCGCGGCGGGAGCGCCATCAAGAGCTCGTCGTCCGCGACGCCGCCGTAGCGCCGCTCCGCGTAGCACGGGATCGTCAGCGCCGGCTCGCCAGTCTTCAGCGCCTTGCCCCAGGAGTCCGCGCAGGCCGATTCGCCGACGGAGGTGAAGCTCAGCTTGCGGTAGCCCGTCCACTGCAGGCCGTTGATCAGAAAGATCATCTGGCCGGGCGTGCCGTAGATCAGGCAGATGTCGGGCGGATCGAGCCGCCCCGACGTGAGCGGCGACACTGCCATCGCCTTGTAGCGTCCGTACGGCACGCAGTCCATCGCGTGCTGATGCTGGCTCGCGTCCTCTATGGTCTTGAACCAGACGCCCGCCATGCGCTTGCCGGAGAGCCACTCGTCGTCCTGCGGCGAGAGCCCGATGACGGCGCCGCACTGAGCGCCGATGAGATCCGCCATGGTGATGCCCACGGTCCAGCCGAGCTGACGCGCCTGAGCGACGATCTGATCGGTCGTATGTCGAGCGCGCGGCCGGCGGATCCTGGGAATCGCCTCCATCGCCTCGACCGTCTCGAAGAGCTTCATGCCGATCGGAATCGAGCGCAGTCGCAGATACCGGTTCAGACCGTCGACGATCGCGTTCCAGTCATACGCTTGCATGACACGCTCCACTCAGGGTTGACCAACTATAGCGCACTGCTTCGCGCCTCATCGCTCGACGCGCTTCGGCGCGCACTACCAGCCCGCTCAACCGCGCGCCTCATCGCTCGACGCGCTTCGGCGCGCACTACCGCCCCCGCAAGCGCTCGGTGTCGCGGCGCTCGCGCTTGGTGGGGCGACCGGAGCCGGGCACACGCCACGGCGGCGGCGCCTGGCGCGCCCGCGGAGGCTCGGGCGGCGTCAAGTCTTCGAAGAGCATCCTCGCGATCTCGGCCGATCCGCGGCGCTCGCCGACGCCGGCCACCTTCAGGATGCGACGGCGCCCTCGCGGCAAGGTGACCGTGATGAGATCTCCGGCCCGGACCCTCCGGGCGGGCTTCACGGCCTCGTCGTTCACATCGACTTTACCGCCGTCGCACGCCACGGACGCCTGGCTACGCGTCTTGAACACCCGCGCCGCCCAGAGCCACTTATCCACACGGATCGAATCGAGCGAGGCTTGCACGCGGAGACGGTATCATAGCGATCAAAGGAGCTCAGACGATGACACGGCTCGCCGTGCCGGTAGTGGTGATGATGCTGACGGCCGTTGTGTGGGCCGCTGACGTCGTCATCATCGAGGACTGGAAGGTCCAGAAGCTCGGGTCCAAAGGCATCCCCGAAGGATGGCTCGGGGGCCAGACCTGGGGTCTACCGCAGCACGACATGACCATCGAGGAGAACGAGGGGCATCGCGTCCTGCACCTCAAGAGCAAGATCGAGAGTTCGACCATCCGCAAGGAGATCAAGGGGAAGGTCAATCTCAAGGAGACGCCGATCCTCGAGTGGACGTGGAAAGCGGTCGTCCTGCCGACGAACGCGGACTGCCGGAAGAAGAACGCGGACGACCAGGCCGCGCAGCTCTACGTCGTGTGGCCGCACTTCCCCGAGGGCGTCCGCTCGCAGATCATCGGCTACATCTGGGACACGACCGCGCCGGCCGGCACCGTCGTGAAGAGCGAGAAGACGGCAACCGTCACCTACGTCGTCGTACGCTCAGGCGCGGCCGATCTCGGCAAGTGGCTGACCGAGCGGCGCAACGTCGCCGAAGACTATCGGAAGATTTACGGCAGCCCGCCGGACAACCCCGGAATCATCTCGATCGCCATCGACTCGGACGACACGTCCTCGTCCGCGGAGTCGTTCTTCGGCTCGATCCTCTTCCGAAAGCCGTGAGCGGGGCGAATTCGGCTCAGCGGAGATCGCCGACCAGCTGAGGCACCGCGGTCGCTAGATCGGAGGCGGTGGCGTCCGCCGCGGCGCCGACCGCGGCGAGCAGCGCGCTGTTCATCACGCTCATGTACCACTGGCCGCTCTCGGATTCGACGAACTGCACGTACTGGTCGAGCTCGTCGTCCGAGAGACCGCGATAGGCCAGGAGCATGCTCACCAGACACACGCGCCGCATGTCCTCGAGCGTCCGATTCCGCGCCTGCGCGATCTGCTTGTCGAGCTGATCGCGCGTCAGGCCCGCCACGGCGGGCAGCCCGGGCTGGAAGGCCACGGTCAGGCTTCGCACGATGGCCACTGTGACGTCGACGGTCGTCTCCGACGCGCCGCCGCCCGCATCGAGACGCTCGATCAGAACGAGGCGCCGCGACGCCGGGCGATTCTGCTCGAGGTCGGCGACGGCCTCGGCGCCGCCGGCGGCGACGAGCGCCGTCAGCTCCTGTCCGGTGATCCGCCTTCCGAGCGGCGAATCGTACCAGGCGAGCGCCTTCCCGACCCGTGCCGACTCGAGGTTTCTCAGGAACTCGAGCTTGATCCTCGCGTAGAGGGTCTCGGCCGTGAACCGCTCGGCGACGATCCGGTCGATCGTGATTCTGTCGGGGCTAGCCTGCTTGCGGTGGGCACGCACGAACTGGGCGCGAATGCCGGCGGTCAGGCTCTCGAGCTGGACGCGCAGCCCCGAGCGCTGCAGGAGCTCATCAAGCGCCCGCGCCTCGGCTCGATGGTCCGGAGGGGCGGAGACTCGGGCGCCTGTCTCGCGCTCCGCCGTGGCCGCCGCGACTCCACTCGATACGAGCACCGCGCCGACCACCGCCGCGATCACCGAGCCGCGAGTCATTCCCGTCTCCCTCTGGCGCGCCGCTGCACGCGCTCACCAGAGGAAACAGCATAAGTGATGCCTGGGAATCTCGCTTCTAGATCATGGAGTTATCGTAATCGGCGGTGAGGTCCAGCGGTCAAGAACGGCTCGGTGCGAGGGATTTGCCCAGCTAGATCGCTAGAGCGTACCCGTCGCGACGCGGGTCGGCGCCTGCCATGAGCGCCCCGGATTCCGGGTCGCGGACGATTCCCTGCCCACCGCCGACGATCCAGGACCAGTCGTCGATCGCGTGCACCGCGTGCCCGCGCTCGGCGAGCCCCGCGCGCGTCTCCGGCGATATGCGTGACTCCGCGTCGATCAGCCGATCGCGGTACACACGCACCCGCGGCGCCTCGATGGCCTCCTGGATGTTCATGCCGAACTCGAGGACGTTGAGGAGCATCTGTGGCGTGGTCTGGAGAATCCCGTATGAGCCGGGCGTGCCGATGGAGACCCGGAAGGCCCCGTCTCGGAAGACCTGCGTGGGCGACATCATGGTGCCGGCCTTCCGGCCGGGGCGCACGACGTTCGGCGATCTGGGATCGCGGTCCATCCACTTGAGGATGTTGTTGAGGACGATCCCGGTGCCCGGAACGGCGAAGCCCGATCCGAACGGCACACCCAGGGTCTGGGTGACCGAGACGACGGTGCCCGTGGCATCCGCGCAGGCGAAGTGGGTGGTGTGCTCGTGCATGAAGTTCGCGGGATGGCCTTCCGCGATCTGTCCGGCGAGCGTTTGCGGATTGTGGCGCTCGCCCTCGCTGACCGCCGCGCGCTTGCCGTCGATGCGCGCGCGCTGCGACGCGGCGTACTTCTTCGACAGGAGCCCGGCGAGCGGAACGTTGTCGCCGTAGGCGAACGCGAGTCGGTCGGCCGAGCCGAGCTTCACGGCTTCGATCAGATGATGGAGGTAGTCGACGGAGTTGTGGCGGAAGCCCCTGAGGTCGTAGCCCTCGAGGATATTGAGCGTTTCGAGCATCTGAAACGCGGAGAACGGAGGCGGCATCGAGAACACCTGGTGATCTCGATACGTGATCGTGGCCGGCTCTCGCCATTCCGGTGCGAACGCGGCGAGGTCTGCTTCGCCGAGCCAGCCGCCGGCCTCCCGCACCGCGCGCGCGATCGCGCGCGCGATCGGCCCGCGGTAGAACGCTTCGGCGCCACCCTCGGCCACCTGGCGGAAGGTCGACGCGAGCTCCTTGTAGCTCACGATCCCGCCCGGGCGCGGGCCGCCGTTGCCGAGGTAGAGGCGTTGCGCCTCGGCAGAGCGGCCGAGCGTCTCACGGGCGCCCTCGATGAAGTCCACACTCTTGAACGTGAGCGGAACGCCGTTCTCGGCCAGTGAGATCGCCGGCGACAACACACGGGCTCGGTCCATCGAGCCGAAGCGCTCGAGCGCCGCGAGCCAGCCGCCGAGGTTGCCTGGAGTGGCGCACGACTTCGGCCCACCCGCCAGCTCGTCGTCCGTGCACGCGGCCGCATCCGCGGCGGCGGGCGTGCGGCCGATAAAATCGAGCGCGTGGCGCTCGCGCCCGCGCGAGATGAGCATGAGGCCGATCCCGCCGGCGCTCGACATGAACGGCTCGACCACGTTCAGGGTCGTGCCGACGGCGACCGCGGCATCGACGGCGTTGCCGCCGGCCAGCAACATCTGGATCCCGGCCATCGAGGCGAGCGGGTGAGCCGACGTGACGACACCGCGAGTCCCCATGACGCTCGGGCGGTAAGCGTTCCGATGTGGTGGCATGTGGTCTCCAATCCCGAAGCGCGCCTCGGCGGCGGGGCCCCAGCCCCGCGACGGCCTGCAGCGCGCTGCCGACCTCAACGCGAGTCGCCTACTTTATAACACCGGGCGTTCGTTGAGGTGGAGCAAGCGCCACGCCGTATCGATCCGCTCGAGGACCGTGAGGGCGCCGTAGTCCTGACCCATCGAGAGCAGCCGCCCGGGCGGAAGCCCGAGCGCGCGGCACAGCAGCGCTCGATTCGTGCCGCCGTGCGCGACGATCGCGATCGCCTGACCGGCGTGCGCACCGGCGATCGACTCGAACGCCGGCCACGCCCGGGCCTCGAGATCGGGGACGCTTTCCCCGTCGGGGAACGGGAACTCGCCGACGTTCGCCATCCACTCGGCGAACTTCGCCGGCTCGTCCCGCTGAATCGCCGCGGCGGTCAGCCCCTCCCAGCGGCCCATCGCCATCTCGCGCAGCGCCGGCACGACCGTCGGGACGAGCCCGTGCGGCGCGCCGATGATCTCGCCCGTTCGCCGAGCTCGCGTCAGATCGCTCGTGTACAGCGCGGCCAGCTTCACCGACGCGAGGCGAGCGGCCTGGGCCGCGCTCTGGCGCTCGCCCAGCGGCGAGAGCGGAACGTCGAGGTGACCAATGAACCGCCGCGTGTCGGCGAGGACGACTTCGCCGTGGCGGAAGAGATAGATCAACGTCCCAGGTGAGACCACGCCGAGACGGTGAGCAGACCCGCCACCTCCGCGATCTCGATCGCGGCGCCGAGCACGTCTCCCGTGATCCCGGAGACTCGCGCGGCGAAGAAGCGCGTGACGACGAGCGCGCTCGAGACGGAGACGGCCAGGACGGCGAGCCCGAGCGCGCGCAACGCCACGATGGCGACGACCAGCGCGATCGAGAGCGCGATCGGCGCGGCCAGGGTGCCGACACCCGCGCCGAACGCGGCGCCCAGCCCTTCCTGTTTCGCGGGCGGGAACAGGCGTGCGAGCAAGGGCGGCGTGGCGCGCGCGACGGCCGGCACGATCAGGAGCGCGCGAGCCCGGACGCTCGCCGGCATCTCGGTGACGGCCGCGATCTCCAGGAGCAGGAGAAGGATGAGTCCGAGCGCGCCGAATGCGCCGATCCGGCTATCGCGCATGATGGCGAGCCGGTGCTCGGCGTCGCGCCCGCCGAGACCATCGAGGCAGTCGGCAAGCCCGTCGAGATGGAGGCCGCCCGTCAGGAGCTTCCACGCCGTTACGGTAAGCAACCCGGCCAGGAGTAAGGGGAAAATTACCTCAGTCACGCGCTCGACGACGGCCAGGACCACGCCAATGGCGAGGCCGATTACCGGAAACCAGGGCGCGGCGCGCCCCAGCGCGTCGGGGCTCGAGCGCACCGGACCGGGTACGGGCACGATCGTCAGATAGCGCGCGGCGACGACGAGGCCCGTCACGCCGGGAATGCTAGCACGTTCTTCTTGACGCCCCCGGCGGGACGAGGAGACAATTCTCTACCTTCCATGAGCGTGACCAGCGTCGCCCAGAAGTGGGTTTCCGAGGCCGCCGGCCTGACGCAACCGTCGCGCGTCGTCTGGTGTGACGGGTCCAAGGCCGAGTACGACTCCCTGATCGAGGCCATGCTGCAGGACGGCACGCTGCTACCGTTGAATCCGAAGACGTACCCGAACTGCTACCTGCACCGCAGCCATCCCTCTGACGTCGCGCGCACGGAACAGCTCACGTTCATCTGCTCGCGCGACAAGGACTCGGCCGGCCCCACCAACAACTGGATCGCGCCGATCGAGGCGAAATCGACGGCCGGCGCCCTGTTTCGGGGGAGCATGCGCGGCCGGACGATGTGGGTCATCCCGTACCTCATGGGTCCCGCCGGGTCGCCCATGAGCCGGGTCGGCCTGATGGTCACCGACAGCGCCTACGTGGTCGCGAGCATGCACCTGATGACGCGCGTTGGGCAGGTCGCGATCCAGCACATGCGGAGCGACGACGACTTCATCGCCGGACTCCACTCGATCGGCGATCTCTCGCCCGAGCGCCGCCTGATCCTGCACTTCCCCGAAGAGAAGCTGATCTGGAGCGTGGGGTCCGGGTACGGCGGCAACGCGCTGCTCGGCAAGAAGTGCCACGCGCTGCGTATCGCATCCTCGCAAGCGCGCCAGGAGGGCTGGCTCGCCGAGCACATGCTGATCATCGGCGTCGAGGATCCCGAGGGGCGTGTCACGTACCTGGCGGGCGCGATGCCGAGCGCGTCGGGCAAGACGAACCTCGCGATGGCGGTCTCGCAGCTCCCGGGCTGGCGCGTGTGGACGGTCGGCGACGACATCGCGTGGATGTGGGTCGACGCGAACGGCCAGCTGCGCGCCGTGAACCCCGAGCGCGGCTTCTTCGGTGTCGCCCCCAACACGAGCCCCAAGACGAATCCGAACGCGACCGCGATGGTGCGCTCGAACACGATCTTCACTAACGTGGCGCTGACCGAGTCGCAAGAGCCGTGGTGGGAAGGGCTGACGCCGACGGCGCCAGCCGGGCTCACCGATTGGCATGGACGGCCGTGGCAGCCGGGCGCCGGCGCGGCCGCGCATCCGAACTCGCGCTTCACGGTTCTCGCCCAGCAATGTCCGTCGATCGCGCCGAACTGGGAAGAGCCGCAGGGCGTGCCGATCTCCGGCGTCATCTTCGGCTCGCGGCGCACTGGTGTGATCCCGCTCGTGTTCGAGGCCTTCGACTGGTCACACGGCGTCTTCCTGGGCTCGGCCATGAGCACCGAGACGACGGCGGCGATCACGGGGAAGGTCGGCGTCGTGCGCCGGGATCCGATGGCGATGATCCCGTTCTGCGGCTACAACATGGCCGACTACTTCGCTCACTGGCTCGCGATGAGACCGCGCCTGTCCACGCCACCCAAGATCTTCCGCGTGAACTGGTTCCGGCGCGACGCCGACGGCCGCTTCCTCTGGCCGGGCTACGGCGAGAACGTACGCGTGCTCAAGTGGATGGTCGAGCGGATCCGCGGCACCGGCCAGGTCGAGGAAACGCCGATCGGTCTCGTCCCGGCAGCTGGCGCTCTCGACACCGGCGGGCTCGATGTGACGCCGGCTCAGCTCCACGAGGCGCTTCGCTGCGACCCCGGAGAGTGGCGGCACGCGCTCGACGAGCTGAGCGAGTTCAACAAGCAGTTCGGCTCGCGGTTCCCGCAGCCGATCGCCGACACCCTCCAGACCACGCGCCGCCGATTCGGCGGCTGAACGACGCGCTCCTGATCTAGTTGCGCACCTCGGCCGGCGGGGCCCCAGCCCCGCCCCGGCCTGTGGCGCGCGCTACCGGCCGCCGCTGGCGACGAGCTGGATCACCCGCCGGACCTCGCCGCGATCGAAGGGCTTGCTCAACCCCGGCACGCCGGTCTGCTCGAGGAACGTTTGGATCTCCGCGCTCAGCACGTCTCCGGTCATGAGCACGAAGCGCCGGCAGAGGTCGGGTAGCCGGCGCTCCAGCGCGCGATAGAGGCCCGGACCGTCGAGGTACGGCATGCGCACGTCGCTCAGGATGAGGTCGTAGGACGAGCGGCGCAGCTGCTCGAGCGCCTGCGTCCCGTCGGCGACCGTGTCCACCGTGTGATGATCGGCGCCGAGCATCTCGCCGAGCAACTGGAGCACGAGCCGCTCGTCGTCGACGACGAGGATGCGCATGCCCTTGACAACCGGCGGCGCGCCCGGGGCGCGCTTGCCGGATGTAGTCGGCGGCGCCACGACCGGGAGCTCCACCCGGAAGATCGCGCCGTGGCCCGGCTCGCTCACGAGGCAGAGCGTACCGCCGTGCCCTTCGACGATCCCGTGGCAGAGCGAGAGGCCGAGCCCCGTCCCCTGCCCGACCGGCTTCGTCGTGAAGAACGGCTCGAAGATCCGGTCGCGGATCTCGGCCGAGATACCCGGACCGGTGTCCTCGACGTCGAGCGAGACGCGACCCCGCACGGCGTCCGCCCGCGTGCGCAAGGTGAGCAGGCGCGGCTCCGGCGCCTTGCGCAACTCGTCCCGGGCGTTGGTCACCAGATTGACCACGACCTGGTGGAGCTGATGCGGGTCCGCCCACAGCACCGGAAGACCTTCCGTCAGGTCCAGCGCCACCTCGATGCGGTCGACGCGGAGGTGATACGCGAGAAGCTCGGCCGCGTCGCGCGCGATGTCGTTCAACCTCACGAGCTGACGCTCGGGCGGGTGCTTTCGCGCGAGCGCCAGGAAGTTGCGGACGATCGATGCGCAGCGATCGGCGGCGTGCGCAATGGCCTCGGCGCGCGTCGCCGAGGGCGTGCCCGCCAGCTCCTGCCGGAGCAAGTTCGCGTAGCCCGTCACAGCGGTCAGCGGATTGTTCAGCTCGTGCGCGACACCGGCGAGCACCGTGCCCATCGTCGCGAGCTTCTCCGTCTGGTACAGCGCCTCGCGCTGACGCCGGAGCTCGGCATCGATGCGCTTGCGCTCGGTCATGTCGCGCACGATCGCCGAGAGGAACTCGATGGCTCCGTCGGCGCCGCGATGCGCGACGGCGACCACCGACACCGGCACCTCGCGGCCGTCGCGCGCGAGGAGCACCGCCTCCCCCGTCCAGAGCCCGTCGCGGATCAAGGTCGGCCAGATCTCGTCGTGGACGACCGGCCGCAGCCGCTCCGGCGCGAGGCCGGCGATCGGATGGCCGAGCGCATCGTCGGCGGCGAGCCCGAGCAGCGCCTGGCCCGCGGCATTGAGGTACTGCAGGCGCCCGGACAGGTCGGCGATCGCGACCAGATCGGTCGTCGCTTCCAGGATCGCGGTCAGCCGCTCGCGCGCCTCGAGCTCGAGCCGCAGGCGACGGTAGAGGCGCGCGTTCTCGACGGCGACCGCGGCGTGGTCGGCCAGCGCGAGTAGCAGGCGCTCCTCGATGGCGGTGAACTCGCGTGGGCGCGGGCTGCCCACCGCCAGCACGGCCACCAGGCCTTCGGGGCCGACGAACGACACGGACAGGGGCTGTCCCGCGGTTCCGAAGACCGCCGTCGGGTCGGGTCCACCGGTCTGCGCGAGGAGGCGCCGCAGCGAGATCTTGCGCTCGAGCGCGAGCCGCTCGGCGAGGTTCGGCGTCACCTGGAACCTGAGCGGCTCGGCTGCGCGATCCTCGATGCCCTCCCAGGCGACCGGCCAGAGCACGCCGGCTTCGAACAGCCACAGCACGCTCGCTTCGGCCTTGATGAGCTCGCGGGCCGCGTTCACGACCCGCCGCAGTACCTCGTCGAGATCCTTCGTGGTGATGAGCGACTTCGCCAGATCGTTGAGGACCGCGAGACC
This sequence comes from Candidatus Rokuibacteriota bacterium, assembly GCA_003220495.1. Taxonomy (GTDB): domain Bacteria; phylum Methylomirabilota; class Methylomirabilia; order Rokubacteriales; family CSP1-6; genus AR31. The sequence continues at coordinate 77,898 of QHSP01000021.1, read as the reverse complement.
GTCCTTCTCGTCGGCCAGACGGCGCTGCGCCAGGACGTTTTCGATCGTCGACGGCAGCTTGGCGAGATAGCCCTCGCGCTTGATGAGGTAGTCCGCGACGCCGAGCTTGAACGCCTGAACGGCCGAGTCCTCGTCGCTCTCGCCGGCGACCATCACGACGGGAATACGGATGCCGTCGGCCTGCAGCTCCTTGAGCACCTCGATCCCCGAGAGATCGGGCATCCGGTTGTCGAGCAGCAGCACGTCGTAGTGGACGGTCTTCAGCTTGGCGAGCGCCTCCCGCGCGAGGGCGACCGTCTCGACACGCGCGCGACGGTCGTGGTCCTCGAAGGCGCGCAGGGTGAGCGCCATGTCCTCCGGATGGTGCTCGGCATAGAGGACGCGGATCGGCGCGCGCCGCCGCTCGCTCGCGGTGCAGAACCAGCGGAGCGCGCTCTCGAGCACCACCGGCAGGGTGGCCAGATACCCCGGGCGCTTCACCAGATAGTCGGTGGCGCCGGCCTTGAGGAGACGCACGGTGATATCGGCGTCCCCCGAGCCGGTCACGAGCACCACCGGCACTTCCAGGCCCCGGGACTTCACCGTGTCGAGCAGATCGAGGCCCGTGCCGTCGGGGAGGCGATAGTCCGCGAGCATGACGTCCATGTCGCCGATCGTGACGCGCTCGACCGCCTCGGCCACGGTGCCCACGACCGTGAGCTTGATGTGAGGCGCGTGACGCACGAGGTGACGGTGGGTCGCCTCTTGATCGGCGGGATCACCCTCGACGTAGAGCACGCGGATGGAGTCCATGGCGTCTTCAGCCCTCTCGTCCCGTGAGGGAGTGGGAGACCGCAGTTCGCACTGCAGGCCGTCGCGGGGCTGGGGCCCCGCCGGCCGAGGCGCGGCCGTCTGTTGTCATCGCCGATGTGAGTCGGTCGATCTCTCGGCACACCACGTCCAGGTCCAGCGGCTTGGTCACGCACGCGTCCGCCCCAGCTCCGAGCAGCACCGGAACCATCGACGGATGCCCGGTCACACCGAGAATCCGCACCTCACGCGTTTCCGGCAGTCGCCGAAGACATCGGCACGCCTCGATGCCGTCGAGGCCGGCCAGCACGACGTCGAGGACGATCAACGCGGGACGGAACGTCCCGACCTTGACGAGCGCCTCGTAGCCGTCGGTCGCCGTCTCGATCGCGAACGGTCCGTCGATCAGGAGGTCGTGGAGCATCTGGACGACGAGCGGCTCGTCGTCCACGAGGAGAACCCGGGTCCGCGGCCCGGGGCCGACGTTGGTTTCACTTTTTGCACATTTGATTCCTAACACGAGGATTCGCCAAGTCCGCAGGAAATAGTGCAAACCGGCGGGGACGACGGGTCGCCGGGCGCGGCGAGGCGCGAGCGGGCGGCGGGAGCCGCCGACTTTCAGACCGGGTAGACGCCGTTCCGGCGGGCCGGGAACTCGTGAGCCTTGGTCTGCGCGTACGCCAGGCGCTTGATCAGCTCGTCGCGAAGGGCGCCGCCCGGCACGATATCGTCGATCAGCATCTCGGAAGCGAGCTTGTAGGTGTCGACGTCCTGCGCGTACTCGTCGCGCTTCTGCCTGACCCACGCCGCGCGCTCGCTCTCGGGCAGCTCCATGATCTTGTTGTAGTAGACGGCGTTCACCGCCGGCTCCGGGCCCATGATCGCGATCTGTCCCTGGGGCAGCGCAATCGCGGCGTCGGGCTCGAAGGCCGGGCCGCACATCGCATAGAGCCCGGCGCCGTAGCACTTGCGCACGATCACCGAGATCTTCGGCACGGTCGCCTGCGCGGTCGCGAAGACCATCTTGGCGCCGTGGCGGATGATCCCCTGCTGCTCGACCTTCGTGCCGACCATGAAGCCCGCGATGTCGGCCAGATAGATCAACGGAATGTTGAACGCATTGCAGAGCCAGATGAAGCGCGCCGCCTTGTCGGACGAGTCGACCATCAGCACGCCGCCCTTGACCTTCGGCTGGTTGGCCACGATACCGACCGGGCGTCCGCCGAGGCGCGCGAAGCCGACGATGATCTCTTGCGCGAACAGCCGCTTGATCTCGAACCAGGAGTCGGCGTCGATCAGGCGGTCGATGACCTCGTACATGTCGAAGTACTTCCGCTGATCGTACGGCACGATCTCGTCGATGGACCGGCCCGGCTTCGGCTCGGCCGCGGCGGACACCGCCGGCAGGTCGCGATACGACTGTGGCATGTAGGTCAGATACCGGCGCGCCAGGGCGATGGCGTCCTCGTCGGAGGCGGCGAGGATGTCGCCGCAGCCCGAGACCTTGCAGTGCATGAGCGCGCCGCCCAGCTCCTCGAGGGTCGTCTTCTCCCCGATGGCCATCTCGACCATGCGCGGACTGCCGACGTAGAGGGACGCCTTGCCGTCCACCATGATCACGACGTCGGTCAGCGCGGGCAGATACGCGGAGCCGGCCGGCGACGGCCCGAACAGGGCGCAGATCTGGGGGACCACCCCCGAGAGCTGGACCTCGTTGTAGAAGATGCGTCCGGCGTGAAACCGTCCCGGGAAGATCTTGATCTGCTCGGAGATGCGCCCGCCGGCGGCGTCCACCATATAGAGGAGGGGCACGCGCAGCCGCGCGGCCTTCTCCTGGATGCGCACGATCTTCTGGACGGTCTTCTCGCCCCAGGAGCCCGCCTTGACCGTGTAGTCGTTCGCCATCACGCACACCGGCCGGCCTCCGACCTTGCCGACCCCGGTGACCACGCCGTCGGCCGGCGTGTCGGCCTCGTTCGAGCGCGCGAAGAGCCAGTCCTCCTGGAACTCGGAGCCCGGATCGAGGAGCAGCTTGAGCCGGTCGCGGACGAAGAGCTTGCCTTCCTCGCGGAGCTTGTCGCGATACTTCGTGTGGCCCTGTTCGATCCGCGCGCGTTCGCGGAAGTAGCGGTCCTCGCCCGAGCTCACGATGGCCCGCCGATCACGGATTGGGGTTGGTCCAGAGGATGATGATGAGGGTGCCCGAGCCCTGCTTGGGACCCCCGATCACCGCCGGGTTGCCCGACTGCGCCTGGATGTTCGTCGACACCTCGGTCACATTGCCACGGGTCAAAAGCTCACCGCGCCGCTCTTCACGCTCTGGGGCGTGACCTCGAGCCGCCGGTCGCCCGGCACCGGCCAGCGCTGGGTCGTCCCCACCGGCACCTCGGCGCGGTAGCGCTCGAGCGAGGTGTAGCTGTTGTAGCGGAAGAGCTGGCGAAGCTTCGGCAGGAAGGCCTCGAGCCGCTCGTCGGGCGGCTCGGGCGCCTTGCTCGGCGCGTCGCTCGGGGGGCTGTCGCTGGCGAGGACGATCCGCGTGCCGAACCTGACGATCGTCTGCGCGTGAGCGACCGCCTCCAGCGCGAGCGTCAGCAGCAGGGCCAGGATCAAAACCAGGAGCGGCCCGAGGGCGTCCCGGAGACGCCGGCGCGCGTTGTGCAGCCGCGACATCACGGTCCCCATCGGTATGTTCAAGACCTCCGCGATCTCACGATACGAAAGTCCCTCGAGATCACTCAACATGATAATGGCCCGGTGCGGCTCAGACAAAGAGGCGAGCGCGCGGCCGATCCGCGCGCGCTCCTCGACCTGGGTCGCCCTGGCGTCGGGCGCGGTCCCCTGGTCGACGAGGATCCGGTCCCAATCCTTTTCGTCGACGCGCTCGGTGCCGAACGCGCGGCCGCGCGCTGCGTGCTGGCGGGCGCGGTCCCGCGCGACGTTCATCACGATCCGAAAGAGCCAGGTGTAGAACGCGGAGTCGCCCCGGAACGACGGCAGGGCCTGGAAGGCGCGGATGAAGGCGTCCTGGGCGACGTCCCAGGCCTCTTCGGGGTCGCGCAGGACGTTGTAGGCGAGTCGGTAGACGCGCTGACGATACTTTTCGACCAGCGGCTCGAATGCCGCGAGGTCACCGGCACGGCACCGCTCGATGAGGGCCGCTTCGTCCGTGTCCACCGCGATCCACTCGCTCGCCCTCCCGTCGGCGTTAGACGCCGGGGTGGCGGTCGCGATTCACCGTCGTCGAGTCGGCCGGCGGGGATTCGCCGTGAGGGCGTCGAGACCCAGGAGATAGCTCTGCGGGCCGAACCCAGCGATCTGCCCGCGTGCGACCGCCGCGATCACCGAGTGGCGCCGAAACTCCTCGCGCCCGTGCACGTTCGACAGGTGGACCTCCACGACCGGCACCGTGATCGCGGCCACCGCATCGCGCAGGGCGATCGAGTAGTGCGTGAACGCTCCTGGGTTGAAGACGATGCCGCCGAAGCCTTCGCGCTGAGCGGCCTGGAGCCAGTCGACGAGCTGGCCCTCGTGATTCGACTGCCGGCACTCGACGGAGTGGCCGCCGCGACGGGCGTGGTCGCGCAGCATGCGGTCGATCTCGGCCAGGGTGACGCGGCCGTACACGCCGGGCTCGCGGGTGCCCAGGAGATTCAGGTTCGGGCCGTGCAAGATCAAGATTTTCACGCCAGGCGCGAGCTTAGCACCAGCGGGCGCCGAGGCGCGAGACCAGCGCGAGGGTTGGCCGTCTCCGGGCGAATGGACCGGATGGCGCGACGGATCAGCGATCGCCGAGCGGCGAGACGAGCCAGTCCGCGACCGCGAACAGCACGAGCCCGCCGAACACCGTCCAGCCGAGCGCGGGCCCGCCCTCGCGGTTCACCTCGGGGATGAGATCCGACGCGGCCACGTAGATGGTGACGCCCGCGGAGAGGGCGAGCGCGTAGCCGACGTGGTGCTCGGCCACGAAGCGCGTGGCCACCGCGCCCGCGATGGTCAAGGCGCCCAGGAGCGCGCCGGCGCTGATCGCGGCGGCCCGTGACTGGCCGCCGGCGAGCATGATCGACGCGATCGTGAAGCCCTCTGGCACCTTGTGCAGGCACACCGCGATGGAGAGCAGCACGCCGAGCGCGGGCTCGATCATGAACCCGGCCGCGATCGCGACACCGTCGAAGAGCGTGTGAACGCCGAGACCGAGGAGCGCGAGGTACCCGGCCGACGGGCGCAACAGCGCCTCCGGATGGACCTCCTCGCCGAAGTGGAAGTGCGGGGCCACCGTGTGCTCGAAGAGGTGCACGCCGAAGTAGCCGACGAGGACGAAGAGGAACGCGTGGGGCACCTGCGCGCTCTCGGGGAGCATCCGCACGAACGCGGCCGCGAGCATGAAGCCCGCGCCGCCGGCGACGAAATATCGCAGCGGCGCCAGCCCCTTCTGGTGCACGGTGGTCACGAGCAAGGCCCCGGCGAGATCGGCGGCCGCCGCGGCAGCCACGAACACCAGGTATGCTACCATGCTCGGGAGCATAGCATGGGCATCACGGGGCTTTTCCGCCGGCTCGGTGAGATCCTGGTTCGTGAACGGCTGACCACCCCCGACGTCGTGGAGCAGGCGCTCGCACGCGCCCGCGCGACGGGCGAGCGAGTCGGCGAGGCGCTCGTGTCGCTCGGCGCCGTGAAGGACGACGACGTGCTCCGGGCGCTCGCGCAGCAGCAGAACCTCGCCTATCTCAACCGCGACGAGCTGCCGGCGCCCCTGCCGATCGTCAAAAATCTCTCGCCGAAGTACCTGCGCCAGTACGCGGTGTGCCCCGTGAGCGTCGAGGGCAACGTGTTGACCATCGCGACGGCGGATCCGCTGAATCCGATCATCGTCGACGACCTGGCGCAGTCGACCGGCCTCACCGTGAAGGTGGTCGTGTCCTCGGCCGACGCGATCATCGAGGCGATCGACCGGACGTACGACGGCGTGGCGACGCCCCTGCAGCGCATCGTCGAGGGCATGGAGGACGATCGCGGCGGCGAGGGCGACGAGGACGTCAACCAGCTGCGCGACATGGCGTTCGAGGCGCCGGTGGTCCGGCTCGTGAATCTGCTCATCGAGAACGCCATCACGTCCGAGGCTTCCGACATCCACATCGAGCCCTTCGAGGACACGCTCCGGATCCGCTATCGCATCGACGGCATACTCTTCGACCAGGAGGCGCCGCCGCGGCGGCTACAGGCCGCGGTGACCTCGCGCGTGAAGCTGATGGCGGAGATGAACATCGCGGAGCGCCGGCTACCCCAGGACGGCCGCATCCGCGTCACGCTCCACAACCGCCGCGTGGATATCCGCACCTCCACGATTCCCACGGTGCACGGCGAGTCGATCGTCATGCGGTTGCTCGACCGCCAGAGCGTCTTCCTGGAGCTCGAGAAGCTCGGCTTCTCGCCGGCGATGCTCCCGCGCTTCGAGGCGCTGATCAAGCGTCCCCACGGCATCCTCCTCGTCACCGGACCGACCGGATCGGGCAAGACCACGACGCTCTACGGCGCGCTCGACAAGATCAACTCGCCGGACCGCAAGATCATCACCGTCGAGGATCCCGTCGAGTACCAGCTGAAGGGCGTCAACCAGATCGCCGTCAAGCCCAAGATCGGCCTGACCTTCGCCACCGGGCTCCGGCACATCGTCCGCCAGGACCCCGACGTGATCCTGATCGGCGAGATCCGCGACCTCGAGACGGCGGAGATCGCGATCCAGGCCTCGCTCACCGGCCACCTCGTCTTCTCGACGCTCCACACCAACGACGCGCCGGGCGCGATCACGCGACTGCAAGACATGGGCGTCGAGCCCTACCTCGTCGCGTCCGTGCTCGAGGGCGTGCTCGCGCAGCGCCTCGTCCGGCGGATCTGCGCGACGTGCCGCGTCTCCGACACGCCGTCGTCGGCCGATCTGAGCGCCCTCGGGATCGCCGGCGCCGACGGAACGCGCCTCTACCGCGGCCGCGGCTGCGACGAGTGTCGCGGCACCGGCTACCGGAGCCGGACCGGCATCTACGAGCTGTTCCCGATCACCGAGGACGCGCGCAGCCTCATCCTGCGACGCGCCCCGACCCGCGACATCCGTCGCGTGGCGATGGAGGCGGGCATGGTCACGCTGCGGCTCGATGGCTGGGCCAAGGCGTGCGCGGGCGTCACCACCGTCGAGGAAGTGCTCCGAGTCACGCAGGAAGACGCCTAGTCCGCCATGCCCGTTTTTGTCTATCGGGCGGCCGACCGGCGCGGCCAGACGATCGATGGCGTGATGGAAGCGCCCGACGCCCGCTCCGTCGTCGAGCGGCTACAGCGCGACTCCTACTTCCCGATCCGCGTCTCGCCCCACGCCGACCGCCAGAGCTGGTTCTCCCTCGGCGGCTCCGGGCGCATCGGCCAGCGCGACGTCTTGATGTTCACGCAGCAGCTGGCCACGCTCTTCGAGGCCACCTTGCCGCTCGACCGCTCGCTCGCGATCCTCGAGGAGCTGGCGCCGAACGCCCGCGTCAAGGCGATCGTCGCCGACCTGCTGGTGAGCGTCCGGGGCGGCTCCTCGCTGAGCGAGGCGCTCACCAAGCACCATCCGCGTCCGTTCTCGCGGCTCTACATCAACATGATCCGGGCCGGCGAGCGGGGCGGCGTGCTCGAGATCACGCTGCGCCGGCTCGCCGAGTTCCTCGAGGCGCGCGCCCAGTTCGCCGACGCCGTCCTCACGGCGGTCGCCTACCCGGCGGTCGTCTTCACGTTCGGCATCGGCGCCATCATCTTCCTCATGACGTTCGTCATCCCGCGGTTCGCGACGATCTTCGCCGACCTCGGCCAGACCGTCCCCTTGCCGACCCAGATATTGTTGACGGTGAGCGCGATCTTCTCGTCGTACTGGTGGGTCGGCGTCCTGCTCGCCCTCGGCGGCGTGCTCGCCTGGCGCATGTGGACCGCCAGCCCGCACGGGCGGCTGCAGTGTGATCAGACGATTCTCGGCGCGCCACTGATCGGACCGCTCATCATGAAGATCGAGACCGCGCGCTTCGCGCGCACGCTGGGGACCATGCTCAAGAGCGGCGTGCCGGTCATGAGCGCGCTCGGGGTCGTCGGCGACACGATGACCAACCAGGCGATCGGGCAAGCCGTGGAGCGGCTCGGCGACGGCGTGAAGCGCGGCGGGACCATCGCGGCCGGGATGCAGGCGCAGGCGCCGTTTCCGGCGCTGGCGATCCACATGGTGCGGGTCGGCGAAGAGACGGGCCGGCTCGAGGACATGCTGCTCAAGGTCGCCGAGACGTTCGAGACCGACGTCGGGACCGATCTCAAGCGCGTGCTGCGGCTGCTGGAGCCCGTGATCATCTTCGGCATGGGGGTACTCGTGGCGTTCATCGTCGTCGCTATGATGCTCGCTATCTTTTCGATCAACGAGATTCCGCTATGAGACGGCGCGGGCCGGAGCGGGGGTGCGGGAGCCCCTGCGCGCCGACGACTGCTCTCACGGACTTCGCGTCGAATGGAACGCGGTGCGGCGTCCGCGCGCTGACTACACGCGGCGCGCAGGGGCTCCCGCACCCCCGCTCCGGCCCGCGCCGCCGATCAGCGGTTCTCGGTGGCGAGAATCGGCGGCTCCGGCGCCGAGATGCATGCCGTGGGGTCCTAGATCAGGACGGGTTCACACTCATCGAGTTGCTGGTGGTCATCATCGTGCTTGGGCTGCTGGTGGGGCTCGTCGGCCCGCGGCTCTTCGGCCGCGTGGGCCAGTCCAAGCAGGCCGCGGCGCGCGCGCAGATCGAGCTGCTCGGAGCCGCGCTCGACCAGTATCGGCTCGATATCGGCAGCTACCCGAACGCGGGCCAGGGCCTCGACGCGCTCCAGCGGAACCCGAACGTCAACAACTGGAACGGCCCCTACCTCAAGAAGGCCGTGCCCAAGGATCCGTGGGGCAATCAGTACAAGTATCGCTGCTGCCCGGGCCAGAACGGCGAGTACGATCTCTGGTCCGAGGGCGCCGACGGGGCGCCGGGCGGCGAAGGCGAGAACGCGGACATCACGTCATGGGACAGCAGCCAAAAGTAGATGCTCGGGGCTTCACCCTCCTCGAGCTGATCGTCACCCTGGTTGTCCTCGCGGTCGCGGTGGGCCTCGTCGCGCCCACGATCGGGCGTAGCACCGAGACCCTGCGCACCCGCGCCGAGGTCGCCGGGTTCTCCGCCACCTTCCGGCACGCGCGCGAGCAAGCGATCACGACGCGGCAGCCGTACACCGTCGCCGTCAACCCGACGAATCGTCTGGTGACGGTCTCGACGGGGGAGGACGAAGTCCGGTGGACGCGCACGCTCTCGCGCCGGGTCGAGGTTCGAGCCGAGACGCCGGCAGCGCTCACGGTGCGTTTCGAGCCGCAAGGCACGTCCAGCGGCGGGGAGTTCCACCTGAGCTCCGGAAAGATCAGCTATCGAGTGAGCGTCGACGCCGTCACCGGGCGGGTTCGGAACCAGCGCGAATGAGCGCCTGGGTCAATCGAGGATCGCGCGGCGGCTCCGGCCGGGCCCAGGGAGGCTTCACGCTGCTCGAAGTCTTGATCGCGTTCGCGATCCTGAGCGTCGCCGTCGTCGCCGTCATCCAGGGCTTCGCACAGGGTTTGCGGCTCTTGAAGACCGCCGGCGACCACCAGCAGGCCGCGCTCCTGGCCGACCAGAAGACCCGCGAGATGGTGACCCCGGTCGAGGGACGCGACCAGGGCAAGGAAGGCAACTACGACTGGGAGCGCACCGTCACCGTCGAGCCCGCGCCCGACCTGGCGCGGACGCCGGCCACCGCCAAGTGGCACGTCTACCGGATCGACGTGAAGGTCAGCTGGGGTGACAAGCGCGCCGTCGAGATCGTCAGCATGCGGACGGCGGCCGACGCGCCGACGCTGCCGGGAGTGCGTTCGCGGTGAGGCGCGATCAGCGCGGCTTCACCCTGCTCGAGCTCTTGCTGGCCCTCGCCATCGTCGGGGCCCTCGTCGTGATCGCGTTCGGCGGCGTCAGGATCGCGCTGGCGTCATGGCGGCAAGGCGAGGAGCGCGCGGAGGCCTATCAGCATCTGCGCGGGGTCGCGCTGACTCTGGCCCGCACGGTCGGCGCCGCCTACCCGTACAACGCGCCGCGCAGCGACACGCCGGCCGCGGTGCTGCTCTTCGGCGGCACCGCGGCGCGCCTCGAGTTCGTCACGCAGGCCGCCGCGTATCCGGCGCCGGTGCCCGTCGCCTTCACCGCCGTGGTGATCGAGCTCGGCACCACGGGCGAGCAGCGCGGCCTCGTCATCCGCCAGCGCCTGCTGCCGAACCGCAACCCGTTCACGGACGCGGTAGTCGTCTTCAACGACCCGACCCTGACCGAGCTCGCGTTCAGCTTTCTCGATGACAGCGGCGCCTGGCAGGACACGTGGGACGTCGAGAACCAGAAGCGACTTCCGAAGGCGATCCGCATCAGCGTCGGCGGCACGCTGAACGGCCGGGCCCAGGCCCTCCTGCCGCTGACCGTGCCGCTCCGCGTGGGCACCGAGCCGCAATGACGAGCGCGCGAGTCGCGAGGCGGCGCGGGAGGGACGAGCGCGGATTCGCGCTCCTGATCGTGCTGCTCGTGCTGGCGCTGGTCGCGGTCGTGGGCGCCGAGTTCGCGTACTCGATGCGGCTCGAAGCCTCGGCGGTGCGCGCGTACAAGAACGGGATCATCGGGACCCACCTCGCCGAGACGGCGCTCGAGCAGGCGATCCGCGAGATCGTGGCCGACGCCCCGCTCGTCGCCGAGGACGACGACGGCCTCGTCACGTTCTACACGGCCGACCGGCGCGCGCTGCCGCGGCTGCGCCGCGCGAAGGCGGAGCTGGTGGGCGGGCTGTACTCCTATCGCATCACCGACGAGGAGTCCCGCCTCAACGTCAACACCTCGCCCCCCGATCGCATCGACCGTCTGCTGCTGACCCTCGGCGTCGACAAGGAAGTTCGCGACACGATCGTCGACTCGATTCAGGACTGGCGTGATCCCAACGAGGAGCACCGCGCCAACGGCGCCGAGAGCGAGGACTACTACCTGAAGCTTCCGACGCCGTACCGGTCGCGCAACGCGAATCTCGAGTCGATCACCGAGCTGTTGCAGATCAAGGGCATCAGCCCGGCGATCTACAACGGCAGCAAGGACCATCCGGGGCTGGCCAGTCTCGTCACCGTGCGCAGCGCCGGCACGGTGAACATGAACACCGCCGGCCCGGCGGTGCTGACCGCGCTCGGGCTCTCCACCGCGGAGATCACGGAGATCCAGCAGTCGCGGCGCAACAGCGGACCCTATCCGAACGTGCCCGGAAAATTCGGCGGGCGAAATCTCGGCATCGCCACGCGAACGTTTCGCATCGAGGCGGAGGGCGTCGTGGACGACCGTGTCGCGGCCCGGCTGACCGCGATCGTTCAGAAGCGCACCGACCTGGACCCGCCGTCGGTGCTCGTCCTGGAGTGGTCGCCCCGTTGACTCTTTCCCTGCGATCGGTTAGGGGTGTTACCCTACCGTGGTGAAATTTGCCATCCCGAAGATCGTGCCGCTGCGCCTGGCGGTCGTCATGCTCGGCGATCGTCTGGGCGTCGCCGCGATCGATCGCGATCGTGTAGAGACGTTCACGATCGAGGCGGAAAATCCGGGGGCCGCGCTGCGCGCGGAGCTCGACGCGCGGTCGCTCGCCGCGCGGACGGTGGCCATCGGCCTCTCGCGCTCGACCGTCACCGTAAAGCCGATCGATCTCCCGGCCGTCGCGGGCGGGACGCAGGACATGGTAAAGTTCGAGCTCGAGCGCCACCTGCCGATCCCGGCCGACGACGCCGCGTTCGACTTCGTTCCGCTGCCGCCCGAGCCCGAGGTCGAAGCGGTGCCGGGCGAGGTCACGCGGGTGCTGATCGCCGCGGCTGATCGCCGCCTGATCGACGCCGCGTTGCGCCTGGCCGAGGAAGCGAAGCTGCGTCCCGTGTCGATCACGGTGGCGGCGCACGATCTGCTCGCGCTGGTCGAGACGGATCGCCGGCATCGCGTCGCGTGGCTGCACCGCAACGGCGACACGGCCGAGCTGCTGCTGCTCCATGAATCGATGGTGGTGTTCAGCCGAAGCTTCGCCGCCGCCGACGACGCGACGCTCCTCGCCGAGACGCGCCGGAGTCTCGCCGGTGCGCGGTGGCGTTCCTGCGACGCCATCTGGGTTTCGGGCGACGGCGCCGCCGCGGCGCCCTTCCTCGACCTCGGCGTTCCGATCTCCGATCCGCCCTGGACGGCGCGGGCGGAGCGCCGCCTGGCCCAGATCGCCGAGCCTCGCGGCGCCCTGGAGCTCGCGGTGGCGACGGCCTCGAACCGTAGCATCCGCTCGCTCGATCTCATCCCGGCGGCGATCAAGCCGCGGCGCTTCACGCGCCAGGAGATCAGGACCGGCGGAGCGCTGGTGGTCACCCTGCTTCTGGTGGTGGCGGCGCTGGTCGTGCCGGGCTTCGTCGAGGGCCGGCGCCTGGCGCGGCTGAACGGCGAGATCGCGCGGATCGATCCCGACGTGCGAGCGGCCGAGAAGCTCGCGCGCGAGCTCGATCGCAAGCGTCAGCTTCTCAGCACCGTCGAGAAGATCAACGCGTCCTCCGTCCAGCCGCTCGCCGTGCTCCGGGAGCTGACGGAGATCCTGCCGAGCGACGCGTGGGTCACCTATCTCGCCTTCGACGCGAAGGGCGTGGAGCTGACCGGACAGGCCGGCGCGGCCAGCAACCTGATCCCGCTGCTGGAGAACTCTCCGCGGCTCGAGCGCGTCGAGTTCGCGTCGCCCGTCACGCGCGGACGCGATCGGGAGCAGTTCAGGATCCGCGCCGCGTGGGAAGCGCCGGCGCCGCCGGCCACCCCTCCGCCGCAGGCCGCGAAGCCGCCGGCCGCCGGCGAGACGCGCAGGGGCGAGAGCCCGGCGACCCGACCGGCGCCCCCCCGTCTCCCCGGAGCTCCGCGGTGATCGGCAACCTCTCCCGCCGCGAGCGCGTGATGGTGGGCCTGGCGCTCGCCGTCGGAATCATTCTCGGGGGCTGGCTGCTGGTGGTCGAGCCGATCCTCGAGCACAATCGGTCCGCCGGCGAGCTCGTCCCGGCGCGCGAGCAGGTGTTGCTCCAGAAGCGTGAGCTCATCGCACGGCGCGCGGCGCTTGGCACCGAGCTCGAAGCGACGACGGCGCGGTTCGACAAGCTCGCCGAGGGGTTCCTGACGTCGGCGACGCCCGCGGTCGCCGCCTCGGAGCTGCAGAAGATCGTCAAGGACATGGCCGCGCAGGCGAAGACCGAAGTCCGAAGCGAGCGGATCCTGCCGCCGGCCGATCGCGGCGAGCTCCTGGAGATTCCCGTCGAGATCGCGGTGTCGTGCGAGATCCGGCAGCTCGTCGATCTCCTCGCGCGGCTCGATGGCGCCACCAAGCTGCTGCCGGTCCAGGATCTCAAGGTCCGCGTCGTCAATCTGAGCCAGCCCAAGGAGCTGCTCGTCACGCTCACGATCTCGGGTTTCATCCTGCCCAGCCCGCAGGGCAAGGCAAAGAGCTGAAATGCCGCGCCGTCTCGTCGCCATCAACGTCGTGCTCGCGGCCGTGTCCGTCCTCTGCATCGCGCTCATCGTGAAGCAGCTCGCGGTGGCGCGCCCGACGGCGGCGGCGCGAGGCAGGGCGCCCGTCGCCTCTTCGGCCGAGCCGGCGCCCGCCGGGGATTCGCGCCTGGCTCCCCAGGCCTACAACGTGATCGCCGCGCGCAACCTGTTCAGTCCGACGCGGAGCGAGACCTCGGGGCCCGCGGTCGCGGGCAATGCGCCGGCCCTCATCGCCAAGCCGAGCCTTCACGGAGTGGTGCTGCGCGAGGGCTCGCCGATCGCGTACCTGGAAGATCCGCTCACCAAGCGAATCGCCGGCTACCGCATCGGCGATCCGATCGCCGGCGGCACCGTGCAAACGATCTCGGCCGACGCGGTTGTGATCTCCCGTCCGGACGGCATGGTCGATGTGCGTTTGCGCGATCCATCGAAGCCCAGGCCGACGCCGCTGCCCACCGGCCAGGCGGGCGCGCCGGGTCAGCCGCCCCTCCCTGGCCAATCGCCGGCGGGCGGCCAGCTTCCGAATCAGGGCCTCATGCCGGTACCGGGCCCGGGGGTGCCTTCACCGCGGCCCTTTACCCCGTCCGGGACTCCCGTGGTCCCGGGCCAGCCGATGCCGCCGCCACCGGCCATCCAGCAGCCCGGGCCCGGTGGACAGCCGTTCCCGCGGCCCGCGCCGAGCCTCGGCCGCCGGATGCCTCCGATTCCCCAGGACCCGTCGGGCCAGCCGCTCCCGGTGCCGAGCCAATAGGATGAAGCGCCTCGTCGCCGCGCCGCTGCTCCTCGTCGTCGCCGCCGGTTGCGCATCACCGCGCCCGCGGGCCAAGCCGCCCGAGACGCCTCAGCCGCTCATCACGGCCCCCCCGCCCGGGCAGGCCCCGGCTCCGGCGCTGCCGCCGGCGTCCGTGGGTCCGCGCACGGTGCCACCCGCGCCGTCGCCTGTGCCCGAAGCCGCGCCGAAACCGCCGACGCCACCGCCGCCGACCGCCCCGCCCGTGCCGCCGGCTCAGCGAGGGCGCTTCGTCGTCCTCAATTTCGACAACGCCGACATCGAGACCGTGATCCAGGCGGCGAGCGAGATCATCGGCTTCAACTACGTGCTGGCGCCCGATGTCCGCGGCAAGGTGACGGTGCAAACGTCCGGCCGCATCGCGCAGGAAGAGGTGTTCGGCGTCCTCCTGGCGATCCTCGAGGTCCAGGGCTTCACCGCCGTGAAGGCGGGGAATCTCTACAAGATCGTCCGAATCGAAGGCGCCCGCGAGCGCGCCGTGCCGACGATCGTCGGCCCGACGGCCGACCCGAACCGCACCACCGACGAGATCATCACGCAGATCGTGCCGATCAAGTACTCGTCGGTCGCGGATCTCAGCGCGCTCCTGCGGCCGCTCATCTCGACCCGGGGCACGCTCATCGCGCACCGCGAGACGAACGTGCTCATCATCACCGACGCGGCCTCGAACGTCACACGCCTGCTCGACATCATCCGCCTCGTGGACGTGCAGGTGGCGCAGGAAGAGCTGCAGATCATCCCGATCTCGTACGCCGACGCCGCCGAGCTCGCGACGATTCTCACCCAGCTCTTCGCCAGCGGTCGGGTCCGGGCGACGGCTCCTGGCACGCCGCCGGCGCCCCAGGCGGCGCCGCCGACGCCTGGGGCGGCGGCGCCCCCGGCTGCGCCCGGGCAGCCGAGCGGCTCGGTCGAGCGCGCCCCCCTGATCATCCCGGAGCGCCGCTCGAACTCGCTGATCGTGCACGCCAAGAAGCACGAGGTCGAGACGATCAAGCGGCTGGTCTCGCAGCTCGACGTCAATATCTACGGCGGGCGCCGCGTGTTCATCTACTACGCGGAGAATGCCAAGTCGAAGGATCTCGCGACGACCCTGAACGCGATCTACGGCGCGCGCGACAGCGGCTCCGCGACCACCTCGTCGACAGCCCCGTCATCCACGACCCCCGGACGCACGGGAGCGCCGCCGCCACCCGCGCCGCCCCCGCTCTTTGGTCCGCCGGGCGCCGCGGCCCCGCTCGGCCCGAACGCGCCCGACGTCCTGGCCGAAGGCCAGGTGCGCTTCATCGCCGACGAAGTCACCAACGCGGTGATCGTGACGACCTTCCCGAGGAGCTGGACGGAGATCGAGAACACGATCAAGCAGCTCGACCGCATGCCGCGCCAGGTGCTGATCGAGGTGCTGGTGGCCGAGATCACGCTGACCGACGATACGCGGCTCGGCATCGACTGGGCCGTGCGCGAGGGCCGCTTCGGCTTCGTCAACACCAACACCGGGCCTCCCGCGCTGCCGACGACGCCGTCCCCCGACGGCGGGCTCATGAGCTTGCCTCGCGGCGTCGCGGGCCCGGCCGCGCTCCTCGGGCCCTTCGGTCAGGGCCTCACGGCGTTCACGTTCGCGACGGATCAGTTCATCGCGATGCTCAACGCGCTCGCGAGCGAGAACAAGGTCAACATCGTCTCGAACCCGCACGTGCTGACCTCGGAGAACAAGAAGGCGATCATCAACGTGTCGACCTCGGTGCCGATCGTCACCAGCCAGACGACCGGGCAGGTGGCGGCCGCCACGACGACACCGACGACGACCACGACCAACACCACGACCACGGCCGGCCTCAACCAGACGGTCGAGTACCGCGACGCCGGCGTGATCCTCACCGTCACGCCGCGCATCGGCGAGCAAGGCACCGTCGCCATCGACGTGAAGCAGGAAGCGAACCAGATCGGAGCCTCGGTGCCGCCCACGAACTCGCCGTCGTTCACCAAGCGCGAAGCGGAGACCTCGGTCGTGCTGCTGAACAACCAGACGCTGGTGCTGGGCGGCCTCATCCAGGACAAGCTGACCACCACCGACCGCGGGATCCCGCTCCTCAAGGACATCCCGCTGATCGGCTATCTCTTCAAATTCACCGAGCGGCGCATCGAGAAGACGGAGCTGCTGCTCCTGATCACGCCGCGCGTGGTCGGCACCGCGACCGACGCGGCCAAGATCACCAACGAGATGCGCCGGGCCACGCCGGATCTGGAGGACGCGCTCCGGCGGGCGCCGCGCCTGCCGGCGACCTCGGCGCCGCCGCGCCCACCTCCGCCTCCCGCGACGCCGTAGACGCGCGCGGCATCCCCGCGACCGCGCCGTTCAGCGCGACGACCGCGATCCCGCTGCGCCGAGCTCTCGGGGCCTCACGTCCCCGAGAACCGCCGGTGAGGATGACCACGCGGGCGGCCGGATTCGCTTCCCCTTCCAAAATCGAGCCACCTTAGCCGACGCCGGCGCGGCGGACAACTCACCGGGACGGGCCCGGACGTCAGCGGCACCGGGTGTCGAAGCGCTGCATGACGCCGCGACCGTCGGGCCGCGGCTGCTCGACGTAGCGTCCTCGGGTGTACTCGCCGATGACGCGCCGCCAGAACGTCTGGGCCTCGACGTTCCGCGTGAGCTGCGTGACCTCCCACTTGCCGGGGAAGGCGTCGAACATCCGGCGGGCGACCTCGGCGCCGATCCCCTGGCGGCGGTGACGCCGCAGGACGAAGAACTCGCTGATGTCCCGGGTGCCGTCCCCCGCGAAGTAGGCGCCGTCGCGAACCAGCGCGAAGCCGGCGAGCGCTCCGTCGGCGTGCACGAGGTAGGACGTCATCCGGGGATCCGTCCAGAATCCCTCGATGACCTGCGCGTTGCCGTAGAGACCGTCGTCGCCGATCGACCAGTCGTCGATCGCGGCGAAGTCGTAGAGGTAGAGCTGCATGAGGCGTCGCAAAACTGGAAGATCCTGGGAGCGCGCGGGTCGAAACTCGATCTTCATGACGGCATGCTAGGCTACCGCTGATGCGTCTCGCGCGCACGATCATCGGAATGGTCCACCTCCCTCCCCTGCCCGGGAGTCCGCGATGGGACGGGTCGATGTCCCGCGTCGTGGCCTCCGCGCTCGCGGACGCCAACGCCCTGGTCGAGGGCGGCGCCGATGCGGTGCTCGTCGAGAATTTCGGCGACGCGCCGTTCACGCCGGGGCGCGTCGAGCCGGCCGCGGTGGCGGCCATGAGCGTCGTCGCCGCCGAGGTCCGGAACGCGCTACCGCGAATCCTCCTGGGCGTGAACGTGCTCAAGAACGACGCGCGCGCGGCGCTCGCGGTGGCCGCGGCGGTCGGCGCCGAGTTCATTCGCGTCAACGTCCATGCGGGCGCGGTGCTCGCCGACCAGGGCATCGTCCAGTCCGACGCGTATGGCACGCTCCGCGATCGGCGCCTGCTCGGCGTCGACGTCGCAATCTTCGCCGACGTCGGCGGCAAGCACGCGGTGCCGCTGGGACCGGTGGACCTCGACCAGACCGCGCGCGACCTCGTGCACCGCGGGCTGGCCGACGCGCTGGTCGTCTCGGGCCCGGCGACCGGCCAGGCGACCCCGCTCACCGACGTCAAGCGCGTGCGGAGCGCCGTCGCCGACGTGCCGCTCCTGATCGGCAGCGGGGTCACCGCCGAGACGATCGCAGAGCTTCTGTCGGTGGCCGACGGCGTCATCGTCGGCACGTCGGTCAAGCGGAACGGGGACGTCCGGCTGCCGGTCGAGCGCGCGCGCGTGGAGAAGCTCGTTGCGGCGGCTCGTCACCGCTAGCCTCCTCGGCATCCTTCTCGCCGCCGGCTGCGGGGCCGCGCTCGCGCCCGACGGCGCACGTCTCGCCGCGCTCGAGCGCGAGCTCGGCTCGCTGTTGCTCGTCGGTTTTCGTGGCACCGAGGTAACCGAGACCGCGGATCGGACGAAGCTCCTCTGCGAGCTCCGGGTCGGCGGCGTGCTGCTCCTCGGCCGCAACATCGTCGACTCCGACCAGCTGACCCGCCTCACCGGCGCCCTCACGACACAGTCCGCGGCCTGCACGAGCCGGAAGCTGCTCGTCGCGGTGGACGCCGAGGGCGGCAACGTGATGCGCCTCGCTCCGAAATTCGGCTGGCCCGCGACGTTCTCCGCCCAGGAGCTCGGCGAGAGCAACGACTTCGTCCTGACCGAGCTGGAGGCGCGCCGGATCGGCGCGATGCTCCGGGCGGTCGGCATCAACTGGGATCTGGCGCCGGTGGTCGACGTCGGCTACAACCCGGCGAACCCGGTGATCGTCGGCGCGGCGCGAAGCTTCGGCGCGAACCCGCAGCAGGTCACCGAGCACGCCCGCGCCTTCGTTCAGGGGCTGCGCGCCGAGGGCGTGCTGACCGCGCTGAAGCACTTCCCGGGGCACGGCTCGAGCTTCGACGACACCCACCTCGGGTTCACCGACGTGACGGACACCGCATCGCCCGAGCTCGAGCTGGCGCCGTATCGCGCGTTGATCGCGGATGGAGCCGCCGACAGCGTGATGACGGCCCACGTCTTCAACAAGCGACTCGACGAGCAGTATCCCGCGACGCTCTCGCGCGCGACGGTCAACGGGCTGCTCCGCGGTGAGCTCGCCTTCAAGGGCGTCGTCGTCAGCGACGATCTCCGGATGGGCGCGATCGAGCGGCAGTACGGGATCGGCGAGGCGGCGGTGCTGGCGCTCGACGCCGGGGTGGACGTGCTCCTGATCGTCGACGACCGCCTGCCCGACGGCAGCTCCGCGACTCAGCTCGCGCTGGCCGCCATCCGCCGAGCTCTCGCCAAGGGCACGTTGGATCCAGCCCGCGTCGAAGCCGCGATCGACCGCGTCCGCGCCCTACGATCGCGTTTGCCCTAACCCAACGCCGGCGGCGTTGGGTTAGGGCAGGTGCGTTATTTGCGCGTCCAGTGGATGTTTCCGGCGACGAGGCG
Organism: Candidatus Rokuibacteriota bacterium; assembly: GCA_003220495.1. Taxonomy (GTDB): domain Bacteria; phylum Methylomirabilota; class Methylomirabilia; order Rokubacteriales; family CSP1-6; genus AR31. Next base: position 58,721 of record QHSP01000021.1, on the reverse strand, counting down.
CGCGACGCGTCCTTGCGCGTCAAGTTCGAATCTCGCGAGCTCGCCTGCCGCCCAGCCGCCTTGCATGCGGAAGAGGTCGGCGCCCACCGGGCGCAGGACCACGCGATCCGACCACGGTGTATCCGACCCCGGCGACACCATCGTGAGCTGGCCGTTGAGAATCATGATCTCGAGGTCTTCGAGCCATCGGGGGCCGGCGTAGGTGCCGACATACGTGTGCCACGCCGGCGGCGCAGTCGCGGGCGTCGGCGGCGTCGCGGTCGCGCGCACGATCACGGGGTTGAGCGTCGAGTACACTTGATCGACGAAGCGGCTCGGCGACACACCGGCGGCGTTGGTCAGGACCACGACCCCGAGCTTGCTGGCCGGCGCGAAGGAGATGAGGGTCGACTGGCCGGGCAGGAACCCGCCGTGCCCCACGCGCAGAATGCCCTCCGCACGGCGAAGGGCGAAGCCGAGACCCTGACCGGTTTGCCAGTCGGGACGGAGCCACTGCGGCCGCCGCATCTCGCGGAGCGTCGAGCCCTTGAGGATCTGCGGTCCACCGACCGCGCGGTCGCGGAACTGCAGCGCGATGAATTTCGCCAGGTCGTCCACGCTCGAGGCGAGGCCTCCGGCCGGCCCGAACCAGCCGAGGTCCACGAACTCGATCGGCGCACGCGAGTTGTCGGGTCCGCGCAGCGTGTAGGCGGTCGCGAGGCCCGGCGTGTCCGCGCGGGGCGTGACGCGGGTCGCGGCCATGCCCAGAGGTTTCAGGATGTGCGACTCGACGTATTGCGCGTACGGCTCTCCGGACACGGCGGCGACAACCTCGCCGAGGATCGCGAAGCCGAGATTGGAATACTTGAACTCCCGCTCGGCCGCGAAGATCGACTCCGCCTGACCGAGCAGCCGGAGCGCCTCGTCGCGGGTCAGCGCCTTCGGGTCGTTCCAGAGCGGCTCGGCCAGCTCACGAGGTAACCCCGAGGTGTGCGTCAGCAGGTGCCGGATCGTGATCGTCGGACCGTCGGGGTGCGCGTTCTTGAACGCGAACGACGGTAGATACGTCGTCAGCGGCTCGTCCAGCTTGAGCTTGCCGGCATCGCGCAGCTGCATGATCGCCGTCGCCGTGAAGGTCTTGGAGATCGACGCGATCCGGAACATGGTCGCCGGCGTGACCGTGACCTTCCGCTCGACGTCGGCGAAGCCGTACCCCTTCGCCCACAGCACGTCCTGATCGTGGACGATCCCGATCGCGAGGCCCGACACCGCGCGGCTCGCGACGGCTGCGCCGACCCAGGCGTCCAGCACTTGCAGCGCCGCGGCGACCTCCGGTTGCTGCGCGAGCGGCTCGCCGCCGGCCGACCGCGACCCCACGACGACGAGGACGAACACCAGCGCCAACACGATCCGGTACGTCACGGGTGGACCTCCCTGTTTACGCGCGTCTTATCTACACGCACGTCCTCTTCACTTCGCTTCCAGGAGCCGATCGACCTCGGCACGCGTCGGCAGCGACGGCTGAGCGCCGCGTCGAGTGCACGCGATCGCGGCCGCCGCGCTGGCGAATCGCAGCGCGTCCCGGAGTGTATCGCGGCCGGCAAGCGCCGCTCCGAGCGCGCCGTTGAAGGCATCGCCGGCGGCGGTCGTATCGACGGCCGTGACGGCGAAAGCCGGAACGGCGATATCGCCCCCCGCCGTGCAGGCGAGCGAGCCCTGGGCGCCGAGCGTCACGATCGCGGTCCCGACGCCGCGGCCGCGCAGCGCCCGCCCCGCGGCCGCGGCCGAGCCGGTGTCCCGCACCGCGACACCGCTGAGCCGCTCCGCCTCGCCCTCGTTCGGCGTCAGGTAGTCGACGAGTCGCCACGCGGCGTCCGGGATTCCCTCGCGGACGGGCGCCGGGTTCAACATGGTGACGCGGCCCCGGCGTCTCGCCTCCGCGAGTGCCCACTCGAGCGTCTCGAGCGGCGTCTCGAGCTGGCACATGACCACCTGCGCCCACGCGAAGTCGTCGGCGCGCGAGCGAACGTGCTCGACCGAGAGGCGCCAGTTCGCCCCGGGCGCGACGACGATCTGATTGCGTCCCTGACCGTCGACCACGATGAGCGCCGTGCCAGTCGCCGCCTCGGCGGTGACCATCACGCCCTCGACGCCGATGCCTTCCGCACGGAGCGCCGCACGAATGTCCCGACCCGAGCCATCGTCGCCGACGCACGCGATGAAGCGCACCTCCGTGCCCAGACGACGCGCGGCGACAGCCTGGTTCGCGCCCTTGCCTCCGTGGTTGACGAGCAAGGTGCCGCCGCTGACCGTCTCCCCGACGCCGGGCAGCCGGGACGCGGCGACGGTGAAGTCGACGTTCGCCGAGCCGACTACGAGGACGCGTCGTGGGGTGCTGTCGGTGGGCACAGGCGATCCAGGAACAAGCGGATGAACCGGTCGCTGTCCACGCCCTTCGCGACCTGGCAATTCGGCGCTCCGCTCGTGCGCAGCGTCTCGCCGTCGGGCCCGATGGCCAGGCGCACCGCCTCCCACTTGCCGAGCGACGGGTCGACCGCGAGTCCCACGGCGAGCGGATCGTGGAGCGCCATCCCCTGGGCGCCGTCGCTGTGGGCGATCCGGAAGCCGCGCTCGCTGAATCTCTGGATCCGCGACGCGAGCGGCCCCGACGAGCGGCCGAGCGTCGCTCGCATCCCGGCGCGCGGCAGCACCGCCTGGCGCGTCGCGTCAAGGGGAACCACCTCGAGCGGGAGCCCGGCGGCGAGGACACGGTGCGCGGCCTCGGGGTCGACGGACATGTTGAACTCAGCCGTCGGCGTCACATTGCCGGGCACGTCGACGGCGCCGCCCATCGCAACGATCCGTCCCACTCGTCCGACGGCGGCCGCGTCTTGCTTGAGCGCCAGCGCCAGGTTGGTCAGAGGCCCGAGCGCGACGATCGTGAGCTCCCGCTCATGACGGCGCGCCGCCTCGAGAATGACCTCGACGGCGCCGGGCGACCGCGGCAGGCGCTCGACCGGGGGCCAATCCGGCAGATCCCCTAGCCCGTCCTCGCCGTGGTAGCGGGTCGCGGTCGTCAGCGCCCGAGCGAGGGGGCCCGCGGCGCCGGCGGCCACGACCGGTCGCGGAACCGGCCGGCGAAGGGCGAGGAGGCGCAGGAGGTTCGTGCTCGCCGCGTCCAGCGAGACGTTGCCGGCGACCGTCGTGATCGCCTCCACCAGGATCTCGGGTGAGTTCCAGGCGAAAAGAAGGGCCAGGGCATCGTCGATTCCGGGATCGGTATCGATCAGGACTGGCGTCACCGAATCTCCTCTCGACCGTCCCGCATCATATTAGAATAAGGTCCACTTTCAGGGAGGAGGCTCGGATGAACATCCAGATCAGATACTGCGGCGAGTGAAACTACCTGCCTCAGGCCTCCAGTTTGCAGGCCGCCATCAAGACCAAGTACGGACTCACCGCGGTTCTCAAGGAAGGGCACAGCGGGATCTTCGAGGTATCGATCAACGACGACGTCGTCTACACGAACGAGACGACGTACCGGTTCCCGACGGACGAGGAGATCTTCGAGAAGATCGACGCCGCTAAGAAGTAGCACGCTGGAGTAGCTCCTCCCGAAATCGGGGATGGGCGACCGCGATGAGCGCCTCGGCCCGTCCACGTTCCCCTTTTCCCCGCAGCGCCGCCGCGCCGTGCTCCGTCACGACCCAGTCCGCGAGCGCGCGTGGGTTCGTCACGGCCGCGCCCGCCTGCAACGACGGGACGATCCGCGAGACGGCGCCGTCGCGCCCCGTCGACGGCAGCGCGATGATCGCCGCGCCGCCGCGCGAGCGCGAGGCCCCGAGGACGAAATCGAACTGGCCGCCGATCCCGGCGACCTGACGCGGCCCCAGGCTCTCGGCCGTCACCTGTCCCGTCAGGTCGATCTCGAGCGCGGAGTTGATCGCGACGAAGCGATCGAGCTGCGCCACCGTTTCCGGATCGTGAACGTAGCCGGAAGGCTCCATGTTCACGACCGGGTTTTCGTGCACGAAGTCGAAGAGGCGCCGCGTCCCCATCGCCTCGCCGATGTCCATCCGCCCGCGGTGAACGCGCTTGTGCGCGCTCGTAACGACGCCGCGCTCCACGAGGCCGACCGAGGCGTCGACCAGCAGCGAGTGCAGCGCCAGGTCGCGATGGTTCCCCAGCGCCTCGAGCACGGCCTGGGGGATCGCGCCGACGCCGACCTGGACGGTGGCGCCGTCGGGAACGAGCCCGGCGACGTGGCCGCCGATGGCGCGCTCGACGTCGCCGATCGGGGTCGGCGGATAGGGCATGAGCGGCTCGTCGACCTCGACCCAACAGTCGATCTGGCTTCGATGGAGGCACGCATTGCCGAGCGTGCGCGGCATCGACGGGTTGACCTGCGCGATCACGAGGGGGGCCCGGCGCGCCGCCGGGAGCGCGACGCTGACCGAGACGCCGAGGCTCAGATAGCCGCGCGCATCCGGCGGCGCGCAGTGAACCAGGACGCAGTCCGGCGCCCAGGCGCCGCCGGCCGCGAACTGCGTGACGAGATCGAAGTAGCGGATCGGGACGAACTCGACGCGCCCGCGCCGGCGCGCCTCCTCGAGCCGAGGCGACATGTGCCACGTCGCGAAGCGGAGGGACGCGTGCTCCGGCCGCGCCCACGGGTAGTCGCCGAGGTGAATACCGCCGAGCAAGGTCAGGTCGCGCAGCCGCGCCGACTGGCGACAGATCTCGGCGACGAGCCCGGCCGGCTCTCCACACGCCGGCGGCAGGAGCACCTTCATCGCCGGCCCGAGCCGGGCGACCGCGTCAGCGAGCGAGGAACGGGCGAACGCGCGCGGCATGAATCGCGACGCTATATATACCCGATCCCGGGATAGAATGGCCGCATGAATCGCCGACGCCGCTCGCTCGCGCTGCTGGTGATGTTCGTCGCGCTCGCCGGCTGCACGTCCGCGTCGTCGTCGAGCAGCCGGAGCGGCAGTGCGTCGCGCGACAGCAGTTCCCCGCGGGTCCGCTGCTTGACGGACCCATCGCGCGACGACGCGTCGGGCAGTCGTCCTCTCTTCTTCCTGTTCTGCGCGGAAAGTCCGTGATGGGCGCGCCGGCGCAGCCGGTCGCCCTCGTCACCGGCGCCGGCCGCGGCATCGGTCGTGAGATCGCGCTGGCGCTCGCCCGGGAAGGCTGTCACGTCGCGGTCGTCGCGCGATCGTCGGACCAGGTGGCGGCGACGGCCGCCGCGGTGGCCGGCCTCGGCGTCCGGGCGATGCCGCTCGTGCTGGACGTCACCGACGAGAGCGCCGTCACGCGGGGTGTCGCCTCGATCGCCGCGAGCCTCGGCCCGGTCGACGTCCTCGTCAACAACGCGGGCATCGCCGAGTCGGCGCCGTTCGTCAAGACCGACACGACGCTCTGGGAGCGCCACCTTCGAGTCAACGCCACCGCCCCCTATCTGCTCGCGCGCGCCGTCCTGCCCGCGATGCTCGAGCGCCGCTGGGGACGCGTGATCAACGTCGCCTCACTCGCCGGGCTCGTGGGCGCGCCGTACGTCACCGCGTACACGGCCTCGAAGCACGCGCTGGTCGGCCTCACGCGCGCGCTCGCGGCCGAGGTCGCCGGCAAGGGCGTGACCGTGAACGCCATCTGCCCGGGGTTCGCGGCGACCGACATCGTCTGGAACGGTGCGCGAAACGTCGCGGCGCGGACCGGGAAATCGTTCGAGGAGGCCGTGGCGGCGATGGCGCGCCTCAACCCCGGCGGGCGGCTCATCGAGCCGGCCGAAGTCGCGGCGGTGGCGGCGAAGCTGATCCGCGACGACGCGACGAACGGCGAAGCGATCGTGCTGGACGGAAGCCGATAGGTTTGCGCAGGAGGTTCTCGATGGCACGCGAGATCGAATTCCTCAATCCGCCGGAGCTCATGAAGCCGGTGGGCTTCTCCCACGCCGCCCAGACGCGAGGTGGCCGCACGCTCTTTCTCGCCGGCCAGGTCGCCAAGGACCGCGACGGCCGCGTCGTCGGCAAGGGCGACCTGGTCGCCCAGTTCCGTCAGGTGTGCGACAACCTGAAGACGCTCGTCGCCGCCGCGGGCGGCCGGCTGACCGACGTCGTGAAGCTGACGATCTACGTCCTCGACGCCGGCGAGTTCAAGCGCCAGGGCAAGCCGATCGGCGTCGTCTACCGGGAATACTTCGGCAAGCACTACCCGGCGATGACCCTGGTCGGCGTGCGCGATCTCTACGACGCCTCCGAGGGCTGCATGATCGAGATCGACGGCTTCGCCTGCCTGGCCGAGTGAGGCGGAGCGCCGACCGCCACCTGGCGGTCAGCACCTGGCTGCGGCTGCTCCACGGCTACGCGCTGATCGAGCGCGAGCTGCGCCGCGCCGTCGCCGCGCACTGCACCTTTCCGCAGTTCGACGTCCTGAGCCAGCTCGACCGGGAGCGCGACGGGCTCACGTTCGTCGAGCTCTCGCGCCGGCTCCTCGTGACCGCCGGCAATCTCACGGGCATCGTGGACCGGCTCCACGCCGAGGGGCTCGTCCGGCGGGCCGTCCACCCGGCCGACCGCCGCGCCTTCCGTCTCACCTTGACCCCGAAGGGCCGCCAGCTCGTGCGCCGGGCCCAGGGCCGCCACCACCGCGCGCTCGCCGCGCTCCTGGCCGGCGTGCCGGCCCGCGATCTCCGCGCGCTCCGCCGGCTCCTCGATCGCCTGCGCGCGAGCGCGTCGTCGCGCGCGACCCCGCGGCCGAGATAGGCTATATTTGGATAATCGAGGCTTAAACAAACTGGAACACCAGGCGTCTCGCGTTCGTCACTCGCTCCCAACGGCGCGCTGGCCCACCCGCGAGGAAGCCGCGCGCTCCCGTTGGTTCTCTCCCATCCAGATCGGGCGGGCGCTGGCCGTCGCCGAGCGCACGTGGGTGCCGGCGATGGTGCCCTGGCGCGCCACCGCCGACGGGTTCGTCACGCCGGAGGTCCTCGAGTGGTACGCCCGGTTCGCCGAGGGGCAGCCCGGTGTCCTCGTCGTCGAGGCGACCGGCATCCGCGACATCGCGAGCGGTCCCCTGCTCCGCATCGGCGACGACCGGTTCATCCCGGGGCTCCGCACGCTCGTCGACACGGTCCGCGAGCGGAGCCACGGCCGGACGCGGCTCTTCATCCAGATCCTCGACTTCCTTGCGGTCCGGCGCCGGCCCGAGCCCGGACGCTTCTTCGGTCGCTACCTCGAGATCACCGACTCGCTGCGCGGCCAGATCGCGCTCTGGCTCGACGATCCGCGGTGGCGCGAGGCCGAGGAGGACGACGTGCGCGACTACCTGCTCGCCGCCGATCGCGCGACCCTCGAGACGGTGTTGACCGACCGCGAGCTCGAAGCCCTCGACTACGGCTATCGCGAGCGTGTCTGGGACACGCACCTGTCCCACATCCGGGAGCTCCCGCGCGTGCTGCCCCCGCTCTTCGCCGAGGCGGCGCGGCGCGCCCGCGACGCGGGCTTCGACGGCGTCGAGCTGCACTACGCCCACGCCTACACGATGGCGTCGTTCCTCTCGCGCCTGAACACGAGGCCGGATGGCTATGGCGGCGCGCGAGAGAACCGGGGCCGCCTCCCGCTCGAGGTGCTCGCGGCCGTGCGGGCGCGAGTCGGCGACGACTACGTCGTCGGCATCCGGTACCTGGGCGACGACGTCGTCGCGGGAGGCAGCGACCTCGACGACGCGATCTGGTTCGGGGTGCGCTTCGCCGAGGCCGGCGCCGACTATCTCTCGGTCTCCAAGGGTGGGCGGTTCGAGGACGCCAAGCAGCCGAAAGTCGGCGAGGCCGTCTATCCCTATACCGGCGCGTCGGGCTACGAGTGCATGCCGACGGTCCTCTCGGACGCGCGCGGCCCGTTCGGCCGCAACGTGCCGCTCGCGGCGGCGATCCGCCGCGCGATCCACGAGGCCGGGCGCTCGACGCCGGTCGTCACCAGCGGCGGCATCACCAGCTTCGAGCAGGCCGAGCAGATTCTGGAGCGGGGCGACGCGGACTGCGTGGCCGCCGCCCGCCAGACCCTCGCCGACCCCGACTGGTTCAGGAAGATCCGGCTCGGCTACGGTGGTGAGGTGCGCCGCTGCGAGTTCACGAACTACTGCGAGGGCCTCGACCAGCGCCACAAGCAGGTCACCTGCAAGCTCTGGGATCGGCAGCTCGAGCCCGCCGATCCGGCGGTCAGGCTCGCGGCCGACGGAAAGCGACGTCTCAGCGCGCCGCCGTGGTCGCCGCCCGCCGGCGCGCCGGAGAGTGAAGGGCGCGGCTCAGTCCCTAGCCGTATCTGAAAGCACCAGCGCCCTGCCGGTGCTTGCGAGCCTCCTGCGCCTTGTCGACCTTGGTTATTTCCATCTTCTCGCACGTCGGATATTCTTTCTTCGAATGGACAGGCGGCACGCGCGACGGTTGTGCGTGCCAAACGGGAAAGCCGCCTCATACGCCATCTACACGGTGCCGCTTGTACGCCCAAAAACTTAGCGCACCAACCTGATCACGACCAAACGAATCATGGTGGGCCACCGTGACGAAGCCGGGACCCACGCGCAAGCCGGCTGAGCGGCGCGCCGGTCAGCCGCGTTAGGATCCACTGTCGGCGGAGCTTCGCGCCGAGCTTCTGGTAGAACCTGATCGACGGCGTGTTCCAGTCGAGGACCGCCCACTCCATCCGCCCGCAGCCGCGCCGCGTCGCAATCCGCGCCAGCTCGCCGAGGAGCGCGCGGCCCGCGCCCCGCCCGCGCTCTTCGGGGAGCACGAACAGGTCCTCCAGGTAGAGGGTCGGGCGCCCGAGGAAGGTCGAGTACGTGAAGAAGTAGAGCGCGAACCCGATGGGGTCGCGGCCCCGCCGGCAGATGAGCGTCTCGAAGTAGCGCCGCCGCCCGAAGCCGTGGCGCCGGATCTGGCTCGCGGTGGCCACGGCCTCGTGGGCCAGCCGCTCGTACTCGGCGAGCCCGTGGATCAGCCGGATGATCACCGGCACGTCGCGTCGCGTGCCGCGTCGGATCGACAGGGCGGGCATGCTAGCGCTTCACGTTGGAGTCGCAGCAGCGTCGTCGGTCGGCAGGAGCTCGAACACCGGATAGCGCGCGGCGATCTCGGCAAAGGCGCGAGCGGGCGAGCCCGCGGACACCGGGAAGTATCGCTGGACGACCGATCGGTATCGTTCGAGGTAGGCGAGCAGCACCGGCGGCTTGTCGGCGTCGGCAAGGGATCGCACCCGGAATCGCCGGCGACTCGATCCGCGCTTGAGGACGACTTCGTTCGAGGCCTCCGCGTTGCGCACCCACTGGGTGCGCCCGCGGGGGGCGACGAGGAACCGCACGCCGTGAAGCGTGACGAGGCTGACCGGCGTCGCGTAGACGCGACCCGACTTCCGGCCCCTCACCTGCAAGAGATAGTAGTCCCGCGGCGCGAGCCCCAGCCCGACGAGGGCGCCGAAGGCGCGGTTGAAGACGCGCTCGAGCGGGCTCGGCTCCCGGAATGCGGGACCCGCGTCCGCCACTAGCGCTGGCTCAGGTAGTGCTCGGCGACCTCGATGGGCGGCGCAATCCAGACGTCCTTCTTGGCAAGGATGTGCTGGATGAGCCGTTCGACCATCCGCATGCGCGACGGGCGGCCGATCACCTGAGGATGGCCCATCAGGTTGAAGAATCCGCCCTCCTCGTACGCCCCCTCGAACTCCTCCTTCCAGATCTCGAAGACGTCCTCCTGGCTCCAGATTCCGTTGCCGACCGGCGGCACCGCGCTGAACCCGAAGTACACCCAGTCGTTATTGACCCACGAGGTCGGCAGCTCGACCAGCTCGCCGTACGGCGTCTTGTGGCAGTACGGGAGGTCGGTGTCCATCACGTTGCTGTGGTAGACGAAGCCGTGCTTTCGCAGAAGCTCCATCGTGTGCTTGCTCGGATCGCACGACGGCGACCGCGAGCCGCGCGGCCGCACGCCGAGCACGCTCTGGAAGATGTCGAGGCTCTTCACGAGCAGGGCTTCCTCCTCCTCGCGGCCCGAGAGGAAGAAGGGCTTCTCGTGGAGATAGCCGTGGTGGCCGATCTCGTGGCCGCGGCGCAGCGCTTCGCGCGCCATGTCCGGATAGCGCTCGACGATCCAGCCCGGAATGAAGAAGCACACCTTCACGTCGTAGCGATCGAGCACGCGCATGATGCGCGGCATGCCGGTCTTCGGCCCGTAGGCGCCCATGCCCATGTGCAGGGGGCGCTCGGCCAGCGCGGGATCGCGATGAATCCACGGGCTCTCGCCGTCCACGTCGAACGAGAGCGCGACCGCGCACCGCGCCCCGTTCTTCCACCTGATCGATTCGCTCATGGCGCCTCCAGTATGGTCACGACTCGGCCGGCGGGCTACGCGCCCGCGACCTTCATCAGCATCTCCGTGTAGACCCGCGCGCTCTCGCGCAGGTTCTCGAGCGAGATGCGCTCGTCATTACCGTGGATCCGCTGAACCTCGGCTTCGTCGACGATGAACGGGCTGAAACCGTAGCCGTGGAGCCCGCACCGACGGAACACCCAGTTGTCGGTGAAGGCGACCAGGATCATCGGCGCCACCACGACCCCGGGCGCCCGCCGGCGCAGCGCGTCGGCCATGGCCTTGTAGAGCTCGGTGTCCGGCGGCGAGAGGTTCGGGATCTTCGGCTCCCGGGCGATCGAGACCTGGACGTGCTCGTCGGCGATCACGCCGCGGACCCAGGCGGCGATCTCCTCGGGATCGTCCCCCGCCAGCATGCGGCAGTCCAGCTGGGCGGTGGCCTCGGGCGGGATGACGTTGCTCTTCTCGCTGCCGCGCAGCATCGTCACCGCGAACGTCGTCCGGACCATCGCCGCGTATTGGCGGTTCGACAGAAAGCGCGCGCGGAACTCCGGATCGCGCAGGCTCCGATCGAGGTCGTCGTACCCGGCGCCGCTCTCGCCCCACATCAGCCCCGCCACCCGCGTGAAGAACTCCTGCACTTCCGGCAGGACGCGGGGCGGCCGCTCGGCCTCGAGCAGCCGGTTGAGCGCGCGCACCAGTCGGTTCGGCGCGGTGTCGGGCCATGGCATCGAGCCGTGTCCGGGCTCGCCGCGGGCCGTGAGCACGAGCGCGAGCCCGGTCTTCTCCGAGATCACGATGGCGCCCAGCGGAGCCTTGAGGCTCGAATGCGTCTGGATCACCGCGAGCTCCGAGATGGCGTACTCGGCCCCGGCGAGCCAGTCGCGCCGTCGGTCGGCGATGAACTGGGCGCCGTACTCGCTGCCGGCTTCCTCGTCGGCGGTGGCCAGGAACACCAGGTCGCGCTTGAGCGGCACGCGGGCGCGCTTGAGCGCCAGCAGCGCGGCGAGGTGCAGGATGCCCGTCGATTTCATGTCGATCGCGCCGCGGCCGTAGAGATAGCCGTCGGCGATCGCGCCGCCGAACGGATCCACCGTCCAGTAGCGGCGGTCCGCGTACACGACGTCGATGTGATGGTGCAGGACGATGCCGCCGAGCGAGCCGTCGCCCGCGAGCTTCGCGCGAAGACTGGCCCGGCCGGGTGCGGCCTCGATCGTCTCGCTCTCGATCCCGTCGCGGGCCAGGACTTCCGCCAGGAACCGGACACCGGCGATCTCGTTGCCCGGCGGGTTCGTGGTGTCGATCATCAGATAGCGGCGCAGCAGGTCGACCGTCTCGTCGCCGAGAGCCACCCAGTCGATCATCGCGACTCCGCCTCCGGGTTCATCGCCCGGACGTCGCCGAGCTCCCAGCGGGCCATGTGGCAGTAGAGGTCGAGGAGCTGCATCGTGCGCTCGATCGCCGGGTTGTCGCTCGCCTGCCGGAGCTCCCGCACGCGGACCTGCAGGTCGCGGAGCCGCTCGAGCGTTTCTTCCCGCGTCACGCGTCACCTCTGCCGGCGAGCTGCCAGCGGTGCGCCGCCGGCCGGTGGTCGAAGAAGCGCTTGGCTTTCAGCTCGTAGCGCGGCAGGCTGCCCGGAGCCTGCACGCTGACGGCGATCGAGACGCCGATGACCGACTTGAAGACGCCTTCCGCGTCTTGTCTGAGCCCCGCGTAGCGCGCGGCGTCGATCTCGGGCCGCGCCTCGGCCTTGACGGTCACGAAGTCGTTGGTCGCGTCACGGTCGACGTGGACTTCGTAGTGCTCGGACAAGCCGGCGATCCGGTGCAGCAGCGCTTCCACCGCGGACGGGTAGACGTTGACGCCCTTGACGATGATCATGTGGTCGGTTCGGCCGAGCACGCCGCCCGGATAGTAGAGCCACGTCGTGCCGCAGCCGCACGGGCGATCCGTCCACCGAACCAGGTCGTGCGTCCGGTATTTGATCAGCGGCTGGCCGTCCTGGATGTAGCTCGTGACGATGTGCTCGCCGACCTCGCCGTACGGCACGGGATCGCCGGACTCGTCGACCACGAGGGCGTGATACCAGTCCTCGCACAGGTGCACACCCTCCCGGAGCGGGCAGCCCGGGTTCGTCGGGCCGAGCTCCGCGATGCCGTAGAGCTCGTAGCATCTGGCGCCCCAGAGCTCCTCGATCGCGTGGCGCGTCGCGGGAATGCTGCCGCCCGGCTCGCCCGCCACGATCACGTGCGAGATCGAGGTCTTGGCGAGATCCATCCCCACCTCGCGCGCCGTCTCGCCGAGATAGAGCGCGTAGGTCGGCGTCGCCAGCATGACGTCCGGGCGGTACTGCTCGATCTGGCGCAGCCGCGCCTTGCTGTCGAGCCCGCCGCCCGAGACCACGGTAGCGCCCAGACGGCGCACGCCCATGTAGGCCGACCAGAACGCGGCGAAGATCCCCCAGTTGTACGGGAAGTAGAAGGTGTGGCGCGCGCGGAGCCCGGCGGCCCAGTAGACGTAAACCCACGACTCGCCCCACAGCTCGGCCGAATGGTACGTGAGCGGGATGTGCAGCGGGGCGCCGGTCGAGCCGGAGGTGGCGAAGCGCTGCTGGAAGAAGTCTTCAGGGATGGCGAGCGCGTCGCCGAACGGCGGGCTGACGGCCTGGGCGTCGAGGATCTCCTTCTTGTCGATGAACGGCAGGCGCTTGACGAAATCGTCCATCGTGCGGATCTGCTCGGGCTTGACCTTGTGGCGGTCGAGGAGCTTGCGGTACATCGGGCTGCGCGCGTACGCGTACTCGATCACGGTCTGGAGCTTCCGGAGATGCAGCCGATCGAGCTCGGGCCTCGGCATCGTCTGCGTGTACGGGTTCCAGAACTTCTGGGCTTCGACCTCGGGCTTGTAGAGCTTCATGTATCCGCACGCCCGATCAGCTCCTCGCGGACTTTTCTGGTGCCGGTGACGAGGGCCTGCAGCTTGGCGAAGGCGAGATGGCGGGGCAGCCGCGCGAGGCCGCAGTCCGGGTTGATCCACAGCTTCTCGGCCGGCACGCTCTCGAGCATCCGGCGAATCCGCCGCGCCACCAGCTCCGGGCTCTCGACGTAGAAGTTCTTGAGATCGAGCACGCCGGCGCCGAGCTCCTTGGGGCAGTCGAACTCGCGCCAGAGCTCGCTCTCGGCCATCTCGCGATTGGCGAACTCGAAGACGAGCTGGTCGGCCGAGGCGCTCGCGATCGTCGGGAACAGCGGCCGATAGGTCCGCTCGCCGAAGCCGAACCCTTCGAGCGTCCCGAAGCAGATGTGCCAGAAGCGCCGCGAGACGAGGACGCCTTCGAAGCAGCGGTCGTAGAGCTCGGCCAGTCGCTTCGGCTCCATGATGAAGCTCTGGTACACATCGTCGAGCTGGAGGTTGCGAGCCCCGCGGGCGGCGAGCGCCTTGAGCTCGTGATTGATGAGCGTCGCCAGGTCGGCCGCGATCTCCGCACGGTCGCGGTAGGGTCCGCCCTTGGTGATCTGCGTCGCCAGGGTGAGCGGTCCCGGCAAGGTGATCTTGAACGGGCGCGTGGTCACCTGCCGGAGATGGTCGAGCTCCTTGAGCGTGCCGAGCCCGGCGGGCGCCGACAGGCGCTCGACCGGCTCGTAGAACACGTGGCCGTCGTAGGAGAGGACGCCGACCTTGCGGCGAGGCTCGATCGGCCGGAGCCCGTGGAAGTACTTGAAGATCGAGACGATGAAGCCCTGGCGTCGCATCTCGCCGTCGGAGATCAGGTCGAGGCCGGCGTGCTCCTGATCGCGCACGGCGATGGCGACCGCGTCGTTCTCGGTCTCCGCGACGTCCATCGCGCCGAAGCCGCCGGCCTCGATTTTCTCCCACGCGGCCCAGAGCCAGGCCGGGATCGCATAGCTGCCGACGACGGACGTGGGAAGGATCGGCAGCGTCGAGACCGTCACGCGTCGCTACTCGGAGAGCGTGAAGACGCCCTTTTTGACCGTGAGCGCCCAGATCTGCCCGACGTTCACGCCGAGCTCGTTCATCGTGATCGCGCCGATCGCGCCGTCGTAGCTCTTGAGTCCGGCCCAGCACTTCGCGAGCTTGTCCCGATCGCTGTCGAGATCGTCGGACTTGTTCGTCACGCCGGCCGTCTCGATGCACGTCTTGGCGATGAACAGCTGGTCGTACATCGCGGGCCCGGACGAGTTGGGACGCTTGCCGCCGGAGCGCTCGAGGAACTTCTTCACGAACGTCTGCATGCGCGGGGTCGGGCGCTCGTTCCAGGCGTAGGTCGTGGTGTACCAGCCCTCGACGGAGTCGCCGCCGAGCGTGACCAGATCGGGCGTCGCGGTGGCCACGCCGCCCTGGATCGGGCCCTTGAAGCCCTGCTTGCGCGCCTCCTTGGCGACCAGCGCAGCCTCGCGGGATCCCGAGCCGAGGAAGAGCATGTCCGGCTGCCGGGCGAGCGCGCGCGTCACCTGCGCGCTGAAGTCGAGGTCGCCCGTCTGGAAGGTGATCGTGTCGAGGAGCTCGACGTTCGCCTGCTGGAACGTCGGCGGCATCACGACGGTCGCCTCGGCCTTCGAGATGGCGTCGGCCTGGTTGTAGAGCACCGTCGCCTTCTTGACCTCCGGATGGTGCTTGCGAAGGGCAGCGAGCCCGGTCCCGAGCGCGCGGGCGGCGCCGGGATTCATCGTGTAGGCCCACGGTCGGAATTTGTCGGTGAGCCCCGGCGCGGCGGCGGTCGGCGAGACGATCGGCACCTTCAGGCTCGCCGAGAGCGGGTACATCACGCCGGCGCTCGAGCTCGAGATCGAGCCGTGGATCATCAGGACGCGATCGGTCTGCGCCAGACGACGCGTGAGCGTGACGGATTCCTTCGGGTCACCGCGGTCGTCGGCCATGACGAGCTCGAGCGGGAGCCCGCCGATCCCGCCGGCCGCGTTGATCTCCTCGCGCGCGATTTCGGCGCCGATCAGCCCGTGCTGTCCCCAGTCCACGAAGATGCCGGCCTGCGGCATGATGACGCCGAGCCGCACTTTCTCGCCCGCCAGCTTCGCTCCGACGGCCGTCGTCGCCAGGCTCGAGAGCAGCACCGCGACCAGAAGGACTCCGCCGACAGCCCCACGACGCATCCGGATCATGCCGGCTCCTCTCTCAATTTACGAGTTGCTCACGCGAGCGACAGCGCGAGCTGCTCGAGCTCCGTCACCTTCATCTCGCGCCCCATTCCCCAGCGATTGATCGCCGCCATGACCTCCGCGAGCTTCTCGGGGGGGTAGGCCGCGAAGACGAAGCGTTCACCAGCGCCCCAGCGATCGACGCGCCACGGACGATCGGCGAGCTCGGGTGGGATGCAGTGCTTCCACAGCGGCAGATAGCGCGCGAGATCGCGATCGAGCGCCTCGTCGGCGCGCGCGAGCGCCGTGAAATAGCGGCGCAGGACGTCTCGGTCACTCGCCTCGTCCACCCACCAGAGCGTGTTGAACTCGCCGCCGAGGATTCTCCGAAGGCCCAGCTCCTCGGCCATGTAGATTTGCGGGTCGAGCAGGCTCGCCGCCTCGACCTCGCCCTTCAGCAGGGCGTCGAGTCGCCGACCGAACCCTCCGACGGGCTCGATCTTGATGTCGGCGAGCGGCAGATAGCGCTCGAGACGGTACGGAACGTTGTAGTGGCTGCCCGCCATCAGGCCGACCGCGACGGCCACCCCGGCGAGGTCCTCGGGGCGTCGGATTCGCGAGTCCGGACGCACGTAGATCGCGTGCCGCGCGACGCCGTATGCGTCGGGCACGAACTTTCCCATGCCGGCGCCCGCGTTGCACACGCTGCCCCACGCGCACGCGTTGCCGATGGCCTGCGCTCCCTCGAGGAATGGCTGGTCTTGCGGCCGGGCCTTGTAGCCGCCGGTCCACGCCTTCATTTGACCCAGGTAGACGTCCCACAACACCTCGGGATCGAGGCGCTGCTCGCGGAAGTAGCCTTGCTCGAACGCGATCCACTCGTGCAGCCGCATACCGGTGGGGAAGATACGGATCTTCGTGGAGGCGTCCATCACAATTGGGCGACGGTAATACGCCGGACCGAGGCCTGTCAATCCAGGTGGTTGACCCGGTGCGCGAGGCGGCTGCCGTTCGTTGACGCTGGATCTAACCTCGTCAGTCGCGCCAAGCCGTCCGCTGCATCGTCTCGCGTAGCGCAGCGCTTGCAGCTTCGGGCTCGCGCATCAGGACGTCCGCATGGTCCCGCAATTGGCTGCTGTGCTTGGTGAGTCTCCGTGCCGCATCACGCACGTCCTGCGCCCTCAGCCGCACTTCTGCGGGCAGCATCGCGCCTAACATATCCTGGCCGCTCGGCAACCGCGCGGTCGGACCAGTTGACGATCCGGCGTCGCCCAGCCCACGTCAACCTCTACTCTGTAATTTTTTACGACCCTGTAGCTCTTGTACGTCGTTCTTACGCGCCCGTCGCGCGCTGCGCGGGCCGATCCGTGGCGCGATCAGGCCATCGCGGCTCGAACGCTAAACAGAATCGCTACTTGCCCGATGGCCATCGGGCGATGGCACGGTCGATGCTCGACTCCGTACTTGGCCCGGCTCAGCTCCCCTATGACCGCGAAATCCCAAATCGGGGGCGGTAACCGCTCCCGCGGCTCAAAACATCAGGAGGAAACGTGATGACGAAACGTCGTGCACGGGTAGCAGCCGCAATCGCTGGGCTCGTCGCGCTCGCGCTCCCGATCGGGTGGGTGTCGGCCGACCACGTCCGCATCGAAGTGACGCCTCAACCGCAGCCTCCGTCGACCACGGTGATCGTGCCGCCGCCGCAGGCCCCGCCGCCGTCGTCGACCACCGTGGTGGTGCCGCCGCCGGCCACGCCGGGCGTCCCGACCACGCCCCAGATGCTCAGCGCGGACCAGATCAAGGCCCATCAGGTTCGCGCCGACACGATCTATGCGAACCGGATCGAGGCTGATCAGGTGCTCGGCCAGATCCATCAGACAAAGGACGTCAAGATCCACGATACCCGCGGTGAGATCAAGGCACCGGAAGTGGCCGCGTCGACCATCTACGCCGACGAGATCACGGCCAATAGCGTCGTCGCGCAGCACGTCTTCGTCCGCGATCTCCGGCGGAGGTAGACGGGCCCGCGGCACTCCAGCGGGGCTGCCGCGGCCGCCGTCAGGCTCTTGATTCCGCTCGTGCCCGTGCCCGGCGGCGGCCTCGGCAACCTCTTCACGACGGCGGTCGCGCACTCTCGCACGTCGTCGATCGCGTCGCGTGTCATCCCGCGTCCTGCCGCGATCTGCAACCCCCTGCCCCGCATCGTAGGGGGGATCAGATCGGGCATTGATCCAGGTGATATCATCGCGCCCAATGTTCGCCCAGCAGCTCGTCAACGGGCTAATGCTCGGCGGCGCCTACGCCCTCGTCGCGATCGGTTACACGCTCATCTTCGGCGTACTGAACTTGCTGCATCTGGCCCACGGCGAGGTCTTCATGGTCGGCGCGTACGTGGGACTGGTGCTGGCGCTCGCCGGCTTTCCGCCGTGGGTGACCCTCGCAGGCGCCATGCTCGCGGCGGCCGCGCTCGGCGTTCTCATCGAGCGCGTCGCGTTTCGCCCAGTACGCAACCGTGGAAGCCACGTCACACCGCTGATCACCACGATCGCCGTCGGGCTCGTGCTGCAGCACGTCGTGGTGAAGATCTTCGGCGCCGAGCCGGTGGCCTTCCCGGCGCCCTTCGCGTCGGCGTCGCTCGAGCTCGGTCCGGTGACGCTCTCGACGCTGCAGCTGCTGATCCTGGGCACGTCCGTCGTCTTGATGGGATTGCTCGAGGTGTTCCTGCGCTCGACGCCGACCGGCATGGCGATCCGCGCCACCGCCGAGAACCAGACGGTCGCCGGACTCATGGGCATCAACGTCTCCTTCGCGATCGTGATCACGTTCGCGATCGCTTCGGCGCTGGCCGGGGCGGCCGGCGTGCTGCTCGCCTGGAACTTCACCGGGCTGAGCCCGTTCTTCGGCGTCAAGGTCGGCCTCAAGGGGCTCGCGATCATGCTGCTCGGCGGCCTCGGCAACGTCACGGGCGCGATGCTCGGCGGCCTGATCATCGGCGTCGTCGAGGTGATGAGCGTCGCCTATCTCGCGTCCTCCTACCGGGACGCGTTCGCGTTCGCGGTGATGATCCTGATTCTCCTGGTGCGTCCCACCGGCCTCTTCGGCGCCCGGCTGCAGACCGGCTGAGACGATCGTGCTGTCGGATCATACCGTCTCGATCCTGATCTTCGCCGGCATCGACGTGATCATGGCGCTGTCGTTCTATCTGCCGGCCTCCGCGGGCCAGCTTTCCGCGGGCCAGGGTGGCTTCATGGCGCTCGGCGCCTACACCGCGGCCTACCTCACCGTGCAGCACGGGGTACCGTTTCCGCTGGCGCTGGCGGCCGGCGGGCTCGTCGGCGGCCTCGTCGGGCTCGCGGTCGGATTCCCCGCGTTGCGCCTGCGCGGGCTCTACCTGGTGCTCGTCACCTTCGGCTTCGGCGAGATGGTGCGCGTGCTGTTCTTGAACGCGCCGGCCTTCGGCGGACCCGGCGGCTTCGCCGGGATCCCACCCGCGACGACCATCTGGCACGTGCTCGGTCTGCTCATCGTCCTCTGCTACTTCTTCACGCGTCTGAGCGGCTCGCGCATGGGGCGCGCGTTCGCGGCGCTGCGCGACGACGAGGCGGCCGCCGAGGCGATGGGCGTGAACTCGACCTACGTGAAGCTCGCGGCCTTTACGGCGGGCGGCGTGATCGCCGGGCTCGCGGGTGCGCTCTACGCCCACTACACGCTCTTCATCGACCCAGAGGCGTTCGGCGTCGGGCGATCGCTCTTCGTGATGCTCTATGCGGTCTTCGGCGGCCTCGCGAGCTTCTGGGGCGCCGTCGTGGGTGCCGCGACCCTCTCCGTCCTGCCCGAGCTTCTCCGGTGGGTGAAGGATTGGCGCGAGATCTTCTACGGACTCCTGGTGCTGACCATGATGCTCGTCCGGCCGCAGGGCCTGCTCGACACGACCCTGCTGGCCCGGCTCTCACTACGCAGTGAGCGAGCCGCTGCTCGCGGTTGACCGGCTGTCCCGGAGCTTTGGGAGCCTCCTCGTGCTCGCGGGCCTCGATCTGAGCGTCGAGGCCGGCGGGATCCACGCGATCATCGGACCGAACGGCGCCGGCAAGACGACCTTCTTCAACCTCGTGACGGGCGCGCTGAGCCCGGACGCCGGGCACATCCGCTTCGATGGGGGGGAGATCAGCGGCCTGCCGTCGTATCGGCGCACGACGCTCGGCATTTGCCGGACCTTCCAGAACATCCGGCTCTTCGGCTCGATGACGGTGCTCGAGAACGTCCTGCTCGGGCTTCACTGCCGGACGCACGGCGGTCTCCTGTCGCCGCTGCTCGGCGTCCCGTTCCGCCGGCCGCACGCGGAAGTGAGCGCGCGTGAACGAGCCGGAGAGATCCTGGCGCTGGTGAGGCTCGCGGGCAAAGCCGGACGACCCGCGGTCGAGCTGCCCTACGGCGAGCAGCGCCGGCTCGAGATCGCACGCGCGCTCGCCAGCTCGCCGAAGCTGCTGCTCCTCGACGAGCCGTCGGCCGGGATGAACACACCGGAGACTCTCGAGCTCGAAGCGCTGATCGCGCAGGTCAACCAACGCGGCGTGACGATTCTGTTGATCGAGCACAAGATGTCGCTCGTGATGAAGCTCTCGCGCGTCGTCACCGTGCTCAACTTCGGCCAGAAGATCGCCGAAGGGTCGCCGGCTGCGGTCCAGCGCGATCCGCGTGTTATCGAGGCTTATCTTGGCAGCGAATAGCTCTTGGCTTTGGCGTGCGCGTGAGGCGGGCGGGTGGCATCGGGCCGCCCCGAGGTCGGCGGGCTGCGTCACCCGCTCGCCCGAATCGCAGCTCTTCGAGCTGCGAGCGGGACGAGGGGGTCCCACTACGCCCGCCGACCTCGGGGCAGCCCGATGCCACCCGCCCGTCTCCCCGTCCGCCAGCCACGTCATCTTGCGCCGTGATCATCCCGCGAGACATGCACGGTCGCCGCTGGTCGCGATTCATGCAGCCTAGTACGCCGATGCTCGAGGTTGAGGATTTGCATGTGAGCTATGGGCGGATACGGGCGGTTCAGGGTGTGAGTTTGTCTGTTCCCGAGGCGGCGGTCGTCGCGCTCATTGGCGCCAATGGCGCGGGGAAGTCGACGTTGCTTCGCGCGATCTCGGGCATCGTGCGGCCGCGGCGAGGCGCTGTGCGGTTTCGCGGCGAGAATCTCGTCGGGCTGCCCGTCCATCAGATCGTCCGCCGGCGCGTCATCCACGTGCCCGAAGGACGCGGGATGCTGGCGCGTATGACCGTGCTCGAGAATCTCCGCATCGGCGGCTTCGCGCGGCGCGACGGGCCGAGCACGGCCGCGGGACTGGAGCGCGTCTTCGCGCTGTTTCCAGTGCTCGAGCATCGCGCAGGTCAGCTGGCCGGGACTCTCAGCGGCGGCGAGCAGCAGATGCTCGCCATCGGTCGCGCGATGATGGCGGGCCCACGGCTCCTGATGCTCGACGAGCCGTCGCTCGGCCTGGCGCCGCTCGTCGTGCGCGAGATCTTCCGGATCATTCCTCGGCTCACCGCGGAAGGGACGGCGGTGCTGCTGGTCGAGCAGAACGCGCGGATGGCGCTTCAGTGCGCCGCGCACGCCTATGTGCTCCAGACCGGGCAGGTCGTCCTCTCGGGCCGCGGCGCCGACCTGCTCGCCACGCCGGAGATCCAGCGCGCCTATCTCGGAACCGGCGAGGCCTCGTGACCTTCGAAGACAAGGTGCGGGTGCGCTCGGGTCTCTACCGAGCGTTCAACCGGCGCGAGATCGACCGCGTCCTGTCGGCGCTGAGCCCGAGCGTCCGCTGGCCGAACGTGCTCGAGAAGACCGATTCGACGATGGCCTGGTGACGTCCATGGTGGTCTCCTAGCCGACTCCCGCGATGCCGGATCTGGCGTATTTCGCGTTTCTCGTCGCCGACGGCGCACTGGCCGGATCGATCTACGCCCTCGTCGCGCTGGCCTTCGTGGTCGTCTACAAGGCCTCTCGGATGCTCAACTTCGCCGTCGGCGAGTGGACCATGCTGGGCGCGCGGACGGCCGCGGCCGCGAGCCACACGTTCGGGCTCGGGCTCGGCGGGGCGGTCGCCGTCGGCTGCGCCGGCGTGGTGGCGCTGGCGCTCGTCTTCAACCGGATCGTCCTGCGCCCGCTACTGCAGAGCTCGTTGCTCTCGCTGATCATGCTCACTCTCGGCGTCGGCATCCTCCTGCGAGGCGCCGCGACCGTCGTCTTCGCCGGTATCCCCGGGCGGATCGCCTCACCGTTTCCGCTGGACCCGCTCGTCGTCGGCGGCGTGCCGCTCTCGGTCGACAAGATCGTCGCCGCCGCGATCGCCACCGCGTGCATCGCCGCGCTCAGCTGGTTCTTCCACGGCAGTCGCACCGGGCTCGCGCTGCGCGCGGTCGCCAGCGATCAGCAGGTCGCGCTGGCGGTGGGGATCGACCTGCACCGGCACTACGCGATCACGTGGGCGCTGGTCGGGGTCCTCTCGGTCCTGGCCGGCACGCTCTGGAGCTTCGTGTCGGGCGGCGGGTTCGGGATCGAGCTGCTGGGCTTCAAGGTGTTCCCGATCGTGATTCTCGGCGGCCTCGACAGCCTGCCGGGCACCATCATCGGCGCCTTCGCCGTCGGAATCCTCGAGTCACTCGTGGCAGGCTACGTCGATCCGATCGTCGGCGGCGGATTCAGCCACGTCGCGTCGTACCTCGTGCTGATCGCGACGCTCTTCGTGCGCCCGTGGGGGCTCTTCGGTCGGCCGGACGTCGAGCGAGTCTGAGCCCGGCCGGTGACCGGCCTCCGTTCTCAGGACTCGTAAACGCGATAGCCGCGGGCGTCGCTCTTCGCGCCGTCCTTGTAGTTGACGATCCGCTTGGGCGAGGTGTGCGTGCCGAGAAGCCGGAGCACCTCGTCCCCCACGACGCGGAAGCTGTGCGGAACTTGCGGTGGGATGGCGATCGTGTCGCCCTTGCGCAAAGTCACTCTGCTGTCCTCGCGGCCGTCGATCCACGCCTCGGCGACGCCGTCGAGGATATGGAGGACTTCCATGTAGGGATGCGAGTGGACGGGCGCCACGTAGCCGGGCTGCGAGGTCTGGATGCCCGTGCGGATCGGCGTGGTCCCCTCGTCGTCGCCGAGGATCAGCTGGTAGACCGCGTCCGGCCCGAACTTCACGACCTCGGTCTCGTCGAGGCGCACGACCTTCAGCTCGTCCATGGCTCCCTCCGTGGCGCTTCTTCCGGCAGTCTCGCCCAGGTGGGGAGCCGAGCGCAAGCTATGCCATGATAGGCGGCATGGCGCTGACCGCCGAGATCGTCAAAGCGAAAGCGCGCGAGCTCGGCGCCGACGGCGTCGGGATCGCTGACGCCGCGGTCCTCAACGCCCATCCGCCCGATCCGACGCACCCGCAGATCCCGGCGCGCGTCTCGCCCGAGATCCGGAGCTGCGTCGCGTTCTTCAAGCGCATCCCGGCCGGCGCGTTCCGCGCGCGCGACAACGCGTGCATCCACCACGTCGACCAGCTCGTGCTGCGCGAGATGGACCGCGTCGGCTACCGCATCGCGCGTTTCCTCGAGGAGCACGACCAGTGGGCGTTCCAGACGGCGGCGCAGGAGACCGTCTGGGAGATGAAGAGCGCCAGCTACGGCTATCTCTCGACGCGCCACGTGGCGATCGAAGCCGGGCTCGGCACGATCGGCTTCGAGCTCAATCTGCTCACCAAGGAAGCGGGGCCGCGGTGCTACACGACCGTCGTCCTCACCGACGCGCTGCTCGAGCCGGACGGAAAGCTCACGGAGCAGCTCTGCATCGGCGAGCCGTGCTCGCGCTGCCTCTACTCCTGCCCGCCCGATGCCGTCCAGCACTGGGGGCTCGACAAGCGCCGCTGCGCAACCTTCGCGCAGGAGTTCGGCTTCTCGACGATCTTGCGCGTCTTCAGCGCCTTCGTCGGCGCCGACGGCGGTCGCGCGAAGCTCGAGACGCTCGCGGGCCACGAGTGGTTCGGCATCTGGCAGGGGCTCCTGCGCGTCGTCGGCGCGTTCGGCGATTGTCCGCGCTGTCTCGCCGTCTGCCCCGTTGGCGACGACTACAACCGGTTCCTGAAGGAGGCGCAGCGCGAGATCCCCGAGAAGACCGACGCGAAGGTGGCGCGCGCACGTGAGCTGCTCGGCATCAGGAGACGGGGCGAGCCGATCCGCGGCATGGCCGACGGACGCGTTCGCTGGATCGGCGAGGACGGCTACCGTCCGCCGGCCCGCCGCGCCGGGACCACGGCGTGAGCCTCACCGCCGCCGCCGTCAAGGACAAGGCGAAAGCGCTCGGCGCCGATCTGGTCGGCATCGCCCGCGGCGAGGTGCTGGATCATCATCCGCCCGATCCCGCGCGCCCGCAAACGCCGAGCCGCATCACGGCCGACGACTCGAAGTCGGTCATCGTCCTCGGGCGCCGGCTCCTCACCGGGATCAACCGGCTGCGGGGGCACGACGATCGGCACAAGCAGTACTCGACGGAGCTCGTGCTGACCGATCTCGAGGAGATCGAGCTGAAGCTCGTCTATTTCCTGGAAGACGCGGGCTTCCCGTCGATCACGGTGCCGCCGGTGCACTTCGATCCGCGCCACTACGACCCCAAGGGTGACACGCGCGGCCCGCTCTCGCTCGCTCACGCCGCCGTCGAGGCCGGCCTCGGCACGCTCGGCCTGA
This sequence comes from Candidatus Rokuibacteriota bacterium, assembly GCA_003220495.1. Taxonomy (GTDB): domain Bacteria; phylum Methylomirabilota; class Methylomirabilia; order Rokubacteriales; family CSP1-6; genus AR31. The sequence continues at coordinate 34,574 of QHSP01000021.1, read as the reverse complement.
ACTTGATGCTGCTCACGCCGGAGTACGGCCCGCGGGTCTTGCTCGGCGCGGTGCTCACGAGCGCCGAGCTCGAGCCCGATCGCCCGCTCGCCGAAGCCTTGTGCCTCGGTGAAGCCTGCGGCCGCTGCCTTCTCGCCTGCCCCGCCGACGCGATCGGCCAGTGGAGGCTCGACAAGGAGCGCTGCGCCCCGCTCGCGTCGCCCTACGGGTTTACTTACCTGATGGGGCACGTCGAGCGCCTCATGACGTCTTCGCGTGAAGAACAGCTCGCGCTCCTGAAGTCGAAGGAGTCGTTCATGAGCTGGCAGTCGATCTTGCGGGGTGTAGGTGTCTACTCCGGGTGTACGCGTTGCGTGGACGTTTGTCCGGTCGGGCGGGACTACGACGCGCACTTGCGCGACGCGCAGGAGCAGATCCCGGAGCGGACGCCGGAGAAGGAGCGCCGGCTGGCCGAGATGGCGCGCCAGCGCGAGTCTGGGGACCGCGGGCCACACTACGCGCGGTCGGCGCGCTGGATCACCGGCGCCTGATTCCAACGTATTCAACCCGAGGGTCTCGTATCGCGGACGCTGCGGTCGAGAGTCACCTCGCCTCACGCGAACGGATCGTCCTCCGCCCCCTCGCGCCACACGTACTCCATGTTGCGCGCCGAGGTCAGCGCCATCTCGCGGCCGTGCAGGCGCGCGATCAGGCTCAGCGCCATGTCGATTCCCGCCGAGACGCCGGACGAGGTCAGCACGTTGCCGTCGTCGACCCAGCGCGCCTTGCGCTTCCAGAGGACGCGCGGACCTTGCTGGGTCACCCAATCCCAGGCGATCTTGTTCGAAGTCGCGGGCCGGCCGTCGAGCAAGCCGGTGCGCGCGAGTAGCGCCGAGCCGGTACACACCGTCGTCGTGATGCGGGCGCGCTGGCTCGCGGCGGCGAGGCGCTCGAGGAAGGCCTGGTCGGCCACGGCCTTTCGAGAGCCGAAGCCGCCGGGAATCAGGAGAATGTCGTAGTCGGGGGCCTTCTCGAAGCTCCACTCGGCCCAGGTCGCGGGCCCCTCGCCCGCCTTCACCTTTCCGGCCTCGCTCGCCATCGAAAAGATCTCGAACATGGGGCGCCGGGTGCCGTCGGGCTGAACGGTCCGACACGAGGCGAAGGCCTGGACGGGGCCGTACACGTCGAGGACGGTGAAGCCCTCGAAGAGCGCGACGGCGACACGCTGAGGGGACGGCACGCTGCTCATGCGATTTCTCCCAGGAGTGGGACCTTCGCCTTGGCGTAGGTCAGCTTCTCCGTGATGCGGCCGTTCACGACGTGGATGATGTCGAGTCCTCGCCACGCCGCCGGGCCGCGCTTGGTCTCGAGAGTGCACTGCCAGCGGATCAGGGCCTTGCCCGTCGCGGCGTCCACGAAGAGGTCTTCGGTGTTGAAGCGCATCTTGCCGTAGTCGCCACGGAATTGGGGGACGAACGCCGCCCGGATCGCCGCGCTGCCGCGATTGATCGTGCCCGTGAACTCGTCGTACACCGCATCCTCGGCCATGAACGACATCACGCCGTCCAGGTCGTCTCGATTGAATGCCTGGGTGAACCGGATCACCAGGTCCGCGAGCTTCTCGCGCTCCATGCTCGTCTCCTCATTCCGTCGATCGGCCCTGTCGCACGACGATCGACCGTGTCTATCCGCCCTCGGTGACGATACCGCCTCGTCACGGTGACCGCCACCCCTCACGTCGTCCTACGCGCCCACGGCATCGGCGTGCGAAGATCCTCTACGGGAGGTGCTGACATGGCGCCAGCGCAGTCGGGCCCCGGCTTCTTCGAGACGGTCAACATATACTTCGACAAGGCGGCTGCGCTCACCGACTATCCGCAGGGCCTCCTCGATCAGATCAAGGTCTGCAACTCCGTCTACGCCATTCAGTTTCCGATCCGGCGAAACGGCGGCTACGAGGTCATCTCCGCCTGGCGGGCGCAGCACAGCCACCATCGCGTGCCCGTCAAGGGCGGCATCCGGTACGCCCCGACGGTCGACGAGGACGAGATCAAGGCGCTGGCGGCGCTGATGACCTACAAGTGCGCGATCGTCGACGTACCGTTCGGCGGCGCCAAGGGCGGCGTCCGGATCGATACCAAGAAGTACACGGTGCAGGAGCTCGAGCAGATCACGCGGCGCTACACGGCCGAGCTCATCAAGAAGAACTTCATCGGCGCCGGCATCGACGTTCCGGCACCCGACTACGGAACCGGACCGCGTGAGATGGCGTGGATCTACGACACCTACTCGGCGTTCTATCCCGGCGCGATCGACGCCATGGCCTGCGTGACCGGAAAGCCTGTCACTCAGGGCGGCGTCCGCGGCCGGGTCGAGGCGACGGGTCGCGGCGTCTTCTTCGGGCTTCGCGAAGTGTGCGATCAGGCCGACGACATGAAGGCGCTTGGACTCTCGCGCGGCCTCGAGGGCAAGCGCGTCATCGTGCAGGGGCTCGGTAACGTCGGCTATCACACCGCGAAGTTCTGTCAGGAGGCGGGCTGCCTCATCGTCGGTCTCTCAGAGCGCGAAGGCGGCATCTACCGCGAGGAAGGGCTCGACGTCGACTCGGTGCTCCAGTTCCAGAAGGAAACACGCTCGATCGTGAACTTCCCGGGCGCGCGGAACATCACGCCGACCAATCTGACGCTCGAGGCCGACTGCGACATCTTGATCCCGGCGGCGCTCGAAGGCCAGCTCACCCGTGACAACGCGCCAAAGATCCGGGCGAAGATCGTCGCCGAAGCGGCGAACGGCCCGACGACCGCCGAGGCCGAGAAGATCCTGCTCGAGCGCGGCGTCCTGATCGTGCCCGACATCTATCTGAACGCCGGCGGCGTCACGGTGTCGTACTTCGAGTGGATCAAGAACCTCTCGCACGTCCGCTTCGGCCGGGTCGGGAAGCGCTTCGAGGAGGCGGCCTTCGATCGCATGCTCTCGGCCATCGAAAAGGCGACCGGGCGGGTCTTCCCGTCGGAGGAACGGCTGAAGATCGTGCGCGGCGCCGACGAGATCGACCTGGTCAACTCCGGGCTCGAGGAGACGATGATCAGCGCCTATCACCAGATCCACGAGCTGTGGAAGTTCACGCGGGCCGGCGATCTCCGGACCGCGGCGTTCCTCAACGCGCTGAAGAAGGTTGCGGCGACCTATCTCGAGCTCGGCATCTTCCCGTGAGCAGTCGGTGACCTAGCCCGTCCACTCGTACTTCTTCGCCGCCTTCTCGTTGAGCTCCGTGCCCCAGCCCGGCGCCGTCGGGATCTTCATGTGGCCGCTCGCGATCTCCGGCAGCGCCGTGAAGAGCTCGTCGCGATAGGGCGTCTGCTCCGGGTCGCTCTCCATGATCCGCACGTTGGACACCGAGGCGCAGAGGTTGAGGCTCTGGAAGGTGCTGAGATGGCCGTTGTAGTTGTGGGGCGCGATGTTCAGCTCGAACGTCTCGGCGAGGTCGGCCACCTTCTTCGCCGCCGAGAAGCCCTGCCACTGCACGTCGACCTTCACGACGTCCATCGCGTGGAGCTCGAAGTAGGGCCGGTACTGTCGAATCGTCTGCAGCTGCTCGCCCGAGCAGATCGGCGCGCGGACGGACGACTTCAGCTGAGCCAGCGCGTGCGGGTCCTGGTTGTCGATCTCGAGCCAGAAGAGATCGTAGGGCTCGAGCGCGCGGCCCACGCGAATGGCCTCGCTCGGTTTGAAGTTCACGTTGATGTCGAGGCAGATGCCGACGTCGGGGCCGACAGCGTCACGCATCGCCGCGATCTGGGCCACCGCCTGCTTCACGATGTCGCGCGTCGCCACCTGGTCGTGCGGCCCGAGCCGGCCCTGCGAGATGGCACGCGCGGGCTCGCCGGGCCAGATGATGTTGGTCTTGAACGCGGTGTAGCCGCGCGCGGGCGCCTCGCGCGCCGCGTCGGCCAGATCCTGGACGGTTTTGAGCGGCTTCACGCCGAGCAGCTTCCAGTTGTTCGCGCGGTAGGTCGCGAGGTGCGACCAGTACACCCACTGGCGCTCGCGGTGCGGTCCGCCCATGAGCTTGTAGACCGGCACGTTCAGCGCCTTGCCGGCGAGGTCCCACAGCGCGAGCTCGATCCCCGCGATCGCCTGCTGGGTCGCGCCGTACGGCGCCTGGCGGACGGCGCGGTAGAGATCGATGTAATGCTTCTCGACCGCCGTCGGGTCCTTCCCGATCAGACGATGACCGAGGTCTTGCACGAGGCCGACCAGGCCGCGCGTGATGCCGTCCGAGCCGAACTCGCTGTAACCCGTGAGCCCCGCGTCGGTGCGGACCGCGCAGAAACACCACGGCCGCGGCGGCGTGAAGCCGTTTGACACCACGAACGTCTCGATCCCGGTGATCTTCATGTCGGTCCTTTCATAGTCGCGCCTCGGCCGGCGGCCGCGAACTGCCTCATAGTCGACATCAGTCGAGCCGTGGGGTGAAGCCCTTGACCGAGACGTACTGGTCCGGCCACGGCAGGTCCCATCCCTGCTCGTACGCGGCGTGCCGCGTCCAGTAGGGATCGTAGAGATGGCCGCGGGCGAGCACGCAGAGATCGGCGCGGCCCGCCGCCAGGATGCTGTTCACGTCGTCGTAGGAGGCGATGCCGCCCACTGTCATCGTCGGAATCCCGGCCTCGCAACGGATGCGGGCGCTGAACGGCGTCTGGTAAAGGCGACCGTACTGGGGCGCCTGATCGGGCACCGTCTGACCGGTCGAGACCGTGACGATGTCGCACCCGTGCTCGCGGAGCTTGCGCACGAAGCCCACGGCCTCGTCGAAATCGAGACCGCCCTCGGCCCAGTCGGTCGCCGAGATCTTCACGGACATCGGCCGGCCGGAAGGCCAGACTTTCCGGACCGCGTCGAAGATCTCGAGCGGATACCGCGCGCGGTTGGCCGCCGAGCCTCCGTAGTCGTCGGTCCTGACGTTCGTCAAGGGCGAGATGAAGCTCGCCAGGAGATAGCCGTGCGCCATGTGGAGCTCGAGCATGTCGAAACCCGCTTGCTGCGCCATGCGGGCGGCGCCGACGAACTCGTCACGCACGCGCTGCAGGTCCTCACGGTCCATCGCCTTCGGCACCTGGCTGTAGGGATGATACGGGAGCGCCGACGCGGAGAGCAGAGGCCAGTTGCCCTCGGAGAGCGGCTCGTCCATTCCTTCCCACATGAGTCGGGTCGAGCCCTTGCGACCGGCGTGGCCGAGCTGGAGCGCGATCCGCGCGGGGCTCGCGGCGTGGACGAAATCGACGATGCGCTTCCAGGCCCCGACGTGCTCGGCCTTGTACATGCCGGTGCAGCCGGGCGTGATCCGCCCGTCGCGGCTCACGTCGGTCATCTCCGCCATGACGAGCGCCGCGCCTCCGACCGCGCGCGAGCCCAGGTTCACCAGATGCCAGTCGCCGGGCGTCCCGTCCTCGGCCGAGTACTGGCACATCGGCGAGACCACGACGCGGTTCGAGAGCAGCATTTCGCGCAGGCGGAACGGGGTGAACATCGGAGGCGGCGGAGGCGGCGCGGGGACCACGACCTTGCTTTGCTGCTCGGCCTGCGAGGCAAACCATCGGTCGACCGCGCTCACGAAGCTCGGATCGCGGGTTCTCAGATTTTCGTGGGTCACGCGGAGGCTTCGCGTCAGGAGGCTCATCGCGAACTGGAGGGGTTCGAGGCGACCGTGATAGTGCTCGGCCTCCTCGAACCACTCCAGGCTCACCTGCGCGGCGCGCTGGAGGCGCTCGACCTCCGGCCGCCGATCCTCTTCGTAGGCCGCCAGCGCCTTCTCGACCTGACCGTGGTGCTGGAGCGCGCGCGCCAGCGCGATCGCGTCCTCGATCGCGAGCTTCGTCCCCGAGCCGATCGAGAAGTGGGCCGTGTGCGCCGCGTCGCCCACCAGCACGACGTTCCGGTAGCGCCAGCATCCGTTGCGGACCGTCGGGAAGCTGCGCCAGAGCGACCGGTTCTTCAGGAGCCGGTGGCCCTGGAGCTCCTCGGCGAAGAGCCGCTCGCAGAAGGCCAGGGTCTGGTCCTCATCGGCCTGATCGAGACCCGCGCGCCGCCAGGTCTCCTCGGTCGTTTCCAGGATGAACGTGGACATCGAGGCGTCGTAGCGATAGGCGTGGACGCGCCAGAGGCCGTGCGCGCTCTCCTTGAACAGAAACGTGAACGCCGGGTACGGAAACGTCGTGCCGAGCCAGACGAACTTGTTGGGTCGCCAGTCGATCTGCGGCCGGAAGTAATCGGCGTAGCGGGTCCGTACGATGCTGTTCACGCCGTCGGCGCCCAGCACGAGGTCGGCGTCGGCGTACTCGGTCAGGTCGCCGACCTCGCGCTGGAACTCGAGCCTCACCCCGAGCTCAGCGCAGCGCCGCTGCAGGATGTCGAGCAGGAGCTGGCGCGACATGCCGGCGAAGCCGTGGCCGGCCGAGGTCAGGACCTGGCCGCGGTAGTGGATGTCGATATCGTCCCAGTGGGCGAAGTGGCTGGTGATCTCGGCGTGGCTCTGGCGATCGGCCTCGGCCACGTGCTCGAGCGTCGCGTCCGAGAACACGACGCCGAATCCGAAGGTGTCGTCGGGCCGGTTGCGCTCGACGACGGTGATGTCGTGGGCGGGATCCGACTTCTTCATGAGCAGGCTGAAGTAGAGCCCGGCCGGGCCGCCCCCGATCGAGACGATCCTCATCGCCTCGATTCTAAGGCCTGTCGGCGCGCTTCCGGAGCCGCTCCCCTGTTTTGCGCTTGCAGTCTTCGCGCGATCCGGGGTACAGGCAGGATATGGTGGCCGTGGCGCACCCTGGCGCGTGGCGTCGCCGCGCGAGCCTGCTCTTCGCCGGCGCCTTCGTGGCGTTCCTCGCGACGCAGGCGCCCCACCTCGTCCACCATTTCTTCGAGCCTGAGCACGTCAAGGACGAGTGCCCGTTCGCCGCCAACGGCGAGCGCGCGGGTACGCTCGAGACCCACCCCGTCGCGTTCGCCGCCGTTGCGGACGTCTCGACTCCGTGGCTCACCGCGGCGTTCCTCGCGCCCCCGAGCGTCGCTCCAGCCGTATCCCGCGGCCGCGCCCCACCCACTCCGACCTCCTGACCGCGAGCTAGACAACCCGGTCTCGCCCTCCACGGGCGCCGTCCGTCCCACGAACGCGCGCCCACGTGGAGCGAGATCCCGGGGCCGGTCTCTCACCATGCACAGGAGGTGGGCATGCGAGCCCTCATTACTATCGCTGTCCTCGCGTGCGCCCTGGCTGCCGCGCTCTGTCCGAGCGCGGCGCGCGCCCAGGGGCTCAGCGCCGAGGAAGCGCAAGCGCTCAGGGAAGAAATCCGTCGTCTCAACGAGCGGCTGAACCGGCTCGAACAAGCCGGACAGCCGCGAGTGGCCCCGGCGGCAGTCGTTCCTCCAGCCGTGGTCACTCCAGCGGTGGCCGCGCCGCCCACGGCGCCCGCGAGCTCGATCAGCGCGCAGGTGACGGCGCCGGCCGAGAAGGAGATCGAGCTCCGCGACAACATCCTGCAAACGATCGGGCTGCCCAAGCCGGAGATCGGTGGCTTCCGTTTCACCGGGTTCTTCGTCGGATCCGCCAGCTTCAGCACGCAGACCCAGATCGTGCCGGAATTCGCCGGCGGCGCGCAGTCCCAGTCGCAGCCGGGCAGCCTCAACTTCCGCTTCGACAAATTCGGCTTCGGGGTCAGCAAGTCGTTCGCCGACTGGCTCCACGCCGGCGCCGCCGTGGAGATCGAGAGCCACAACGACACGCACAGCCATCTGATCGATCCGGGCACCGCCAATCGCATGGGCTGCCCGCCCGGCACCGCCTGCGAGCGCTTCGGCGCCGAGGCGCCGACGGTGGAGGTGACGCTCGACAAGTTCAACCTGACGGTCGTCGCGCCGATCGGCAACGGCCTGGCGATCTCGCTGGCCCGCTTCGACCTGCCGTTCGGCTTCGAGCGCCACGACGAGATCCTGAATCTCACGGCGACCACCTCGGAGGTCTTCCAGTACGGGCGGCCCCAGCGGGGTACCGGCTTCACCTTCGCCTACCAGTTCGCGCCGTGGCTCGACGCGCAGGCCTGGGTCGTGAACCGCTGGGAGAGCGAGACCACGCACGATCCATTCGACGACAACAACAAGGACAAGAGCTTCGGCGGCCGCATCGGCTTCACCCCCATCTCGCGAGACGGGATCCTCAACTTCGGCGTCGGCGCCTTCTGGGGACCCGAGCAGGCCGACAACAACAGCGATCCGCGCTGGGTCATCGACATCGATGTGGTGTGGCAGCCCACCCGCCAGCTGCTGTTCGCGGGCGAGTTCGTCTACGGCGGTGAAGACAACGTGAGCACGCGCACCGTCGGCCGGCCCGTGGGCATGCCGCCGCGTATCGGCGAGGACCGCAACTGGCTCGGCTTCTACGTCCTGGGCTACTACGAGATGGAGAAGTGGCTGGGCCTCACGACGCGCTACGGATACTTCAACGATTACGACGCGAGCCGCACCGGTGTGCGGCAAGAGCTCCACTCGTTCACGATCGCGCCGGTGTTCCACCTCTCTCGGCTGATCCCGGGCCTCAAGCCCACCGGCGTCTTCTTCACGCGCAGCCTGATGCCGATCGACTGGGTCAACGTGAAGCTCGAGTACCGGTTGAACTACTCGACCCGCAACGCCTTCTCGGACAGCAGGCCGAATTCGGCGATCCTCGAGGGCAGCGACATGAGCCACCAGGTGCAGCTCCAGGTCAACGTGAATTTCTGAGGAGCAGATCCATATGCTGGGCATCCGACTCTCACGGCTTCCGGTCAGCGCGAAGATTTTCTGCACGCTCTATTTGCTGGGCATCGGGTGCGGCGCCATCGCGGCCATGGCTCAGGCGGCCACGGCGGTGGGCCTGACGCCGGCCGACGTGCAGGCGAGCTTCGCGCGCGAGATGCCCATGACCTCCCTCGGTCCGAGCGGCCACGGCCAGCACCAGTCGGCCGAGAAGGAGATCAGCATCGGCGACATCAGCAGCGCGGCCAAGGTCTGGATCAGGACACCGCTCCTGATCCAGACCAGCCACACGCATCTGTTCGGACAGACCTTGATCGCCGGGCTGCTCGGGCTCATCTTCCTGTTCTCGTCGCTCGGCGAGCGACTCAAGTCCGTGATCCTGGCCCTCCCGTTCGTCGGCACCCTCATCGACATCGGTGGGATGTGGCTCACACGCTTCGTGTGGTCGCCCCTGTCGTGTCTCGTCATCGCCGGGGGCAGTCTCTTCGCGCTCGGCTACACGCTGATCACCCTGATCGCCCTGTACGAGCTCTGGCTCCAGAAGGAGAGATCCGCATGAGACACATCGTCGTCGCGCTGGCGCTGGCCCTCGCGCTCGCGAGCCCAGCGCTGGCCCATCTGACTCCACCGGTCGTGCTCGTGAACGACCGCGACGCGGTGGTGTCGCTCCTGCCGGGAGCGCGTCGCTTCTTCGTGCGCGAGGTGCGCTTGAGCGAGAAGGAGAAGGCCGCGATCAGGCAAGCGTCGGGCTGGACACCGGAGGAGGACTTCTATCGCTTTTACGTGGGGCGCGACGACCAGGAACGGATGGTCGGTTCGCTCGTCTTCATCGGCGAGGCGACGATCCACGGCAGTGTCCGGGTCGCCACCGCGTTCGGCCCCGACGGCAAGGTGCGCGGCGCCAGTGTCGTCGAGCTGACCGAGGAGACCTATCCGTGGGTCAAGCCGCTCATCGACGGGCAGTTCACTCAAGACTGGGTCGGCCACGACAGCCAGAGCCGCTTTGCCCTGTCCGACCGCCTGGCGCGCGCTCGAAGCAACTCGATGACCCAGTTCTACGGCGAGGTCGTCGCCAACCTCGTCCGCCGCGCCGCTCTCCTCTACGAGTACGGCATCCGCCCGTCCGGCGCTGCGATGCTTCTGCGCTAAGCCACGGGAAATCGGCACGGGCTCCGGCCGGTGGGGCGAGGGGGGCCCCGGCGACGCGGCCGGCTCCGTCACCCGCTCGCCCGAATCGCAGCTCTTCGAGCTGCGGGCGGGACGAGGGGGTCCCACTCCGCACGGCCGCGTCGCCGGGGCCCCCCTCGCCCCACCGGCCGGAGCCCGTGCCGGCGTCAGCGTGACGTAGTACCGGCACCCGACGTTGGCGTGATTGACAGTGGCTCTACGAGGCGGGCATAGTCGCGGCGGATGATGCGCGGCTACGCGTGCAGGCAGGCGGCCGGGTGATGGCCAAGAGTGTGTTTCGCGAGTACGACCAGCAGGCGCTCGACGCCGAGTACAACAACCGCGAGAAGGTCACCGACAGCGCCGAATGGCTCTCGCGGTACGCGATCGCCAGCGCCGAGACGCGCGCCACGCTCGACTGCCGGCTGGACCTCGCCTACGGCGCGCATCCCGGCGAGCGCCTCGATGTCTTCCCCGCGCGCAACGGGCCCGCCCCGGTCCACGTGTTCGTGCACGGCGGGTACTGGCATCGCCTGGACAAGTCCGACTCGAGCTTCGTCGCGCGCGCCTTCCAGCCGTCGGGCGCCGCCGTCGTCGTGATCAACTACGCGCTGATTCCGACGGTCGACATGGACGAGCTCGTGCGCCAGTGTCGCGCCTCGATCGTCTGGGTCCACCGCCACGCCGCCTCGTTCGGAGGCGATCCGAGCCGGATCTTCGTGTCGGGCCACTCCGCGGGCGGCCATCTGGCGGCCATGCTGATGTCGACCGACTGGAGCGCCTTCGCCGGACTGCCCGCCGACGTCATCAAGGCCGGCTGCGGCATCAGCGGGCTCTACGATCTGGAGCCGATCCGCCTTTCGTACCTCAACGAGGTTCTGAAGCTCACGCGCGAGTCGGCCCGCCAGCTGAGCCCGGCGCACTGCCCGCCGCCGCGCTCCGGGCCGCTCCTGCTCGCCGTCGGTGGGCTCGAAGGGCCGGAGTATCACCGTCAAGGCGAGGAGCTGGCCGCGGTGTGGCGGACCAGGCGGCTCCCGTGCCAGGCGCTCGACATGCCCGGGCATCACCACTTCTCGATCCTCGCCGAGCTCGAGGACCCGGGCACCACCCTGAGCCGCCTGCTCCTGCGTCAGATGGGCTTCCGCTGAGGCGTAGAATTCGGTTGAATGGCCGACTTCCTCCCCTTCGTCCGCCGCTGGTTCGATGACACGTTCGCCGAGGCGACCCGCGCTCAGCGCGAGGGCTGGGACGCGATCGCCTCCGGCCGCGACACGCTGATCGTCGCGCCGACAGGATCGGGCAAGACGCTGGCCGCGTTCCTGTGGGCCCTCGACCATCTCTGCCGGCTCGGCCTCGACCGTCAGCTCGAGGACCGCGTCTACGTGGTGTACGTCTCGCCGCTCCGCGCGCTCAACAACGACATCGAGAAAAATCTTCGAGCGCCCCTGGCCGGGATTCGCGCCGCCGCCGCCGGCCAGGCGCTGACGCTGCCGGAGATCCGCGTGGCCGTGCGCACGGGCGACACCCTGGCCGCACAGCGGCAGGCGATGACGCGGCGGCCCCCGCACGTGCTGATCACGACGCCGGAGTCGCTGTTCATCCTGCTCACCAGCGAACGATTCCGCCCGGCGCTCGCCCACACCCGCTTCCTGATCGTGGACGAGATCCACGCGCTGATGGGATCCAAGCGCGGCGCCCATCTGGCGCTCTCGCTCGAACGCCTCCAGGCGCTCGTCGAGGCGCGCGATCCCGCCAGCCGCCCGCAGCGGATCGGCTGCTCGGCGACGGTGAGCCCCATCGAGTCCGCGCGCTCGTTCCTGACCGGCGCCACCGCCACGGACGCGATGACCGTCGACGCCGGCTTCGCGCGCGACCTCGATCTTCAGGTGATCGCGCCCGTGGATGACTTCCTGACGACGCCGAGCGACACGATCTGGGAAGCCGCGCTGCAGCAGATCGCCGAGCTGGTCCGGGCGCACCGCACGACCCTGGTCTTCGCGCAGAGTCGTCGCGCCGCGGAGCGCCTGGCACGGGACCTGAACGACCGGATTCCCGACGGCCGCGTCGCGGCGCACCACGGCTCGCTCTCTCGCCGCGCCCGGCTCGAGGCCGAGAACCGGCTGAAGGAGGGCGAGCTGCGCGCGCTCGTCGCCACGTCGTCCCTCGAGCTCGGGATCGACGTCGGCGCGATCGATCTGGTCGTGCAGCTCCAGTCGCCGCGCAACATCGCGGCCGCCCTCCAGCGGGTCGGCCGCGCGGGCCACCTGCTCAGCCGCACCTCGAAGGGGCGCATCGTCGTGACCAAGGGCGAGGAGCTGCTCGAGGCCGCGGCGGTCGTGCGCTCCATCCATGAGCGCCACCTGGATCAGGTCGTGATGCCCGACGCACCGCTCGACGTGCTCGCCCAGCAGATCGTCGCGGCGGTCGCCGCCGAGTCGTTGACGGTCGATGCCCTGTACGCGCGCCTGCGCAACGCCGCGCCCTATCGCGACCTCGAGCGCGACACGCTCGTCGCGGTCATCCGATCGCTCGCCGAGCCGCTTCCGGCCGAGGTCAAGGGCGCCGCGCCGCGGATTCTGTGGGACCAGGTGAACGACCGCCTGCACGCGCGCCGGGGCAGCCGGTTCCTGGCGCTCACCTCGGGCGGCACGATTCCCGACAACGGCCTCTACGACGTCTTCGTCGCCGAAACCGATCTGAAGGTCGGCACGCTGGACGAAGAGTTCGTGACCGAGAGCCTCCCCGGCGACGTGTTTCTGCTCGGCTCGCACTCCTGGAAGATCGTCAAAGTACGCGCCGATCGCGTGCTGGTCGAGGACGCGCAGGGCATGTCACCGACGATCCCGTTCTGGAAGGGCGAGCATCCCTCGCGCTCGTGGGAGCTGGGGACCGCCGTCGGGCGACTGCGTCGCGACGCCGCCGAGCGCCTGGACCGGCCCGACTTCGCCGAGTGGGCGGCGACCACGTGCGGTCTCGACGCGCGCGCGGCCTCGGCGATGCACGCCTGGCTCGTGAAGGCCGGCGAGGTGCTCGACGGTGTGCCGGACGACCAGGGGATCGTCGTCGAGTCGTTCTCCGACGAGATGGGTGGCCGCCACGCCATGATCCACTCGGTCTTCGGCATGAAGGTCAACGGCGCGTGGGGCATGGTCCTGAAGGAGAAGCTCCGGCGTGTCGGCCTCGTGGCCGAGGCGAGCCACGTGGACGACGGCATTCTCCTGTCGTTCGCGCCGGGCCAGGTGCCGCCCGCTCCCGAGCGCCTGGTGACGTTCGTGGCGCCCGAGGAGGTCGACACGCTCCTCGGCAAGGCGCTGATCGGCACGCCGCTCTTCGCCACGCGGTTCCGTCACTGCGCGATCCGCGCGCTCTTCATCCCGCGCATGTCCTGGGGCCAGCGCACGCCCGCCTACCTCCAGCGGCTCAAGGCCGACGCGCTGCTCGAGTCGGTCGGCGGCCAGGCGGAGTTCCCGATCGTGGCCGAGACGCTCCGCGAGTGCTTCCACGACGCGCTCGACGCCACGCGCCTGCGCCGCCTGCTCGAGCGCCTGCACGACGGCGAGATGTGGCGCCGGCACGTGGACACACCGCTGCCGTCGCCGTTCGTCTATCCGCTGCTGCTCGCGTGGGACTGGGCGTACCTGGGCGCGGGCCACGCCGAGGAGCGACGGAGCGACGCGGTCACCATGCGCAAGGCGTGGTCCGTGGCGCCGGGCCCGCTCAGGCCGGAGATCGTCGCGGCGGTCGAGGCGGAGCTGCAGAAGACGGCGCCGGAGCGGCGCGCGCGGGACGCGAACGAGCTGGCGGGGATCCTCGACGATCTCGGTGACCTGTCCGACGAGGAGATCGCCGCGCGCGTGGTGGCGGACGCCCCCTCGCTGATCGGGGCGCTTGCCGAGGAGCGGCGGATCATCGCGCTCGACTTCGCGAGCGGACGCCGCGCGTGGGTGGGCGCCACCGATGCCACGCTCTACCGGTCGCTCGAAAGCGCCGATGGGCTCGAGCGGCTCGCGCTTCGCCTTCTGCGGACGCGGGGGCCGGTGACCGCGGCCTGGCTCGCGGAGCGCTACGGTCTGGCCCTCGAGACCGCGACGAGCGCGCTCGAGCGGCTGGCGGCGCGCGGTCTCGTTCGCCAGGGCAGCTACCTGGCCGACACGGCGGCGCCCCAATTCGTCCACGTCGCGGTCCTCGACGAGATCCAGCGACGGCAAGTCCACGCGCGCCGTGTCCCGCGGCGCGTGGCCTCGGCCGAGCAGTTCTCGGCCTTCCTGCTCCGTCGCCATCATCTACATCCCGACCATCGCCTGATCGGGCCGCCCGGTGTTCTCGCCGCGCTCGAGCTCTTGCAGGGCGAAGATCTGCCGGTGCGCGTCTGGGAGCAAGACCTCCTGCCCGGGCGCGTGGAGAACTACGAGCGCGAGTGGCTGGATCGCCTCGGGCTCGCCGGCGAGATGGTCTGGACGGTGTTCGATCGCGCCGGAAGCGACCGTGGCCGCTCGACGCGCGTGGGCGCCGCCCTGCGAGAAAACGTCGGCTGGCTCCGCGAAGGCTCGGCGGCGCCGCCCGAGATGGAAGCGCGCATCAAGAACGTCTTCCTGCATCTCCAGCTCCGGGGCGCCTCGTTCGCCCAGGACCTCGCGCGGGCGACCGGGCTCGCCACACCCGAGGTGCTGGCCGCGCTCTGGGAGCTCTTCTGGGCGGGGATGGTGACGCCCGATACCTTCAGCGCGATCGTCGCCGGCATGACGCCGCCCCGACGCGCGCCGGACGGCGGGCCTCAGCGCCGCAGGCGGCGAGGTCAGGCGCGCGGCGTGCTGCCGCGGCTGCCGGTGATCGGACGCTGGAGCGTGCTCGGAGACGACGAGCGACTCTCTCCGGAGGAGCGCGAGGAAGCGCGCGCCCAGCTCCTGCTCGCCCGCTACGGCCTCGTCGCCCGCGAGCTCGCCCAGGGCGACTGGGCGACGCTCCGTCACACGCTGCTCCGCATGGAGTACGGCGGCGAGGTCGTGCGCGGCTACTTCGTCGCCGGGCTCTCGGGCGAGCAGTACGCGCTGGCCGAGGCGCTCGGCGATCTCGACGCGCCGGCGCGGCGTGCCGAGCCGCACGTGCTGGTCAACATGATCGACCCGGCGAATCTGTGGGGCCGCATCTTCGCCCTGTCGCGGCTGGACGGCTCACGCGTGTCGGCGCCCCGGCTGCCGCAGAACTGGCTCGTGTTTCGCCAGGGCCGGCCGCGGCTGCTCGCCGAGGGCCATGGTCGAGAGCTCACGCCGCTCGCCGGCTGGGAGGACGTCGACCTGCCGGGCGTGATCGCCGCGCTCCAGTCGCTGATGGACCGTCCGATCTTGATGAGGCCGGTACGTCGCCTCGAGATTACGGCCTGGAATGGAAGCCCCGTGCGCGGCAGCGCGATCTTCGAGCCGCTCGTGGCGGCGGGGTTCAGCGCCGACGGAAGCCGCCTGTCGTGGGACGGCTATCCCGGTCCGCGGTCCGTGAAGTGAGCGCTCGATGAGCGGCCGCCTGAACGGCAAGATCGCGATCATTACCGGCGCCGGGTCGCGCGGCCCGGGCCTGGGCAACGGCAAGGCCACGGCCATCCTCTTCGCGCGCGAGGGCGCCAAGGTGTTCTGCGTCGATCAGATGAAGGAACGCGCCGAGGAAACCGTCGGGGCGATTCGCGCCGAGGGCGGCGAGGCGACGGCGCACGCCGCCGACGTCACGCGCGCCGCCGAGTGCGCCGCCATGGTCAGGGCCGCCGTGGATCGCTGGGGCGGCGTCGACATCCTGCACAACAACGTGGGCATCGAGTCGCGGAAGGGCTTGCTCGACACCACCGAAGAAGAATGGGACCGCGTCATCGCGGTGGACCTCAAGTCGATGTTCCTCGCCACGCAGGCCGCCGTGCCCGCGATGACTCGCCGCGGCGCTGGCGCCGTGATCTGCGTGTCGTCGATCGCGGGGCTGCGCGGCTACGGCCGCACCGCGTACGCGACCGCCAAGGCGGGTGTGATCGGCTTCGTGCGCTCGGTCGCCGTTCAGCTCGGCCCGAAGGGCATTCGTGTCAACGCGATCGCGCCGGGGCCGGTGTGGACGCCGATGGTTCAGGATCTCGGGAGCGAAGCGCGCGAGAGGCGGCGCCGCGCGAGCCCGCTCGGCACCGAGGGGACCGGGTGGGACATCGGCTGGGGCGCCGTCTACCTGGCCAGCGACGAGGCGCGCTGGGTCACGGGGCAAACTCTCATCATCGACGCCGGGCTCACCGTGACGACTCCCGAGGGATCACTTGGCGCTTCGCAATGAGGCTCCGCGGTGAAGTCCGGTGAGGGCGCGGGGCGTGGGCCGGTGGGGGGAGGGGCGCGGCTGCGTCACCCGCTCGCCCGATTCGCGGCTCTTCGAGCCGCGGACGGGACGAGGGGGTCCCACTTCGCCGCGCCCCTCCCCCCACCGGCCCACGCCCCGCGCCCCCACCGGGCCGCTCGCGGTGCTTAGCTCACACGCATGAGGACAAGAGTGCGTTTCCGGTCGAGTTTCGTGTCGAACCGTCTCGTTCTTCACGCAGGCTTTCTCGTTGCTCTTGCCCTGGTTGTCGCGGGGTGCGCGAAGGGGGGACAGATCGAGTGGGAGAGTCCGGTGGAGCGAGCGCATCCGCTCGTCGGGCGGATCTGGGACGTGAAGGCGGGGGCGTTCATCGGCGAGGATGCGCTGGTGGCGCGGCTGGTCGCGAGCCGGTTCGTGCTGCTCGGAGAGCGGCACGACAACGCGGATCACCATGCGCTGCAGGCGAAGCTGGTCCGTGCGATGGTCGAAGCGGGGCGGCGCCCGGCGCTCGGATTCGAGATGCTCGCCACCGACGAGGCGCCGGCGATCGCGCGCTATCTGGCGCGCAGCCCCAAGGACGCCGCGGGGCTCGGCGACGCCGTGAACTGGTCCCGCTCGGGCTGGCCCGAGTGGCGTCTCTACCAGCCGATCGCGCAGGCGGCCCTCGACGCGAGCGTGCCGATCGTCGCCACGAACCTCTCGCGCGCGGCCACCGACGCCGTCCGCCGGAACGGTCTTCCCGGACTCGGTCCGACGCTCACGACGCAGCTGCGCCTCGCCGAGCCGTCGCCGGAGGCGCGGCTCGCGATGACCCACGAGCTTCGCGAATCGCACTGCGGCCAGATTCCGGACAACGCGATCGATCGCATGGCGGACATCCAGTGGGCGCGCGACGCGCGCATCGCCGCGAGCCTGGCGCGCGCCGGGCAGCGGGACGGCGCCGTGCTCATCGCGGGCGCCGGGCACGTCCGGCGCGACCGCGGGGTTCCCGTGCACCTGGCGCGCCAGGCGCCGGACGCCTCGATCGCGAGCGTCGCGTTCGTCGAGGTGGACGCGGCGGCCGTGAAGCCCGGCGACTACGCGAAGGCCTTCGGGAGCGACGCGCTCCCCTTCGACTACGTCTGGTTCACGCCGAAGGTCGACGACGCCGATCCGTGCGAGAAGCTCAAGAAGGCGACGGAGACGGAGACGATCGGGAAGTGATCGCCGCCAAGCGCATCTACGATCCGCCCAGCGACTCGGACGGCACCCGCGTCCTCATCATGCGCCTCTGGCCACGCGGCATCCGCAAGAGCCGCGTGGATGTCTGGCTCAAGGAGCTGGGCCCGATCCTTCCCCTGCTGCGGGCGTTCCGCGGCGGCGAGATCGATTGGGCGGAATACACGCGGCGGTATCTCGCCGGACTCGCGCGTCCGGAGGCCCAAGCGCCGCTGGCGCAGGTCCGCGCCGCCGCGAAGGCCGGCACGGTCACCCTCTTCTGCGGCTGTCCCGACGAGAGCCACTGTCACCGGTCGCTGCTGCGCGCCTATCTGCTAGACTCACCCCGCGTCACGCCGGAGCGGGCCCGCGCCCAAGCCACTTCGACGGGCGCCCACGGGAGGTGCGAGATGACGAAAGCCGGATCGAAGAAGA
Organism: Candidatus Rokuibacteriota bacterium; assembly: GCA_003220495.1. GTDB lineage: Bacteria > Methylomirabilota > Methylomirabilia > Rokubacteriales > CSP1-6 > AR31. Next base: position 16,694 of record QHSP01000021.1, on the reverse strand, counting down.
TGCGGGCGTACGTGCTGATCGAGACCGCGCCGGGCAAGACGAAGGCCGTCAAGAAAGAGCTGGCGGCGATCGAGGGGAGCGACTCGACGGTCGCCAACCTCGACGCGGTCACGGGCCCGTTCGACTTCATCGCCGTGGTCGAGGGCCCGACGCTCGACGCCGTCGGCCGGCTCGTCACCGACGAGATCGGCTCGATCGACGGAGTCACGCGAACCACGACGTGTCTCGCGGTGGCGATCGGCTAGGTGCAGGTCCTGGTGATCGGCGGCACCGGCGACGTCGAGTCCTCGGCGGAGGACACGCCCCGCCGGTGACGCGCCCGACCGTTCTCGTCTACCACGCCGATCCGCGCTACGCGGAGCTCATGCGCGTCCCGAAGCGGGGCGCGCTCGTCCGCACGGCCGCCACGCCGCGCGAGGCCGTCGAGCCGATCTCTGAGGCCGAAATCCTCTACGCCTGGAAATTCCCGCCCCAGCTCTACGCGAAGGCCGGACGCCTCAAATGGCTCCAGGTGATGGGCGCCGGGGTCGACTGGGCGCTGGTGCCCGAGCTGCCGGCCGGGGTACAGGTCACGCGCGCACCCGGCATCTTCGGGCCGTGGATGGCCGAGTACGTGATCGCCTGGTGCTCGTGGGTGACGCAGCGGATGCGCGTCTATCGAGACGCCCAGCGGCAGCGGCGCTGGCTCGACCACGTGCTCCCCGACCGCCTGTTCGGCAAGACCCTGACCATCGTCGGGCTCGGCGACATCGGGCGGGACATCGCGCGGGCGGCGCGAGGGCTCGGCATGCGCGTGCTCGGTGTCACGCGTCGCGGCCGCCCCGTGCGAGAAGCCGCCCGCGTGTATCCGGTCAGCTCGATGGCGCGCGCGCTCGGCGAGGCCGACTTCGTCGTCGTGCTCCTGCCCCTCACCACCGAGACCCGCGGGATCATCGGCGCCGCCGCGCTGGATGCCATGAAGCCGAGTGCCTGGCTCATCAACATCGCGCGCGGCGCCGTGGTCGACGAGGCGGTCTTGCTGGCGGCGCTCGAGCGACGTCAGATCGCGGGCGCCGTCCTGGACGTCTTCGATCGCGAGCCGCTGCCGCCGAGCCACCCGCTGTGGAAGCTCGACAACGTCGTCGTGACGCCGCACATCTCGGGGCCGAGCACGCCCGACGAGATCGCGCCCGTCTTCAACGACAACCTCGTCCGCTATCTCGCCGGCCGCCCGCTTCGACACGTGGTCGACCGCGAGCGGGGATACTGACGATGCCGTCCCGGCGCAGCGCCATCACCATGTCGGAGCCGGAGCTGCACCGGTTCCTCGACGAGGAGCGCGTGCTGACGTGCGCGACCCTCGGACCGGGCGGGCGGCCGCACCTGATGCCGCTGTGGTACGTCCGCGACGGCAACACGCTGCTGGCCTGGACGTACGGCAAGTCTCAGAAGGTCCGCAACGTCGAGCGCGACGGGCGCGCAACCGTCCAGCTCGAGGCCGGCCGCGACGTCTACGGCGAGCTGCGCGGCGCCATGCTCGAGTGCGACGTGACGATCGAGCGCGACCCCACGCGCGTGGGCGAATTCGGCATGCGGCTGATGGCCCGCTACACCGGCGCCGAGCTCTCGGCGGAGGCGCGGGCCGGCGTCCTCCAGCAAGCGCCCAAACGCGTCGTGCTCCGCTTCACGCCGACCCGCATCGTCTCCTGGGATCACCGCAAGCTCGGCGGCACCCACTGAGCCTCGTGCCGGCCAGTCGAATCTCACTCGGCTAGAGTGAGCGCTCCGATCTCGCTCGTGATCTTCGATTGCGACGGGGTGCTCGTGGACACCGAGCGCATCGCCGTGCGGATCGACGTGCTCGTGCTCGCCGAGCTCGGCTGGCGGATGACCGAGGCGGAGGTCATCGAGCGGTTCATGGGGCGCAGTGACGAAGAGATGACCCGCGAGATCGAGACGCACCTGGGTCGTCGGCTGCCGGCCAGCTGGGAAGAGCCCTTTCGCCACCTCTACCGCGAGGCGTTCGCGGCCGAGCTCGAGCCCGTGCCGGGGATTCTCGAGGCGCTCGACGCCATCGCGGTCCCGACGTGCGTCGCGTCGAGCGGGACGCACGAGAAGATTCGCTTCACCCTGGGACTCACCGGGCTCTACGAGCGGTTCGCCGGCCGGATCTTCAGTGCCAGCGAAGTCGCGCGGGGCAAGCCGGCCCCGGATCTGTTCCTGCACGCGGCGAGCCGCATGGGAATCCCGCCCGCCGGCTGCGTCGTCGTCGAGGACAGCCGCTACGGCGTCGAAGCCGCCCGGGCCGCCGGCATGCGCGCCTTCGGCTATGCGGGAGGCCTCGCTCCGCGGCGCTCGCTCGAGGGTCCACACACGGTGGTCTTCGAGGACATGCGCGCGCTTCCCCGGCTCATCGCGAGCGCGGCTTCCGGCGGCGAGTTCCCTCGCAGTCCCTTTATCAGGTAAACTATTAAGCTAGTCAAAGGATCACGGGCGAAAGGTATGCGAGCCAAGACGAAGCGGTCGACGACGAGCGAGGCGCATCAGATGCTCGAGCTGCTCAACTCCCTGGGCGGCACGATCTTCCGGCAGCTCCTCTGGCAACGGGCGTCCGACCTCGATCTCACCTACGCGCAGTCGCAGGTGCTCTTCCGGCTCGCCGAGCGCCCGGGCTCGCACATGGGCGACGTCGCCAAGGCCTTCGGAGTGACCCTGCCCGCGGTCACCCACATCGTGGATCGTCTGGAGGAAAAAGGACTCGTGATCCGCGGTGATCATCCGGCCGATCGCCGTGTCTACGTGCTGGATCTGACGCGCGCGGGCAAGGCGCTCGTCGAGGAGCTCGAGGCGATCCGCCTGCGGGGCATGGAGCGCGTGCTCGCGCGGATGTCCGCCGACGATCGACGGCGGGTGCTCACCGGGTTGGTGGCGCTGGTCGACGCCGCCGACAGCGCGCCGCAAGACGACGCGCGCTCGCCGCGCGGGCGGAAGGCGAGCGCATGATCGCCCGTCACCTGGCCGCCGCGGCGTGGGCGATCGTCGCCATCCTGGCTCTCGCCGCGTGCTCGGACAACGCCGCCGGCAAGGCGCGGGTCCAGCTTCCGCCCGTGCCCGTCACGGTGGGCGAGGTCATCGAGAAGATCATTCCGGTGCAGCTCACCGCCGTCGGCAACGCGCAGGCCTACACGACGGTCGGCATCAAGTCGCAGATCAACGGGCAGCTCGTCGAGGTGCGCTTCAAGGAAGGACAGGACGTCCACAAGGGCGACCTGCTCTTCGTGATCGATCCGCGGCCCTTCGAGGCGGCGCTGCGCCAGACCGAGGCGGCGCTGGGCCAGCGCCAGGCCGAGGTGCGCCAGGCCCAGGCCGCCGTCGAGCGCGACACCGCCCAGCTCGCGAACGCGCGAGTGCAGGAGCGGCGCTACCGGGAGCTCGTGGCCAAGGAGCTGATCGCGCGCGAGCAGTACGACCAGCTCAACACCAACATGACGGCGATGGAGGCGACGGTGGAAGCCGATCGCGCGGCGGTCGAGAACGCGCGGGCGGCCCTCCAGGCGGCGCAGGCCAACGTCGACAACGCCCGGCTCCAGGTCGGCTACACGACGATCCGCGCGCCGATCGAGGGCCGCACGGGCAACCTGCTCGTCCAGAACGGCAACATCCTGAAGGCCAACGACGACAACCCGATCGTCGTGATCAACCAGATCCATCCGATCTACGTGTCGTTCGCGGTGCCCGAGCAGCACCTGACCGACATCAAGAAGTACCGCGCGGCCGGCGCGCTCAGGGTCCACGCGCGGCTGCCTCGCCAGCAGGAGACGCTCGCGACCGGCGAGCTCACGTTCGTGAACAACGCCGTGGATCAGACGACCGGGACGATCCAGCTCAAGGCCACGTTCGCCAACCAGGACAACGTCCTCTGGCCGGGTCAGTTCCTCGACGTGTCGATGGTCATCACGAGCCGCACCGCGATCGTCGTGCCCTCGCAGGCGATCCAGCCGGGCCAGCAGGGCCCCTACGTCTTCGTCGTGAAGCCGGACCAGACGGTCGAATCGCGCCTGGTCACGCCCGGTGTGCGGCTCGGCGCCGAGACGATCGTGGAGAAGGGCTTGACGCCGGCGGAGCGCGTCGTGGTCGACGGCCAGCTCCGGCTGGTGCCGGGGGCCCGCATCGAGCCCCGCCCACCCAAGGCGTCATGAACACCGAGCTCTTCATCCGGCGGCCGGTCCTCACCACGCTCCTGATGGGCGCGATCTTGTTGTTCGGCATCATGGGCTTCCGGCTCCTGCCCGTGAGCGATCTGCCCAACATCGACTTCCCGACGATCCAGGTCGCGGCCGCGCTGCCGGGCGCCAGCCCCGAGACGATGGCCTCCGCGGTGGCCACACCGCTCGAGAAGCAGTTCACGACGATCGCGGGCATCGACTCGATGACGTCGTCGAGCGCGCTCGGGCTCACGCAGATCACGATTCAGTTCAGCCTCGACCGGAACATCGATGCCGCCGCGCAGGACGTGCAGGCGATGATCGCGAAGTCGGCGCCGCTGCTGCCGCCCGGGATGCCGACCCCGCCGACCTACCAGAAGGTGAACCCGGCCGACCAGCCGGTGCTCTACCTGGCGCTGAGCTCGCCCACCTTGCCGCTCTACACGGTCGACGAGTACGCGCAGACGAACCTCGCCCAGCGCATCTCCACGATCACCGGCGTCGCGCAGGTGCAGGTGTTCGGCTCCCAGAAGTACGCGGTCCGGGTCCAGCTCGATCCCCGCGCGCTGACGACCCGCGGCATCGGCATCGACGAAGTCCAGCAGGCGCTCGGCCGCAGCAACGTCAATATCCCGACCGGCACGCTCTACGGCGCGCATCAGATGTTCAACGTCATGGCGACCGGCCAGCTGCAGAATGCCGAGGCCTTCCGGCCGCTGATCGTGGCGTACCGCAACGGCTCGCCGGTGCGGCTCGAGGAGCTCGGGCGCGTGATCGACGGCGTGCAGACCGACAAGGTCGCCAGCTGGTACAACGACGAGCGCGCCGTGATCCTCGCAATCCAGCGCCAGCCCGGCACGAACAGCGTCGAGGTCGTCGACTCGATCCGCGCCCTCCTGCCTCGCTTCCGTCAGGAGCTGCCGGCCGCGGTGAACCTGAACGTCCTCTACGACCGCTCGGTCGCGATCCGCGAGTCGGTCCACGACGTCGAGTTCACCCTGGCACTGGCGATCGGCCTGGTCGTGCTCGTCATCTTCCTGTTCTTGAGAAATGTGTCGGCGACGATCATCCCGAGCCTCGCCGTTCCGCTGTCGATCGTCGGCACCTTCGCCGTCATGTACCTGCTCGGTTACACGATCGACATCATTTCCCTGATGGCGCTCACGCTCTGCGTCGGGTTCGTCGTCGACGACGCCGTCGTCATGCTCGAGAACATCGTGCGCCACATGGAAGCGGGCAAGAGCGGCCGCGAGGCCGCGCTGATCGGCGCCAAGGAGATCGGGTTCACCATCCTGTCGATGACCCTCTCGCTGGCCGCGGTCTTCATCCCGGTGCTGTTCATGGGCGGGGTCATGGGGCGGCTCCTCCACGAGTTCGCGGTGGTCATCACCGCCGCCGTGCTCGTGTCGGGTTTCGTCTCGCTCACGCTCACGCCCATGGCCTGCAGCCGGTTCCTGAAACCGCCGGGCCAGTCGCACGGGCGACTCTACGTCGCGTCCGAGCGCTTCTTCGACGGCATGCTCCGGACGTACGACCGGACGCTCCTGTGGACCCTGCGCCACCGGCGCCTGACGATGGCCGTGATGCTCTTGACGTTCGTGCTGACCGCCTGGCTCTTCGTCATCATTCCCAAGGGCTTCATCCCGACCGAAGATACCGGGCAGATCTTCGCGTTCACCGAGGCCTCGCAGGACATCTCGTTCGACGCGATGACGGACAAGCAGCGGGCCGCGGCCGCGATCGTGCTGAAGCAGCCCTACATCGACCAGATCATGTCCTCGATCGGCGCCTCCACGATCAACGTCGTGCCCAACACCGGGCGCATCTTCATGCGGCTCAAGCCGCGCGACCAGCGCCCGCCGGCCGACAAGATCATCGAGGACCTTCGGCCCAAGCTCGCGGCGATCCCGGGCTTCCGCGTGTATCCGCAGAATCTCCCGACGATCCGGATCGGCGGCAACCTGACCAAGGCGCTCTACCAGTACACGCTCCAGGCGCCGGATCTCCAGGAGCTCTATCGCTGGGCGCCGATCGTCTTCGACAAGATGCGCACGCTTCCGGGGTTCCAGGACGTCAACACCGACTTGCAGATCACGAGCCCGCAGATCACCGTCGACATCGACCGCGACAAGGCCTCGGCGCTCGGCGTCAGCGCCGAGCAGATCGAGAACGCGCTCTACAGCGGGTACGGCTCGCGCCAGGTCTCGACGATCTACACGCCGACCAACCAGTACTGGGTCATCCTCGAGCTGGATCCTCGGTACCAGCGCGATCCCACGGAGCTTTCCCTGCTGTACATACGCGCCCAGTCGGGCCGGCTCGTCCCGCTCTCCTCGGTGGCGCGCCTGACGCCGACCATCGGGCCGCTGACCATCACGCACCTCGGCCAGCTCCCGGCCGTGACGATCTCGTTCAACCTGGCGCCGAACGTCTCGCTCAGCGATGCGGTGGCCGAGGTCACCAGGGCCCAGCGCGATCTGCAGATGCCCGCCACGATCGTTGGGAGCTTCCAGGGGACCGCGCAGGCGTTCCAGTCCTCGCTGAAAGGCCAGGGCGTCCTGCTGATCGTCACGGTGCTGGTGATCTATCTGGTGCTCGGCATCCTCTACGAGAGCTTCATCCACCCGCTGACGATCCTGTCGGGCCTGCCGTCGGCCGGCGTCGGCGCGCTCCTCACCCTGCTGCTCTTCCGCACCGAGCTCAACATCTATGGCTTCGTCGGCATCATCATGCTCGTCGGCATCGTCAAGAAGAACGCGATCATGATGATCGACTTCGCGCTGGAAGCCGAGCGCGCGGGCGCGACGCCGCTCGACGCCATCTACAGGGGCTGCCTGCTCCGATTCCGGCCGATCATGATGACGACCATGGCCGCGCTCCTCGGCACCCTGCCGATCGCGCTCGGCATTGGCGCGGGCGCCGACGCCCGGCGCGCGCTCGGCCTGGCGGTCGTGGGCGGCCTGCTCGTCTCCCAGCTCCTGACCCTCTACATCACGCCGGTGCTCTACACCTACATGGAGGGCGCGCAGCGGTCGGTGAGCGCGTTCCGCGCCCGCCTGGTCGGTGGCACCACCCGTGCCCGACGGGCCCCCGCCGCCTAGTGTTCTTCCGCCGCGGGTGCGTCGCGACGATCCACCCGAGGGGTGTTAGTCGCGAGAATGGCATCGAATTCGTCACGATCGAGTGGGTGAGGGAACTCGCACGACAGGCCCACCAGACGACATACAAGTTATATAACGTGTATATTATTCAGGGTTTATAATCGCTATGGTGTTTTCTATTGGTTCCTTCGCTCGGCGAAGCGGATCCATCCGTTTCCCGGACCGCACCAACCCGCCACGCGCATGCTGATCCGCCAGGCACTCGCCGCTGCCCTCCTCCTCGCCGTCGCCGTCCAGGTGGGCTGTGCGGGACCAACCACGACGGCTCGTCTCCTTCCTCAACCACCTGGCGAGGACGTCCGGTTGGGGCTGGCAACGGTAGCGCTGACGTCCGGACACTTCCCGCCGAAGTTCGAGATCGTGGACGGCCCGGCGAAGGGCGCCCGCCAGGGTGCCGCGAGGGGGGCGCTGTTGGGTGCCGCGTACACGCTCGGGGGTGGCGCGCTCGGAGGGCCGATCGGTCTCGTGGCCAGCACCTTCCTCCTGCCCGTCGGGGCGGTCGGCGGCAGCATCGTCGGCAGCGTCACGGCCGAGTCCGCCGCCAAGGTCGAGGCGCGAGTGGCCGCCGTCGGCCGGAGCTTGTCGGCTCGGAAGATCCAGGATGACCTCATGCATCGAGTGGCCGCGACCGGTCGCGAGCAGACGTCGGGCACGTTCCTCGTGCTGGCCGAGCGAGGCCCGCGGACCGTCGATGAACGGGCCGAGTATCGGTCGTTGGTCCAGGAAGGGGTGCGAACCGTCCTCGAGATCAGCGTGATGGAGTTGTCGTTACGCGGTCGCACCGCGGAGATCGATCCGAGCCTCTCGCTCGTCATGACGGTGAGGACGAGGCTGATACGGACGGATGACGATGCGGAGATCTACACGCACTCGCTCACGTACTCGGGCGGCAAAGGCCGGACCTTGACCGAGTGGCTGGACGACGTGGAGCTGTTGCAGGGCGATCTCGATCGCGCCTCGGCGGTCGTCGCCGAGAAGATCGTGGAGGAAGTCTTCCTGCTCGTTCCGTTTCCATCCGAGCGCAAGCGTTGATGTGATGCGCTGGCTCGTTCCTATCCTGTTGCTGTCCCTCGTGGCGTGCGCGCGGCCACTCGAGGTCGCCGGGCTCCGGCCTCTGTCTCCGGAGCCCTACAACCTCGCTCCCAAGCTGCAGTCCTTGCAGCCAGCGCTTCGGTGGGAGTCATTTCCGCGACCGACGGATCTTGACGCCGATCGGGGGGGCTGGGTGAGTCGCGTGCGGCACGTGACGTACGATCTGCGAATCTGGCGAGGGGTGGGCGATCACTCCGGATATCAGGACGTCTATCCCGACGAGCTCGTCTATGCGAGAAGCGCGCTCTCCATGCCCGAGCACACCGTCGAGACGCCGCTCGAGAGCGACACCCAGTATCTCTGGAGCGTTCGCGCACGGTTCGAGCTCGACGGCCAGCTTCGAGTCACGCCATGGGGCGTTCTGAGATTGCCCCGGCAATCGCTCGTCGACGACTCACGGAGCATGTCGGTCCCGCCGCGAGGCTACTACCGCTTCGTGACCCCCTGACAGCCCGGCGCCGCGGCGCCGATCCCCTTCCTCGCCACCTACCAGAGCCCGGGACGAGTCGGTAGCGCCGCGAGCGTCACGAGCACGAGGCCACCCGCGCGTCGCGTGAGGGCGATTGCGACGGGAGGAGGCCAGATGCTCCGCGGCACGCCCGAAGCGCGCCGGCCGGCCTGTGATAGATTGACTCACCCACTATCGGGAGGTGGACATGTCATCGAGCCTGAGTCGCAGATACGTGTCGCTCGTTCTGGCGGCTCTCGTGCTGGTCGCCGGGAGCGCGCTCACCGCTGAGGCCCAGAAGAAGGGTGGCGTCCTCAAGGTCGGCAACCTCGGGGAGCCGCCGTCGCTCGACGCGCACTGGACGACCGCCAGCATCACCGAGACGCTGACGAACCACATCTACGAGGGGCTTTACAGCCTCGATAGCGCGAACCGTCCGATCCCGATGCTGGCCGAGAGCCACACCGTGAGCAAGGACGGCCTCGTCTACACCTTCAAGCTCCGCCAGGGCGTGAAGTTCCACAACGGCAAGGAGATGACCTCCGAGGACGTCGTCGCCTCGCTCGCCCGTTGGGGTAAGCAGTCGATCTACGGCAAGGCGCTCTTCGCCCAGGTGGCCGAGTGGAAGGCGCTCGACAAGTACACCGCCGAGATGAAGCTGAAGGAGAAATCGGCGATCGTGCTGATCTCGCTCGCGGTGCCCAACAACTTCGGCGCCATCTATCCCAAGGAGATCGCCGAGAAGTTCGCGCCCGAGGTCAAGGCGACGGAGTACGTCGGGACGGGCCCCTTCAAGCTCGCCGAGTGGAAGCCCGACCAGTACATCCGCATGGTCCGGTTCGACGACTACAAGTCGCGCAACGAGGCGCCGAACGGCTACGGCGGAGGCAAGACCGCCTATCTGGACGAGGTCCGCTGGCAGCCGGTGCCGGAAGTGGCCACACGCGTGGCCCAGGTCGAGACGGGTGAGCTGGATTTCGCCGATGATCTGAACCTCGATGCCTACGACCGGCTGAAGAAGAACTCAAATCTGCGCCCGCTCGTCTCGAAGCCCTACTACTGGCTCGTCGCGGTCCTCAATAAGAAGGAGGGCCTGATGACGAATCAGAAGCTCCGCCAGGCGTGGCAGGCGGCGATCGACATCGAGCCGATCATGAAGAACGTGGCGGGCGGTCACTCCGAATTCTACCGGATGGACTCGAGCCTGGCGATGGTCGAGATCACCGCGTGGCACACGAAGCTCTCAGGTCTGCCGTGGAATGAGCGGAACAAGACCAAAGCCAAGAAGCTCCTGCAGGAGGCCGGCTACAAGAACGAGCCGATCCGCTTCATGACGACGCAGGAGTACAAGTGGATGTACGACTTCGCGCTGCTGAGCAAGCAGCAGCTCGAGGATGTCGGGTTCAACATCGATTTACAGGTGGTCGACTGGGCCACCCTGGTGAAGCGGCGGAACAACTCGAAGGAGTACGACGCCTTCACCACCGGCATCGGCGCCTTCTACGACCCGACCCACCCAGCCTTTCTCACACCGAGCTGGCCGGGCTGGACCACCGACGAGGACATCCTGAAGCTCCAGGCCGAGCTGGCGCGCGAGACCGACCCCAAGAAGCGCATGGCGCTGTGGGAGCAGCAGACCCGGCAGTTCTACGAGAAGGTGCCGGTCATCCGCTACGGCGATCTCTTCGGACTTCGCGCCATCCGCAACACGACCAAGGGCTTCAACGAGAAGACCGAGCGCATCCGCTTCTACAACGTGTGGGTCGAGAAGTAGCGCGGTGGGGTCAACGAGCCGGAGGTCGCGCATGTCGCTGAAGCCGTATCGCCGGGCGGTGCTGCTCGCTTTGGCGTCGCTGGCGCTCTTGGGCCTGAATACCCTCACCGCCGAGGCGCAGAAGAAGGGTGGCGCGCTCCGGGTGGGGATCCTCGGCGAGCCCCCGTCCCTCGACGTCCATTGGACGACCGCGACGATCACCGAAACGCTGGGCAATCACATCTACGAAGGGCTCTACACCCTCGACGCGACCAACCGCCCGATCCCGATGCTGGCGGAGAGTCACTCGGTGAGCAAGGACAGCCTCACGTACACCTTCAAGCTCCGGCAGGGCGTCAAGTTTCATAACGGCAAGGAGATGATCTCGGAAGACGTCGTCGCCTCGCTGGCGCGCTGGGGCAAGCAGTCAGTCTACGGCAAGGCCCTGTTCGCCCAGGTCGCCGAGTGGAAGGCCCTCGACAAATACACGGTCGAGATGAAGCTGAAGGAGAAGTCGGCGATCGTGCTGATCTCGCTGGCGGTGCCGAACAACTTCGGCGCCATCTACCCGAAGGAGATCGCCGAGAAGTTCGCGCCCGAGGTGAAGGCGACCGAATTCGTGGGAACGGGCCCGTTCAAGCTCGCCGAATGGAAGCCCGACCAGCACATCCGCATGGTGCGGTTCGACGAGTACAGGTCGCGCAACGAGGCTCCCAACGGGTTCGGCGGCGGCAAGACCGCGTATCTCGACGAGATCCGCTGGCAGCCGGTGCCCGAGGTGGCCACGCGCGTCGCCCAGGTGGAGACGGGTGAGCTCGACTTCGCCGACGACCTGAACCTCGATGCCTACGATCGGCTGAAGAAGAACCCGGGCCTGCGCCCGATCGTGGCCAAAGGCAACGGCTGGCTCGTCGCGGTTCTCAACAAAAAGGAAGGCCTGATGACGAATCAGAAGCTGCGCCAGGCCTGGCAGGCGGCGATCGACATCGAGCCGATCATGAAGAACGTGGCCGGCGGCCACAGCGAGTTCTACCGGATGGATTCGAGCCTGATCATGACCGAGATCGCCGCGTGGCACACGAAGCTCTCGGGCCTGCCGTGGAACGAGCGGAACAAGGAGAAGGCCAGGCGGCTCCTGCAGGAGGCCGGCTACAAAAAAGAGCCGGTTCGCTTCATGACCACGCAGGAGTACAAGTGGATGTACGACTTCGCGCTGCTGACCAAGCAGCAGCTCGAGGACGTCGGATTCACCATCGATTTACAAGTCGTCGACTGGGCCACCCTGGTCAAGCGGCGGAACAACTCGAAGGAGTACGACGCGTTCACCACCGGCATCGGCGCCATCTACGACCCGGCCCACGTGAACTTTCTCACTGCGAACTGGCCGGGCTGGACAACCGACGAGGACATCCTGAAGCTCCAGGCGGAGATGGCCCGAGAGATCGATCCCAAAAAGCGCATGGCGATGTGGGAGCAGCAGACCCGGCAGGTCTACGAGAAGGTGCCGATGATCCGCTACGGCGACCTCGCCGGGCTTCGTGCGATCCGCAACACGACGAAGGGCTTCGACGAGAAGACGCAGCGGGTCCGGTTCGCCAACGTCTGGGTCGAGAAGTAACGGCCTGAGGCCGCGGGCGCCGTCCTCATGGACGGCGCCGGCCCGCCATAGCGCGTGACGGCGTACCTGATCCGACGGCTCCTGACGCTCGTGCCGGTGCTGGCGGTCGTCGTCACCGTCGTCTTCCTGCTGATTCATCTGATTCCCGGCGACCCCGTGAGCGTCATGCTGGGCCCGGACGCGACCCCCGCCCAGATCCAGGCGACCCGCCAGGCCCTCGGCCTCGATCGCCCACTGCACGAGCAGCTTTTCAAGTTCTACGCGCGCATCCTGCGCGGCGACCTCGGCCAGTCGTACTTCCTCGACCGCCCGGTGGTCACGGCGCTCCTGGAGCGGGCCGAGCCGACCCTCGTGCTGACCTTCGCGGCGCTCCTCGTCGCCGTCGTGATCGGCGTGCCCTCGGGGATCATCGCCGCCGCCTACCAGGGCTCGCTCTGGGACCGCGCGCTGATGCTGACCTCGCTGCTCGGCGTGTGCGTGCCGGGCTTCTGGCTCTCGCTGAACTTCATCTACCTCTTCGCGGTCCGCCTGGGCTGGCTGCCGGCGGCCGGCTACGCGTCGATCCTGGCGGACCCGGTTGCGGCGCTCCGGTACATGGTGCTGCCGGCCGTCTCTCTCGGCTTCAACCAGTCGGCGCTGATCGCGCGCATCAGCCGGTCGTGCATGCTGGAGGCGCTGCAGCAGGACTACATCCGAACGGCGCGGGCGAAGGGCGTCTCGCAGCGGTCGGTCATGTGGGTGCACGCGTTCCGCAACGCGCTCGTCCCGGTCGTCACCGTCATCGGCATCACGATGGCGATCCTGATCGGCGGCGCCGTTGTGACCGAGATCGTCTTCAACATTCCCGGGCTCGGGCGCCTGATCATCTCGGCGGTGCTGCGCCGCGACTACCCGGTCGTGCAGGGCGTGATCCTGGTCACCGCGACGGCGTACGTGCTGATCAATCTCGCGGTCGACGTGCTCTACGTCTTCATCGACCCGCGGATCCGCTATGGCTGATCTCGGCGCTCGGCCGACGTGGCGTCGGTACGCCGCGCGGAATCGCAACATCGCCTTCGGCGCGGCGATCCTGACGGTCGTGATCCTCGCCGCGCTGCTCGCCGGAGTCATCTCGACCCACGACCCCCGCCGGCTCAACCCGGCCCAGCGCTTGAAGGCGCCGAGCGCGGCGAACTTCCTCGGCACGGACGAGTTCGGGCGCGACGTGTACAGCCTGGTCCTGCACGGCGCTCAGGTCTCTCTGCTCGTCGGGGCGACGACGATGATCCTGACCTCGCTCTGGGGCATCGTGATCGGGCTGATCGCCGGCTACTACCGCCGCGTCGACATGGCGCTGATGCGCGTCATGGATGGCCTGATGGCCTTCCCGGCGATCCTGCTGGCGATCGCCCTCATGGCCGCGCGCGGTCCCGGCGTCGGCAACGTCATCTTCGCGCTCTCGGTCGTCTACACGCCGCGCACGGCCATGCTGATCCGGAGCACCGTGCTGAGCCTGCGCGAGCTCGACTACGTCCAGGCCGCCCGGGCGCTCGGGCGCCGCGACCTCTCGATCGCGTTCCGTCACATCCTGCCGAACTGTGTGGGGCCGCTGCTCGTGCAGGCGAGCTTCATCTTCGCCTACGCGATCCTGGCCGAGGCCATCCTGGGCTTCCTCGGTGTCGGCGTCCCGCCGTACGTCCCGTCGTGGGGCAACGTGATCGCCAGCGGCAAGAACGTGATCCGCGAGGCGTTCTGGGTGAGTCTCTTCCCCGGTCTGGCGCTCACGGTCTCCGGGCTGAGCCTGAACCTCCTGGGCGACGGTCTTCGTGACGTGCTGGACCCCCGGTTACGCGTACAGTAGTCGTGCGAGCCGCAGGACGTCGCCGGGCTGGGGCCCCGCCGTCCGAGGCGCGCCTGCGAAAATCGGGCGAGCCTGGGCCCCATCAAACGGGCACTGGAGGTGCCATGGCACTCGAGCAGACGCTGAACGACACGCTGACGAAGGCGATCAAGGACAAGGACACGCGCACGTCCGACGTGGTGCGCATGATCAAGTCGAAGATCGGCGAGCGCCGGACGGCCAAGGGCTTCTCGGGCACGGTCGACGACGCGCTCGTGCTCGACGTGATCGGCGCCTACCGCAAGCAGCTCCAGAAAGCGCTCCCCGAATTCGAGAAGGTCGGCGAGCGCGGGGCCGCGCACGTCGCGCAGCTCCGCTTCGAGCTCGAGTTCTGCGAGCGCTACCTGCCGAAGGGCATGGACGAAGCGGCAGTGCGGGCGCTCGTCCGCGAGCGCCTCGACGCGCTCAAGATCGCCGACGCCAAGCAAGTCGGCCGTCTGATCGGCGACGTCATGAAGACGCACAAGGGCCAGGTCGACGCGGCGGAGGTCAAGCGGGTCGCCGAGGAGATGCTGAAGGGCTAGCCGCGCCGCGAGGGCTGTTCAACTACGGTCGGGTGCCCAGACCGAAGTCACGAAACGGGGGACGGTCGAGAACCGCCTTGTTGATGGCCTCGAGATCGTGAGCAATGAACATCTTCTTGAGCCACGGTCGATCGATGAAGACCCTCTCCCTCTCCACACCCCGCCACGCGTCTATCTTGACGAGACGGTTCGCGTCGTTGAACTCCTGAATCGCGAGCAACTCGCCGGCGAACCGGTGGTTGACCACGCCGTCGATGTCGTCGAAATACATGAAGACCCGCCGGAGCATTCTCTTTCCGGGCAGCGACAGCAGTCGTAGAATCTCGGTCGTCGACGAGTAGAGATCGACATCGCACGCGATGAAGCCCATCGGCGGGTTGGTTTCCGAAACAAAACGGGGCACGGTTTCCCTGATATTGCCGAGACGGAGCTCGGTTCGCCTGGTCAGTCGTCGCTTCAACGTCGGGACGTCCATCTCGTAGTCACCGACCCGCCACTGATCGGGGTGGTCGCGGTAGTCCTTCGAGGGTTCGGGGAGTCCCACGCCCGTGTCGAAGCCGAAGACGCGGATCTTGACCTCGGTTTCCCGCTCCACCGCGTCGGCGTAGGTCTGGAGCGCGACGAGCCCGTTGCCCCCCGCGACGCCGAACTCGAAGACCGAGATCTCCTTGACGTTCTCGCGTAACGCCTGGTCGGCCGCCCCCAGCACGCCCGCAAGGTAGTGCGGGCGGCCCACCGCTCCCCAGCGGTCGATGGTTCGTATCGACGTGGCGAAGTGCTTCACGACAAGGTACGTGAGTAACCGAAACGGCGGTTCCTCGAGGATTCGTCTCAACAGGGGCATGGGCGGAACGCTCCCTAGAACACGACGACCCCGCGCGCCACCTGCCCGGTGCGTAGCGCCGTGAACCCCTCGTTGATCTCCTCGAGCCGGTACGTGCGGCTCACCAGCTGATCGATCTTCAGCCGGCCGTCCAGGTACAGATCGACCAGCCGCGGGAAGTCGATGTTCGGGCGCACCGAGCCGTACATCGTGCCGCGGATCGTCTTTTCCTGGAGGGCCATCATGTAAGGCGTGATCGGCGCCCGCACGTTCATCGCCGCCATGCCGACGATGACCGCGGTGCCGCCCGGCCGGATCGAGTCGAGGATCTGCAAGGTCGTCGCCTCGCCGCCGATCGCGTCGAAGGCGTAGTCGGCGCCTCGGCCGCCGGTCAAGCCGCGGACGGTGTCGACCACGTTCTGGCGGCTGGCGTTGATCGTGTGCGTGGCGCCGAACTCGCGCGCGTACTCGAGCTTGTTGTCGAGGAGATCGCAGGCGACGATCAGTCGGGCGCCCGCCAGCCGCGCGCCCTGGACGACGTTGAGGCCCACCCCGCCGCAGCCGATCACGACGACCGACGCGCCGGCTTCCACCTGCGCGCACCGGGTCACGGCGCCCACGCCCGTCGGCACGCAGCAGCCCATCAGCGCCGCCTGCGGCCAGGGCATCTCCTTGCGGATCGGCACCAGCATCTCCGCCGGGCAGACGACCGATTCGGCGAAGGTGCCGATGCGCGCCATCTGGAAGATGTCCTGGCCGTCGCGCTTGAGGCGGCAGGTGCCGTCGAGCATCATCCAGCGCGCGGTCTGGTGGCCGTCGCAGAGGATCGACCGTCCGATCGAGCAGTAGAGGCAGCGGCCGCACTGCGGGCGGAAGGAGAAGATCACGTGATCGCCGGGCTTGACATTGGTGACGCCGGCGCCGACGTCCTCGACGATGCCGGCCGCTTCGTGCCCGAGCACCATCGGCAACGGCAGGGTCCAGTCGCCGTTCATGATGTGCCAGTCGCTGTGGCAGACGCCCGCGGCTTTCACCCGGACGCGCGCCTCGCCGGTCTGGGCGCCCTGCTGCTGCACGTCGACGACCTCGAGCGGCGTGTTGGCTTTGTAGAGGATCGCGGCTTTCATCACCCGCCTCCTTGGGAGAGCGTCATCTGCTCGAGCACCGCGCGGCCCAGCAGGCCGTAGGGCGTGCCGAGCGTCTCGATGATCT
>QHSP01000053.1 GCA_003220495.1 Candidatus Rokuibacteriota bacterium | reverse complement strand
GGACATCGCGGCCCGGGCGATGTGGCTCCATGACATCTTCGTGAAGCCGTCGGCGCGCGGGCGCGGCGTCGGCCATGCCCTCATGGCCGCGGTGGCGGCGGAGACGGTTCGCCTCGGCGGCGGATCGCTCGAGTGGGCCGTCCACTCTGCGAACGCGGGCGCCCTCGAGTTCTACAAACGCCTCGGCGCCGTTGGCGGCGAGGCGCGCATCATGGGCGTCGCCGGCACGCGCCTGCGCGCCCTGGCCGGTCTCTAGCCCGGCTCCGTCTTCCAGACCTCGACGGCGTAGACGATCTTCCCGCTCTCCATCGTGGAGGTGATCGCGGCGAACCCGGTCGCGTCGTCGGTGATCGCGACCACGTCTCGGTGCCGGTCATCACGTCCCACGCGTAGACCGTGCCCTCGATGGTGACCGCGGCGGCGCGCGAGCCGTCGGGCGAGAGCGCGACGAGCACCGCCCACACCTCCGGCGGCGGCAACTCGCGCGGCAGCGGGCCGGGACGGCGCGACCGGGCTACTGAGAACGTGTGAAGCGGCGTCGAGGAGACCGGGTCCCACACGATGACGTCGCCCTCGTGGCCGGCGGTGATGAGCCGGCTGCCGTTGGCGGACAGATCGAAGGCGGTCAGCTCCTCACGGTGCGAGCTCGTGATCCGGCCTATCGTGGTGGGCCCCGCGACGTCGACGATGAGCACCTCGCGTGCGCACAGGACGGCCAGGCGCGTCCCCAGGCCGTCGAAGCGCAGCCCGAGACAGTGGCTGCCGAGGGGAAGACTCGCCATCTCAGTCCACGGGCTCGAGTCCGCGCCCGGGCGCCAGAACCGCAGGGTCGTGTTCACCTCGGCGATGTCGGTGACCCGGGCGGCCAGCGGCCGCGCCGGCGGCGCCTCTCGGCAGCCGCTCGCGAGGACTGTCACGATCGCGCAGATCGCGAGGCACACGTAAAAATCTTACGACGGCGGTCGGCCGACGGACGAATTTGGCGTATCGTTCAGGGCATGATCGTCCACCTGGTTGACGGCACGTACGAGCTGTTCCGCTACTTCATGTCGCCGGCGGCGGCGTTCGAGCGCACCGCGCCGGAAGAGCTGCGGGCGGTGCGCGGCGTCGTGACCTCGATGCTGGGGATGCTCGAGGGCGGCGCGACGCACCTCGGTGTCGCGACCGATCACGTGATCGAGTCGTTTCGCAACGGGCTCTGGCCGGGCTACAAGACCGGCGAGGGGATCGATCCCCTGCTGTACGACCAGTTCGAGCCGCTGGAGGAGGCGCTGCGGGCGCTCGGTGTCGTGGTCTGGGCCATGGTCGAGTTCGAGGCCGACGACGCCTTGGCTGCGGCGGCGTCGATGGCCGCCGGCGATTCGCGGGTCGAGCAGGTGATCGTGTGCACCCCGGACAAGGATCTGGCGCAATGCGTGCGCGACGACCGGGTCGTCCAGCTCGATCGGCGCTCGCGAGAGATTCGGAACGAGTCAGGGGTCCAGCAGAAGTTTGGCGTCGCACCGGAATCGATCCCGGACTGGCTCGCGCTCGTCGGCGACAGCGCCGACGGCTTCCCGGGCTTGCCCGGCTGGGGTGCAAAGTCCGCCGCGACCGTCCTCGCGCGCTACCGTCACCTCGAGGATATCCCCAAGCAAGCCGCGCAGTGGAACGTGTCCATGCGCGGAACGGAGCGGCTGGCCGCGACGCTCGTCGAGCAGTGGGAGCGCGCGCTGCTGTTCAGAGGGCTGGCGACCCTGCGCGCCGACGCGCCGATCGGCGTCGACGTCGACGCGCTGCGCTGGAAGGGACCTCGCGCCGAGCTCTCGGACTGGGCGCGGAGATTCGGCGCGCCGGCGCTGCACACGCGCGCCGTGCAGCTAGCCTCGGAGCGTCTTGTCCCGTAGGAAGCCGACGGTGATCCTGTACTGCCCGAGATAATACGTCGGCCAGATCAGGAGCGCGGCCAGCGGCGCCGACATTCTGAAGCGCCCGGCGGCGATCAGCGAGTCGGAGATCGGGAACAGCAGCGCGCCGATCACGACATACGGCCGCGCGAAGCCCGCGAGGATCGCCGATACGACCATCGCCGTGATCGCGCATGCATAGGCGAGCACCGGGATCAGGAGCCGCCCGAGCGCGGTCCAGATCGAGGCGCATATGACCAGGCCATAGATCACGACCAGCGCGGCCAGAATCAGCTGGCCGGCCGAGGGCCGCAGCGGCCGCGGCCAACTTCTCGTGAAGAGCAGGACGTAGGCGAGGTGCGCGAGCAGGAACGCCGCCAGCGCGTGAACGAAGTAGCGGCGCGCGCCGAGATGAAAAAGGACGTCGCCGAGACACGAGAGCCCCAGCGCCGTCCATAGACCTTGGTCCGGGTCCGCGGCCCGTCAGGTCTGCAAGTCGCCGACCGCCGCGGACAGGGCTTCGAGCTCGGCGCGCCAGGACGTCGGCGCGACGATCGGCCGCACGACGAACTTCGAGAAGCCGACGCCGATGAACCGCTCGATGACGGTGCGCAACGCCGGCAGGCCCACCGGCGTCAGCTCGACCGAGCGGGGCCGCCGGGCGGCCATCACCCGGGCCAGGTTGGGATCGATCGGCGCGCGCGCGTAGCCGAGGCTGACACCGAAGTGCTCGGAGCTGATCGAGCGCCCGGCCTTCGCCGCGACGTCCTCGATCACGGCGCGACCCGCGGCCGCTTCCTCCGGCGTGCACTGCGACGGAAGCCATCCGTCCGAGAGCCGGCCGCAGCGCTCGAGCGCCGCGGGCACCGTGCCGCCCAGCCACACCTCGAGCGGCTGCTGGACGGGCAGGGGCCAGAGCTTCACGTCGCGGAAGCTGCCGGCGACGCCCTCGTAGCTCACGGTCTCGCCGGCCCAGAGCCGCCGCAACAGCGGGAGCGCCTCGTCGATGAACGCGCCGCGGCGCTTGGGCTCGAGGCCGATGGCGTCGCGCTCGGGCGCGTAGGTCAGCCCGGGGACCAGAGTCACCAGGAGCCGGCCGTTGGAGAGGACGTCCAGGCTCGCGAGCTGCTTGGCGAGCCGGAGCACGTTCCGGCCCGGGAGCAGCATCGTCGTGCCGATCTTCAGTCTCGGATTGCTGGCGGCCGCCCAAGCGAGACCGACCACCGGATCGAAGACCTGGCCCGTCAGCACCTCCGAGAGCCAGAGCGAGTCGAAGCCCATGTCGTCGAGGCCGGTCACCAGCTCGTTGAGCGCGCCGGTCGACGCCGAGGCGCCGCCGATTCCCACGCCGATTCGGATCTTCATGTCGTCCCTCCGATTTCAGCACTAGGCTACCTCATCCAGGCCGCGTCCGACGCGGTTGACTCTCGGGGATGAAAGCGCCACCCTTTGGTGGCCATGCCGATCCACTCACGAGCCGGGCGGGTCGCTCTGGTGCTCGTGTTCGGTGCGATCCTGACCGGGGCATGCGCCAGCCTGCATCTGCCCGACGGGGAGTCCAACGACGAAGACCAGCGTCGCTGTATCTACGGGCCGCGGCCCGCCGCGATCGCGGCGTGCGAGCGCATTCTTGCCAGACCCAACCCGCCTCGCTGGTATGGACCGCTGGCGGCATCCATCGTGCATTTTGCGCGCGCGCGTACTGCCTGGTATCTGGCGGGCCATCTGGCCGCGGACGACCGGAACGAGGAATCCTTGGTTGCCGCCCTACGCAGCATCGAGCTGTTCGAGCAGTACGACCGTGAGACGTTCAAGTCGACCGCGCCAGAACAACGTGTGATGGTCGCCCAGCAGACGGCGTTGTTCAACGCCCATCTGGCTCGAGCCGAGTACGCCGCCGGCTTGCAGCTCCTGAGGCTGCGTCGATGGCGCGAGGCGGTTCCCCATCTCCAGCGGGTCCTGCGGCTCGACGGCCGGCACGCCGTCGCCTGGGCGACGCTGGGCGTCGCCGCGAACCAGTCGGGGGATTACGCGACCGCCATGCGCGCGTTCGAGCGGACGCTAGAGATCGAGCCGGGCTATTTCACCGAGCTGCGGACGATCCAGCGCCAGATCTTCGAGACGTCGCGGGATGGCCGCCGACTCGAGCTCGACGCGCCGCGCCCGGCGAAGCAACCGTGAAGCGCTCTGGTCCGCTGGCGCTCCTCGGTCGTGGCGTCGTCGTTCTGGCACTCGGTGCCTGTGCAGGCTTGACGCAGCAACAGTCGGATCGGTTGAAAGAGGCTCAGGACATCGCGACCCAGACCACCAAGCTGTACGGCGTACCGCACGTGAGTGTCTTCAGCTACGAGATGATGTCGCCCGACGTCGCCGGCGGCTACGCTCCGCATCAGGGGTGGATTCTCCTGCGCCGATCGACCCTCGACGACAAGTTTTTCCTCCCGGTGCTGGCCCACGAGCTGGGCCACGTCACATTGGGCCACGAGTACGACGTCGTAGGCGGTGGTGGGCGGATTCCCGGGCGAGTGGACCCGGGACGTGAAGTGCGAGAAGGCGTTGAGCGACCTACCGTTGTTTCCCTACCGCGGCACCGATCAGGAGCTCGGGCTCAAAGAGCCACCGACAGCCCCGCGTCGACCGTGAGCACCTGACCCGTGATGTAGGACGCGGCGTCGGACGCCAGGAAGATGGCGGCGCCCACGATCTCGTCGGGCCGGCCGAAGCGCCGCAGCGGGATGCGGCGCGCCAGCTCGGCGATGCGCGGCTGGGCGAAGAACGGCGCGTTCCGCTCGGTCAGGAAGAAGCCGGGCGCGATCGCGTTGGCGGCGATGCCCTTGTCGCCGAGCTCGACCGCGAGCGCGCGCATCAGCGCCTCGAGCCCGCCTTTGGAGGCCATGTATGCCGGATCGCCATGGAACGACTGGGGCACGACCATCGAGCTGATGAAGACCAGCCGTCCTCGACCTTGCGTGGCCATGTGGCGGACGGCGGCGCGCGCGAGCTCGTACTGAGCGACCAGATTGGTCTCGATCAGGCGGCGGAAGTCGTCGGTCGTGATCTCGTGCAGGGGCCGGCGGTCGCGCCCCGCCGCGTTGTTGACGAGGCAATCGAGCCGGCCGTGACTCGCCACCACGGCGTCGATCGCGTCGGTCGCGCCCCGCAGATCGGTGATGTCGAACGGCGCCGCAAAGGCGCCCGGAATGCTCTTCGCGATCTCCTCCGCGCGCTGCACGTCACGGCCGTTGATCCCCACTGTGGCGCCGGCCGCGGCCATGCCCCGGGCGATCTCGAGCCCGAGCCCGCGCGTGGCGCCGGTGACCAGCGCGACCTTGCCGGCGAGGGAGAAGCGTTCGAGTCCCTCTCGAGGCGTCATTGACAGGGTTCCAGCCAATAGGCTACTTCATCCCTATGGCAGCGACCACCACCCGCAAGGACTTCCCCGTGTTCGACTGCGACAGCCATGTCGTCGAGCCGCCGGCGGTCTGGGACGAGTACGTGCCGGCCAGGAGCCGGGCGTGGATCAAGACGCAGTTCTGCTTCCACACCGACAGCGACCTGCTCTACATCAACGGCCGCGTGGTCCCGGCCGCGCGCGAGCGCTCGAACGCGGCCGAGGTCGGCTGGGCGCGCTGGGACAAGAAGGAGGTTGGCAAGCTCACGCCCGGCACCGCGGCCTGGCAAGCGAGGTTCGGGCGGTTGCTCGGCTGCCGCGATCCCCACGCGCGCCTGGCCGACATGGACGCGCTGGGCACCGACCAGGTGATGCTGTTTCCGACGTGGTTCGTCCGCCTGGCGCTGGTTCGGAGCGCCGAGGCGGCGGCGATTCTGGCGCGAGCCTACAACGACTGGGTGCTCGACTACTGCGCCCCCGATCGGCGCCGGCTGTTCCCCTGCGCGGTACTGCCATTGCAGAGCGTCGAGGCCTCGATCGCCGAGCTCAAGCGCGTGGCCGCGCTCGGCTTCAAGGCGGCGGCGGTGCGGCCGTGCTTCTGGAACGGCCGCTATCCCACCTTGCCGGAGTTCGATGCCCTCTGGCGCGAGTTCGAGGCCACCGGCGTCGTGCTCGCGATGCACACGTTTCCGTCGCGCGAGGCGCTGACACCCGAGTGGGGGCAGCGCATGGGCCAGGCTCGCGGGCACTCGGGGCAGGGGCTTCTGTTCACGGACGAGGCGGTCGTCTATTCGCCCGGCCAGTTCGTGTCGAATATCACGGCGGCGATGGACCCGGCCATCGATGCCTCCGAGACCTTGGGCTTCCTGATGGAGGCGATGACGTGGGTCACGGTGGTCGTGCAGACCGGCTGGCTCGAGAAGTTCCCGAGGCTCAAGGCCGCGGTGCTCGAGTCGAACGCCTCGTGGCTGCCGCTGATCCTGGCGCGCAGCTCGAACTTCTCGAACCTGTTCGCGTTCCAGCGCGACAACCGGCTCATCCGCGATCCCGTCGAGGTCTTCCACGAGCGCTGCTTCATCGGCTTCGAGTCGGACGAAACCCTGGTCTATCGCCTGTGGGACGTCTTCCAGGACGTCGCGATCTGGTCGTCGGACTATCCGCACCACGACGCCGAAGACGCCTGGGACGGTCTGCATCACATGGCGGAGCTCGACGTGCCCGCTCAAGCGCAGCGCAAGCTGATGGGCGAGAACGCGCGCCGGCTCTACGGCGTCGAGCCCCTGATGGCAGTCAAGGAACGCATCGAGAAGTACGAGCCCGCGATCCTGCCCTGGTGACGCGGCGAAAAGGAGAGGCGCCATGACGAGGAAGCAAGGGCTCTATCTGGGTCTGGTGGCGATCGCAGTCCTACTGGCCTGGGCCGGCTCGGTCGTCACGCTCGGCGCCCAGCAAGCCGGGAGCGGCGCGGTCCGCATCGATGGCGACGACATCGGCGGCGTGGTCACCGGACCGGGCGGGCCCGAGGCCGGCGTGTGGGTGATCGCCGAGACGACCGAGCTGCCGACCCGGTTCGCGCGGATCGTCGTCACCGACGACCAGGGGCGCTACGTGGTGCCCGATCTGCCGAAGGCCAAGTACAAGGTGTGGGTGCGCGGCTACGGTCTCGTCGATTCGGCGAAGATCGACGCCGAGCCTGGCAAGCTCTTGAATCTCACCGCGGTCGCGGCGCCGACCGCCGCGGCGGCGGCCCAGTACTACCCGGCCATCTACTGGTACTCGATGATGAAGATCCCGGATGGGGATCAGTTCGGCGGCAAGAGCAACATTCCCGCGAACATCACCCAGAGCGAGTGGCTCACGGTGGTGAAGAACCGAGCGTGCGTCGGCTGCCATCAGCTGGGCCAGCTGGCGACCCGCACGATCCCGGCCTCGCTCGGACCGTTCGAATCGGGGGAGAAGGCGTGGATCCGTCGCGTGCAGTCGGGCCAGGCCGCGACCTTCATGCTGAACCCGCTGACGCAGGTGCTCGGCGGCGTCCCGTTCAAGTATTTCGGCGACTGGACCGATCGCGTCGCCAAGGGCGAACTGCCACACAGTAAGCCGCCGCGGCCGCAGGGCGTCGAGCGCAACATCGTGGTCACGACGTGGGAGTGGGGCGAGCCGAAGAAGTACCTGCACGATCTGATCGCGTCGGATCGTCGCTACCCGACGGTCAACGCCTACGGCAAGCTATACGGCTCGCCGGAGTACGCGACCGACGACTACCCGATCCTCGACCCCAGGACGCACACCGTGACGACCTTCAGGGCGCCGGTGCGCGATACCGACACGCCGGAAGCGCTCGGGCCCGGGCATGCGGCGCTCGAGAGGCCGATGGCGCCCTCGCCCTACTGGGGCGAGGAGAAGCTCTGGGACACCAAGGCCAACAACCACAACGGCATGTTCGACCGGAAGGGCCGGGTCTGGTTCGCGGCGACGGTGCGCGGCCCCAAGAATCCCGACTTCTGCCAGAAGGGCTCGGACCATCCCTCCGCCAAGCTGTTTCCGCTCGAGCGCACGAACCGCGCGCTCACCTTCCTCGATCCGAAGACGATGAAGTACACGTTCGTCGATACCTGCTTCCAGACGCACCACCTGCAGTTCGCCTACGACGCCAACGAGACCGTGTGGACCAGCGGCGGCGGCCCGGTGGTCGGCTGGGTCAACACGAAGCTCTTCGACGAGACGGGCGACGCGGCCCGATCACAGGGCTG
This sequence comes from Candidatus Rokuibacteriota bacterium, assembly GCA_003220495.1. Taxonomy (GTDB): domain Bacteria; phylum Methylomirabilota; class Methylomirabilia; order Rokubacteriales; family CSP1-6; genus AR31. Next base: position 41,184 of record QHSP01000053.1, on the reverse strand, counting down.
GACGGCGTTCGTCCTCGACACGAACGGCAACGGCAAGCGCGACGACTACGTCGAGCCCGATCAGCCGGTCGATCCGACCAAGGACAAGCGGATCGCCGGCGGCTTCTACGCGGTGATGCCGAGCCCGGTCGACGGCTCGATCTGGGGCTCGGTCGGCGTCTTCGGTGGCACCGCGGCGGTCGTGCGGCTCGTGCCCGGGTCGAATCCGCCGGCCACCGCGCTCGCCGAGATCTACAACGTGCCGAAGCCCTACTTCGGGATCCGCGGCGCCGACATCGACAAGCATGGCGTCGTGTGGGCGTCGATGGGCAGCGGCCACATCGGGAGCTTCGACCGGCGCAAGTGCAAGGGGCCGCTCAACGGCCCGAAGGCCACCGGCGACCATTGTCCCGAGGGCTGGGCCTTCTATCAGTATCCGGGCCCGGGCTTCCAGGGGATCGGCGAGAACAGCGCCGAGTCGAGCTACTACACGTGGGTCGACCAGCACAACACGTTCGGCCTCGGCGAGGACGTGCCGATGTCGACCGGCAATCTGAACGACGGCCTGATCGCGCTCAAGGACGGCAAGATGGTCGTGCTGCGCGTCCCGTATCCCCTCGGGTTCTACGCCAAGGGCTTCGACGGGCGCATCGACGATGCGGCGGCCAGCTGGAAGGGCCGCGGGTTGTGGACGGCCAGCGGAGACCGGGCGCCGTGGCTCATGGAGGGCGGCAAGGGCAAGAAGCCCATCGTCGTTCACTTCCAGCTGCGTCCCGATCCGCTCGCGCACTGATCGCGGCGGCCTCGGTCGACACCGCGGGGCAGCACGGCCGCTGCCCCGCGGGTTCGCCGGCGTATCGGCGACCTAGTAGTAGGCGGCGAAGGTCGTCATCTTCCCGACGTCCGGATAGAGCACACCGGCCGCCGCCTTCGACGACGAACGCGGCGTGTACCAGACCGCACCATCGCGAGTGATCGCGAGCTTGGGCTGATCCGTTGTCTGGGGCGTCGGGTAATATGTGAACTTCTCGGTCTTCGGATCGAAGCGGATCAAGCTGCCGCCCTGTCCCCCGTCGCTGATCCAGATCTGGTCGTTTCGATCGGGCCAGACGTCGTAGGGCTCGGCGAACGGCATGGGAATGTCGTACTCGACGATCCGGCCTGTCGTCGGGTCGAGCTTGCCGAGCTTGCCGCTGCTGAAGCCGCCGTACCAGACACTCCCGGCCGAGTCGACGCCCAGTCGACGGATCGTGGTCGGCTGCGTCAGCGCCGGGTACTCGGTGAATTTCTCCGTTCTCGGATCGAACCGCGCGATCTTGCCGCGGCGGAACTCGGCGAACCAGACGTTCTCGTCCCGGTCCAGGGTGATCCCGTAGGGCGCGGCGCCTTGCGTGGGCACCTTCCACACCCTGGCTTTCTCGGTCTTGCGATCCCACTTGCCCAGCATGTCGCCGCCGATCACGGTGAACCAGACGTTCTCCCTCGAGTCGACGACCGGCGTATGGCCCCGGGCGCCCTGGCTCTGGCCGGTGGAGTCCATCGGATAGCGGATCATCGAGCCCGTCTTGGGATCGAGGCGACCCAGGTGAAAGCCCACGGTCTCGGCCCAGAACACGTGGCCCGCCTTGTCGACGGTGAGGCCGTGCGGGTCGGCCCGCGGATCAGGCATCGTGAAATCCTTGAAGTCACCCGTGCGCGGATCCACACGACCAATGCGATTGGGAATGCTGCGGTCGGTGTACCAGACGTTACCTTCAGGATCGAAGTGCGGCTCTTGCGTGCGCCGCTGCTGGTTGGCCGCGTCGAGTTGCTGGTCGAGCGGCAGGTAGTATTCGATGTACATGGCCCTGGCGAGCACGGTCTCGTCAACGGGGAACGCCGCGTCGACCTTCAGCGCGCGCTTGCCGCTGTTGGGGCCGTAGTTCTTGGCCAGGTACGCGATCACCGTCTCGCGGTCCTTCGTGCTGAGCGTGCCCGCGGGAATCATCGCACCGCGCGGGGCCGTGGGGCTCAGCATCAGATCCACGAAGTGGGTCCACTGCGACTCGTGGTAGGGGCGGCTCGGGAGGAAATTCTTGCCGTGGCAGTTCACGCAGGTCTTCACGACGAGGTCGCGGCCCGGACCGTTGGGGTAGAGCTCATCGTAGGACACGAGCGTGGCGCCCGGGATGCTCGAGGAGAATCCGAACACGCCTTGCTGGACGGGTTGCGCCGCTTCGGCGCGCAGCGAGAAATTCAGCGTCTCCCGGGACCCGGCGGCGAGCGTGAGGCTTTTCGTCTCCGCGGCGAAGCCCGGCTTGCGGATGGTGACTTCGTAGCGGCCGGGGAACAGATTGACGGCCCGATAGCGGCCGCCGCTCGTGTAGACCATGAACAGGACATTCTTGTCCACGTTCATGAGGTGCACCTGCGCCGCCGTGAACGGCCTGGGCGCTTCGACGGCGCCCGACACGGCGGCCGTCCCCGCGATCTGTGTCGCGTCCTGTGCCCGCGCCGGAGCGATCGCCGTGGTTCCACCGAGCATCGTCAGTCCGATCACGAGCAGGGCCGCCAAGAGTCGTGGGCTGGTACGCATGGCAACGCTCCTCTCATCCGAAGCGGAGGTCCGCGGGCCACCGGGCTCGCCCCGGCGCCCTGTCGAAGCGGACATTATGTCGGGGGTGAGCGGTTGTCAACGCGCGTCACGGCGCGCGGCGGGCTACCAGAGGCGCCGGCTCGCCAGACGCGCTCCCTCTGCGAGCATGCGGAATTTCTCCCACATGATGCTCGGGTGCACGCGCGCGGTCGCGAGCCCCTGCGCGAATCCGCAGTCGACGCCGGCGATGACGTTCTCGCGCCCGACGAGTCTCGCGTAGCGCAGGATCCGCTCAGCGACCAGTTCCGGGTGCTCGACGCAATTCGTCGTGTGGGCGATGACACCCGGGATCAGAATCTTGCCCTCCGGGAGCTTGATCGTCTCCCAGACGTGATACTCGTGCTCGTGGCGCGGGTTTGCGGCTTCGAGGGAGAAGGCTCCGGCCTTGATGTTCAAGATGACTGGCGCGATCTCATGCAGCGGCGCGTCGGTCGTGTGGGGCCCGTGCCAGCTGCCCCAGCACATGTGGTAGCGCACGCGGTCGTCCGGCAGCCCGGCGAGGGCGTGGTTCAGGGCTTCGATGCGCACCGTCGCGAATCGACGGTACTCCTCGGGTGACGGCGCGGGGTCCATCGAGTCGTACTCGGTCACCATGCGCGGGTCGTCGATCTGCACGATGAAGCCGGCGTCGACGATCATCTTGTACTCGACCTTCATCGCATCGGCCAGCGCGTAGAGATATTCCTCTTGCGTCTTGTAGAAGTGATTCGCGCGTTGCAGCTCGATCGTCCCGGGCGCGACGGCGGGGATGAACGCCTCCTCGAAATTCCGGCCCTGCAGCGCCGCCTTGAAGTTGGCGAGGTCGGTCTGGACCGCCGATGCGCCGCGATACGTGATCGGCCCGGTGCACATCGAGTTCGCCAGCGAGGTCGTACCGCCTTGCACGCCGCCCTCGATCTCGCGGTACGCATCCGCGAACCGCCGCCGGTCGCGGCTCCTGGTGGTGCCGCCACCGCGCCCCGGCAGGTCGTCGCGCACCTCGAAGCCGGTGAGGCGATCGGTGATGTACTGAGCGAAGCCTGATTTCGAGTACTCGCCGTCGCTCGGGATGTCGATCCCGCACTCGGCCTGCATCCTCACGCCCTCGGCCACGTGACGGGCCAGGATCGCGCGGTCGCCGTCACTGAATGGGGCGCCGTCCTCCTTGCGCCGAAGAATCTCGACCACGTCGGCTGGCCGGACGAGACTGCCGACGTGGGTCGTGAGTATGCGGCTCCGGCTCCGCTTCACTGACAGCCCTCCTCGCGTCGTACGGTGCCCGCAATCTTGTGCCCGCGCCCTGGACCTCGTCAACAGTCACCGGACGGCGCTGATCGCGGCGCTGGATCGCAGGGTAATACTGCGACTGCCGATAACCTGCGACGTTTGACCAGCGCGATCGTGGGCGCCTAGAACGGCAGGGCGATCTGGTGCGCGCGGAAGAACGTCGCCACGGCCGCGGTCCAGAGGGGCGTGCCGGCGGCCGAAGGATAGACGCCGTGGCCGCGGTTCTCGGGAAACGGCGGTAGCATCACGAAGTCGCCGCGCCCGCCGCTGGCGCGAAAGCTCTCGAACCAGAGCCTGGCGGCGGCCGGGCCGATGTACGCGTCGTTCTCGGCGTAGAACCACAAGACCGGCACCGCGATGTCCGGTGCGATCGAGGCGAACAGCCTGGCCACGGGATCCGGCGCGCAGGGCAGCCCCGGGTGCGTGTCCGGGCGTCCGCCCCGACCCGGCGCGAACGCGAGCACCGCGACGAGTCCCTCCGGATGCTTCGACGCCGTGTAGATCGACGCGAACCCACCGGAGCTCTGGCCGACCAGCAGCCAGCGCGTCGGATCGAGGTCGCGATGCGTCTTCGCCCACTCGATGGTGGCCAGCAGATCCAGCGCCGCGCCCTCGCCCGCGCGCCGGAAGTCCGGCTTGCTGCAGCTGCCGTACGAATCGCCGAACGTGTCTCCGCCGCTCGCGCCGTAGCCGCGTCGCACCGGCACGACCACCGCGTAGCCGCGCCGCACCCACTCTCGGATGGGGTTCAAGGATCTGTGGCGACCGATCGTGCGATTGGCTTCCCGCGTGGGCGCGGTGCCATGACTCATGACGATCCACGGAAACGGCCCCCAGGCGCGCGGCCGATACGTCGTGACCACGATCTTCGCGTCCGCGGCCGCGACGGATACGCCGTGGATCTCCTCGCGAAGCGACGCGTCGGTCTGATCGGCGGCGCGCGCGGGCGAGACCATCCAGGCGCTGATGACGAGCGTGACGAGCAGCGGACGGAGCGCGGCGAGCGAGCGTTCGATCACGAGAGCGCGGCCTTGACCCTCGGCGCGGTCAGGGGCAGATGGCGCGCGGCGGCGCCGCCGACCGCGCCGGCCACGGCGTTGGCGACGGCGGCGCCGACTCCGGATGTGCCGGCTTCCCCCGCCCCCTTGACCCCGAGGGGATTCGAGGGCGCCGGGGCTTCGTGGACGAGGAGCTCGATCGCGGGCACGCGGGCCGCCGTCGGGATCGCATAGTCCATGAAGGTGCCGGTGAGGAGCTGGCCGCTCGAGTCGTAGACGAGCTCTTCCATCGTCGCGTGGCCGATGCCCTGGACCACCGCGCCCACCAGCTGGCCTTCGACGATGGTCGGATTGAGCGCGCGCCCCACGTCGCACAGGACGAAGTGCGTCTCGGGGTGCACCTCGCCGGTGGTCACGTCGACGGCGACCACGGAGAGATGGACCCCGAACGAGCCGATGGCGCGCGTGGCTTCGTGACGCCACTCGGCCTCGAGCGGGCCCCCGGCGAGCGCGGCGATCTCGCGCAGCGAGCACCGCCGATCGGGCACGCCGCGCACGACGGCGGCGCCGTCCTCGAGCTCGATGTCCGCCGGGCTCGCCTCGAAGTGCCTCGCGGCGAGCGCGGCGATCTGCTCGCGCAGTCGCGTCGACGCCTGGTACACGGCGGAGCCGGCCATCACGGCGGAGCGGCTCGCCGAGCTGCCGACGCCGTGCGACATCCAGCGGGTGTCGCCCAGGTGCACGGTGATCTCGCCCGGCGGCACCTGAAGAACCTCCGCGCAGACCTGCGCGAGCGTGGTCGGAAGCCCCTGACCGAGCGAGGTGGAGCCCGCGGCCATCTCGACTCGGCCCCCGGCAGTCAAGGTGACCCGGGCGCTCTCGAACGGGCCGGTGCCCGACGTCTCGATGACGGCCGCGAGACCGACGCCATATCGCACGTCGCCACCGGCGGCGTTCCGCTCGCGACACGCGGCCCGCCGCTCCTCGTACCGTCCTGCCTTCAGGGCGTGCTCGAACATCGCGCCGAAGTCCTCGCCCGCGAAGTCCGCGTTCCGTCCGGTGATCGCCCCTGCCACCGTGTTGACCGTGTAGGGCTCGTCGCCGGGTCGCGCGAGGTTGCGGCGGCGGATCTCGGCAGGGTCGAGCCCCGAGCGCGCGGCCAGCAGATCGAGGATCCGCTCGCGGACGAACGTGCCCTCGTAGAAACCCGGGGAGCGGACCGTGCCGGTCGGCGTCTTGGTGGTCATGACGCAGGAGACGTGGCAGCGATAGCTCGGCCAGCGGTACGGCCCGGGCAGGTACGACGCGGTGAGCGCGGCCGCCCAGATCCCGTGCGTGCGCAGATGGCCGCCCATGATGTTGACCAGGCTGGCGTCGAGCGCCAGCAGCCGTCCGCGCTCGTCGGCGGCCGCCGCGACCGACCACTGCTGTTCCCGCGAATGATTGATCGAGAGAAAGTGCTCGCGTCGATCCTCGACCCACTTGACCGGGCGGCCCAGACGTCGCGTCAGGTAGGGGACGAGGAAGTCTTCGGGATAGAACTCGCCACGCGCGCCGAAGCCGCCGCCGATGTCCGACTCCGCGAAGTCGATCCGTGTCTCGTCGATCCCGAGCATGCCGGCGAGCGTCCGGCGATTGAAGTAGGGAACCTTCGTCACGCCCCAGACGGTCAGGCGCTCGGCGCCGGCATCCCATTCGGCGAGCAGCCCGCGCGGCTCCATGGGCGCCGCCGTTTGACGTCCGATCGAGAACCGGTCGCGCACCACGAACGGACCCTCCCGCAGCGCGGCGTCGACGTCGCCGAGCGCCGTGGTCCACGAGTCGGCCACGTTGCCCTCGGGGAAGAGCGACGGTCCACCATCGATGCCCGTGTCGGCTGGACTGACGAACGCGGCAAGCACGTCGTACTCGATCTCGACGAGCTCTCGCGCATCGATGGCGGCGGCACGCTCGGTCGCCACGACCACCGCGACGGGCTGGCCCGCGTAGCGGACCGTGTCGACGGCCAGCGGCGGCTGAAGGTAGGCGGCGTGCGCCGGCTTGCCCGCCTGGCGCAGCGGAATCGTCGGCACGCCGGCGAGGTCGGCGCCCGTCAGGAAGGCCAGCACACCCGGCCGCGCGAGCGCGCGCCGCCCGTCGACGCGGCGCACGCGCGCGTGAGCGTGCGGGCTGCGGACGATGACCGCGTGCGCCATCCCGGGCCGGACCAGGTCGTCGACGTAGCGTCCGCCGCCGACGAGCAGGCGCGGATCCTCCAGTCGCTTGATCGGGACGCCGATGAACTTCACTGGAGGGGGAATGGTACCATCCGCTCGTGAAATGGGAACGCACGGTCACCGTGATCGGCTGCCACGTTGGCGGGGAGGACAACCACGTCATCGTCGGCGGCGTGCTGCCGCCGCCCGGCGCCACGATGTTCGAGAAGAAGCGTTACCTCGAGACGCAGGCGGACGAGCTGCGGCGGTGGCTCCTGCTCGAGCCGCGCGGGAAGCCCGCGTTGTGCGTGAATCTGGTCACGCCGCCGACCCGGCCCGACTGCGACGCGGGCGTGATCATCATGGAGTCGACCGACTATCCGCCGATGTCCGGGTCGAACACGATTTGCACCGTGACGGTCCTGCTGGAGACGGGCATGCTGCCGATGCGTGAGCCGGTGACCACGCTCACCCTGGATACGCCCGCGGGCCCGGTGCCGATCGAGGCCCGCTGCCGCGACGGCAAGGTGGAGCGCGTCCAGTTCACGAACGTGCCGTGCTTCGTGACGCATCTGGGCGCCAAGCTCGACGTCGAGGGGCTCGGCTCGATCCCGGTCGATATTGCATACGGTGGCGCCTTCTTCGCGATCGTCGACGCGCCGTCGCTCGGCTTCTCGGTCGAGCCGAAAGAGGCGCGCGATCTCGTCACCCTGGGCAATCGCATCGTCGCCGCCGCCAAGCAGCAGGTCGCCGTGCGCCATCCCGAGAACCCGGATATCCAGGGCGTGACCTTCGCCGAGTTCGCGATGCCCTTCGCAGGGCCGGGCACGGTGAGCCGGAACGCCGTGGTCGTCGCGCCGGGCCGCATCGACCGGAGCCCGTGCGGCACCGGAACGTCGGCGCGACTGGCGGTGCTGCGCGCGCGCGGTCAGCTCGCGGCGGGGCAGGGATTCATCCACGAGTCGATCATCGGCTCGCGCTTCGACGCCGCGATCGCCGCCGAGGTCATGGTGCGTGGACGTCCGGGCATCGTCTCCACCATCGCCGGCCAGGCGTGGATCACCGGTGTCTTCCAGCACGGCTCCGATCCGTCCGATCCGTTCCGTCACGGCTTCACGCTGCCCGACATGTGGTTTGCCTGACCGAGGAGGATTTCCATGAGCACGCACCCGGCGCTGGACATGTCCCACACGGCGATGAGCGAGGAAGACGCGCTGCGCTTCCTGGAGGGCCATCGCATTCGCATGGGCAGCCGCACGATGGACCCGAAAGCGCAGATCGTGGGCGAGTTCGTCAAATCAATCCGGGTGCCGGGATACTACCCGCCGCTGCCCGAGCTGCGGCAGCAGCTCCGCGTCATGGTCACCTTGATGGACGAGCCGGCGCCGGCGTTGCCTCGAGTCGAGAACCTCCGCATCCCCGGGCCGGCCGGCGAGATCCCCGCGCGGGTCTATTCCTCGAGCGCCGCGAAGACTCCGCAGCCGGCCGTCGTGTACTTCCACGGCGGTGGCTGGGTGCAAGGAGATCTCGAGACCCACAACGGGCTCTGTGCGCGGTTGGCCAAGCACGCGGGTGTGCTCGTCGTCGCGATCGATTATCGGCTGGCGCCCGAGAACAAGTTCCCGGCGGCGGTCGAGGACTCCGTGGCCGCGTATCGATGGCTCCGCGAGAAGGGCCGTGACGTCGGCGCCGATACCGCGCGGGTCGCCGTGGCCGGGGATTCGGCCGGCGGGAACCTCTCGGCCGTCGTTTCGCAGCTCGCCGCGTCCTCGGGCACGCCGGCGCCGACGTGCCAGGTCCTCATCTATCCGGCCGTCGACGCCTCGCTCGAGACGGAGTCGCATCGCGAGCTGGTGGACGGACACGTGATCCCGCGCGAGCGCATCCTCTGGTACATGCAGCAGTACCTGAGGACCGACGCGGACCGGACGGACTCGAGATTCTCCCCGTTGCGCGCGTCGAGCCTCAAGGGCCAGCCGCCGGCCATGATCGTCACTGCCGGGTTCGATCCGCTTCGCGACGAGGGCCGGGCCTACGGCGACCGGCTGCGCGAGGCCGGCGTGGAGGTGGTCTACCGCGAGTACCCCGGCCAGATCCACGCGTTCGTGTCGCTGACGAAGGCGATCCCGCAAGGCATGGCGTGCACGCTCGAGATCGCGGAGTTCCTGCGCCGGCGTCTGGGCTGAGCCTTCCGTGGCCAGCGAAGCGTCCGCCGGGATCGAGTACACGACGTTCTCGCTGATCGGCCGGTGCGAGCGCACCGGTATGTTCGGCGTCGCGATCTCGACCAGCGAGATGGCGGTCGGGTCACGGTGCATCCACGTGGCCCCCGGTGTCGGCGCGATCGTCACGCAGGCCAGCACCAATCCGCGTCTCGGTCATCTCGGTTTGAATCTCCTGCGCGCGGGCTATTCGGCGCTGCGCGTCCTCGACGAGATCGCCGCGAGCGACCAGTTCGTCGAGCGCCGTCAGCTCGGTTGTCTGGACGTGACCGGCCTCTCGGCGGCGCGCACCGGCTCGGGGAACAAGCCGTGGGCGGGTCATCGTGTCGATCGGAACGTGGTCGTGGCCGCCAACGCGGTCGTCGGCGCGGAGGTCGCCGACTCGATGTTCGACGCGTTCAAGCGCGGGGCCGACCTCGCGCTGTGGGAGCGTCTCCTGAGATCGCTCGAGGCCGGGAAGGCGGCCGGCGGTCAGCCCGACGGCGAGTCCTCCAGCGGGCTCTACGTCGTCGACCGCGACACGTACCCGATGGTCGATCTGCGCGTCGATCTGCACGCGTCACCCGTCGCCGAGCTCCGCCGGCTCGCCGACGCGTACTTTCCGCTGGTGGCGTACTACAACCTGCGCCCGCGCGATCCGAACGTACCGCCGGCCGCCGAATGGCTCGCTCAACACCGAGCAGGCGGCCGATAAGGGCCCATCTGGACCCTTCTCGGCCGCCTGCGGGCTAGTGCTTCAAGTCAGCATGGCGAGGGTTTGTTGTAACGTGCGGACACGGGCGTACATCTTCATCGACTTGTCGAGGCTGTAGGCGTGCGCCGCGGCGTCGCCGCCCCAGCAGCACTCGCGCACGACGACGGTGTCGAGGTCCATGCTGAAGGCCTCGCGCACACTGGTCTCGACGCCGCGGTTGGTCGCGCCGCCGCCGATGACGAGCGCCGTCCGGCGGAGCAGCCGTAAAAGCTCGGCCGCGCCGGTGCCGTAAAAGGCGCTCGGCCGGCGCTTGAGGTAGACGTAGTCCTGGGGCCGGGGCGCGATCTCGTCCGGGAAGCCGGCGTCTGGCGTACCCTCGACGCAGTTGGTGAGCGACGGTACGCCCGTCTCGGCGCTCAGGTCGGTCGGCAGCAGCACGACGTCGGCGCCGTCGGCCCGGCTGATCGGGGTGGTATAGATGATGGGCATGGCGCGCGCCCGGCACGCGGCGATCAGGGCGACCCAGGCGTCGAGCACCGGCCGCATGGCCGCGCGGCGTGTGGGATCGGCGGGCGTCAAGGCGCGGCGGCAGGCGTCGTACACGATCAGTGCCGCGCGGGCGGTGTCGATGCGGTCGGTGCGGGTTGTCGTATTCATGCCCGGATTCTAATCCGGCGCGACGCGAGGTGATCCGATGACAGACACGAAGCCAGGCCACGCACACCTCATCACCGGTGGCTTTCCGCCCGGATCGCCAGCCGGCCACGACCACGACTACGCCCGCCTGCGGCTCCTCAGCCTGCTGGCCGAGCGCGAGATCCCGACGTCGGTCGCGAACGACTTCGCGGACATCGAGAAGTGGCTGCCGGTGAGCCGGCTCTTGATCACGTACGTGGCCGGCCCGTACCCCGACGCCGCGCAGTGCCGCGCGCTGCAGCAATGGCTCGAAGCCGGCGGTCGCTGGCTCGGCCTGCACGGCACCAGCGGCGGCCGCGCCGAGCGCGTGGAAGGTTCGCGCCAGCGCCGCACCGTGAAGACCGAGCACCACGCGGTGCTCGGTAGCTACTTCCTGACCCATCCGCCGATCTGCAAGATCCGCGTCGACGTCACGGGCGGCACGCCCCTCACGCGTGGGCTCGGCGCCTCGTTCGTCGTCGAGGACGAGCCGTACTTCGTCGAGCTCCAGGACCCGACGTCGACGCAGATCCTCTTGACCGCGGACTATGGCCCGGCCGCCACGTCGCCCGCCATCGGCGCCCTGTATCCCTCGGACACGTCGCTGCAGCCCGACGGCAAGACGCGCGTGCTCGGCTACACCCGCGCGATGGGCGCCGGCGGCGTCACGTATTTCGCGCTCGGCCACTGCCACAATCCCGCGATCAGAGCGTCGCGGGCCGTCGACCCGACCGACACGACGCCGCTGACGTTCCGGGGCTCGTGGGAGAGCGACGCGTTCGCGACCTTGCTGCGCAACGCCATCGCGTGGGGTGTGGGAGCCTAGAACGTCCAGCGTCTGAGTTCGGATACGTTCGTCGGTAGTGATTCATTGCCGACGACGCATCTTTTGCGATTTCGCTTGACAGGCTCCTGTGTGCATCGTTGCCACATCTCGGCGGCACGTGAAGAATATCGCTCTAGCGGCTTTCACGTGGGCGACGACGCCGTTGCGAGGGGGTTGTCGCAAAAAAATCTATCCGGCGACGATCGCCGCTCGGGTGCCTGCCAGGTGGCTTCGAGACTCGCCATGGAAACACGTTCGCTCGGGCGACAGCAGAAACCGAGGAGCGGTTATTGGCAGTGGGGCGCGCCGGCACCGCCGACCATGTCGAGCGCATTGTGCGCGGCTGGCGCGGAGTGGATCGAAACGCCGAGGCGCGCGAGAACGCGCGGCGCCACACCAACCGCGCGCTGCGTGTGTATCAAGATGAAGACGGGATGGTCGTGCTCCGTGGGAGGTTGGCACCCGAAGTCGGTGCCGTGCTCATACAGGCGCTCCGTGCGGCCCGCGAAGCTCTGTATCAACACGGGCGCCAGCAAACCTTCGATGCCCCATTGGACGTGTCCGCGCAAACGCCCCCGATGGCGCAGCAGCAGGCCGACGCGCTCGCGCTGCTAGCCGAGACGGCGCTACACCATGGCATCATCGCGCGGTTCATGAGGAAGGCTATCAGGTCGATCGCGAGCCCGACGGCGAACTCCGGTTCCGTCGCCCGGATGGCGAACCTCTGCCCGACGTCCCGACGGCTCCCCAGATGACTACCGATCCAGTCAAACTCATGCGCGCGCGCAACGAAACGAAAGGGCTCGTTATTCACGCGCGAACCGCCATGCCGGGCTGGACGGGCGAGCGCTTGAATGTCGGCTGGGCGATCGACGTCTTGCACCCCCGGGCGGTAGCTGTGAGAACCTGACAGAAAGGAGAGCGACGATGGCTGACGACCCGCTGCAGTCAGAGCTCGAGCGACTCAAGGCAGAGAACGCCGCGCTGAAGGCGCAGTCCACGCGCGGCGTATCGTTGAAGGTCAGCGAGAAGGGCGGCGTCTCCGTGTACGGGCTCGGCCGGTTTCCCGTCACCCTCTACAAGGAGCAGTGGACCAAGCTGCTCGACCTGGCCGACGACATCCGCGCCTTCATCAAGGCGCACGACGCCGAGCTGAAGGCCAAGGAGCCTCGCTGAGCCGCGCCGCGGATAACTCCATCGGGCGGCCCGAGGACGGTCGCGCCCTGGTTGGCGGAGATGAACGAGAGCCGAGCGATCGTGGACGGACACTGCGAGCCCGCGTTCGAGCGCGTGCGCGACGCTCTCGCCGAGGCTCTCGTCTCGGGCTTCGAGGTCGGCGCGGCGCTGGCCGTCTACGTCGACGGCCACGGTGTCGTCGACCTCTGGGGCGGATACGCCGACGCGGCGCGGACTCGCCGTTGGGAGCGCGATACGATCGTCAATCTCTACTCGATCGGCAAGGCGATCAGCGCCGTCTGCGCGCTCCGCCTCGTCGACGCCGGGTTGCTCGACCTCGACGCGCCGGTGGCCCGGTACTGGCCTGAATTCGCCCAGGCGAACAAGGGGCGGTTGCCGGTGCGTTATCTGCTGACGCATCAGGCGGCGCTTCCGGCGATCGCACGACCGCTCCCGCCGGGAGCGTGGAGCCGGTGGGAGACGATCACCGAAGCGCTCGCCGCCCAGGAGCCCTGGTGGGAGCCGGGCGCCGGGCATGGATATCACGTCAACACCCAGGGATTCCTGATCGGCGAGGTCGTGCGGCGCATCACTGGCAAGACCTTCGGGACCTACCTCCGCGAGAGCATCACCGGCCCTGCGGGCATCGACTTCGTCGTTGGCTTCGGTCCCGAGCTCGACCCGCGGTGCGCCGACATGCTGCCGCCCCGGCCGAGCCCCGAGGCCGAGGAGTTTCGGCGCCAGATGAGGCTCGATCTGAAGGATCTGAGCGGCGAGGCTCTCATGCGGCTGAGCGCCTATCGCAATCCGTACGAGTTTTCCGGGACCGGCGTCGTCAACACCCGAGCGTGGCGCGCCGCGGAGGTGCCGTCGACGAACGGCCACGGCAACGCGCGCGCCGTCGCCCGGATCTATTCGGCGCTGGCCGGCGACGGCGAGCTCGACGGCCTCCGCGTGCTCTCGCCGGAGATCATCGCCCGCGCGAGCGAGCAGCAGGTGTACGGCGACGACATCATGCTGCAGCGGCCGACGCGCTTCGGGCTCGGGTTCCAGCTCACGATGGCCGAGCGCCGGCTCGGCCCCAACCCGCGCGCGTTCGGACACTTCGGCGCCGGGGGCTCACTCGGATTCGCCGATCCCGACGCGCGCGTGGCCTTCGGCTACGCGATGAATCAGGGGCGTGGCGGATGGCAGCACAAGCACGTCCGCCATTTCATCGATCTCGTCTACGCGGCGCTCTAGGTCGGGTTTGTCCGGTCCTGGCAACGGGTGCGGTATCCTGGCATCGAGCGATCCCCGGTGAAGCTACGCACGCACCTGATCCTATTGACCTTGGCCACGGTCGTGCCCGTCGTGCTGTTCGCGGTCGGGCTGATCGTGTACCACACGCGGCTCGAGAGGTCGTCCCTTGAGCGCGGCATGCGCGATACGGCCCGCGCGCTGGCGCTGGCGCTCGATCGCGACGTCAATGACATCAAGACCGGGGTCGAGACGCTGACGGCGTCGCGGTACCTGGATGGTCCGGTCGATCTGGCCCATTTCTACGAGGAAGCGGCGACGGTGTCGAAGGGCTTCGGGGGCTGGGCGGTCCTGTCCGATCCGTCGGGCCGACAGATTCTCAACACCAGCCGGCCGCTGGGCGCCGCGCTTCCGATCCCCACGATGGCGAGCCTCGAGATGATGAGGAGCGTTGCCGCCGGCCGAAAAACTTTCGTCTCGAACGTGTTCATCGGTACCGCCAGTCGCCAGCCGGGGGTGATCGTGGCCGCCCCGGTCATCCGTGACGGTCAGGTGCGCTACGTCCTCGACTTCCCGTTCCCGCCGACGCAGTTCACCAAGCTGATGCAGGAAGCGTCGCTGTCGCGCGGCTGGACCGCGCTGATCACCGATGGCGACGGCGGGGTGGTCGCACGGGTACCGGACGCCGCCGCCTTCGTGGGGCGCAAAGAGGGAGAGGCCTGGACGACCGAGACCGCTCGGTCCGACGAGGGCTTCATCAAGGGCGACATGCTCAGAGGCCCGTCGGTCTATGCCGCCTACCGCCGCTCCCGGGAAACCGGATGGGTCGTCGGCGTGGCCGCGCCCGTCAAGCTGGTCGACGCGGGGATCCGACGGTCGATCCTCGCGCTCTCGAGCGGCGGCGTCCTCCTGCTCGCCCTCGCATGCGGTCTCGCCTTCGTGCTCGGCAAGCGCATCACGGCCCCGATCGTCGCCCTCGCCGACTCGCTGAAGGGCGAGCCCGCGGCGTCGCTGCCGCCCGTCCAGTCTCACGTGTCCGAGGTGGAGGACCTGCGCCAGGCGCTCGAGGACGCGAAGGCCGAGGCGCGCCGGGCCGAGCTGGCGGACGCCGCGCGGCGCGAGGCCGAAGCCGCCAATCGGGCCAAGGACGACTTCCTGGCCGTGCTGTCGCACGAGCTGCGTACTCCGCTGAACGCGACGTTCGGCTGGGTCCGGATGCTTCGGTCCGGCCGGTTGGACGGCGCGGCCGCCGACCACGCGCTCGAGGTGATCGAGCGGAGCGTCACCCAGCAAGTCCGGCTGATCAGCGACCTGCTCGACGCCAGCCGCATCGTCTTCGGTCGTCTCGAGCTCAGCCTGCAGTCCGTGGACCTCCCGGCGCTGGTCGCCGGCGTGGTGGAGTCGATCCGGCCGTCCGCGGAGATCAGGGCGATCAGCTTGAAGTCCGAGCTCGACCCCGACGCGGGCCCGGTGCACGGAGATGCCGACCGATTGCGCCAGGTGGTCGAGAACATCCTGGGCAACTCGATCAAGTTCACCCCGCCGAACGGTGCCGTGAGCCTCCAGCTCGTGCGCAACATCGACGCACACCTCATCGTGAGCGATACCGGCCGCGGCATCGATGCCGAGCTCCTGCCGCACATCTTCGAGCGATTCAAGCAATCCGACAGCGCGAGCACCCGCGAGCACGCCGGGCTCGGCCTCGGTCTCGCCATCGTCCGCCACCTCGTCGAGCTCCACGGCGGGCGGGTCCACGCCGAGAGCGCCGGGGTCGGGCAGGGGGCGACGTTCACCGTCGTCCTGCCGATCGGCGCTACGTCGGCGGTAGACGCCGCCGCCGTTCAGCAGCCCGTGCCGGGTACGCCGACGGCGGAGCGGCTGGATGGCGTGCGGGTCCTCGTCGTCGAGGACGACGCCGACACGCGCGACCTCGTCGCGACGGTGCTCGCCCAGTCAGGCGCGGTGACGTTCACGGCGGCCAACGCCCGTGACGGAATCAGCATGGCTCCACGCGTCCGCCCCGACGTGCTCGTCTGCGATCTCGCGATGCCGGATCAGGATGGGCTTGCCGCCGTCCGGGCGGTCAAGGCGTGGGCTGCAGAGGCCGGCGTGGCGTTGCCCGCGCTGGCGCTCACCGCGTACGCGCGCGCCGAAGACCGCGACCAGGCGCTGGCGGTGGGCTTCGATGTCTATCTCTCGAAACCGGTCGAACCGAGCGAGCTCGTTCGCGCCGTCGTACGGTTGGCGCGACGCTGATCACACGCGAGCTGCGGCCAGGAGGCAGGACGATGAGCGCCACACCGACGTTCGGACGCTACGCCGAGATTCCCGTCGACCAGATGACCGCCGCGCAGAAGGAAGGCTACCGCTTCCTGGTGGAGGGCCCACGCGGCCGGCTCCCGGGCCCCTACAAGGTGTGGGTGGAAAACCCGAAGCTGCTCCGCGCCGCCGCCCCGCTCGGCGAGCATTTCACGCCGGGTAAATCGACGTTGACCGAGCGGGAGCGAGAGATCGCCGTGATCGTGATGACGAGCAAGTGGAATTCGGCCTACCCCACCGCGGCGCACGAGAAGCGCGGCAAGGAGGTCGGCCTGCCCGTCCCCGCCGTGGAGGCGATGATCGCGGGCCTCCCGGCCTCGTTCTCGGATCTGCGCGAGCAGGTCGTCTACGAGCTCGCGACGACGCTCGCCAACGGTCGGCTGGTCTCTCAAGGGCTGTACGACCGCGCGGTCAAGGCGCTCGGCCACGAGAGCATCACGGACATGGTCGTGCTGATGGGTTATTACACGGCCGTCTCGCTGACGATGAACGTGTATGCCGTGCCGGCAGGAACTCCCGGCCTGGCCCGCTGAGGAGCCGCAGCATGAGAGGCCTGAAGATCGCGACTAGCAAGGTCCCAGATCACGCTCCGCGTCGGCGAGCAGATTCTCAAACGCCGCCGGCAGCTCGAGCACGCGCCCGACGACACCCGGGCTGTAGCCCTGGAGCCAGTAGCTGTTGGTCGGATGACCGCCGCCCGCGACGACGACGATGAAGTTGTCGGGGCTGGCGGTGATCGGCCACGGATCGAGCGCGATGCTCTCGCGCACGACCTTGCTCGAGTCGATCTCGAGCCACGCCGGACACCCCGCGCGGCGCAGGTGCTCGGTCGGGATGCGCGAGTGCTCCCAGAGAAATTCGCGGATCGAGGCCTTCGTCCAGCCGAGACCGGCCATCGTGTTCGCCACCACACCCGGGATCATCAGGATGCCCGGGGTGCCCCGCTCGTAGCCCGCGAGGCCGGGCATGTTGGGCACGCGCATGAAGTCGGCCATGCGGTACATGCCCTGCAGGGCGTCTTCCTCGGGCGTCTCCTTCTTCGCGCCGCGCCGGCGGATGTTGGTGGCCCCGTTCGCGAACGCGAGCGAGATCGAGCTCTGGCCCCGTGCGAAGGCGTGACGCTCGGTCGCGTGTGGCGCCCAGCCCGGTGGCAGGTTCGCCTCGTCTTCCGCGAAGACGACGTTCGTGTAGCGCACGCCGCCGTAGTTGGCCATGGTGCCGATGCCCGGCAGCGCACCGCCGACGTTCTGCTGCAACAGACGCAGCGCACGGCCGATGCTGGCGCCGGCCGGCCGCTGGGGATCTGGACCGAGGCAGCCGAAGCCGGCGTTCAGCCGGATCTGGGCGCCGATGGGCCCGTTGACGATCACGACCGGGAAGGCACTGCCGGACGCGGCCTGGAGCTGCGCGCTTCCTGACTCCGGATCGAGGAACGCGTCGACCGCAGCCACGAGCACCGGCAGATACTCCGGCCGTCCGCCCGCCATCGCCAGCGCGATGGCGCACGTCTCGATCGTGGTCACGCCGCCGCGGGGCGGGAAGATGCCGACCCGGCGTCCGCGCGGCTGCGCGGCGCCGCGGAGGATCCAGTCGACGCGCTCGCGCGTCGGCGGCCAGACCGGAAGACCATCGCCCCAGCGGTTCGCGAGCATCAGATGGTTCGCTCGCGAGAACGCCTCTTCCATGCTCGCGCTCTGCACCTTGATCGTCGGCGCCTGGGCCGCGCCGTCGCCGCCGAAGGCCGAGCGCCAGCGCGTCAACCCGTCGTAGAACTCGCGCTTGCGCGCCTCGACCGGCGAGATGTCGCTGCCCGGCAGGAACATCTCGATGGGGAAGGTCACCATCGACGCGTCCGGCGCCAGCCCGAGACCGGCGACGGCGTTCGTCATGACTCCCACGAAGTCCGCGCGGGTCAGGGTGACGGTCGGAATTCCCTGTGCTTCGAGCCTAGCGGCCGCCCGGCCGCATGCAGTGGCGCAGGACCCTCAGGCCGCGTTGCCGATGATGGCGGCGTCGACCCCGCTCTGCTTGACCTGCGCCGCCGTCTCCTCCGAGCCGATCACCGCGTTGCCCTGCGGGAACGCGTCGAGCGGCAGCACCTCGATTCCCGGGAAGTCGGCTTCGAGCAGCCTTTTCAAGAGTGGCAGCATGCGGTAGGCCTGCCACTGGTCGTTGCTGACGAAGCCGATGCGCTTGCCCACGAGGGCGGCGACGCGCGGGGCAAACGGCTGCTTCACCTCGATCGCGCCTGACGGATCGTGGAACTCGAGCGTGACCATGCGGTGTCTCCTGTAAGCCTAGAGCTTGATCTTCAGCAGCTTCGCCGCCGTCTCGCCGAGCATCGCCCGGCGGTCGGCGTCGCTGAAGCCCGGCGCCTTGAGGATGTGGTCGATCGACTTGTCCTGCCACGGGATCGGATGGTCGGTGCCGATGACGAGCTGGCTCACGCCGACTTCGGCCGCCAGGTGGCGCAGCGCCTCGGACGTGAACACCAGGGTGTCGTAGTACATCGTCTTCAGATACTCCGTCGGCTTCTTCTTCAGCTTGATGCCGGTGTCCATGTCCGGCGCAACGCGCAGGCTGTTGTCCGAGCGCGGCGCGTAGGACGGCAGATAGCCGCCGCCGTGAGCCGAGCAGATCTTGAGCCGGGGGAAGCGATCCAGAGTGCCCTCGAAGATCAGGTGCGAGAGGGCAATGGTGGTGTCCAGGGGATTGCCGATGGTGTTCGCGAGCCAGCCGTTGCCCTTGAATCGCTTGGCCAGGTCCGGCGTGCTCTGAGGATGGATGAAGATCAGGACTCCGAGCTCCTCGGCCTTGGCCCAGAACGGATGAAACTTCGGATCCGAGAACTCGTCGCCCGCGACACTCGCGCCGACGGCGGCGCCGCGGAGCCCGAGCCTCTTCACCCCTTCCTCGAGCTGCTGCACCGCCAGGTCGGGAAACTGCAGCGCGACCGAGGCGAAGGCGACGAAGCGATCCGGGTACTTGCCGCAGAACTCGGCGAGCCGCTCGTTCTGGATCTTGATCACCTGGGTCACGAGGTCTCGCTCGGCCCGATACCAGGCTGGGTTGATGCTGAGCGCCTCCATATCGATGCCCTGGGCGTCCATCTCGCGGATGCGCCGGGGACCAACCTCGCCGATCCCTGGCCCGCGATGGTCGTCCACCTTCAGCCCCAGCAGCGCGTACGCCTCGGGGATCACGCAATGGGCGTGCACGTCGATCGTCTTCACGCGGCGGCCGCCGACCACGACTTCGCGGCGTCGACCGGCCGCCGCCGTCGCCTGGCGCGGCTGGCCCGGCTTCGCCTGCGCCTGTCCTCGGGCGGGCGCCTGGGCTCGACCGCGCGCCCGCGCGGCACCGAGAAGTTCGCACTCGACGAAGGCGAGGTCGGTCATAACGCCAGCGGCACTGCTGTCGAACGCTGCCCGCGTGCTCATCGGTGTCCCCCTGGGAGCAGTCTTGGCCAGAAACGCGGCCTATCATATGGCATCGGTCGGCCCTAGCGCGGCGGCAACGTAAGCGCCAGCTCCGCCGGCTTGCGCCGGCACACGTCGACCGCGGTCACCGCCAGCACGCGCGTGACCCTTTCCATCTCGCTCACGAGCACGCAGGCGTCGTCCTCGTCCGCGTTGCCACGGATCGTCGCAGGGCCGTAGAGCAGACACGGGATGCCGGCCTTCCAGAGATGGCACGTGTCGTCCGCGCTGTACGAGTGTGGCAGCACGGTGCCAATCGCCTTCGGCTCCTGGCCGGTCACGGCGCGATAGCTCCGCGCCACCGCGTGCACGATCGGCGCGTCGGTCGGCATGTCGAACGGGTCCATCACGAGCCGCCGGCGCCCCTTGAAGCTGGCCGGCGGCGGGATCTCGATCTCGTAGCGGAGATCGGGATCGCTGACGGCGATCGGATCGAGGGCCCGGCGGATGTCGGCGACGATGCCGTCGACCGTTTGCCCCGGCACGAAGTGAACGTCCACCAGGATCGTACACAGATCGGGGACGTACGGCGGCTCCACGAGCACGTAGTCCTGGCCGCGGCCGCCGAGGATGCTCCCGACGTTGAGTCGCGGGAACGCGGGCAGGTCGGGCCTCGGCGTATGGCGAAACTCCACGTGCCCGAGTGCGCGGACGATCGCCGTCATCTTCTGCACCGCGTTCACCGTGCCCTCGAGGCGCCCGATGTGCCCGGTCACCCCGTACGCGTGAATCGCCATGTGCACGATGCCCGCGTGCACCGTGACGAGGTTGTCGGCGCCGAACGGCTCGGCGACCACCGCGGCGTCGGTGCGCAGACCGCTCTGCATCAGATAGTGCGTGCCCTCGCCCCCCTGGGTCTCGCCCGCGACGCAGGCGACGACGAGGTCTCCGGCGAGCCGCACGCCGGAGCGACGGACGGCCTCGGCGGTCAGGATGATGCTGGCGAGACCCCCCTTCATGTTCTGTACGCCATGCCCGTAGAGGCGATCGCCCTCGAGGCTGGGCCTCCATGGATCGCGCGTCCAGCGGCGGGTGAGCGCGTTGATATCGGTGTGGCCGTTGAGCATGAGGCTCGCCCCGCCGCCCGTGCCGCGAAGAGTGGCGATCGTCTGGAAGCGGCCCGGCTCGATCTCTTGCAGATCGACGTCGTACCCGCGACGGCGGAAGAACGCCTCGAGGAACCGCGCGACCGCCGTTTCCTCGGTCTTGAAGCTCGGGATGCGGATGAGGTCGCTGGCCAGGTCGACCAGCTCACCCGCGTCGACGTGCTTCAGGACCGCGCGCGTCGAGTCATCCATCCCGCGACTCACGAGCCATCACGGCGCAGATCAGACGAAGGTGAGCGGCTCGACGTGGGCTTCCCCGCGCGCGAAGCGGCCCATGTCCAGCGGGCCGGCGTCCATCGTCACGGCGTGACCGTGCGCGAGTAGCTCGGCCATGAGCTGGCCGGCGATCGGGCCGTGCATGAAGCCGTGGCCGCTGAAGCCCGCGATGACGTGAAGCGCGGTGACGCCGGGCACGGCGCTGACGATGCCGGTCTGGTCGGGCGTCATCTCGTAGAGCCCGGCCCACGCCCGCATCAGCTCGGCATCGGCCAGGGCCGGGGCGCGATGGATCGCGCGCTCGATCAGCGCGGGCTCGAGGCTCCGGTCGATCTCGGTGCTGAAGCCGTCGGGCTCGTCGCGCCGCCCGTGGCCGAGCAAGAGCCCAGGGCCCTCGCGGCGCAGGGAGAAGCTCGTGTGCGGGTCGATGATGAACGGGGTCGCCGCGGGGATCCGCGAGGCCGGGAACGGGGCGGTCATGAACTTGTGACGCCGGTGCGGGCTCACGGGAACGTCGACGCCGGCGAGCCGACCGACGACTCCCGACCAGGCGCCCGTCGCGATGACGGTGGCGCCTGCCTCGTACGAGCCCGCCGCCGTGGTGACGCCGAGCACCCGATCGCCGTGCCGCACGAAGCCGCGCACCTCGTGCTGCTGCTTGATCGTCACGCCGAGATCGCGCGCGCGGGCCGCGATCGCGGTCGCGCAGAGGTACGGGTCGGCGTAGCCGTCGCGCGGCGTGTAGGTGGCGCCGAGCAGATCGTCGGTGTTGAGATAGGGGCACAGCGCGCGCGTCGCCGCGGCGTCGAGCAGCTCGACGTGCACACCGAGGCTCCGCTGGAGCGCGACGCTGCGACGCGCTATCGCCAGCTCGTCCTCGCTCCCGATCAGGATCAGGTAGCCGTGCTGGCGGAAGTTGGGATCGACGCCGAACTCGTCCTTGAAGCGCTCATACGTGACGATGCTGTGCGTGGTCAGCTCGACACCCAGGCGGTTGGCGTACTGGTGGCGAATGCCGCCGCTCGCAAGCGCCGTCGAGCCGGAGCAGACGGTGTCGCGCTCGAGCACGACCACCGGGCCCACGCCGAGCCGGGCCAGATGGTACGCCGTGCTCACGCCCATGATGCCGGCGCCGACGATCACGACCTCCGCGGTTTCCGCCACGCCGCCACCATACGGCAAGCGTTGGGCGGGCTCAACCGAAAGCCGCTTGAACCGGCGCGGCAAGACGGCGATCATGGCGCGCGGCGCCGCGGGATGGTCCGATCTCCGCGGCGCGGGAGGCCACTGAGATGGCGACGATCGATCCTGTGTGGGCAACGGTCGCGGAGCTGTCCCGGGCGTTCGAGGCGAAGACGCTGTCGCCGGTCGACGTCGTCGAGGCGCTGCTCGAGCGGATCCGCCGGCGCAACCCGACGCTGCATGCGTTCATCGCGGTCTACGACGCCGACGCGCGGCTGGCCGCCGAGGCCGCCGACAAGGCCATCCGGTCCGGCCATCGCATCGGGCCGCTCCACGGCGTCCCGATCGCCCTCAAGGACCTGGTCGATCTCCAGGGTCGTGTCACCACTGGCGGGTCGAAGGTGTGGGCCGAGCGCGTGTCGCCGGTCACCGCGACGCTCGCCCAGCGCCTCATCGCCGCCGGGATGATCGTGCTCGGCAAGACGCACACGGTCGAGTTCGCCATGGGCAGCTGGGGCACGAACACGCACATGGGCACGCCGCGCAATCCGTGGGATCTCGCGGTTCATCGTACGCCGGGCGGCTCGTCCAGCGGCTCGGGAGTCGCCGTCTCCGCCGGGCTGGCGCCCGTCGCGATCGGCACCGATACGGGCGGCTCCGTCAGGATTCCTGCGGCCTGGTGCGGGATCGTCGGGCTCAAGGTGACGGCCGGCCGGATCAGCACGTACGGAGTCCTTCCGCTCAGCTCGACGCTCGACACGCCGGGCCCGCTCGCGCGCTCGGTCGAGGACGCGGCGTTCATCTACCGCGCGCTGAGCGGCCCCGATCCACGGGATCCGCAGACCCTCGCGTGGCCTCCGGTCGACCCGCTGCCCGCACTCCACCGCGGCGTTGCGGGACTGCGGCTCGCCGTCTTGCCCGACGTCGAGCGGACAGGCGTCGAGAAAGAAGTGCTGGCCGCGTACGACACCGCGGTGAGCACGCTCGCCGGGCTCGGCGCCCAGATCATCCGCGTCGAGTTCCCCCGCCGCCTGGCGGACTACGCCGCGGCCACGGGCACCATCATCGGCGCCGAGGGCTATCGCTTCGTCGGCCATCTGGTCGACGATCCGACGCTCCCGACGGATCCGCACGTGCGACCGCGCATCCAGCTCGGGAAAACCATCTCCGCGCGTGACTACTTGCTCGCGCTGGCGCAGCGCCAGGAGCACGTGCGCGAATTCGCCACGGCCCTCGGCGGCGTCGACGCCATCCTGACGCCGACGGCGCGGACCGCGGCGATTCCGATCGATCGCGCCGATCAGTCGGGCACGGCGGCCCACTTCACGCGGCCGGGCAACTACCTCGGTCTCTGCGGCCTTGCCGTCCCCAGCGGGTTTTCGACGGACGGCATGCCGCTGTCGCTCCAGATTCTCTGTCACGCCGGGGAAGAAGCGACGGCGCTGCGCATCGGCTGGGTCTACGAGCAGGCCACGAGCTGGAAGACGCGCAGGCCGCCGGAGCCCTGATCGGGCGCATCGCCTCGATATTCAGCTCTTCCAGCGGTTCAGGATCTTTGCGGAGGGCGCGGAGTCACGTGGCCGCAGCGGCTGCATGTCCGATGGGCTTCGGAGCCGTAGAACTCCTCATAGGCGCGCGACACGGGATCCTCGCGGTAGTCGGCGACCTGCTTGACGCTCTGATGCAATTGAGCACCGCACTTGTCGCAGTACCACGTGAAGCGATCGCTCTCGCCGGCCCGCCGCTTGCGCTCGAGCACGAGCACGAACGCGTCGGGTGAGAATCGCGGCGAGTGAGGCGTGCCCGCCGGGCAATAGACGATCTGGCCTTCCCGGATCACGGCGATCTTTTCGTCGCCCTCCGGAGTCCGGTAGTGCAGGTTCATGTCGCCCTTGATCATGTACATGACCTCGTCGCTTGGGTCGCTGTGGAACTCGCTGCGGAACTCGCGGCCCCGCGCGACGAAAGCGACGCTATCGGGTGCTTGCCACAGCACGGTGTTGGGCCGGCCCGAGGCGCGGATCGTGCTCATCACCTGACCGAGATCGACGGCTTTCATCTCGTCCATCGTTCGTGTCCTCCGATGCCTTCATCGTTGCCGCCACGATACGGCAACGGCGACCACTGCTCAACGTCTCCGTGCGGGTACGGCGCGCCGGCGACTCGCCGCTACTCCTTCGTCACGTTCTCCACGCGCAGATCGAAGCCGCTGGGATGGAGCCGGAAGCCCTTCACGCCCGCGCGGGTGGCGACGACCTGGACCTCGTGGTCGACGAAGACCATGGGCGCGTCCTCGACGATCACCCGTTGCGCTCGGCGGTAGAGCTCGACGCGCCGGGCGCGGTCGCCGGTCTGACGGGCCTGGACGAGGAGCTGGTCGACCTCGGAGTTGTTGTAGTTCGACCGGTTCGGCAGCGGCTGATTCTTCGAGTAGAAGAGCGGGTACATCGAGAGGTCGGGATCCTCCGACTTCAAGAACCAGGAGAGCGCGAACAGCGCCGGCGCCTCGGCGCGCACCTTGCCGAGATAGGAGCCCCACTCGAACGTCTTCAGCTGCGCCTTGACGCCCACGGCCGCCAGGTTCGCCTGGATCACCGTCGCCATCTCGACCGGCGCCTGCATTCCGGAGCCGGACTCCGGCACCCACAGGTCCGTCTCGAGGCCGTTGGGATAGCCGGCCTCGGCGAGCAGCTTCCGGGCGGCCGCGGCGTCGTACGGGTACTTGCGCACGTTCGGCTCGAACGCCCAGGTGCCCGGGAGCAGCGGACCGATCGCGGGGATGCCCGTGCCCTTGAGGATGTCGCGGGTGATCGCCTCGCGGTTCACGGCGTGGCTGAAGGCCTGGCGCACGCGGCGATCGGTGAAGGGCTTCTTCTCGACGTTGAAGCCCACGTACCAGACCGTGAGCCCCGGCGCCTTGTGCACCGTGACGCCGGACGTCTTCTCGAGTCGCGCGACGAAATCGGGCGGGATCGGCAGGATCAGATCGACGCCGCCCGTGAGCAGCTCGGCGACGCGGGCGTTGGCTTCGGCGAGGCCTCGATAGACCAGGGTCTGCGGCTTGCCTTTCGAGCCCCAGTAGTCGTCGTTGCGGCGCAGCACGAGGCGGCTGCCGCGCTCCCAGGACTCGACCTTGTAGCGGCCGCTGCCGACGGGCTTGGCGTCGAAGTCGGCCGGTGATTTCGCGAAGGCCGTCGGGCTGACGATCGCGCAGTTCGGCAGCGCGAGTAGGGCCAGCAGCGAGCCCGTCGGATACTTCAGCTGCAGCTGGACGGTCTGTGGATCGAGCACCTCGACCGCCTTCACGCTCGAGAGATAGCCGGTGACGAACGTCCACTTGCCGCTCTTCGCGTGCGGATGCGAAGGATCGATGATGCGATCGAAGGTGAACTTGACCGCGTTGGCGTCGAGCGCCGTCCCGTCGTGAAAACGGACGCCCTTGCGTAGCTTGAACGTCCAGGCCAGGCCATCGGCCGACGTGGTCCACGACTCCGCGAGGCCGGGGACGGTGTCGGTGCTGTCAGGGGCGGTGGCGACGAGCGTCTCGAAGATCTCGGCGGTCACCCGCAAGGTGTGGATGCCGAGCGCCTGCCCGGGGTCGAGGCCGGGCGGCTCGGCCTCCATACCGACCACGAGCACATCGCGCGGCGTCTGCGCCGAGATCGAAGTGGCGTGCAGCACGATGACCAGCGCCGCGGCGAACGGGGTGAGCCTCGACATCGTGGCCCTCTCAAGCGTGAGGTGTATGGCGATGCTGCGCGTCTCGTTATAACGCGAGCGTCGGGGCCGCGCAACGCGCGGGTGGTTCGAACGCGCGGGTGTTTCGATTGATGGAAGTGTGGGGCTGGTTACCCACAACTGTGCAAACGAAGTTCCGTGTCCGCAAATCGCATGAGAGGAATCCGCTGGAGACGGCCCTCTAATCGGCGAAAACACCCGAAGTGCCCGGCTCGGGGCCTTGGCAGGAGTCTTGCGCTCGAGCGCCTGGGGTCTCGGTCGAACACTCTGAATCTGGAAACGGGGGGATTGAGCGTGACCAAGAAAGATCAGTCGGTAACGAGACGAGAGGTCATCAAGAAGGCCGCGTTCGCGGCGCCCATTATTTTGAGTCTGCCTGCTGCCGCAGCCTTCGCCCAGAACGGTTCGGGACGGTCCGGTCAGCGCGAGCACTCGAATCGCCATCATCATCACGACCGCCGCTAGCGCTCGATTCTGAGCCGCGTCGCGCCGCGTCAGGCGCCGAGCTCCGTGGAGCGGGGCTCGGCACCGATCGCATGAGCCAGGAGCGCGACGGCAACAACTTCCAGCCAGCGAGCAGGGGCTTCCGGAATCCAGGACAGGGCCGCAACAGGCTCTCCCAGATGATCGGAAGGTTGCGCTCGCTCATGAGCAGCCCGAGGTCGCGTCCGTTGGTCACGTACCGGTCGATGATGCCGTGAAGCAGCCAGAGACTCGGGCGGCCCAGCGCTCGTTGTCGGTGAGCGATCTCGCCGATCAGTCCTGAGGGGAGATCGAGTAGCTCGTGCCGATCGAGGTAGGCGAGCACGAGATACACGGCGGTTGCGGCGACCGTCCCCTCGAGCAGCTCCAGGAGTCGCTCCCAGCGGATCGGTCGGGCGTTCTTCAGCAGGTGGATCGTGTCGAGCATGGCCACGAGGCCGCCCGCCAGCCGGAAGTCGTACGCCCAATGGGCCGCGAGATACACGATCTGCAGCTCCTCGCTCAGACGGTAGACGGCGTGCCCTCGAAACTCCGAGGCGCTCTGCTCGGCAAGCACACGCTGCGCACCGAACGGCGCGTCCGAGCCCACCGGGCTCGATCTCGCGCAGAGCCCGCGATGAACCTCGACCCACACGCCGGTGCGAGGATGACGGAACGGAGTCGTGTGGTGATGCGTCTCGTAGAATTCCCGGGGGTGCGTCGACTCCTGGCGGTATCCGAGGTCGAAGAGGGCCGCCTCCACCGGCGCCAGATCGCGCGTCGCGACGAGGAAATCGATATCGCTCATTGGCCTCAGATGAGGCTCCGGATAGAACTGTCCACCAACGGAAATCCCCTTGAGCAGAGTCGGAGGCCGGATCCGCCCGTCGCACGCTCGAAGAATCTCCTCCATGGCGTCCAGGCGCTCGGCGGTCGTCAGGCGCGCGGTCAGGTCCGCTCCCTTGAGGAGCGGCCACGTCGGGGCGGTCCGTGTCCTGGGGCCGTCGGCGACGTGTCGGAGGAGCAATGGACCCAGGCCCGCCTCGATCACCCACCGGATCTGACGTTCCGAAAAGTCCTCCAGGGCGAGGTCCTTGCGGTCTTGGCTGGCCGCGTGCAGGAAATGGACGAGGGAAGGCATGTCGGGCCTTCTTCAACGATATCCAAGTTGACGGCGAGACACCAACCAATGGATCATGGATGGATGACGAACATTCCCAGACGCCGAACCGACCTCAACGCCCGCCTCGTCGAAGACGAAGTGGTGGTCCTCGACCGCAAGGCAGACCAGGTGCATCAGCTCAATCAGACCGCCAGCTTCATCTGGGAACGGTGCGACGGCCGGTCGACACCGCGAGACATCGCCGAGCAGCTCGTCGAGGCCTTCGAGGTCGATCCCGACACCGCGGCGACATCGGTCACCGCCGCGCTTCAGCAATTCACGCGGCTTGGTCTCCTCGAAAGCTCCCGCAAATAGTAACGCGTTCCGGATTCGTCGCGTGCACACCGTCACCCTGAGGACCGTCGGCCGTACGATTCGTATCGACTGCGAAGAGCCCGCGACGAGGGCGCTGGTGACCGCGACGTATGGCCACATGCAGGCCGAACGCGCGGCGATCGACCTGCACTACACCGTCGGCCGAGACGCGGGCGGCTTCTTCATCGAGCGCGACGGCCGCGAGCGTCGGGCGGCTCCGGACGATGGCACCTTTCTGGCGCGGTTCGACGAGGATTTCGCGATCGAAGTGCAGAAGCTTCGGCCCGAGCTCTTTTTCGTGCACGCGGCGGTCCTGACGCTCTCGGACAGCGCGTTCATGCTGGTGACGGAATCGGGCGGCGGGAAATCGACTCTGTGCTGGGCGCTCTCGCATCAGGGCTACCGTTATCTGAGCGATGAGCTGGGACCGATCGATCTCGACCTCCTGGACGTGCACCCTTTTACCCGCGCACTCATGATGAAAACGACTCCACCGAGGTCCTTCTATCCGATTCCCGCCGCGACCTTGCGCTCCTCGCGGGGCTGGCACGTCGCCGCCGAGGATCTCCCGGGCGGTGTCGGCGCGGGCCCGACGCGGTTGACCGCGATCTTCTTCTTGCGGCGTAACCCTGCGGCCTCGGCGCCATCGGCGCGCCCGATCCGCGCCGCCGAGGCGGCGGCTCGCCTCTATGCGAACTCGCTCAACCAGCTGGCGCATCGAGGTGACGGCCTCGACGCGGCGATCCGGATCACGACCGGCGCCGCCTGCTTCGAGCTCGTCACGACGCCCGACCTCCCCGCCGCTTCGAGTCTGCTGACCACGACGCTGAAGGGCATCCCGAGGGACCAGACGTAAGCCGTTACGGCGCCGTCACCGGCGTCGGAGCTGTCGCAGCTCGCCGAGGGTCATCACCGGAATGGTCACGCCGTTGCTGGCCGTCCATCCGGCCATCGACTGGCTATCCGGCCACGGCGAAGGCTTCGCCATGATCCAGTCGCCTTCGACGAGGTGGTCCGGCCCCTGGATACGAAACACGAACGAGTCGCTGGTGACCCGCCTGGCCGACACGTCGAATTGCGCGCGGTCCCTCTCCACCTTGCGCGAGTCCCATGTCGTGGGGATCGCGCTCGCACCCTCCGGAAAGCCCTTGGCCATCAAGGTCAGCACGAGAATCATGACGTGCGCGACCCGCGTCTGGTACTTGGCGCGAAACGCGTCGGCCTCCTGGGCGTCTCGGACACCGAAGAACAGAAACGTGGAATCGGGCTGGGTGAGGTGCAGGATCTTTCGCGTGCGCGAGCTGGAGAGATCCTCGAAATAGACTTCGTTGTTCGAGAAGACCGAGAAGTTGTAGGTGCCGGCCGCGTCCTCGCGGACCGCCCTCGTCACCCGCATCTTGACCTGCCCCGTGCAGCCCAGATCGGAGC
Source organism: Candidatus Rokuibacteriota bacterium (assembly GCA_003220495.1). GTDB lineage: Bacteria > Methylomirabilota > Methylomirabilia > Rokubacteriales > CSP1-6 > AR31. The sequence continues at coordinate 11,872 of QHSP01000053.1, read as the reverse complement.
AGCCCTTCCAGGTGACGAGCGGCGGCTGTGGCGCGACGACGGCTGGGAACGTGAGCAAGCACCCGACGGTGACGAGTGTTCTCGGCCGCACACTCGCGCCGGGTTATTTGGTCGCGAAGCAGTAGAAGAAGCCGTTGCCCCCCGTGCTCTTCAGGTCGTTCTGGCTGCATCCGCCGTCGGGCCCGCGCGAGGGATGCGACGAGTTCCAGGATTTCGAGGCGTCGTCGTCGCGCAGTCCCTGCCGATCGTGATGGCCGACCATCGCCGCCCCCTGGCCGCTCTTCGTCCAGTTGCCGCAGGTGCGGTCCTCGCCGGCCCCGAACGCGGTGCCGTCGGGCTGGGAGCCCGTCAGGATGTCGTGCATGTTCGGCGTGTCGCCGCGGCCGTTCACCGTGTCGCCCTTCTCCGTCAACGCCGTCTGCTTGGTGATGTTGTTCGTGCCGTGGAGCTCGGCCAGGTTCTTGGCGATGACGGCGCCCTTCGCGTTCTGCCAGGGGCCGCTGCCGATGCGATCGCGCGCGTTGACGGCGCCGGGGCCCTGGCTGCTCAGGTATGCGTGCCAGGTCTTGCCGCCGGCGCCCGCGGCCTGCGCGAGCATCAGGCATTGCTTGTCCGCGCCCGCCAGGCCGCCGAGGTCTCCACCCTTTCCGGAGCCGGCGCTCGTGATGAAGAACGTCATGTCGGCCTGTTGAGCGTGCGCGACCTGGCCGACGCACGACACCAGCATTAGCGCCAGCAGGATCGACAGCGCGATTCGGTCGGTCATCGTGTGGCCTCCATCAAATAGTGGTTGCAGCGCGCCGCGCTTCGCGCAGGCCCGCGAGGATCGCGTCACGGTCCAGGCTCATTTCCATCAGCGCGACCTGGGCCTCGTACACGTCCGCCGGCACCTGGTCGCGCACTTCCGGCTCGAACACATGAAACACGGGGAGCCCCAACGGGACTCCGGCCAACGGGCCCGCGTAGGAAGGATCGCCGGCGACGACGGTCTGGGCGAGCGTCTGCGTGCTCTCGGCATCGGGAGTCCCGAGAAGGACCACCACCCCGCTGCCGTGCTCGTCCGCGACTCGCTTCACCGCCGCTTGATCCTCCAGGCCCATGGCGCCGGCCGCCGTTCAGACGTAGCAGGCGGTCAGGGTCAGCACCACGTCGGCGCCCGCGCGGCTGGCGCACTCCGCGACCGCGGGCCCCGGCACGCCGTCGCGCTCGCCGAGCGCGATGACCTTCTTCCCTCGGAGATCCATCATGTGACTGTCCTTTCTAATGGAGGACCCGCCGCGGGTCCCCCATACCCCTCCACCCTCGGAAGCGCCCCGGCGTAGCCGTGGCGCTCCTCGACCACGCTTCCAGTGCCGCAGCTCACGCCGCGCCGGCGTTCGCTCCATTGCGCTCCAGGACGAGCGAGAGCCCGTCCGGCAGCTGCGTCATTCGTCCAAGGAACAGACTACCCTTGCCCGCGAACATCGTGCGCGTGAGGCGCCCCTCGGTGAGCCCGCGCCGCGCGTGGCCGAGGTACGGGATCGCCGAGGCGATGTGCCCCTGGGTCGGCGAGAAGCCCGGCATGCCGCGGGTGCGAACGAAGTCGTCGATGTTCTCGCGCGCGATCAGCTTCTCGACGACGGCGAGACTCGCCAGGGTCCGGTAGTTGTTGAGCGGGACGTTGCCGCTCCCCGCGGGCTCGGTCGCCTCGGGGTTGTGCAGCTCGAGCGCGAACCGGTCCACGTCGAGCAAGGTCAGCCCCACGCGCCCGAGCGGCTCGCTGTAGAGCGCCTTCACGACCGCGAGCGGCGCCGAGCCCGAGGCGACCTCGTGGCGACCGATCGCGTCGGTTCTCAAGATTGGCGAGACGCCGTCGTCGCGCGAGACGTGCACGGCGAAGCCGGCGAGGACGTCCTCGACGATCGGCATCGCGTGCTTGACGTGGCCCTGGAACTTCATCCCGAGCTTCGCGAGCGAGCCGCCCGCCACCACGACCACGTCGTCGTGCAGGCCGCCGCGGACAAGGGCGCCGGCGAGCATCAGCGCGTGCATCGGCCCGCAGCAGAACGCCTTGATGTCGCTGCCCGTCGCGCGCGCGCAGCCCGCCCATTCCGCGACCGCCTTGGCGACGTTGCCGCCGCCCCGCTGATAGCGATCGCCGACGGCCTCCTCGCCGCAGTTCATGACATACCGGACGTCGGCCGAGGCGATCGCGCCGGGTCGCGCGAGCAGATGGCGCAGGGCCAGGGCGGCCGTGGCCTTGCACGCGAGGTTTTCCAGCAGGACCTGGCCGGTGAGGGTGTCGTCCTCGTCGTGGCCGGGCAGCATGGCGCCGAGGAGCCGGCCGTCCGTGCCGACGATCGGCAGCGCTCGGTGCTTCGCGATGCGCGCGTCGAGCACGCCGGCCGTGACCCCGGCGCGGATGGCTGGACGGCCGGACTCGCGACCCACGACCGGATGCGCATCGAGCGCACGCCGCGCGCGGTCGGCGAGGTCACGGTCGAGGGCGAGCAGATCGAAGCCGTCGCAGGCGGCGAGCAGACCGAAGAACTCGTCCTCGGGCATGATCTCGCCGTCGGGACCGAAGCGCCCCGCCTCCGCGATCGGATTGCGGTGCCAGGGGGTCGGCCACGCCGCGAGCTCGTCCACGCCGAGGTTGCCGATGAACACCTGGTTGGGCGCGTAGGTGCGCGCGGCCTCCCAGTCGCGCAGGTGGGGCTGCAGGTACTCGATCGGTTTCTCGATCTCGCGCAGCACGCGGAGCGGCTTCGAGCCGAGACGGACGAGGCTCGGGACGTGCGCCAGCACGAGGGAGACCGCGCGGATGACGGGCATGTCAGAGGTCGCACGAGCCACGCGTGGCATCATACCCTCTGGCCGACTCGGAGCGCACGGTAGCGAGCCGGGGTCAGCCCGAAGGCCGATTTGAAGACGCGTGTGAAGTGCGCCTGATCGGCGAAACCCGCGTCGCACGCGACCTCGACCAAGGGCCGCTGCTGGTGGATCAGCCCCCGTGCGAGGTCGAGGCGGCGCATGAGCAGATACCGGTACGGGCTCGTGCCGAACATCAGCCTGAACTGACGGGCCAGATCGTAGCGGGTCAATCCCGTGACCGACTCCAGCTCGGCCGAATACACGACCCGGGTTCTCTCGGCGTCGAGAAACCGGCGAGCGCGTTCGATGGCGTTCGCGTCCACCCGTTGCGAGGCTCCGGCTGGCTGGCCTCCACGCTCCGCGGCGAGCAGGCCCTCGGCCAGATCGACGACGAGGCCATCGGCCGCCAGCGGCTCGAACGGGAGCTGAAAGGCGGCGGCAATGGCTCGAGCCAACCCCGTGCTCATCGACACGGGATCACCCACGAACGGCAGCGGATAGGGGCGTCCGCGGATCGTCCGCAGCGCTTCAGCGAGCTGGAAGGGCTCGACGTAGACGATCCGATATCCGAACCCTTCGGCGGTGCCGGCGCGCCCGTCGTGAACCTCGTCCGGATAGAGCACGACCACCTCGCCAGGGAGGCTGGCCCGCGCCGCGCCCCGATAGTCGAAGACCTGAACCCCGCAGTCGGTCAGGCCGATCGCATAGGTATCGTGGCGGTGCTTCGCGTACGCCGGGCCGGCGAACCACGCCCGAAACAGCTCGACGCCCTCGGCCGGCTTCGCGCTGGAGATCCAGCCCCCGATCGCGTCTCCGCACGATCGTTCAAGACCCTCGCCGCCGGATCTGGTTTGCTTGGCACGCACTGGAGACAGAGTACGACTACAGAGCAACTCGTCGCGTTCCTTCTCTTCGCCGTCGTGGCCGCGGTCACGCCCGGCCCCAGCAACATCATGGTGACGGCGGCCGGCGCGAATGCCGGTCTCCTGAGAGGGCTTCCGTGCCTCTTGGGTGTCGCGACCGGCATGGGTCTCATGATGTTTCTGGTGCCGTGGGGTCTGGGGAGCGTCGTCCTCGGCTATCCGGTCGTGCTCAAGACGCTCAACTGGGGCGGCGCGGCCTTCCTCCTCTGGCTCTCGTGGAAGATCGCGACCTCGACTCGCATCGAATCGAGTCTGGAGCAAGAGCCGGTCGGCTATCTCCAGGCCGCGGCCTTTCAGTGGGTCAACCCCAAAGCGTGGCTCGTGAGCGCGAGCGCCGCGGGAACGTTTCTCAGCGCCGGGGCGGGGAGTCCGGTCGTGCAGTCCGTCTATCTCGGAGGGCTTTTCTTTCTCGCGGCGTTGCCGAGCTGCTTCGTCTGGCTGGCGTTCGGCGCCACGATCCAGCGCGTTCTCCAGAGCCCGCGCCGGCTCAGGATGTTCAACGTCGCGATGGGGGTGCTCCTCGCCGTCTCGATCGTCCTCATCGTCGCGTAGACTCGCGGCCCCCCTCGCGAGTCTCCACCGGGCTCTGACCGGCGCTCGTCGCCGCCTCGGGCGCCAGCGGAATGACGCCGCCCGGCTCGCCGGCCAGGATCCAGTCGATGAGCAGGCGATAGCGGTCCGTCGGCACGGCGCCCACCAGCGAGAGCTTCTCGTTGAGGACGACCGTCGGCAGGCCGGACACACCGAACCAGGCGGCCCCCTCGGCGCAGTCCCGCAGCACGGCCTCGTACGCCTCGCCGGCGTAGTCGGCCTCGAAGCGCGCCGGATCGAGCGCCGTCTCGCGGAGGAGGGTGCGCAGCACCTCGGGGCGCGAGATGTCGAGGTTGTCGCGAAAATGCGCGGTGAAGAGGCGCTCGTGAAACCGTTCGAACGCGGCGTCGCCCTGGAGCTCGGCGCACTTGGCGGCCGTCAGCGCCGGGACGCTCGAGGACGGCAGCGGGGTGTCGATCTCCGGCGGGACGAAGAACGCGCGCGGCTCCTCGGCGCCGACGCGCTGCCGCCCCTCGCGCGTCTTCTGCGTGACGCGCCGGTCGGGCTGCTCGCCGGGAATCAGCGGGAAGGTCCGCCAGTGGAGCCTGACGCGCTCGCCGTAGGCCTGCTGGATCTCGCGAAGCCGCACGGCGGCGTTGTAGCACCACGGGCACAGGTAGTCGGAGAAGACGTCCAGCCGGACGGGTGCCGTCATTCGCGCCCGAACACCGTGGGTTTGGCGACCTCGGTCCGGAGCGCCTGCAGCGCCTGCTCGACGATGCGCCGCCGCAGCGCCTTCTCGTCCTCGGGCGAGAGGTCCGCGCTGCCGAGCGGATGGATGATGCCCGCGGCGGACACGACGCGGTTGGCGCCGACCATCACGGCCACCGGCGTCATGGTCGAGACCTGCACCGTCGGCAGCCCCGCCCGCTCGAGCTCTCGCGTGATCGCTGCGCCGCAGCGAGTGCTGGTGCCTCAGGTGGAGGTGAGGATGACGGCGTCGACGCCGGCGGCGCGCAGCTTTTCCGCGATCTCGCGGCCCATGCGCGCGCTCTGGGCGAGCGTGGTCGCGACGCCGACCGTTGAGTAGACGGTTTCGTGCAGCTTGCCGATGGCGCCGCTCTGCTCCAGCTCGCGGGCGACGTCGACCGGGACCAGCCGGTGCGGATCCTGCTTCACCCACGTGGTGTCGTAGCCGCGATGCGGATTGTCGTACTGGGCCGCGTCGAGGCTCGACTTGCCCTCGATGCTGTAGGCGCCGTAGCGCGTCGCGTTCAGCGCCTCGATGCCGTCGGGGTTGCCGCGCGGGACCAGGCCGCCGTCGGTGACGAGCGCGATCGTCGCGCCGGCGAGCGTCTTGACGAGCCGCGGCGCGGCGACGGGCGGAAACGCCGGTCTCGGGACCTCGGTCGTGAAGGCGCGGCCGGCCAGCTTGTCGAGCAGCATCGCGACGGCGCGGTCGGCGGCGTTGGCGCCGGCGACGATATTGCGCGTCACACCGCGGGCGAAATATCCGTGAGCTGCCGGGGCGCCGATCGCCTCGCCGCGGGCGAGCTTCAGCCCGAGCGCGACGAGCCGCTGCACTTCCGGGAGCATGCGCGTGGCCTCCGCGCCGGTCTGGACGACGTAGACCTGACGGCGGTAGAGCTCGACGCCGGGATTCTCGGCGTGCATGCCGGTGACGGTCGGAATCTTCAACTCGGCCTGCGCGGCGGCGCAGAGCGCGCCGCACGCGACGCCGTAGCGGCCCGCCAGGAACGCGGGCCCCGCGACCAGCAAATCGGGGCGCGCCGCGGCGACCAGCGCGACCAGCTCGGCGGTCGCGCGCTCGGCCTGCTCGGCGGCGTAGTTGTCGCCACAGATCACCGTCGCGACGACCGTGCCCGCGTCGCCGAGCGCCTGCTGAACGGCCCGCGCGGCGCCGATGGCGCCGTCGACCACCTGCGGCCCGACGCCGGCTTTGTCCTCGCCGCCGAGCTGGCCGAAGAACTGGTTGAGGTAGCAGACAACCCGCAAGGTCTCAGCTGCCATCACCGCACCTCCGCCATCACTCTGGTCGCCCCGACCTGCTCGATCGCGCCGCAGAGCCCGCCGTAGGTGGCGCGCGTCTCGCCCAGGAGCTTCGACGCGAGATCGTCGGCGCCGATCACGCGGTCCATCGCCGGCAAGGTGATCGGCTCCTGGCTGCTCCCGACGTTCACCAGCGCGTCGACTCCCGGAAAATCGAAGAGCAGCATGCCCTCCGCGCTACCGTCGGTCGACATGTCCTCGACGACGGCCGTCGTCTTGACGCCGAGGGCTTCGCACTGCGCGGCCGCCTGCGCCATGTCGACGTGCGGCGCCCCGCCGCCGATCTTGGTCAGGACCGCACCGTCGGCCCCGAGGGTGTGGGCGACGAGGCCGGCGGTGAGAAACGCCGAGCGTACGCGCTCGGGCTCGGTCGCCTGGGCGACGGTGACGACGACACCCGCGAACCAGAGCGTGCGGGCGTGCTGCGCGTAGAGTGCCCTGATCATCGGGTGGTTCTGGATCGCCCACGTGGTGACGCTGCGGCCCATGAAGCCGCGGAGCACCGCGCCGTCGAGCACCTCGTTCGGGTGCACGATCGTGGGCAGCATGCGGCGCACGGGATCGCCGTAGAGAATACCCTCGTCGAGGCCGGTCGGGCGCTGGTGCGAGTGGATCTGGAACACGTACGCCACGCGCGGCAGGTGGGCGAGCTCCGGCGGCACGCGCGGAGAGGGCGATAGCGCGAACACGTCGACGCGGTCGGGATCGGCCTCGCGCGCCGTCCGGGCCAGATGCACCGCGGTCTTCAGCGCAGCGAGCCGAACCGCGGCGAGATAGTCCGAACGCTCGGTGGACGGCGAGGGCCACGCCGCGATCACGAGGTTGTGCGTGCGCCCGAACGCCGAGAGCGCCGCATTGGGGCCGGCCATGTCGATCACGGCGAGGGTGCCGACGTTGTCCGTCTGTTGATCCGTGGCCACCACGGCCACGCCGTCGAGCGCCGACGTTCGCCCGTGGCCGGCCCGCGCGACCTTGCCGAGGACTCCCGGGAAATCCTCGCCGCCCTCGGCCTTCGCCCGCGGCGCGATGACGTCGAACACGCGCCCGATCCGGCAGCGCTCGCCCGGACGCGCGAGCTCGAGGCGAATCCGGGCGAGCCGCGAATCGGCGGACAGGAGCTCACGCAGCTCAGCGAGATCGACCTCGAGCCGCGTGCCCACCAGGCGCGTCGCGGGCGCGGCCGTGACCTCGTCGACGTCGGACCAGCGGAGCTCGAGTCGCATGCTCGAGCTCAGGCGAGCAGGCTGCGCAGCTCGGGAACGACCCAGAGCGGCGCCCGCCCGGCCTCCACGCGCTGGATGTTGTCGAAGCCGTTGCGATACGCCTTCGTCCAGTTGTCCCACGTCGGCCCGGCGCTGTGCGGGGTGAGCGTGACGTTCGGGAGCGAGAACAGCGGGTGATTCGATTTCGGCGGCTCCTCGACCATCACGTCGAGGCCGGCGGCCGCGATCGTTCCCGACTTGAGCGCCTGGTGGAGCGCGTCCTCGTCGACGACGGGGCCGCGGCAGGTGTTGATGAGGACCGCGCCCTTCTTCATCATCGCGAGCTCACGTGTGGAGATCATCTTCCGGGTGACGTCGTTGAGCGGCACGTGCAGGGTGACGACGTCGGAGGTGCGGAGAAGCTCGGTGAAGAGGCTGAAGCGCACGCCGAGCGTGTCCTCCTGGTCCTCGGTGAGCCGGAGGATGTCGAAGTAGCGAACGTCCATGTCGAACCCCTGAACGCGGCGCGCGACCTTCTTGCCGATGTTGCCGAGGCCGATGATGCCGAGCCGCTTGCCCTCGACCTCGTAGCTGCGAGCGGAGACGAAGTCGGCGGGGCGCCACTTGCCGGCGACGACGTTGTTGTGGTGATACACGAGCTTCTTGAGCACGGCCAGCATGAGCATGACGGCGTGCTCGGCGACGGCGACCGAGTTGGCGCCCCCGTTGTTGGAGACGGGCACCTTGGCCTTGCGCGCGGCCTCGATGTCGACGCGATCGTAGCCCGCGCTGGTCAGCTGGATGAGCTTCAGCTTGGGCGCGGCGCGGAAGAACTCGTTGCCGATACCGGTGCGCGGCGAGCCCAGATAGTACTCGGCGTCGGCGGCGGCGTCGTAGAACTCGGGCTTGCTCGGATCCGCGACGACCAGCTCCATGCCGGGCGGCAGCAAATCGCGCGCGATGTCCATGACCGGGGCGGGCTGGGGGGGCGTGAGGATCTTGGTCACGATCTCCTCCTGGAAGTTGGGTGCCGAGCCGCCAGTAGTATAGCCGCGCGGAGAAATAACCGTCGATGACGCGTTGAGGTAAGCTCTGCCGCAGGAGGGGAGCCATGCTGATCGTCGATTCGCAGATCCATCTCTGGCAGAACGGCAAGATGAGCGCGCACCATCGCCAGATCCCGACCTATTCGGTCGATGATGCGCTGGCCGAGATGGCCTCGGCCGGGGTCGATTGCGCGGTGATCCATCCGCCCAGCTCTCTCGGCGAGGCCGTCAACGTTCTCGCCGTCGAAGCGGTGCGCCGGCACCCCGACAAGTTCTGCATCCTCGGGCATTTCGATCTCGAGAGCCCCGATCGCGAGAAGATCGTCGCGCGCTGGCGCGATCGGCCGGGGATGCTCGGGTTCCGGTTCACATTCAACCAGCCGCATCAGAAGGCCTGGTGGACCGACGGCTCGCTCGACTGGTTCTGGGCTGCATGCGAGAGGGCAGGGCTACCGGTCGGGCTCCTGGCGGGCGGGCACATGGCGGCGCTGACGAAAATCGCGGAGCGGCACCCGCGCCTGAAGCTGCACATCGATCACCTCGGACGTAGCGGCGGCGGCACCGGGGTCACCGACGATGCGGCGTTCGCCGATCTCAAGGACATGCTGGCGCTCGCGAAGTATCCCAACGTCGGGGTCAAGATGTCGGGCGCGCCGAGCTATTCGAGCCAGCCCTATCCGTACAAGAACATCCACGGCTATCTGCGCCAGATCTTCGAGGCCTTCGGGCCCGAGCGCTCGTTCTGGGGTACCGACATCACGCGCATGCCGTGCTCGTATCGGCAATGCGTGACGATGTTCACCGAGGAGTTGCCGTGGCTGAAGGGGCGGGACCTCGAGCGCGTGATGGGCGGAGCCGTGGTCGACTGGCTCGGCTGGAAGCGTCCCGCCCCCGCCTGATCGCGCAATGGGAGATGGCGGGGTCGAGAAGATGCCTTTACCCGCCTACGCTCCTGCGGACGCGGCGTAGCGTGGGCGGGTGTGATCCTCGGAGCCAGATTCCTCCGGCTCCTCTTGCTCGACTCGCGACGGGACCGACCCAGTTGTTCTGACGGTGCTTGTTCTTCAGTCGCGGTCGTGAAGGCGTCGCCGCCACCAAAGGCGGTCTGGAAGACGCCAGCGGTCGTTGAGAAGTTGGGATCGACTCGGTCTCGCCCGTCACCTAGGCGTTGCCGAGGGCGTCCACGGCGATGCCGACGCCCTGGTCAAAGCCACTCCCGCCGTGCTAGGTGGAGTAGACGAGGACGGAGCTGAGCGAGGCGCCGTCGCCTTGCCGATCGGGCTATTCGACCGTGATGGCTCCTGAGGTCAGCGCGGCGGCCGCCAACGTGGTCGCGTCGAGTGCGAGCACGAGACCGTCCGCCGTGGCTGTGACATTGAACGGGACGGCTGGCAATGGCGCCGTGCCATCTCCCAGGTCCACCGTGGCCGTGCCGCCGAAGCTGGCCTGTCCGCCGGACGCGAGCGCGCCCTCGCCGACCTTCCCCTCGACCACGATCTGCCGGGGCTGACCGAGGAGCGAGGTCCCCAGCAGCACGGCGTAGAAATGGCCCGTGGCCGAGCCGTTCGAGTCGATGAAGACGCCCGCAGCGAGCTCCATCCCCTCAAGCGAGACACCGGCCAGCACCGGCCCGCCGGTGAGGAGAGCCGCCGCCGCAGCGGTGACTGTCCCGACTTCGGCGTCGGCAAGAACGGGGGTGGTCGCGAGCGCAACCACCCCGAAGACGATGGGGAGCACACAAGTCAGTCGCTTCATGAGCTTCCTCCTCGTTTCTCAGTGCAGCTGGACGTTGCCGCCGCCCAGGGTGCCAGAGGCCATGTACCCGTCGCTCATCACGATGCCGAAGGTATCGGCATCCTTCCCGGGCTCGTCGTTGTCGCACACGTCCACCTCGAAGCCGAAGGATCCCGTGCCGTTGACTGTCGCCGTGCCCCGGACCTTGGCGCAGTTGCCGGTCACCACCACGGACGTGATCGCCGTGCTCTTGACCGTCCGCTTCTGGACGTGGTCCTGGTAGGTGAGATGGCCGCTGGCGCTGGGCGGCACAGCGGCGTTCGTCTTCGCGGTGAGCCCGAACGTCGCCTCGCCGTCATCATCCAGGGGGATCCAGCCGCCGGCCGTGACCTTGGCGTTCGGAGTGCTCGGGGGCGGCTGGCAGAAGTCCTGGAAGCCGACGAGGGCCGAGTTGTCCAAGGCCAGGGCCGGGACGAACTCGTTGATGACGAACCAGCCGTACCGGTTTCCGCCGACCGTTGTCCCAATGACGTCGGAGGGATCGCTCAGCGTCCACATCATCAGCGGGACGCCCAGGGAATTCTTGATCGTTAGGTCTACGGCCAGGACCCCGAAGCCGTTGTCGCGGAAGCGGTGCTCGAAGGTGTACCAACCTTCCACGTTGATCGTGAAGGGCATCCGGCCCGGGTTCTTCGGAAAGGCTCCACTCCGGGTGGCGTTATTGCTGGCACTGATCACGAACCGGGGACCAGCCCCAGTCGTGTCCGTGTCGGTGTAGAAGCCGGCGTTGAAGACGAAGTCGCGCCGGTGTGCGCATCCGGGTGTGCTGATCGCGGACGACCAGTCGAACCGCGTGTCGTTCGCGTAGGGCGTGAGACCGCCGTTCAAGTACGGGGGCGCGATATCGAGATAGACGTCAACCGAGGTTGTGTATCCGCCGACGGGGAACGTCTTGCTGTAGCCCCCCCAACGGGTAAACGCACCGCCGTCGGAGCTGTCTTCCGCGTGATGCGTGCCCGTTGCCGAAGGGACGCCATGCGTGAGCGATGGGACCCTCGTCACGCTGGACCAGCCGGCCGCGTCTGTTTCGAAGCCCTGCGAAAAAGTGGCAACGGCAGGACTGGCGGCCCACAGAATCAGGCCTGCGGCGAGCAAGCACGCCTTCATCCTCATACGCTGTTCCTTTCTCCCCTCGGTTCGGCCTGGTCACGACGATCACCGACGACGACTGGCGTCGAGCGGAACGGTCTCGCCGCACTCCATTGCACCGCAGCAAGGCACGTGCCCGCGCAGGAGCCCCTTGCTCAAGTCGTGCATTGTGGGCCGACACGGGCGAAAGACGGGGGCCTTCGGAAGCGACGCATGTGGCGACTCTGCCGAGAGAAACCGTCGTCGCGTGTGGTCAGGATCAACCGTTAGTGCGCGCCTGAGGCTGGAGAGACTTGGCGCCGAGAGATCTGGTGCTGTCGCTCGGAACCGTGGCGCCCTCACCATGGCGCGGCCGCCATAGATC
>QHSP01000099.1 GCA_003220495.1 Candidatus Rokuibacteriota bacterium | reverse complement strand
ACGATCAAGATGGCGACGAAGCCGATCGCGGTGCGATACGCCGGCGCCAGCACGAGCAGCGAGAGCTCCTCGGCGACCCCGATCGTCACCGCGCCCACCACCGCGCCGGGAATCGACCCGAGGCCGCCGACCACCGCGGCGGCGAAGACCGAGAGGATTACCCGGAAGCCGGTAAGGGGATCGATGCTCGTATCCAGGCCGAGCAGCATCCCGCCGAGGCCCGCGAGCCCCATGCCGACCAGATTCACGAGCCGCGCGACGCGGTCCGCGTCGATCCCTTTGATGCCGGCGAGGGTCGGATTGTCGGCGACGGCGCGCATCGCCTTGCCGGTTCGGGTGAAGGCGAGGAAGAGGAAGACCGCGACCATCGCGACGAGCGCGATGGCGAGGTTCTCCACCTGCTGGGGTCCGACGCGCAGAACGCCGAGCCGCCAATCGCGGCGGAGCGCGAGCTCGTAGCCGCGATGATCGTTACCGAAGATGAAGCGCACGACGTTCTCGAGCGCGATGTTCAGCGCGATCGCCGCGATCGCCATCGTGAGGGCCCCGGACGGGCGGAGCGGCCGCAGGACGAGCGTGTCGTTCAGGACGCCCGCGATTCCGGCGACGAGGAACGCCACGACGACGGCGGCCCAGGCCGGCAGGCCGAGCGCCGTGTTCGCAACGTAGCCGGCGAAGGCGCCGATGGTGGCGTGGGCGGCCACCGTGAAGTTCGGAAAGCGCAGCACCGCGAAGATTGCGGTGAAGCCGATGGCCGGCACGGCCAGGATCGTGCCGGCCATCAATCCATTGAGGAGGAGCTGGAGCGCCTCAGCCAATTTTCAGGAGCTTGAACTTCCCCTTCTCGGCCTGCTCGTAGCGGAACTTGCAGTCGAGGATGTCACCGATCTCGGTGAAGTCGCACGGACCGCTGGCGCCCTCGAAGTTGATGGCCTTGCCCTGCGCGAGGAGCTTGAGGCCCTCGACGGCGCTCTCGACCTTGACGCCAGATCCCTGCGCGATCTTGCGGACGTTGTCCCGGATTGCCGTGCCCGTGGCCTCGCCCTTGGCCTGGGCGAGGGCGAGCACCACGAGGCTCGCCTGATCGTGGGTCTGGCACGAATAGGGATCGATGTCGTCGGTGCCGAGCACCTTGGCCAGACGCTTGTACGCCTCCGAGTCCGGCGCGGGCGACGGGGCCCACGTGTACGTCCCGTCTGTGACCTCGGGCGGCAGCGCGTTGAGAAGCTTCTGGTTCACCGCGAACGCCGGCGCGACCCGGCCGGCGCTGTAGCCGGCCTTGTAGAGCTCCTTGAGGACCACGGTGACGTCGGGCGTGTAGCCGTTCACGAAGATCATGTCCGGCCGAGCCTTGAGCGCCTGGTCGATCTCGGAACGGTAGGTCGCCTTGTCCCGATCGTAGACGAGCCCGCCGACCACCTCCGAGCCGCCGGCCGCCAGCACCTCGGCGACGCGCTTCTGCACCGGCAGCGCGTACGGCGTTTGCGCCGACATGACGTAGACGCGCTTGACCTTGAGGGTGAGCAGGAACTCGCCGAGCTTGGTGGCCTGCAGGTGACCGTTCGGCTGCGTGCGGATCAGGTAGCCCTGGTGGGGCAGGAGCGTGATGCTGTCGGCGCCCGACACCGTCGTCAGGAAGGTCTTGCTCTCCCAGCAGAGCGGCGCGACGGCCGTCGTCACCGCCGAGGCCCACGTGCCCATGATCGCCGCGACGCGGTCGACGTCGATCAGCTTGCGCGCGGCCCGGACCGCCGCGTCGGGACTGGTCTGGTCGTCTTCGTTGAAGAGCCGGATCCGGCGCCCGAGCACGCCGCCCGCGCCGTTGACCTGCTCGACGACCCACTCCATCGCCGTGCGCATCGACGGCCCGTAGCTGCCGCCGGCGCCAGTGAGCGGCGTCAGGGTGCCGAGCCGGATCGCGTCCCCTTGCGCGCCGGCGCCCGAGGCGGACAGGCCCGTGACGGCGAGCGCGGCGGTGCCGGTGAGGAACGTGCGGCGCGTGATCGTCATGTCAGCCTCCCAGAAAGGTGCGGCGCACGTCGGGGTCGCGCGCCAGCTCGGCCGCGGGCCCGTTCGTGCTGTTGCGGCCGTCGACCAGGATGTAGCCCCGGTGCGCGATCGCCAGCGCTTCGAGCGCATTCTGCTCGACCACCGCGATGGCCACGCCATCTTGATTGATTGCGAGGATCGTTTCAAAGAGTTTTTCGGCGGCGCCGGGCGCGAGACCGGCCGACGGCTCGTCGAGCAGCAGCACCACCGGCTCGACCATCAACGCCATCGCCATCGACAGGATCTGACGCTGGCCGCCGGAGAGCGTGCGCGCCGCATGCCGGCGCTTGTCGGCCAGCTGGGGGAAGCGGGTGAAGATCGCGTCGATCTTCGCGCGGCTCCCGCGCGAATCCACGTAGCCGCCCATCTCGAGGTTCTCGCGCACGGTCATCGTCGGGAAGACGTTCTGCTCCTGCGGCACGAAGGCGACGCCGAGCGCGCTGATCTCACGAGGCTGGCGGCCGTGAATCGGCACGCCGTTGAGGCGGACACTGCCGTGGCGCGGGACCAGGAGTCCGGCGATGACCCTCAAGAGCGTCGATTTGCCGGCGCCGTTCGGTCCGATGATCGAGACGATCTCGCGGTCTTTCACGATGAGGTCCACCGATTTCAAGATCTCGTCGGTGGCCGTGTAGCCGGCCACGAGACCCTCGGCGGCCAGCAGGCCCGCGCCGCCGGTCACGACGCCCACGTCCGGCGCCCCATGTAGGCCGCCTGCACGCGCTCGTCCGCGGCGATCTCCGCGAAGCTTCCTTCGGCGAGCCGTCGGCCGTCGGCCATGACGATGACCGGGGCGCAGAGCCGCGCGATCACGTCGAGATGATGCTCGATCACGAGGAACGTGATGCCGTCGCGGCGGAGTCCCGCGAGGTGCTCGACGATCTCACCGGCAAGCGTCGGGTTCACGCCGGCAATCGGCTCGTCCAGCAGCACGAGCTTTGGATCGGTCATGAGGACCCGCCCGAGCTCGAGCAGCTTCTTCTGGCCGGTCGAGACGTCGGACGCGGCGGCGTCGAGCACCCTGGCGAGGTTCAGACGCTTCGCGATCGCGGCGGCCCGCTCGGATAACTCGGTTTCGCGCCGGAGCGCGGCGGCGCCACGGATCACGGCCGCGGCCAGGCGCTCGCCAGGCTGATTTCCGCCATAGAGCATGAGGTTTTCGCGGACCGACAGCCGCGGAAAGCCGCGGGCGATCTGGAACGTGCGGACGAGGCCGCGGCGCGTGACCCGATCGGCTCGCCAGCCCGTGACCTCTTCGCCGTCGAAGACGACGGTGCCGGCCTCGGGCGGCAGGAGCCCCGAGACGCAGTGGAAGAGGGTGGTCTTGCCGGCGCCGTTGGGACCGATGAGGCCGGTGATCGTCCCCCGCTCGACCGTGAGGTCGACGCCGCCCAGCGCGCGAACCCCGTAGAAGCTGCGCGCGAGGCCACGGACCGCGAGGAGGGCCGGCACGGGCCGACGCTACCATAATTCCCAGGCGCGCCTCGGCCGGCGGGGCCCCAGCCCCGCGACGGCCTGCGGCGCGCACGACAGTGGGTCAGACGCTGCGCATGCCGGGCGTATGCGTTACACTGGGACGGTCGTCGTCGCGAGACCGATCGACCGGACATGAAATTCACTCTGCGTCTCGTCAGCGCAATCTGGCTCTCGGTGATGCTGGTCATCGGGGCGTTTGCGTATCTCCAGATCCGCGACGAGCGCGAGCGCCTCGTCGGCGACCTGCAGCGTCGCGCGATGCTGGTCTCCGAAGGGCTCAGCGACGCGATCGAGGCGGCGGCGGCCAAGCAGTCGCCGCAGGCCATCGAGCGGATCGTCAAGAAGTTCGGCCAGTCGCAGCGCGGGATCGTCGTCTACGACCGGTTCGCCACCCAGCGGTTCGCCACGCCCGACATCGCGCCGTTCCTGCCGCCGTCCCTGCCGGAGGTGACGGACGCGATCTCGCGCAACACCGCGACCCAGGGCTTCCGGGTGGTGGGCGATCGCACGCGCTACATCTACGCGACGCCCCTCACGGCCGACGACCAGCCGGTGGGCGCGATCGCGGTGCTGCAGGACGCCTCGTATCTGGAGCGGGCCGAGTGGGACCGCTGGAGCTACAACGCCGTGCGGTTCCTTGTCCTGGCCCTCGTCATCTCGGTCATCATCGCGCTGGTGGTGAAGTTCAGCATTACCCGGCCGATGGCCGAGATCTCGTCGTGGACCCGCGCGCTCCGCAGCGGGCGCCCGGTGCCGCCACCCCGCAATGTCGTCGACGCCAACATGTTCGGGCCGCTCGCGCTCGAGGTCTCCCGTCTGGCGAGGAGCATGCAACGGGCCCAGGCCGCCGCCGAGCAGGAAGCCGCGCTGCGGCTGGCCGGTGAGAGCATCTGGACCGAGGAGCGGCTGAAGCAGTTCGTCCAGATGCAGCTCAACGGCCGGCTCCTGGTCGTCGTGTCCAACCGCGAGCCCGTCAGCCACGTGTGGCGGGGCGGCCAGATCCACGCCCAGGCCCCCGCGAGCGGCCTCGTCACGGCGATGGACCCGGTGATGCGTGCCTGCGGCGGCGTCTGGGTCGCCCACGCCAGCGGCGACGCCGATCGCGAGACCGCCGACGGGCGCGGACGCCTCGGGGTGCCGGTCGACGATCCGCGCTACACGCTCAGGCGCGTATGGCTCTCGAAAGAGGAAGAGCAGGGGTACTACTCCGGCTTCTCGAACGAGGGGTTGTGGCCGCTGTGCCACATCGTTCACACGCGGCCGGTCTTCCGGCCCGACGACTGGTCCTACTACCTCGAGGTGAACCAGAAGTTCGCCGATACGGTGCTGGACCAGATCAAGGACGCCGAGTCGCCGCTGGTACTCATCCAGGACTACCACTTCGCGCCGCTCTCGGCGCTCATCAAGGCCGAGCGGCCCGACGCGCGCGTCGCGATCTTCTGGCACATCCCGTGGCCGAACTTCGAGGCCTTCGGGATCTGCCCCTGGCAGCGCGAGCTGCTGCTCGGCATGCTCGGCGCCGATCTGATCGGCTTCCACACCCAGTACTACTGCAACAATTTCCTGGAGACGGTCGACCGCGCCCTCGAGGCGCGCATCGACTGGGAGCGCTTCTCGGTGACGCGCGGCGAGCACACGACCTACGTGAAGCCGTTCCCGATCAGCGTCGCCCCCGAGTTCGTCGACGACCCGCCGCGCGTCTCGCGCACGGAGCTCTTGCGCCGCCTGGGAATCCAGGCCGAGTTCCTCGGAGTGGGCGTCGAGCGCATCGACTACACCAAGGGCCTGCCGGAGCGGATCCGGGCCCTGCGCTTCTTCTTCGAGACCTATCCCGAATACCGCGAGCGGCTCGTGTTCGTGCAGCTCGCCGCGCCGAGCCGCGGCATGATCGATCGCTACCAGGAGATCCAGCGCGAGGTCGAGGACCGCGTGCGCGAGATCAACCAGGCGTTCCAGACGAAGACGTGGCGGCCCATCCTCTATCTGAAGGCGCATCACGAGCATCGCGACATCTGGGCGTACTACCGTCACGCCGACTTCTGCATGGTGACGTCGCTCCACGACGGCATGAACCTGGTGGCCAAAGAGTTCGTCTCGGTGCGCGACGACGAGGACGGCACGCTCATCCTGAGCCGCTTCGCCGGGGCCTCGCACGAGCTGCGCGATGCCCTCATCGTGAACCCATACGACCTCGCCGGGATGGCCGAGGCGGTGCGCGCCGCGCTCGAGATGCCGCCCGAGGAGCGACGCGCCCGCATGATCCGCATGCGCCACTCGGTCGTCGACCACAACATCTATCGGTGGGCGGGGCTCTTGCTGAGCGAGCTGGCGAGGATTCCCGTCGAGACCACGGGCGCGAAGGCGTCCTGAGTCTTCCGGTGCGTCTCCTCGACCGTCTCGACCGGGAGCTCGGGGAGGGCGCCGGTCTCGTGGTGATCCTCGACTACGACGGAACGTTGACGCCGCTGGTTTCCTCGCCGGGCGCCGCCGTCCTCGCGCCATCGGTGCGAGCGACCCTCGCGCGCCTCGCCGGCTCCCGCCGGGCTCGTCTCGCGATCCTGTCGGGCCGGGGCCTCGCCGATCTGCGCGCGCGCGTCGCGCTGAACGGCGTCGTGTACGGCGGCTGCCACGGGCTCGAGATCGCGGGCCGCCGCCTCCGCTTCCGTCACCCGCGCGCGCATCGGTCCGGCGTCGCCGCGACGGAGCGCGCGCTGGCGGCGGTGCTCCCGTCGGTGCCGGGCGCGCTCGTCGAGTGCAAGGGGCTGGCGGTGAGCCTGCACTACCGCCACGTGGTGCCGTCGCGGCGCCCGGCCGTCCGGGAGATCGCCGAGCAGATGCTCAGCCGGCGCCCCGACCTGGCGCTCGTCGCCGGACATCTGGTCTTCGACTTCGTGCCCAGAGTCGGCTGGGACAAGGGCACCGCGGCGCGATGGATGGTGAGCCGCATGGTGCCCACCTTGCCGGCGCGGCGGGCCGTCATCGTGTACGCGGGCGACGATGCGTCGGACGAGAGGGCGTTCGCGGCGCTCCGCGGACGCGCGCTCACGATCCACGTCGGGGCCAAACCGACCGCCGCCGAGTACCGCGTGCGGGGCGTCCGCGACATCCAGAAACTCCTGCACCGGCTGGCGTCGGCCGTCGCCTCTTGACGCGGTGACGTCGCGCGCCGCGCGCCCGTTCCGGTTCGCCGGATGCGTCGAGCTGCGTCAGACGCTCGACGTCCACGCCCTCGACGAGCGCGAGCTCATGCATCGGATCGCCGAGGTGCCGGCCGACTCGATCTTCTTCCACACGTTCGGCTACTTTCTCCGGCACCGGGCGCTCACCACGGCCTACGGCAACGACTTCTCGCGATGGGCCGCCCTCGAGATCGGCGACCACGCGCTCGCCGAGCGCCTCGCCGTCGTCGATCCGTTCGCGTTCTCGACGGTCGAGGAGCTGCGCGAGCACCTGGAGACGATCCTTCAGGATCATCTCCGGGGCCGCGAGGCCGAGCGCCGCGTGGAGTTCGACCGCGGATTTCACTTCCAGCAGTCGCACGTCGTCGAGGTGCCGCTTGGGCTCGCCGCCGAGACGCTCGCGGAGTTCCGCGCCGGCCTGGCCACCGTGGACGAGAGCGCGATCTATCTGCACACGGTCGAGACGCGGGCCCGCGCGCGGCGCGCCGAAGCGTTCGGGGAATGGCTGCGCGATTCGCTCGTGCTGCCCGCGCTGGCCGAGCGGTTCGAGCGCATCGACCCCTACCTGACGACCCTCGAGCGGATCCGTGGGCGGCTGCTCGGGCTCGTGGACGCGGCGCTCGAGGAGGCGCGGCCGTGAGCCGGCTCGACGACTACCGCCGCGTCGCCATCCCGGGCGCGGTCGACTTCATCCTCAAGCTCGCCGAGCAGGTGAAGGGCCGCCGCTTCCTCCACGTGACCGGCGGCCGTCTCGGCGGCGGCGCGGCCGAGACCCTGCGCGCCGCCGTGCCGATCCTGACCGAGCTAGGCGTCGAGACCCGCTGGGAGGTCACCGGCGGCGATTCCGCCTACTACGCGACCGCGCGCACCTTGCAGGCCGCGCTCGAAGGCGCGGAGCGGGTGCTCAGCGAGGAGGGGCTCGCGCGCTGGGTGGACATGAACGGGCTCAACGCGAAGAAGCTCGACCTCGACGCCGACCTGACGCTCGTGCACGACAGCCAGCCGGCCAGCCTCGTGAGCAGCCGGACCAGCGGCGGCCGGTGGGTCTGGCGGTGTCACTTCGACTGCTCGTCGGCGCAGGCGGGTCCGTGGACCTTCTTCCGGCGGTTCGCCGACCTGTACGACGCGGCGGTCTTTGCGCTGCCGGGATTCGAGGGGCGGCTCGGGATCCCGATGTACATCGTGCCGCCGTCGATCGACCCGCTCTCGGAGCGCAACCGCGACCTCACGCCGCGCGAGATCACCGAGATCCTCATGGCGCTCGGCGTCGCGCGCGACAAGCCCTTGCTCGTGCAGATCGCGCGGTTTTCGCGCGTGCACGACCCGCTCGGCGTAGTGAACGCGTACCAGCTCGTCAAGAAGCACCACGACGTCCGGCTCGTGCTGGCCGGGACGGCCGACGGCGAGCCGGAGCGGCTCGAGCTCCTGTCCCATCTCCTGGAGGTCGCGCAGGAAGACCGCGACGTCGTCGTGCTCGAGCTCCCGCCCGAGGCGCACCGGCAGGTCAACGCCCTCCAGCGCGCTGCCACGATCGTGCTCCAGAAGTCGGTGCGCGCCGGGTTCGAGCTCGGTCCCGCGGAAGCGATGTGGAAAGGCAAGCCGGTCGTCGGCGGCCACGCGGGCGGGCTCGCGCAGCAGATTCTCACCAACGTGACCGGCTACACCGTCCACTCCGTCGAGGGCGCGGCGTTTCGCATCCGCCATCTCCTCAATAACCCGGAGCTCATCCCACGAATGGGCGCCGCCGGACGCGAGCACGTGCGGCGCTCGCTCTTGATCACCCGCGAGCTCGTCGACGAGCTGGCGCTCGGGGTCCATCTGACGCGATGAGCGCCGTCGCCGTCGGCCCGGAGCTCCCGCCCGACGTCGACCGGCAGCTCGACGGCCTGGCGCCGGCCGAGCTCGCGGTGAGCGTGCTGACCTACAACAACGCCGCGACGGTGCCCGCCGTCGTGGACGCCGTCCACGCCGGCCTCGAGAAGCATTTCACCGGCACGCCGGCCGTCCTGATCAACGCCGACGCCGGCTCGTCGGATACGACCGTGGATCGGCTCGCCGAGAGCGGATTGCCCTTCGTCCGCGCCCACCACGCCGCGCCGGCGGCGCAGCTCGGCGCGGTGCCGTTCCACGGCGTGCCCGGCCGGGGCGCCGCGCTGCGCCTGGCGGTCGCGGTCGCGCGACGTCTCGGCGTGCGCGCCCTCCTCGTGCTCGAGGCCGACGTCACCTCGGTCACCGGCGAGTGGCTCGAGCGCCTCCTGCGGCCCGTGCTCGAGCACGGCGCCGACCTCGTGTTGCCCGTCCACGCGCGTCACCGGTACGACGGCACGATCACCAACCTGGTGCTGGCTCCGCTCGTCGGCGCGCTGCTCGGCCGGCGACTGCACCAGCCGCTCTCCGGCCCGCGCGCGCTCTCGGCGCGCGCCCTGGAGCGCCTGGCGGCCGAGTCTCGGTGGCCCGAGTCCGGGCGGAGCGTGGCGGATCTCTGGATCGCCGGCACCGCCCTCGCGGACGGCCTGTCGGTCCACGAGGCGCGGCTGGGTCGATGGCGCGTGGAATCGAACACGCGCACCGCCGACCTGCCCGCGATGGTCGCCCAGACCCTGGGCGCCGTCTTCGCGATGATGGACGAGTACGAGGATCTCTGGCTCGGGACCGCGGCCGGGCCCCCGGTTCCGGTGGAGGGTCCGCCGGTCCTGCCGTCGGACGAGCCGGTGCAGATCGACGTCGAGCGCATGATCGGGGCCTTCACCCGCGGCCTGCGCGACCTCGGCACGATCTGGGAGCATGTCCTCGCACCCGACACCCTCGGCGACGTGCTGAGCCTCGAGGCGGACGACGTCGAGCGATTCCGTTTCCCGGACGATCTGTGGGCGCGCGTCGTCTACGACTTCGCGCTCGGCCATCACTGGAGCATCGTGTACCGCGACCACCTGTTGCGCTCGCTCGTGCCGCTCTATCTCGGCCGCACCGCCGCCTACGTGCTCGCCACGCGCCGGCGCGACGCGGCGGCGGCGGAGAGCGCGCTGGCCGCCGTCGCCGACGCGTTCGAGCGCGAGAAGCCCTATCTGGTGGACCGCTGGCGATGAAGAACACCGCGCGCGACTGGTACAAGGACGCCGTCTTCTACGAGGTGCACGTCAAGGCGTTCAAGGACGCCAACGGCGACGGCATCGGCGACTTCGCCGGGCTGATCGAGAGCCTCGACTACATCCAGGAGCTCGGCGTCGACTGCGTGTGGATCTTGCCGATGTACCCCTCGCCGCTCCGGGACGACGGCTACGACATCTCGGACTTCTACGGCATCCATCCCTCGTACGGGACGGTCGCGGACTTCCAGAAGTTTCTCGACGCGGCGCACGCGCGCGACCTGCGTGTCATCACCGACCTCGTGATGAACCACACCTCGGATCAGCA
This sequence comes from Candidatus Rokuibacteriota bacterium, assembly GCA_003220495.1. GTDB lineage: Bacteria > Methylomirabilota > Methylomirabilia > Rokubacteriales > CSP1-6 > AR31. The sequence goes on along the minus strand of QHSP01000099.1, from coordinate 7,775 downwards.
CCCGTGGTTCCAGGCCTCGCGCTCGAGCCCGCTCTCGCCGTACGCCGACTACTACGTGTGGAGCTCGTCCGACCGCCGCTTCGGGGACGCCCGCATCATCTTCGTCGACACCGAGAAGTCCAACTGGACCCTCGATCCGACGCGTGGCGAATACTACTGGCATCGGTTCTTCAGCCACCAGCCCGACCTGAACTACGACAACTCCGCGGTGTGCCGGGCCATGCTCGACGTGATGCGCTTCTGGCTCGACCGCGGCCTCGACGGCTTCCGCTGCGACGCGGTGCCGTATCTCGTCGAGCGCGAGGGCACGAGCTGCGAGAATCTGCCCGAGACGCACGCGATCCTCAAGGAGTTCCGCGCGGTGATCGACCAGGAGTACGGCGGCGACCGAATCCTCTTGGCCGAAGCGAACCAGTGGCCCGAGGACGTGCGCCCCTACTTCGGCAACGGCGACGAGTTCCACATGTCGTTCCACTTCCCGCTGATGCCGCGGCTCTATCTCGGGCTCCGGCTCGAGGACACCCGGCCGATCACCGACATCTTCACGCACACGCCGCCGATCCCGCCCACCTGCCAGTGGGGCCTATTTCTGAGAAATCACGACGAGCTGACGCTCGAGATGGTCACCAACGAAGAGCGCGCCTTCATGTACTACGCCTACGCGCACGAGTCCGACATGAAGCTGAATCTCGGCATCCGCCGGCGGCTGGCGCCGCTCCTGGACGGCGATCGGCGACGCGTGGAGCTCTTGAACTGCCTGCTGCTGACCTTGCCGGGCAGCCCCATCATCTACTACGGCGACGAGATCGGCATGGGCGACAACGTCTACCTGGGCGACCGCAACGGCGTGCGCACGCCGATGCAGTGGTCGCGGGACCGGAACGCCGGCTTCTCGAGCGTCGAGCACGGACAGCTCTACCTGCCGGTCATCACCGATCCGGTCTACGGCTACGAGGCCGTGAACGTCGCGGCGCAGGCGCGCCAGCCCTCGTCGCTGCTCAACACGATGCGGCGTCTGCTGGCGGCGCGGCGCACGTCATCCGTGTTCGGGCGGGGGAACATCGAGTTCCTGCGGCCGCGGAACTCCAAGGTGCTGGCCTACCTGCGCCGGCACGCGCGCGAGACGCTCCTGATCGTCGCCAACCTCTCGGCGACGCCCCAGCCGGTCGAGCTCGACCTGGCGGCTTTCACCGGCGCCACGCCGATCGAGATGCTGGGCGCCACGGCGTTTCCGACGATCCGCACGGCGCCTTACTTCCTGAGCCTGGGTCCGCACGGCTTCTACTGGTTCCGCCTGGAGCGGCCCGGCGACGGCGACGAGCCGTTTGGGATCGAGCGGACGGCGATCTGACCGAGCGCGCCACGGGGATCCGGCGCGGATCGCCGCCGCGCTCGAGCGGGCGGTTCTCGTCGAGCTGCCGGCCGCACTCCCGCGCCAGCGGTGGTTCGGCGCCAAAGGGCGCGCGATCAGCGGCGCGCGTCTGCGAGACTGCGGCGAGCTCGGCGACTCCGCCTGGCTCGCCCTCGTCGACGTGACGTTCGCCCAGGGGCCGGACGAGACGTACACGGTCCCGCTGGTCCTCGACGACGACACGAGCCGGGTGCCGGGCTCGCTGGCGCTCGCGCTCGAGCTCGACGGAACGCCGAGCCGAGCCGCCGACGCGTTCGATCACCCGGGGTTCTGCCTAGAGCTCCTGCGTGCGTTCGAGCGAGAGGCGACTCTGCCGACCGTGCGCGGCGGGTCGGTCCGCTTCCTTCGCACCGATCGCTTTCCGCGGCTCGACCCCGACGCCTCGGTGGCGCCGCGGCGACTCACCGGGGAGCAGTCCAACACCTCCGTGGTCTACGGCGACGTCCTGATCGTGAAGGCGCTGAGAAAGGTGCAGCCCGGACCGAATCTCGACCACGAAGTCGGAGAGTTCCTGACGTTTCGCGCCCGGTTTCCCCACGTGCCGCCGCTCGCCGGAGCGATCGAGCACGCATCGGCGACCGGAGAGACGACAACCCTGGCGCTGCTGCAGCGCTACGTCCCGAGCCATGGCGACGGCTGGCGCTGGGCCCTCGACCAGCTGGGACGGCTCCAGCCCGAGCACGTCGACGAGGCGTCGGAGCCCGTGTTCCGCGACCTGTTCCGGCTGGGCGCCGTGACGGCGGCCCTTCACGGGGCTCTTGCCTCCGATGGTCGTGATCCTGCGTTCGCGCCGGAGCCGCTCACCGCCGACGACGCGAGCGGCTGGGGTGAGCGCATCGCCGAGGACGTGCGGCGAACGTGCGACGCCATCCGCGCCCGCCTGGAGACGCTGCCTCCGGCGATCGCCGCCGACGCACGAGTGCTCCTCGCCAGCGAGCCGGCGCTGATCGAGCGGGCGCGCGACCTTCGCCTGCTCGCCGCCGAGCAGTGTGCGAAGATCCGCATCCACGGCGATTACCACCTGGGCCAGACCCTGCGCACCGACGGAGGCTTCGTGATCCTCGACTTCGAGGGCGAGCCCGCGCGACCCGTCGCCGAGCGCCGGCGAAAGCAGTGCGTGCTCGTGGACGTCGCCGGGATGCTCCGGTCGCTCGACTACGCGGTCCACACGGCGGTGTCGCCGACGGGTGCGCCGTCACAAGGGGGCGAGCGCTGGGTCCGGCGCGCGAACGCGTCGTTCCTCGAGGGCTATCTGGACGAGATCGCCCGGGTGCCGGTGCGACTCCTGCCGGCTTCGCCGTCGGCGTTCACCCGCGCGCTGTCGGTCTTCGAGCTCGATCGGGCGCTGTACGAGGTGCGCTACGAGCTCGACAATCGGCCGACCTGGCTCGGCATCCCGTTGCGTGGGCTGGCTCGCCTGCTGGCGCGCGAGCGCGGGTCGTGACCGCGAGGCTCCGCCGCTCTGCGTGGCCGCTCGTGCTGACGGTCTGGCTCCTGGCCTTCGGCGGCTGTGCCGCCGGCCCGGAGCGCGGACCCGTCACGCTCGTGTTCAAGTACGCGCGCATCCTCGGCAACGCCGACCCGCTCCCCGAGCTCCTGCGCGCGTTCGAGGCCGCGCATCCGGGCGTGCGGGTCAAGGGCGAGGCGCTGCCGTGGGCGTCGGACGATCAGCACCAGTTCTACGTCATCAACCTCGAGGGCCGGAGCCCCGGGTTCGACGTCATGATGCTCGACTGCATCTGGGTCCCCGAGTTCGCCCGCGCGGGATGGCTGCTCGACCTGACGAGCCATCTCCAGCCCGACGAGCTCGCGCCGTATTTTCCGAGCGCGGTGGCGTCGGCGACCTACGGCGGGCGCGTCTGGGCCTTGCCGTGGAACTTCAACGTGGGGCTTCTCTACTATCGCGCCGATCTCCTGGCCAAGTACGGCCTGCGCCCGCCCGAGACGTACGAGGAGCTGGTGGAGCAGGTCCGCCGCGTTCGCGCCGGCGAGCGCGACCCGGCGCTCGACGGCTACGTGTGGCAAGGCAAGCAGTACGAAGGCCTCGTCGTCAACGTGCTGGAGGCCTTCTGGGCGAACGGCGCCCGGCTCCTGGCCGAGGACGGCACCGTCTTTCCCGAGCCCGCCCGCGCGGCCGACGCGCTGAGGTTCTTGCGCGGCCTCATCGAGACCGGCGTGAGCCCGGCGTGGACGACGGCCGCCGACGAGGAGCTGTCGCGGCGCGCGTTCGGCGACGGGCACGCGATCTTCCTGCGCAACTGGCCGTACGCGATGGATCTCTTCGAGGGCAAGGGCTCGGCGGTGCGCGGCAAGGTGGCGTTCGCGCCGCTGCCGGGGCGCGCGCGCGGCGAGCCGGGCGCGGGCTCGACGGGCGGCGCGCACCTCGGCGTGTCGAGCCGGAGCCGTCACCCGGATCTCGCGATGGCGCTGGCGCGTCATCTCACGAGCGAGAGCGCTCAGCGCGCGATCGCGCTCGGCGCCGCGCTCTCGCCGGCGCGCCAGGCGCTCTACCGCGATGCCGAGCTCGTGCGTAGCCATCCGGCGATGCCGCGGCTCCAGGCGCTCGCGCTGGCCGGGCGCCCGCGCCCGGTCACGCCGTACTACCTGCTCCTCTCCGCGACGGTGCAGCCGGAGTTCTCGGCCGCGCTCGTGGGCGTGAAGCCGCCGGAGCGCGCGATCGCCGACGCCGGCACACGGCTCGCTTACTTTCTCCGGGCTGTGCGATGACCGGCCGCGAGGCGGCCGCCCGGCGTCGCGCGCTCGTGTGCGTGGGGCCGACCGTCCTGGCGCTGGGCGCGCTCACCGTCTATCCGGGTGTCTGGGTGCTCTGGCTCTCGTTCCAGCGGCGCATCCCGATCTTCGACGTGTCGCGCTTTGCCGGCTTCGAGAACTACGCCTTCCTCGCCGTCGACTCGCGGTTCTGGAGCGCCGCGCACACGACCGCCGTGTTCACCCTCGGGTCGGTGGCGCTCGAGGTCGTGCTGGGCGTGGCGGCCGCGCTGGCGATCCACGCCCAGCAACGCGGCCGCAAGGTGTCGCTCTCGCTGCTCCTGCTCGCGTGGGCCATGCCGGCCGTCGTCGGGGCGAAGCTCTTCGAGTGGCTCTATCATCCGGCCGCCGGCCTGATCAACGTGGCGCTCGGGCGGCACGCGATCAACTGGCTCGGCGATCCCAGCGTGGCGCTGCCGGCCGTCATCCTCGCCGACGTGTGGCGCACGATGCCGTTCGTGGCGATCCTCTGTTACGCGCGACTTCTGGCGATTCCGGCCGACGTGTACGAGGCCGCACAGGTGGACGGCGCCGGCCGGATCGCGACCCTGACGCGGATCACCCTGCCGCTGCTCGGCCGGATCCTGTTGTTGGCCGTGCTCTTCCGGACGCTCGACGCGCTGCGCGCCTTCGACATCATGTTCGTGCTGACCGGAGGCGGACCCGCCGGAACGACCGAGACGCTGACGGTGTACGCGTACCGGGCGCTCTTCCAGACGTTGCAGCTCGGCTTCGGCTCAGCGGTGAGCGTCGTCGTGTTCGCCCTGGTCATGGCCGTCGCGTGGGCGTACTTGAGACTCCTCCGCACGGGCACGGTCGCGGCGTGAGGGCCAGGGCGCGCGCGCTCGCCGACGTCGCGGTGGTGCTGGCGCTCGCGGCCTACGCGATTCCGTTCTTCTGGCAGCTCCTGACGTCGTTCAAGCCCGAGGCCGAGCTCTTGCGTGTGCCGCCGCTCCTGCCGAGCCGGCTGACGCTCACGCACTATCAGGTCGTGATCTCGCAGAGCTTGATGCCGCGGGCACTCGGCAACAGCCTCGGCATCGCCACTCTCACGACGCTCGTCTCGCTAGCGGCCGGCGTGCCCGCCGCCTACGCGGTGGCGCGGCTTCCGCTTCCGGGCAAGCGCCTCCTGCTGCTCGCGATCGTCGCGAGCACGGCCTTTCCCCAGATCGCGACGGTGAGCCCGCTCTATCTCCTGATGCGTGCGCTCGAGCTCCGCGACACGTGGGCCGGCCTGGTCCTCGTGCACGCCTCGTTCGCGCTGCCGCTGACCATCTGGCTCCTCGCCGGGTTCGTTCGCGAGATCCCGATCGAGGCCGAGGAGGCCGCGTCGGTCGACGGCGCCGGGCTCGTTTCAATGTTCCGCTGGGTCCTGATTCCGCTGCTGGCGCCGGGCCTCGCCTCCACGGCGCTCCTGACCTTCCTCTTCAGCTGGAACGAGTTCCTCTTCGCCTACACGTTCACGGTCTCGGAGGCGAGCCGGACGATCCCGGTGGCGCTAGCGCTGTTCCCCGGTGTCTTCGAGGTGCCGTGGGGCGACATCGCCGCGGCGTCGATGCTCGCGAGCCTGCCGCCCGTCGTGATCGTCATCGCGCTGCAGCGCTTCCTGGTCCGGGGCCTCGTCGCCGGCGCCGTCAAGGAGTGAGCTACTATGAAGGAGGGCACGACCATGACCGACTTCTGGCGCGACCTCGTCCTGACCGCGATGCACAACATGAGCGTGACCCTCGGCACCGTGCTGCCGAGCATCCTGGCCATGCTGACCCTGGTGGTGCTCGGCGCGTTGTTGGGCTGGATCGCCGGAACGATCGTCTCGCGGCTCGCCCTGGCACTCGGCCTCGACCAGCGGAGCCGCACGTGGGGCATCACGTCCGCGCTCGCGCGAGCCGGGATCTACCGGCCGCCGTCTCAGGTCCTCCGGCTCGTCGCGTTCTGGGGCATCTTTGTGATCTTCGCGACGATGGGCATCGACGCCCTGGCGATCCCCGGCGCGCCCGGCGCGACCAGCATGCTCATGCGGTTCCTGCCGCGCCTGCTGTCCGCGCTCCTGATCGTGGTGGTCGGCTGGCTCGCCGCCAACTTCCTCGGTCAGGCGGTACTGATCACCGCGGTCAACGCCGGTATTCTCCAGGCCCGCCTCCTGGCGCGCACCACCCGCTGGGTCGTCCTCCTGTTCGCCGTGGCCACCGCGCTCGTCGAGATCGGCATCGGCCGCGACATGGTGCTGATCGCCTTCGGCGTCCTCTTCGGCGGGCTCGTCCTCGCGCTGGCGCTGGCCTTCGGGCTCGGCGGCCGCCACCTCGCGCGGGAGATTCTCGAGCGCGGTCGCCGGCGCGATCGCGAGCCCGTCCGGCAAGATTCGATCACGCATCTGTAGCGTCGAGGATCAGCGGACGACGACTGCGTCGGCCAACCCCTGGAAATCGGCGCCGCCAGTTACGAGCGTCGCCCCGAAGCGTCGGGCTGTGGCGTAGACGAGCGAGTCGGCCATGGCCAGACCGTGGGTCAGGGATAGATCGGCTGCCTCCAGGGCGAGAGATTCGTCAACCGGCGCGATTGTCGCACGGGCGACCGGCGAGATACTCGATCCAGCCGCTCGAATCGACAAGGATCAGTGGCGGTCCTTTACTACCGTGCGCGACACTACCACGTCGCCCCCACTCCCTCATCGGTCGTGTCGCTGGTCAATGAGAATGTCCTCCCTTGCTGCTACGTGAAAATGTCCTCCTGCTCTTGGTGGTGAGGTGTTGGCGGATGTCGCGGTCGATCTCAGGACGCCACGGATGGGACGCCAGCGGACGGCGCCCGGTGTGCGTGGGCGGCGTGAGGCGGGGGAGCCGCGGCCACGGGCGGCGGGGCGACCGCGCACGCGCCGTAGGGCGATGAGCGCGGTTGGGCCCGAGGCGGGGTTTGAGGATGAAGTCGCGGCCTGGCGGCGGTTGCGTGGCGAGCCCGGCGCCGTCGAGGACGACGACGAGCGTGCCGTCGAGGAGTTCGCGCACCTCCACGGGGCGGCGGGCCAAGGCGCGGCGGGCCGGGAGCTGCAGCCAGCGCGGGCCGAGGCGGCGCGACGACGCGCCGGTAGCGGCAACTGAGGATGAGCGCCAGGTCGTGGGACGGGCGTCGCCAGACGGCGGCCGGGGCGGCGGGCGGCTTGCCAAAGCGCCGGTTGAAGTCGGCGATGAAGGCGGGCAAGAAGGCTTCGGCCGCCGTCACGCTGGCAAGGCGGCGCAGGCGCAGTTCGCTGACTAACCGGTCTTGCCGCGTGGCCCACAGGCGCTCGATACGGCCTTTGGCCTGCGGCGAGTGCGCGGCGATGTAGCCGATGCCGAGGTCTTGGAGCATGAGTTCTAAGTGCGTGGGGTGTTGCGTGCCGGCGAGCTGTTCGGCGAGCGACCAGTGCGGATCGTTGCGCACCAGGAGATTGAGCCGATCGCCGTAGAGGGCCAGCGGCAGGCCGTGGCGCGTGAACAGCCGCTGGAACAGCGTGGTGTAGCCGTGGACGTCTTCGGCCGGGCGAAAGTGCAGGGCGAGGATCTCGGTGGTGGCGTCGTCGACGGCCCCGAGCAGCATGAGCTCGGGCCCCCGGGCCTCG
>QHSP01000052.1 GCA_003220495.1 Candidatus Rokuibacteriota bacterium | reverse complement strand
GGCACGCACGTCACGAACATGACCACGCCGACCTTGAGACCGATCGAGGCGTGCTCGCGCCACGGCCCGTACGCTTGCTCGAGCGACTGGATCGCCACGTCCACCTGGCCCATACGATCGGCCATCGCGCCAAGACGGAGCCAGGTCCTCGTGGAAGGAGAGCGCCGAGCCGCCGCCTGGTAAGCGCTCAGCGCTTCGTCGAACTCTCCGAGGGCTTCGGCGGCCTCTCCCAGAGCCAGTTGCGCCGTGGCGGAGTCCGGAGCGAGCCTCGTCGCGGTGCGGTAGTGCTCCAGGGCCACGGGAAGGTCGCCCTGCTCCGTCGCCCGACGTCCCGCATCGACCGCGGCGCCGGCCTGCCGTGATGTCTCGCATCCGGCGAGCAGCGCGATGAGGCCGAGAGCGCCGAGCGCCGGCACCCAAGGCCGAGCACAACCCATCTACCAGGAATAGCGTGGGCGCGAGAGGGCGACAAACAATCCTTTCGGTGGCACCCCGAGGGGAGATGCGCACGATGTGCACTAGTGGTTGGGGCGCTGCGCGTCACTCCGCGACTCGAGCGCGGCCACCGACAATGTCCACGCCAAGGCGTGTCGTGACGGCGCTCGGCCCGCGTGCCGAATGCGACGGAGCGGGTAAGATGACGCCATGATTCGATTCAGCGTGGCCGCCATGGCCCTGGTCGCGCTGGCGGGCGCATGGAGCGCGAGCGGCGCGGATGATCCGGTGATCGACCCCGACGTTCGTGCCGCCATCCGTGCCGGCACGGTGCGGGTGCTCGTCGACCTTCGTGTCGCCGCGGGTGGACCATCGGCCATCGTGAGCACCCAGGACGAGGCGCTACGCCGCCTGGCCGGCTCCGGTGCGCGCCTCGTGCGTCGTTTTGCGACGGCTCCGCTGCTGGCGCTCGAGATCGATGCTCCGGCGTTGGCCCGCCTCGAAGCGATGCGCGACATCGTCGCGCGCGTTCGCGTGGATCGAATCACTCCGCTCTAGGAAGAGCGCTCGTCGCGCCGCTGCTACCCCGGGAAGAGCTTCGCGCTGGCGAGCGGCACGTCTGTGGCGGCCCCGCACGCGGCGGGTGCGTGCGCGATACTGAAGCGGTCCGCGCCGACGGCGAGCGCCGACGAGATCCTCGATCGCGCAAGCGCGGGCTACATCATGGGCAACGGCTTCGCGAACCTGGGCTTCGGTCTTCCGGCACGCGGTGAAGGATCGCCGCAATCGAGCTGCCATACCAGCGGCTCGGAAGGAAACCGTCGGCCACCAGTCCGCGCGCGAGGAACCGGTGCACGAACATCCGGCGTGGTGCCGAGTTGCGAATTTCGCGTCTACAGCGGAACGCCTTCAACAGGCGGAGCAGCGGGTAGAGCGCGTGGAAGAAGTACCCAATCTCCGCCACCTTCAGACCCTCACGCGCGACGAGCGCGTGCAGCGACGGCAGGTCGAAGCGCGTCTTGTGGCCATAGTACTCGTCGTAGTTGGACCAGAGCTCCATCCGCGCCGGAACCATCACCACAAGCGACCGCAGGGCCGGGAACGTCGTGACGCATTGGTCGAGGAAGCCGGCCGGATCCTCCAGATGTTCGAGAACGTCCAGCAACAGGATGGCCCCGACTCGGCCGCGCAACTTCTCGGGAAGCGCGAAGGCGTCGCTGGAAGACGCGCAGTATGCCTGCCGATGCGCTGGGATTGCCACGTCGGAGAGCTCGCAACCACGGCAGTCGAAGCCGTGTTCGCGCAGATACTCCACGGTGAGACCTCGCCCGCAGCCGATGTCGAGCACGAGGTCTCCCGAGCCGGGCGCCCACCGCAGCAGCCTCGCGACGTAGTGGTTGCGGGCGAGGGTCCAGTAGTGGCGCTCGATCCCCTCCGGGTAGGCGTTGGCGTACTCCTCGCTGGTGAAGGTCGTCTGCCGCCGCGCGCTCATCCGGCGCGAGCCCTTTCCGCGATGGCGCGAGGTTGCATAACGCTCGTTCCAGGTGTGAATTCCCTCGTGCTCGATGCCATCACCGGGCCACCGCGGCTGTGGCCTTCCGACGGAGAAAATGCGCCCACGGTGGCATGCCGCCTACCGGGATCTTCTCATAGCGCTCCAGCAGATAACGGTAAACGAGCGGGTGCGTTCGGCCGAAGTGCAAATCGGCGCGGGAGTCCATGACAAGGTCGCTCAGGAGGACGGCCGTTACATTGCGCCGCTCGAGGTCGCCGATCATCCGGCGCTGGCGTTCCTCGGGCTCGGGAACGATGAAGTACGTCTCCCAGAGCGGTGACTCGCGGTGGAGGTGCACATACAAGGCCGGCCAGTGTGGAGCGACGAGGATCCGCTCGCCGGGGGCCAGCACCGCGTCGGCGGTCACGCGCACGCTGTCGAGTAACCCCGCGACGCCGGGATGCACCCAGAGCACGTCATCAGCCACCCGCACCTGGACGTATGGGTTGCGGACTTCGGTGGCCCAAAGGTAGACGGGGCTCTTGATGACGACGGTCAGCCCTGTGCACCCCACCACAAGCAGCAGCAGCGCAGGCGCTCTCGCGCGCAGCCGCGAACCGAGCGTTGCCCCAAGGCCGGTCACCAGGATGACGAGCGGATGGAAGCTCTGCGCGAGGTGCTCGAGGTCGGGACGCGCGAACGTGTACTGTGCGTACATGACGCCGACGAAGCCGGCCGCCAGGACGAGCCGGCGTCCGGCCGTATCGTCGCCCGGCGAGCGCACCACGACGACCGCTGCGAGCAAATAGAGCGCCGGGACTGCCATGAATAAGGCCCCGACGCAGATCTGGTGCAGGCGCTCGAGGGCCGGCAGGTCGGCGCTGACGACCCAGGGCCACGGCACTGGCTTGGCGAGGTTCGCGGTGCCGTTCGACGCCACGATGCGCACGAGGTAGGCGACGTGCTCGATGAGGCCGCCGAAGAACCCAGGCACGGCGACCAGCATGACGAGCATCGGAGAGTATCCGACGACGATCCCGGCCGCCGCGGCGCCGAGATCGCGAGCCGACACCTTCCGCTCGCGCAGGGCGCGGAAGAGGATCAGGAGCGCGAACGCGGCGGTGGAATAGAGGCCGTGGTCCACGCGGACGAAGGCGGCAAGTCCGATGCCGACCCCGGCGGCGAAGTGGCGGACGGGCGTCGGCGCCTCCAGGAGTCGCACGGCGAGCCACACGAGGGCGAGGGCCGTCGCGGACTCGTATGCCTTGTAGACCGGATGCATCCATGCGAGCAGGAGCACCCCGAGGGTGGCCAGGAGCCACCAGCGCAAGACGACGCGGCGGAGTGTGAGAAGGCCGAAGAGCAGGCCCAGCGCCTGCACAAAGGTAGTGCTGATCCGCAGCGAGATGATGCCAGGTCCAAGCAGCTTGAACCACGCCGCGCCCCAGTAATAGCGGCCAGGATCGTAACTGCGGATGTCGCGCATCGGAACGTCGCCGAGCGCGGTGCGCGTCGTCACGTACCAGAGTTGTCCCTCGTCGGCAAGGTTGAGGTCGATGTTGCCCTGCACCAAGAGGCAGGCCACCGCGAGGGCGAGCGATAGGAGCACGATCACGAGAACGTCCGGAGACAGCCTAACCCCTTGCAGGGTCCGGTCGCGCCTCCTCACCGCGCTGCCCTCGGGCTCAGCCATGGTTCGCGTGTTCCCGGTCATCGGATTCGCAGCCCACGGTGTAGCGCCGGACCTCGCGCGGCTCGAGGAGCTGAGAGAACATCAGCGCGATGCGCGAAGCTCGCCAGCGTCAAGCGGATTGTGATAGAGCCGGCCATGGACAGGCACTCACTCCGATCCGATCAGCCATCTCGGCAAGGCGGAGCCAGGTCGTGGTGGAGGGAGCGCGCCGAGCCGCCGCCTGGTAGGCGCTCAGCGCTTCGTCGAACTCTCCGAGGGCTTCGGCGGCCGCTCCCAGAGCCAGCTGCGCGGTCGCGGAGTCCGGAGCGAGCCTCGTTGCGCTACGGTTGAGCGCCCGGCGCCGACGCCCACGGCCGCGCGCGACCCATCTTCCACGAATAGCGTGGGCGTGAGAGGGCTACAAACAATCCTTTTCGGTGGCACCCCGAGGGGGCGAACGACACAATGAGCACTATCTGTTGGGGCGGTCCGCGGCGAGTTGCGACTCGAGACCCCACCGTCCGTGTCGATGCCCCCAGGACATCGTGATGGCGCTCAGTGCCGCATCCCCGACGTGACGGTGCGAGTAACATGAGTCGATGAATCGATTCCGCGCTGTCCACACGGCAATCGCGCGTTGGCGCGGACGCGGCCGAGAGACGTGGGCCCTGCAGACGGCCGCTGTCCTCGTTGCGCCGCTGCCATCGGCGCGGGCATCGCGCGTATCTTCGTCGATCTTCGCGTCACCGGCGACCCTTCGGTGATCGAGAGGACCCAGGACGAGGCTCCGCGCCGAGTGGCGGGCTCTGGCGCGCGTCTCGGGCGCTCCGCTCTACGAAGACCGGTCGTCGCGTCGCTGACGCTCACGAGTGACGCCCTGGGTCACTGCGACTGCCAAAGCGTCACGCGTCACATGCCCTGAAATCCTGCCGTTCAAGCAGGTTGCGGATGGCACGGTCGTTGCGCACTATGCAGGGCCATGTGGCGACGGCTCCGATGGCCAATTTCCGTAAATTTATTGTTGCTGGGCATCATCCTGCCCGCGTACGCGCTCGCGGCGCCTCCGGATCAGAAGCCGGGCGTGGTGCCGCGTGCGCTCCATGATCGTGCGCTCGCTGAAGGCGAGGTTCGCGTGCTCGTCGAGCTCGCGCTTCCCTCCGGCCGCGTCGCCGAGGGCGCGCTCGCGTCCCAGGCGCGTGACGCGTACCGACAGGAGATCACCGCCACCGGCTCGCGGGTCCTGGGTCGGCTGGCGTCGCATCACTATCGCGTTCTGCGTCGCTACCTGACGTCGCCGCTGCTGGCGCTCAGCGTCGGGCCGTCGGCGCTCAAGGAGCTCGAAGCGGCCAACCTACCGGTCAAGCGCGTGATGGCCGACAGGATCCACAAGCCGGTCTTGTGGGACAGCGTCCCCCTGATCGGCGCCGATCAGGCCTGGGCCCTCGGCTTCGACGGCTCCGGCCGTACGGTGGCGGTGATCGACAGCGGCGTCGACTCCGCGCACCCGTTCCTCGCGGGCAAGGTCATCGACGAGGCGTGCTATTCCACCACGTCGGGGTTCCAGAGCCAGTCGCTCTGCCCGAACGGTGCCGACGAGCAGATCGGGCCCGGCGCCGGCGTGTACTGCCCGCTCGACCTCGAGGGCTGCTGGCACGGGACCCACGTGGCCGGCATCGTCGCCGGCGACGGGACGCCGTTCGACCTGCCCATCTGGGGCGTCGGCCGTGGCGCCAGCATCATGTCGATCCAGGTTTTCTCGCGGATCACGAGCTTCCTCGACTGCGGCGGCGCGCCTCCGTGCCTGGGCGCGTACACGTCGGACATCCTCGCCGCCCTTGAGCGCGTCTACGATCTGCGGACCGTGCACGATTTCGCGTCGGTCAACATGAGTCTCGGGGGCGGACTCTTCAGCGGGCCGTGCGACGACGAGCCGTACAAGCCCTTTATCGACAACTTGCGCGCCGCGGGCATCGCGACCGTCATCGCGTCCGGCAACGACGGGTCGCCCAACCAGATCAGCGCGCCGGCGTGCGTGTCCAGCGCCGTGAGCGTCGGTGCCACGACGAAGGACGACCGCGTCGCCGATTACTCGAACGTGGCGCCCTTCATGTCGTTGTTCGCTCCCGGCGACGAGATCATCTCATCGTACCCCGGCGAGAATTTCGCGGTGGCGAGCGGCACGTCGATGGCAGCCCCGCACGTGGCGGGCGCGTGGGCCATCCTGAAGCAGGCCGCGCCGACGGCGAGCGTCGACGCGATCCTCCAGGCCCTCACCAGCACGGGGCTCCCGATCACGGACCCACGGGCGGGAACGGGCACGACCAAGCCCAGGATCCAGGTCGACCTCGCGCTGAGCGTCTTGCTCGGGGACAATCAGGAGCCTCCAGCCCTGTCGGTGACTCCGACTTCGCAGGACTTCGGCACGGTGGCCGTGGGCGGCTCTGTTGACAGAACGTTCGTCGTCCAGAATACCGGCGGCGGGATTCTCACCGGCAGCGCATCTGCAAATTCCCCGTTCAGCATCGTCTCCGGGGGTTCCTTCAACCTCGGCCCCAACTCGACCCAGTCGGTCGTGGTGCGATTCCGCCCGACGGCGCCCGGCGTGGTCTCGGCGAACGTGAGCTTCACCTCGAATGGCGGTGACGTCACCGTTGCGGTCACCGGCATCGGCGCGGGCGTCAGCGCCATCGTTCCCAGCCCGATCGACCTGGCGACGCCACCGGCGACGTTCACAATCACCGGCTACGGCTTTGCGAATCTCGGTTACGGCCTCCCGGTCGTGAACTTCATGCGCAACGGCGCTTTGATCGCGCAAGCACGGGCGACGGGGCTCGCCGGGAGCACGACCTTGACGGTGCCGTACCCGACGCCGGCCACATCGCTCACGCCGAACCTGCCCGGGCTCTCGGCGGGGCAGATACAGGCTCAGGTGTGGCATCAGACATCGAGCACGCCGACCTTCAGCCTGATCGGGAGCGGCACGCTCACGGCGACCGACACCCGGGGCGTGAGTGGCATCGTTCCCAACCCGGTCGATCTGGCGACCCGGCCGGCGACTTTCACGATTACCGGCACCGGCTTCGCGAACCTCGGGTTCGGCCTGCCGGTCGTGAACTTCATGCGCAACGGCGCCTTCGTCGCGCAAGCCCGGGCGACGGGGCTCGCCGGGGGCACGACGTTGACGGTGCCGTACCCGACGCCGGCCACATCGCTCACGCCGAACCTGCCCGGGCTCTCGGTCGGTACCGTCCAGGCCCAGGTCTGGCAGCAGACGAGCGCGAATTCCTTCAGCCTGATCGGGAGCGCCACGCTCACGGTGACCGACACGCGAGTGACCGGCATCAGCCCCGACGCGATCAACGTGGCGATGCCGCCCGCCAGCTTCACGATCACCGGCAACGGCTTCGCGAACCTCGGGTTCGGCCTGCCGGTCGTGAACTTCATGCGCGGCGGCACGCTGCTCGCGCAGGCGCGGGCTACCGCGCTCATGAGCACCACGCTGACCGTGCCGTTCCCGACGACGGCGACAACGCTCACGCCGAATCTGCCGGGCCTGTCGGCGGGCACGGTTCAGGCTCAGGTCTGGCTGCAGACCGGGACCAACTCCTTCAGTTTCTTCGGGAGCGCGACGCTCACGGTGTCCGGGCCGTGATCGGCTCAGCTATCGAACCGGTCTAGCCTTCGCCCGCCGAGATCGCTCGGACGTAACCACTCGGCGCGGTGAGCCTGCCTCTCGCGATCCACTGATCGCCGCAGCGCGATCGCCGTGAACGCCGGCTCGAGTGAGCGCGCAGTTTCACCAAATCAAACGCCATGTTGGCAACTGGCCAGACGGCCGTCGCCACGCATCTCAGAAAGCTTCATGATTGGTCAGCGACCCAGAGAGAATCGATTTGTGATGATTCGGCTGCGCGCGCGTCAGGATCAGGAGTCCGTCCACTCCTCCTCGACCGAATTCGCGTTCCGATAGGACGGCCGCCCGCCATATGCCCTTGGCACGCTTCATCCCATCGGCCATCCGGCGCCCGTCGGTGAGCGACGTTACGGCCAATCTGGCGACCGCGAGGGCGCCCGATGCGGTCACGGCGACGGCGATGGCGGTGGTCCTCGTCAGCGCGCTGCTCATCTTCTTCTCACTCGACAACCGAATGCTCTGGATGGACGAGGCCGAGACTGCGCTGCTGGGCCGCAGCATCCTCGCTCACGGTGTGCCCACCGCCTTCGACGGACGAAACATCATCTCGCAGGAGGTGGGTCGAGAGTACGGCCCCGACTACGTGTGGCGGTGGACGCCGTGGCTGGACAAGTACCTTGCCGCCGCCAGTTTCGCCGTGCTCGGGGAGTCGACGTTCTCCGCGCGCTTTCCGTTCGCGTTGCTCGGGCTTGTCTGCGTCATCTCGATGTATCCTCTGGCGCTGGCGTTCTTCCGTGACCGCTGGATCGGCGTCCTCGCGATGGCGTTTCTCGCGCTGTCCGTCCCGTTCATCCTTCATGTCCGCCAGTGTCGCTACTACAGCCCGGCCATCCTGTGCACGATCTGGGTCTTGTACTTCTTCGCGGGGATAGCGCGCGGACGGCGGTTCGCCATCGCGGGATTCGTGGCAGCGATGACCCTGCTGTTTCAGTCGAGCATCCTGAACGCCGCGACCACGGTCATGGCCCTTGTCCCGTGTGCGCTGGTGATCCGCTTCGATGCACCGGCCCGGCGGCGCGTCGCGCTCGCGGCCGCCGTGGTGCTCCTCCTCAACGCTCCGTCCGTCTATCTCTTCAGCCCGGCGACGTCGGAGCCACGGCTGTATAGAGTCTGGGACACTGTCCGGGTCTACCTCGCGCTGACGAACCGCTACACGTTCCCATTCGTGACGCTCCCGCTCTTTCTGACACTCGCGTGGTGGGCGCGCCGCCGTCCGTTCGTCGAGCCCTGGGCCTGGCGTCCATTTCTCGCGCTCGTCGTGTTCCAGGGCGCCTACCTGGCGGCGGTCACGGCGGCCCCCTGGTTCTTCTACCGCTATACGGTGGGCCTGCTTCCCGTCGCCAGCGTCATGCTGGCCTTCATGTGTGCGTGCTTGCTGCGCTGGAGCCGACTCGTGGGCGCTCCGATCACGGCGTGCCTGCTGCTGACGGCGATGTTCCATGTGGTCGCGCCCCTGCCCCAGCCATCCTTCAGTATGCGCGACGCGAAACGCCAGGCCTTTCAGGTCTACGACGTCTTCTTTCCATTGGGGAATGTCCTGCACGAGATGACGCGTTCCTACCCCGGCCCCATGGAGCTGCTCCTGAACGTGCTCGCGCACTCAGCGGCGCCGACCGACCGAGTCTTCATCAGCTATGGCGACCTCGTCGTCGTGTTCTACACCGGGCTGGAGGTTCGTGGTGGCCAGTCGGGTCGACCGCTCGACGGGTGGCCGGAGCCGGAGTGGATCGTCGTCCGAACCCCCTTCTCCTTCGTCGATCGGCCAGTTCACCGCGCCGACACGGAGCGGAAACACGCCTGGGTCCGGAGCATCGTGGGCACGAATCACTACGCTGGGGTGCTGTCACCGGCGACTGACACGCCGTGGGACAATATTCCGGAGCCACACCTGCACTGGTACCGGGTGCCCGAAGGCGGCCCGCCGATGCACATCGCTCGCCGCCAGACGCCCTAGCTCACGAGGCGGTAGCGGGAAGCCCAGAGCTGGAACGCGAGGAGCGTGTAGAGCTTCTTGCGATGATCTCGACGCTGGCTCTCGTGCTCGGTCATCAGCCGTTCGACCGTCTCCGGGCGAAAGAGGCCGCCGCGACGGATCGCATCATTTCCGCACACGTCCCGCATGAGCGGGCGGAGCTCGTCGCGGAACCAGTGACCGATCGGGATTCCGAAGCCCTTCTTCGGCCGCGCCAGGATCTCGGCGGGGAGGGCACCGGCGAGGGCGCGCTTGAGCACCCACTTCGTCGTGAGGCCGCGGAGCTTCAGGTCCATCGGAAGTCGCGCCGCCAGCTCGACGACACGGCGGTCGAGGAGCGGCACGCGGACCTCCAGAGAACAGGCCATGCTGGCGCGGTCGGTCTTCGTCAGGACCCCCTCGCCGAGGTAGCCCTTGAGGTCGAGGTAGAGCATACGCTCGAGGCCGTCCAGCGACGGTGCCGACGCCAGGATCTCGTGGAACGCGGTGTACGAGGGCGGCGCCTCCATGCGCCCGAGCGCCTCGGGTGTGAACAGCTCTTGCTGCTCGGCCGGCGTGAACGAGCCGAGCCAGACGGCGTGGCGCTCGACGTCGGCATAGTCCATTCCTTCGACGAACCGTTTGAGCTTGAAGTCGAGGCTCAGATTGCTGAGCGAAACCGGGAGGCGCTCGACGGCGGGCCGCACGAGCCCGCGCCAGAGCCAGCGCGGGATCGCCTCCACCCCGCGGGCGAGGCGATGAGCCTGGTACGTCGGGTAGCCGGCGAATAGCTCGTCGCCGCCGTCGCCCGAGAGCGCGACGGTCACCGAGCGGCGCGTGAAGCGCGAGAGCAGGAACGTCGGGATCAGCGACGCATCGCCGAGCGGCTCGTCGAGGAGATCTGGAAGTCGCTCGACGAGGTCCCGTGCTCTACGGGCATCCAGGACCTCCTCGTGGTGCTCCGTGCCGAGCGCCTGCGCCACACGGCGGGCGTGGACCGATTCGTCGAAGGACGCATCCTCGAAGCCGATCGAGAAGGTCTTGAGGCGGCTTCCGACGTGCCGGGCGGCGAAGGCCGCGACGGTGCTCGAGTCGATGCCGCCGGAGAGAAAGACGCCCAGCGGCACGTCGCTGACGAGGTGCTGGCGGACGGCGAGGTCCAAGGCGCCGCGGAGCCTCTCGACTGCATCCGCGACACCGATCGTGTGATCGGGGCGAAACGAGACCGCCCAGTACGGCTCCATCTTGACGCGTCCGTCGGTGTACGTCAGCCAGTGGCCGGCCGGGAGCTTGCGGATCGAGCGGAAGATCGACGCCGGCGCCGGGACGTACTCGTGGGCGAGGTAGCGCGACAGCGCAGTCAGGTCGAGGGTGCGGTCGATCGCCGGGTGCTCGACGAGGGCTCGGAGCTCGGAGGCGAAGACGATCTGGTCGGGCAGGACCGCGTAGTAGAGCGGCTTGATCCCGAGCCGGTCGCGGGCGAGGACGAGCGTGCGCGCCGGCGCATCCCAGAGCGCGAACGCGAACATCCCTTCGAGTTCGCCCAGGAAGGCGAGCCCACGCTCCTCGTATCCGTGCACGATGGCCTCGGTGTCCGAGCGCGTCCGGAAGCCGTGGCCGCGGCCGGTGAGCTCGGCGGTCAACTCGCGGTAGTTGTAGATCTCGCCGTTGAAGACCGTCCAGACGCGGCGGTCCTCACCGCTCATCGGCTGATGGCCCGTCGCGAGGTCGATGATCTTGAGCCGGCGCATCGCCAGCGCGGCCGGGCCTTCGATGAAGAATCCCTCGTCGTCGGGGCCCCGATGGGCAAGTTGGTCGTTCATCCGCTTCAGGACGGCCGGGTCCGGCGCCCGGTCCCCGCGCGCGAGGACGTTACCGACGATGCCGCACACGTCGCCTAGTCCGGCCGCTCGATGCCCACCGACTCGCGCACGTAGTAGGTGGGTTTGCGCTTCGCGTCGTAGAAGCCGCGGATGATGATGTCAGCGAGGAAGCCGATGAACAGCGAGAGAATGCCGGTGATCGAGAACAGCACCATCAGGAAGACCAGCGGCGTCGCCTCCAGGTGGTGCATGACCAGGACGCGATAGGCAACGACAGCGAACGCGAGCATCCCGAGGGCGAGGTTCAGGAGCCCGAATCCGCCGAAGATGTAGTTGGGGCGCGACGAGAAATCTCCGATGAACTTCAAGGTGATCAGGTCGACCAGCACCTTGTAGATCCGCGTCAACCCGTACTTCGACACGCCGCGAGTCCGCGGGTGGTGGGTCACTTCCATCTCGGTCACCCGGCCGCCGACCCACGCGGCGAGAACCGGGAGGAACCGGTGCATGTCCCCGTAGAGGCTCACGTCCTGAATGACCTCGCGCCGGTAGGCCTTGAGCGTACACCCGAAGTCGTGGAGCGGCACGCCGCTGACCTTGCGAATCAGGAAGTTCGCCGCATTCGAGGGCAGACGGCGCGAGAGCCAGAGATCGTTCCGGTGGCGCCGCCACCCCGAGACCACGTCGTAGGAATCGCCGAGCGCCTCGAGGAGCCTCGGGATGTCGCGAGGATCGTTTTGCAGATCAGCGTCCAGCGTGACGAGGATTGGATAGCGCGAGTGAGCGAGACCCGCCGACAGCGCCGGCGTCTGGCCGAAGTTCTTCCGCAGACGCACCAGCCGAACGCTGGAGTCACCCGCGGCGAGCGCGCGCAGCACGTCCCACGAGCCGTCGCTGGAGCCATCGTCCACGTAGATGATCTCGTAGTCGCGGCCGAGCGGCTTGAGCGCCTCGGTGAGCCGCGCGTGGAGCGGCTCGAGATTGTCGCGCTCGTTGAGGACCGGCAGGACGACCGAGACGCCCTCGAGCTCAGCCATCACGGCTCCCGAGTGTCGGATTCGCAGCGCACGACGTAGCGAAGGGGAAGCCACCCGAACGGGATGCCCTCGACGCGCGTGACGCGCAGCCCCTTCGGGATCAACGCGAGCAGCCCGGCGAGATCGAAGACGTGCAGATGCCACTCGTCGTCCATCCGTTCCGGCATCTGGTAGTTGCCGGAGCGCGCGCCCAGCAGGACGCGGTAGAGCCCGCTCGCGCGAAGCATCGCCTTGAGCGTGTTGATCAACCGCTCGTTCGGCACTGAAACGACGGCGACACCGCCGTCCGCCACGATCCGGCGCATCTCGGCGAGCGCCGAGCCCGGCGAGGGGATATGCTCGAGTACCTCCGAGCAATAGACGCGCTCCCACGCGCGATCTCGGAAGGGCAGGTGCTCGGCGTCGCCCTGCACGAGCGTTCCCCGCTTCACGAGCCGGCGCGCCGCCTTCGCCAGCAGCGACTCCGCGAGATCGAGCCCGCAACGCCGGGCATTGGGTATCTGGGCCAGGATGTTTCCGGCGCCGCAGCCGATCTCCAGCACTCGATCCCCGGGGCATGCAGCGAGCAGGGCCAGGATGCGACGGACCCGCTTGCGCTCGATGTACCGGATCAGCGGGCTCGGGTGATCGTGGAACTGCTCGACGTCGTACTTCTCGACCATCGCGTCGTTCCACGACTTGAACTCGCGGAGATCGCGAAAGGCGCGCGCGCTCACGACCGCCCCACCGACCGGGGAGTCGACACGAACCGTCCGGCGTTCACCATGTCCAGCATCGCTCCGGTCCTCAGACAAGGTTGCCGAGCCCGATCAGCGCGAAGGAGAGCAACCCGTGGGCGCCGAGCAGCGCCGTCACGACGAGCGCGAGGAGGCGTAGAGGCGCTGCCTCGCACTGCCGCCAGTAGAAAAACAGCATCGGGAGAATGGGAAACAGGTACCGCCCCTGTGGCTGGAAGTGGTACACCCAGGACCAGTAGGCTGATTGCGCGAAGACGAGCGCGGCGCAGACCAGGACGCCGATCAGCAGGGACTGAAGGCCGGGCGACCCTCGCCGGAACGACGGAAAGACGAGGAGCGCCAGCAAGACGGCATAGAGGCCGCCGAACACGCCGTAGACCAGCGGATCCGCCGCGACAGTCATCCAACCGTAGACGCCGCAGAAGCTCGGAACGGAAACGAGTCGGGACTCGCCTGCGCCGAAGGCTTCATCTGGGGCGCCGCGACCTGCTCCGAATAGTCCGCCACGCGCTTCCCGGTCTCCCAGTCGTTCACCCAGCCGTGATAGACAACCCACGGCATCGCGATGACGGCCGCAATCGACGCGAGGAGGGCGATCCGCCCCCAGTGTCGAACTTCGCTCCTGAGCCACAGGATGGCCCAGCCGAGGAACACGAAGCTGACCAGATAGTTCAGCTTGGAGAGGGCGAGGAGGCCGAGCAGCGCACCCACGACGAAGACCCCTGGCGTCGGTCTCGCCCGGGTGCCCTTGAAGAAGCGACGGACGCTGGAGTCGGGCCAGCCGAGCTCCACCAGCAGGGCCGTGAGGAGCGCGAAGGGCAACGCGTCCCCGTTGATGTACGAGAAGACGTACCAGACCTGCGGGGTCAACAGCAGGAAGCCGAGCGCCGGGGTGAATCGTCTGGCGCGAAACATCATCCAGGCGATCAGCCCGGAGTAGAGACCCACCTGGAGCCATCGCATCGCGAGGGCGGGCTCTATCCCCACGAGGCGGGCGACGGCGGCGGCCTTGCCGAAGGCCCAGTAGACGATGTCGGCTTCGTTCAGATAGGAGAAGCCGTATCCGCTGTACGACGACTCGGCACCTGGCGCGCCCACCGATGGCGGCAGCCAGTGCTCGCGAAAGTACCGAGCGGCCGCCAGATGAAAAATCTCGTCGGGGTGCGCGTTGCCAGGGCTCCTCGTCGCCATGAGGACGACCAGCACCGCTGACAGGGCGAGTTGCAGCAACAGCACGACGGCGAGCGGACGCTCCGCCCACGTCACGCGTTCGGCCAGCGAGGGCCCCAGCGCGTCGGGTCTCTGGAAGACCTCGGGATGCTCGTGGCTCAGCCCTTGAGTACGCACCGCGCTCGTGTCGCCGCGCTCCACGGAGGGATCTGAGATTGCAAGCGACGAGCCAGGCTCGGCCCATCGAGGTGAGTCACAAGAGATTGATATTAATGCATAATTTTGGCCCGATCACATCGGAGGTCTCCCGGGCGACGATCGGGCCATCGTGCCCTGACATATGTGACTCGGATGGCCGGACTCACTGTCCCTGAGAGTGAGGAGGCGAGCGACCCCTGGAGCTATCGTGCAGGGGTGACGTCGAGGCGACTACCTCGCCTGACGAGCAGCACGTACGTCCCGCGATCGACGCCGCCCGCCATGGCCACGTAGCGCCCCTCGGCCCAGTCCAGGATGGGATGGCGTGTCCGGGGCCGGAAGCTCAAGTTGACGACGAACATCGTCGGCGAACGGCGATCGAGATCGGCCACCGCGCGCATGGTGAGTGGCGACGCGGCCGGGCCCTCCACCAGAGGAAACACGTAGAACGCGCCGCTCGGCGGCGAGTGCCGACTCTCAAAGTACAGCCCGGTCTCGGCGCCCCATTCGTAAAAGGTCTCGCCCGGCGCCAGCAGAACACCCAGCTCGCGACCGAGCTTCTGCTCCATGACGAACGCCTCGCCGTACTTGAGCCGCGACCACGCTTCAGGCGGGACCTGGTAGAGCGGGACCTGCTGGGCGAGCAGCAGGATGACCGCGGCCAAAGCAACGGCCGACGGCGCCCATCTGAGGAGCCGCCGTGCGCCCGGAGCAGGCGGGGCCGCTCCCGCCCAGCCCGCGCCGACCGCGAGCAGCGGGAGCCAGAGCTGGTAGTAGTGTGGGTGCCACTGGCCGGGCAGCGCCACGGCGAGGTGAGTCCCGATACCGAGCCCGATCAGCAAGAGCCACGGACGGCGTGGGCCGGAGATCGCGCCACGCACCGTGCCCACGACCGCAACCACCGCGAGCGTCGTTGCGAGTGAGAGGATTTTGGGGAAGAGCTCATCGGGGGGAACGCTGTTGAGGAGATTCGCCAGGACGCTCTGGGACCTGACCGTGTCGTTGTCGGACCAGTAGTGAGACGAATAGAAATGGTTGTAGGTGAAGACGGCCTGATAGAAATCGGTGAAGTGTCCGCGAGCGGCGAAGTACGCGCCGGTGGCGAGCCAGGCGGCGGCACCGATGCCACCGATGAGAAGAGCATCGGCGAGGGCGCGGCGGCGTGAGCACCCTGGCCAGGGCGCGACGATGTGAGCGAGCGCCAGCAGGGCCGCGGGCGCGACCGCGATCGGCTTGTAGAGGGAGGCCAGCGCGAAGAGGCCTCCCATCGCGAGAACGCGCCAGAGGCGCGGCCGACCGCCGGCATGGAGGAGAAGGGCGAATGCCCAGACGATACAGGCGTTGAGGAAGACCTCGGCGTTGGGCTGGTTGGCCTGCAGCCACACGTCGCCGGAGACGAGCGTCCAGAACACCGCGCCCCAGAGCCCGCCGGCGAAGCCGCCGACGGCGGAGGCCGCGACGTAGACGCCGAGGAGCGTGGCGACTGCGGCGGCGACGTTGAGAAGGTAGATGGCGCCCGGACCCTGGCCCACGAGCAGGATCGCGAGCGCGTGGGTCACGTAGATCGCGGGCGGCTTATGGTCCCACATGTCGGCGTACAGCGAGCGGCCGTCGAGCAGCTCGCGGCCGATCACCGCCGCCGACGTGATGTCGCGCTCGAGCGGCTCGTGGTAGGTGTGCAGTCGGGCCAGGGCGATGAGGAGCGCGAGCGCGCCGAGCACGACGACCACCATCGAGGTCTGCCGGGAGGGGATTTTCACTTGCGGAGGAAGACGCCGGAGTTGGCTCGGACCGGATCGAAGTAGGTCGTTTCGGGCTTGCCGTCGAGCAACCGGTCGGCAAGCTCCACGCCCTGCATGAAGCTGTGGTCCTGGTTCGCGACCTCGTATTTCCAGCCCCCGAATCGCCCGCGCGAGTGGATGCGGCGTCGGGCCAGCGCAGGGATCAGATGGTCGAGCACCGCGTCGCGGCCGAGAAACGGCGTCGGGTAGCCGTGCTGGACGCGCCGGTGCCAGAAGCTGACCACGTCCGCGTCGGCGCCGATCAGCCCATCTTTTCGCATCGCGGCGAGCACCCAATCCCGAAGCGAGGATTCGTCGACCGGCTTGTACGGGGACTCGCACACCTCGGCCATCAACGAGAAATGGCTCTCAGGGTCCGGGACGTTGGCGGGCGAGTAGTTCGAGAAGACGGTCACCCGGTAATAGGGATTATGATCCTCCGGGTAGTACATCCAGCACTTGCGGCCAAGCTCGGCGGGCATCGGACCCTTGAGGCCGACGCCGACGATGTGGACCGAGCTGTGGACGAGCGCGCGCGCGGCGCGCCTCGTGTCGGCCGGCAGGCCCTCGCACGACTCGGCCAACAGGTCGAGGGGCGCCGACGTGATCAGCGTGTCGTATCGCATCGTCCGGCCGTTGGCGAGCGTCACGGCACGGCCCGCGGCGTCGACGCGGGCCATCCGATGGTCGAAGAGCAGATGCGTGGGCGGGATGAGCGCGGCGACTCGCCGCCAGATCGCGCCGGTGCCTCCCCGCTTGGGGAATCGAAAACGATGGTTCGGCCCCCACGAGACGTCGTCGCGGCCCTCGGCGATATTCCTCCGGATGCGCTCGAGATCCGGAACGGCGACGCGCTCGCCCATCCACGTGACGCCCATTCTCTCAGGCGGCACGCCCCAGACCTTGAAGTTGTAGGGATAGAGGAAGAGCTGGGCGATACCTTCGCCGAACGTCGTCTGGATCCACGCCCCGAAGTGGGCGGCCGCGGTCGTTGGACGGACCGCGGCGGCGCGCTCGAGCCCGCGCAACGCGAGCTCCATGTCCTCAGGATCGAGCCGGTGGATATTGTTCTGGAACGGATACGGAACGAAGCGCCCCTTGATCCACACCCACGACTCGCGCTCGTGCCAGAGCCACTCGTCGCCCAGGGCGGCCTCGAGGACGTCATCGTAGTACGAGTAGTGGCTGAACTGCACGTGGCCCCCGAGGTCCCACGTGAAGCCCTGTTCGTCCACGACGCTCGTCGCGAGCCCGCCCGCGGACGTGGCCGCCTCGAGGAGGCGGAAGTTGTCGAAGCCGAGCTGCTGGAACCGATGAGCGGCGCCAAGCCCTGTCGGTCCCGCCCCGAGAATGAGAACCCGGCCGGGATCGTGGGTCAATGCCACCGGCGGCTCCGCGCGCGAAGCGCGACCGCCAGGGTCTGCCCGAACGCCCGCAGCGCGGCCTTCCAGAGACGCCATTTGACGATCGAGACCGTTCCCGTCCGCCGCCCGCGGTGAGGCACCCACACCTCGCGAACTCGAAGTCCTTGCCGGGCGGCCAGCCCGGAGATGATCACGTTCGGCGCGAACGTCTCGGCCGGGATCGCGGAAAGCAACGCCGCCAGGCAGGACCGGCGCATGAGCCGATAGGGCGCATTGACGTCCGTCACGGCACGCCCGAACAAGGTCCATACCGTGGCTCGCGACAGGGCGGCGATGAGCCGGCGCGCGAGCGGTGAGTCGCGGCGGTGTCGACGGCCGACGAGGAGGTCGTAGTCTTCCCGCTGCTCCCAGAGCCCGGCGAAGTGCTCGGGTCCCATCTCGTCGTCGCTGTCGACCTGGAAGACCCATTCGCCGCGCGCCTCGCGATAGCCGCGGAGAATTGTCGGGCCATGGCCCGAGTTCGCTTGGCTCGTGACGACGAGGCGGGGCTGCCGCTCTACGAGCCGCTCGAGGATTCGCCCAGTCTCGTCGCGCGAGCCGTCGTCGTACGCGAGGAACTCGTAGTCGATGCCGAGGCGCGCGAGCTCCTGGAGCCACGAGGTCACGACCTCGGCGATTACGGCGGCCTCGTTGTAGACGGGCATCACGATCGACATTTCAGGGTGGGTGAGGTCGCCGGGCCTTCGAGTGCGCGCGTCTCGGGGAGCGACGGGCGTCCGGAAAGATGGCAAGACGGGTACGCTCCTTTGTCTCGCCATCCAGAGTGCAATCGATGAGCCAGAGAGTTCGTAGAGCGTTATCGAAGCGGACAGTCGCCGCAAGGCCGCAAGTGGCTGATCCGTATGGGGCGCCGCCAGCTCGGCTACACGTGAGCAGCAGCCCTCTGCGATCGGTCTGACAGCGGTGGTGAGCTCTTTGCCGCAATGTCCTCGCCTCTCTCGACAACTTCGTGACCAGCAGTGTGACGTGCAGACGGATACTCGGCGGAGTCGAGCGATATAGACTGGCGAGCTTCCTGCCCAAGCCGGCTGGGCTGTTCCTGGCCACCTCGGCCGGAAATTTCCGTTCACGGCCCGCCCTTACAAGCCAATAAGTTTATATAAACCAGCTCGTTGCCCTTGGTATGTCTCTTGCCTGGTATAGAGGGAGGAAGAGGCCAGCGAGGGCGGAACCATGGCGACCAGCGCGTCCGTCGAGCAGACACCCGGGCGCCCCTCAGTCGGCGCGAGGGCGCCCCTCTTCTCGCTTCCGTCGGTCCGCGGGCCGATGGTGGATCTGGCCTCCTACCGTGAGCGACGCAACGTGATCGTGTGGTTCTCGCGCGGCTTCACGTGCCCCTTCTGTCGCGTCTACACCGACGGAATCCGGAGCAACTACGAAGATCTGCAGAGCGCCGAGACCGAGGTGATCCAGGTGGCGCCGAACCTTCTGGAAAGCGCGCGACGCTACTTCGGGTCGTCGCCGCTGCCATTTCCGTTCGTGTGCGATCCTGACAAACGGCTCTTCGCAGTCTACGGCCTCGGCGACCGCGGCGTTCTCGAGGCGACCCGCACGGCGGTGGTGAGCTTTGCCCACGCGTTCACCCACGGCGACAGCGTCAACCAGACACGCGGAGCATTCTTCGATGTCATGAACCGCAACTTCGTGCGCCGCCTTCACCATCATGCGATGACCGCGCACGAGCAGGGCATGTTCCTGATCGACAAGCACGGGGTGATCCGGAACGTCACGGTGGTCGGCCCGATCGATCCGGTTCCCGGCGGCGCCGAGCTCGCCGAGCTGGCGCGCGCCCGCTGCGGCGCGACACCAGTACCGGCATGAGCCAGACCGAGCGCCTGACGCGGCTCAGCGAGATCCTCATCGAGCTGTTCCGCTCGCCGATTCCCACGCACTTCTTCCAGACGCTCGGCGATCACGCGGGCCGCGTGGTGCCGCACGATTACCTCGCCGTGTGCCTCCCGGATCCCGAGAAGGGCAGCTATCTCGTGCACACGCTCGCCGGCCTCGACGCCGGCGCCGTGAGCCTGCGGGGATTCTCGCTCTACGAGGGACTGCCGGGTCGCGCGATCATGACGGGACAGGCGCAGCGGATCGAAGACCTGGCCCGCGTCCACGACGGCGTCCACGACCTCGAGGGCGTGCTGATCGCGGCGGGCCTGCGCGCCACTCTGGCGGTGCCGATCCGTCGAGGGCTCGATGCGCTCGGCGCCTTGCTGTTTGCCGCCCGTCCGCCGATCACGTACGGTGACGATGACGTCCAGGTTGCCGCCCTCCTGGCGGCGGGGCTGTCGGCGGCGCTCGAGACCTCGCAGGCCTATCAGGCGCTCGCCGACGAACGCATGACGATGCTCGGCGTGCTCGGCAGCACCGCCGACGCCGTGATCGCGATGAACCCGGGCGGCCTCGTGCTCTTGGCGAACGGAGCCGTGCGCCAGATGCTGAGCCTCGCGCCAGACGCGGTCGAGGGCCGGCCACTCCTCGAGGTGGTCGACTACGGCCCGCTGCGTGAGCTGTTCGTGAAGGGCAAGCCCGGCATCTCCGAGCTGCCGCTGCCCGACGGACGCGTCGCGCAGGCGAGCATGGTCCAGGTGGTCACGCCGTTCGGCGAGCCGGTCGGGCTGGCGGTGGTCCTTCGCGACATCACGCTGTTGAAGAACCTCGAGCAGATGAAGAACGACTTCGTCAACACCGTCTCGCACGACCTCAAGAGCCCGATCACGGTCATCGCGGGGCTTGCGGACCTGATGCGGATGGCCGGGCCGACGAACCCGGGGTTCGAGAAGCACTGTCAGGATATCCGTGATACGGCCCAGCACATGGCCGATCTCGTCACCGACCTTCTCGACATCGGCAAGATCGAAGCCGGGCTCGACGCGGCCCGCGAGCCGATGGACCTGGTGCCCGTCGCCGAGGAGGCGCTGCGGATCGTGCGGCCCAACGCCGAGCGCAGGGCGATCGAGCTCCGCACCGATCTTCCGGCGGAGGCGATCGTCATGGCCGCGCCGATTCGAATCAAGCAGGCGCTGGTCAACCTGATCGACAACGGCATCAAGTACACACCGTCGGGCGGGCGGGTCACGGTCTCGGCCGCGTTCTCCGCCGGGGGCGACGGCGCCGAGACCGTGACGATCCGCGTGTCGGACACGGGCCTGGGGATCCCGGCCCGCGACCTCCCTCACGTGTTCGACAAGTTCTACCGGGTCGAGAGCAAGGCGACCCGCGAGATCGCCGGCACGGGTCTGGGGCTCGCGATCACCAAGACCATCGTGGAGTCGGTCGGCGGTAGGATACGCGTCGAGAGCATGGAAGGCGCCGGCACGACGTTCACCGTCGAGCTACCGGTCGCGCACGCCTGACGTCGCGGCGTCTTCAGCCCAGGTACGACGCGACGAAGGTCCCGCTCGAGCCCTTCGCGCCGAAGCGTCCGAAGGCGAATGGCGCCGGGTCGACGGGCGGCGTCGTCCCGGTGATCCGCGCCGCCATCATCTCGCCGACGGCGGGCGACAGCTTGAAGCCGTGCCCGCTCATTCCGGCCGCGATCCAGAAGCCGCGCAACGGCGACTCGTCGAGGATCGGCATCCAGTCCGGCGTGATGTCGAACGCCCCGGCCCAGCCGCGCCGGTAGCGCGCTTCGGCGAGGCGCGGGATCGCACGACCGGTCCGCTCGAGAACTTCTGCCGCTTCGTCGAGGCCCACGTCGGCGCCGAGCCGCTCGGGCTCCATCGGATGCTGCGCCTCGTCGTCGGTGAGAGAGCCGGTGAGGGTGAGTCCCCCCGTCTCCGGCCTCGCATAGCTCCCGCCGGCAAGATCGAGATAGACGAGGTGCGGACGCCCGAACGAGGCGTCACGCTCGACTACGAACACGGGGTGGCGGCCGACGACGATGGGAAGCTCGATGCCGGCCAGCCGCGCGACGGCTGGGGACCAGAGGCCTGCCGCATTGACGACGACCGGCGCGTCGATGCGCTCGCCCGCCGCCGTCTCGACACCCGCGACGCGCCCAGCCGAGCTGCGGACCGCCACGACCTCGACGCCCTGTTCGATACGCACGCCGTTGCGGCGCGCCGCGTCCGCGTAGCCGTTCGTCACCGCCGTGGGATCGCCATAGCCCGAGTCGGGCTCGTAGAGGATCGCGCCGAGATTCTCCGGATCGATCCGCGGCTCGACGCGCGCGAGATCACGAGGCTCCAGCACCTCGGCGCGGACGCCGACCGACCGCTGGAGCTTCACGGTCGCTTCGAGCTTCGCTCGCATCCCTGCCGAGACGCCGATCAACGCGCCGCACGCGACGTAGCCCGATTCGCCGCCGACGGCGTCGCGGAAGTGCTGGAAGACGCCGAGCGACCGCACGACCATCTGGCTGGTCTCTGCCGTGGGGTAGAGCTGGCGGACGATCCCGACGGATCGGCCGGTGCCGCCGGACGCCAGGCTCCGCCGCTCGAGCAGGACGACGTCGCGCACACCGGCGAGGGTGAGGTGAAAGGCGATCGAAGCGCCGGTGACACCGCCGCCGATGATGACGACGGAGGCCCGGCGGCTCACCTCCAGGCGGCGGCGGTGAGCTCGGCGGCCCGGATCTCGTCGAGCAGGCGCACCGGATCGTCGCGGCGGATCGTCCCCTCGACGAGCACCCGCGCGTAGACGCGGCTCCAGCCAGGGTGCCGCTTCTGGGAGACGCGGGCGAACTCTCCGTCCTTGAAGGAGCCCCTGATGTTCAGGCACGGGCTCGTGTAGCGCGTCACCTGGACCAGGACCCGCTCGCCGAGAAGCAGGTGGTCGCCCGGCGCGACCGCGGACCAGTCGAGCCCTTCCACCGTCACGTTCTCGCCGATGCTCCCGGGCGCGATCGAGTGGCCCTCGGCCCGGAGATGCTCGATCGCCTCGAGCGAGTAGAGGCACACCGCGCGCTCCGGTCCCCCGTGGTGCTCGCGGTCTCGCTGCGCGTCGCCCTCGAGCCCGTCGGCGGTCACCCGCGCGGTGGGAACCGCCGTCTTGGGGACTCCTCCCCGCGAGACGCTGATCTGGACGATCCTGGCGTTCACTTCCGAACCTCCACTCCGAGGATTGGCTTCCTGATGATTGTACGCGAGCGGTCCGCTCAGCGGCTGTCGCGGCGGATCATCCGCTGCACGCGGGCTTCCAGCACCTGCTCGTCGCGCTGGTTGAGCACGCGGTGGAGGTAGGTGACGATCCCGCGGTCGGTCTTCTGGGTCTCTCGTTTTTCGGCGACCTTGATCTCCACGGTCAGTGTGTCGCCCTCGAGCACCGGCGCCGTCAGACGCATCTCGCCGCCGAGATAGGCCATCCCTGTCCCGTGGATCAGCCCGGTCTGCATGATGAGCCCCTCGGAGAGCGCGAAGGTCAGGGCCCCGGGCGCCGCGCGGCGCTTGAACACCGACTCGCGCGTGACGTACTCCATGTCCATGAAGAGGGGCTCGGTGAAGCCGCACAAATTGACGAAGGTCACGATATCGGTCTCCGACACGGTCCGGCTGAGCGTGCGGAACGTGGCGCCGACTTCGTGCTGCTCGAAGGTCAAACCATGGCTTCTCATGGCCGGGTCCTTTCGTTGGCGGCGGGCGCCCGGCGGCGCTCGTAGACGGCGATCCAGCGGTCCGTGGCCGGCGTGTAGGCCGCCGCCGCCTCGCCCCAAAGATAGCGCGTCTGCCCGGGCGAGAGGATGTCGACGACGCCGACGCGCTCGAATCGCTTCTGGTACTCGTCGAACCAGCGGAAGATCGCCTGATCCGACTCCGGGCGAACGAGCCACGAGTACCAGAAGCGCACGTAGACCACGAAACGTGGATCTCCCGCCTCGATCTCGCGAATCATCTCCTGCTGCATCCGGACCGCGTACGGATGAGGATCCATCAGCGGATACGTGTAGACGTATCCAGTGGCGCCTCGCCGCTGCGCGTAGAAATAGATCTCGGGCTCCGAGCCGACCACCGCGATCCGATCTTCGACGGACGTCCGGTCCTTGAGGTACTTGCCGATCTCGACGGCTTCGGGAAAGGGATTCATGCCGTACAGGGCCCGCCCTACCTGGCGCGGCGTGCCGATGAAGAGGATCGCGCGCTCCAGGTAGACGAGGTGGAGAAGCGGGACCGCCGTGAGCGCGATCGCGACGGCCGCTCGCAGGGTTGGCGCGGCGCGCATTGCCGGGCGGCGTGTGACGGCATCGACGGCGAGGCCGGCGAGGAGCGTGACAGCGGGAAGCAAAAGGATGAAGTACTGGTGCCGGAAGTAAAGCCCCGCCGACGTGGCGGTGACGCCGCACAGCAGGAGGAGGCCGACGGGCGCGAACCGCGAGCGGGTGACGGGGTCCCAGGCGACCGCCGAGAGGCCGAGCGCAGAGAGCGCGACGGCGAGGTAGCAGGTAGGCAAGATGAGGCCCAGCGCCGTCCAGAGGTTCTTCACGCCTTGCGCGAGCGGCTCGCCCGTCCCGTAGTGGTACGCGTATGTAAAGGTCCAGAACCAGAAGGAGCCGAAGGTGCCGGCGAGGAGCATCAGAAGACAGAGCGCGACGTACGGCGCCAGCGCGCCGACCACGAACGCCGTTCCGGCCGCCAGCCTCCGCCGAAGATGGCTCGGAGCTCCGGTCAGTGCGCACAGAAGACCGAACAGCGCGAAGACGCCGCCGCTCTGCTTCACGACAAACGCCGCGCCGAACAGTGCCCCGGCACCGAACAGCGCGGCCAGCCGCGGGCGCCCACTCGCTCGCGTGACCGACAGAACGCCCAGGAGGACGGGCACCACCACGAAGTGCTCCGCGTATGCCGACGAGGAGAGCAAGCGCGGGCTGAGGGTGAGCGTGGCATACGCCGCACCGGCGACCACGCCGCCGAGCGTGCCGATCAGGCGCCGGCCGACCAGGAACATCAGCACGATCGCGATCGCGTTCGCGATCAAGAGCCCGACATGGATCGCCGTCGGCGTCTGCCCGAGCGCGGCGAGGATGGCGGCGTAAACGACATAGATGCCGGGCATCTTGAAGTTGTACGCGCCCGCGTAGGGCGGGATGCCCTGCAGCAGGAGCTGGCCGAAGTACGCGTACTCGCCCTCGTCGCGATCGAGTGGCAGGTCCACCAGCCGCAGTCGAACCATCGCCACGCCGGCCAGGATCAGGGCCACCACGATCCAGGCCTGGAGCAACGCACGCCCTGATTCCCGGCCTCTCGACCCACCTGGCATGTCCGTGGCCTCTGACTCGCTCACCGTGGCCGCTGCCGCTCGAAGACCATGAGCCAGACGTCGGAACGCGGCGCATAGCCGCTAGCTGCCTCACCCCACCGGTACACGGTTTCCTGCCGCGAGATGTCGGCCACGCCCACCCGGGTGAAGCCGCGCTGGTAGGCCTCGAACCAGCCGAAGATCGTTTGATCGGAGCCCGGTGACACGTTCCACGATCGGGTCGCGCTGACGAAGACCAGGAATCGAGGCGCGGCGGTCTCGATCTCCTTGATCATCTCTCGCTGCATCGCCGACGCGTAGGGCTGGAGCTCCATCAGGGGATACGTGTAGATGTAGCCGGTCGCCGATCGACGGGACGCGTAGAAGTAGATCTGCGGCTCGGACCCGACGACGGCGATCCGGTCGCTCGCCGAGCTATGCTCGCGGATGTAGCGCGCGATCTCCACCGACTCCGGGAATGGGTTGCGCCCGTAGATGGCGCGCGAGACCTGGTCCGGCGTGAGCTCGAACAGGACGGTGCGCGACGCGAGCAGGGGTTGGCCGAGCGCCGCCACGAGGAGGACACCCGGAAGAGCCCAGCGGAGCCCGTCGGGACACCACCGCGCGAGAAGATCGGCCAGCGCAGCCAGCCCCAGGCCCGCGAGCAGGGCGAGCGCCGGAAGCGCGATCAGAAAGTAGTGCGGCCTGAACTGGAGCCCCATCATTGTTCCCAGGAGGGCCGAGGCCGCCAGCGAGAGCACGAAGGCTGGCCGATCTCGGCGCGGGTCGCGCAGGAGCGCGGCGACACCGATGGCAGCGAGGGCGAGAGCCACCGACGTGGACGGCGCCACCGTCCCGAGAGTCCGAACGAGATTGCTCCAACCCGTCGACAGGCCCGCCTGATAGTGCGGCGCGTACAAGAATACCCAGAACCAAAAGGTTCTGAACGTCCCGGCCGCGAAAAGCCCGCCACACGTGAGCGCCAGCGGTACCAGGGCACCCGCGGCGAAGACGGCGATGGCGCGGGCCCGGCCCGCGCGGGGCCGATCCGTGGCGCCCGCATCCGACACCAGCAGGTAGGCGACTCCGCCGGCGACGAAGAGTGCCGTGCTCTGACGGATGAGAAGGCCGAGGGCGAACAGGATCCCACAGGCGAACACGAGCCCAGGTCGCCACTCGCGGGTGGCGCTCCACAGGAGGAGGCTTCCCGCGATGACCGGGAGCAGCGCGAAGTGCTCGGCGTAGGCGGCGATGCCGAGGATCTTTGGGCTGAGGGAGAGCGTGGCGAAGATCGCCGCGGCGGCGACGCCCACGGCCGGCCGGGCGAGGCGCGTGCCGAGGAGATAGATGCCCACCGTGGTGGCCGAGGTTATCAGGATGAGGCCGGTCCGGATGCCGGCTGGCGTCTGACCGAATGTCGCGAGGACCAGGGCGTAGACGCCGTAGATGCCGGGCAGCTTGAGGTTGTAGGCCAGGGCGTAGGGCGGCACCCCACCGAGCAGAAGCTGGCCGAAATACGCGTACTCGCCCTCATCGCGATCGAGGGGGACATCGAGCAGCCTGAGCCGGATCGCGGCCGCGGCCGTCACGACCGCGGCGACCGCGAGCCAGGCCCACACGCGAGACCTCACGGACGCGCCCGCGCTATTCGCCCAAGTACGCTCGGCGGACATCGGCGTTGTCCGACAACTCGGCCGCGGTCCCCGTGAGCGCGATCGAGCCGGTTTCCAGCACGTACCCCCGGTGCGCGATCGAGAGGGCCATGGCGGCGTTCTGTTCGACCAACAGGATCGTCATGCCCTGGCGATTGATATCGGTGATCGTGTCGAAGATCTGCTCCACGAGAACCGGCGCCAGCCCCATGCTGGGCTCGTCGAGCAGCAGGAGCCGCGGGCTCGCCATGAGCGCGCGCCCGATCGCGAGCATCTGCTGCTCGCCGCCCGACAAGGTGCCCGCCACCTGAGCGATCCGTTCGGACAGTCGCGGGAAAAGCCCGAAGACCCGTTCGAGATCGGCGCCGATGCCCGAGTCGCCGCGGAGGTAGGCGCCCATCATGAGGTTCTCGCGGACCGTCAGGCGGTTGAAGATCCGCCGTCCCTCGGGCACGTGCGCGACTCCCCGGGAGACGATCGCGTGTGGCGGCACGTCGAGGAGCGATTCGTTCTCGAGC
The DNA here is from genome assembly GCA_003220495.1 of Candidatus Rokuibacteriota bacterium. Lineage (GTDB taxonomy): Bacteria > Methylomirabilota > Methylomirabilia > Rokubacteriales > CSP1-6 > AR31. The sequence continues at coordinate 22,890 of QHSP01000052.1, read as the reverse complement.
GTGATCGTGCCGTGGGTCGGATGGAGCAGCCCGGAGATCGTCTTGAGCGTGGTCGTCTTGCCGGCGCCGTTGTTCCCGAGGATGGTGACGATCTCGCCCCGTCCCACCTCGAGCCCGACGCCCTGGAGCGCCCGAATCTCGCCGTACGCGACGTCGAGCGCCTGGACTTTAAGCACGCGGCCTCGCCCTTGGCCCGCACGCGCGGCAGAGGCCGATCCGGACGATGCTTTCCTTCACAGGTCGACCTCGCCCCGGGCGCATGCTTGCGGCCTCGATTGTACGCGAGGCTCCCGTCGGAGAAGGCAAGGTCATGACGACTAGACGTACTCGTCGGCTAGGGAAGATGAAACCAGTTGTAGGCGCTGCCAAAGATCCCCGGTGTCGTCGTCGCCTCGGCGCCAGTCAGCACGAGCAGAAGAACCGTGAGCGCGACGACGGCGCGGCGATCGCCCCGCAGAATCCGGGCCAGGCCGCTGACGTAGAGCACCGCGATGGGCACGAATACGCCGAAAAGGAGTCGACCCGCCACGAAGAACGGTGAGCTCGGTGAGGGGTACTGCGTGCGAGTACCGAAGTCGAACCGGACGGATAGCAGCGCCAGGAGCGCGATGGTGCCGAGCACGGCGATGGACGAGCTCCAAACACCGACGTGAGCCCACCTGGGGCGCCTGGCCACTGCGGCCGCCAGGCACACGACGGTGGATCCGGCGTACAGGAGGTCCAGACGTGGCCAGCCGATCGGTGCCAGGTGCCAGACGAGCTCGCCCCGCCAGAAGGTCGCGAGCAGCTCCCGAAGGAACGCCGTAAAGAACGCGGGCCCGAAAATCGGGTGCGACCAGAGCTCGTCCAGGCCCTTCGGTGTCCACCCGAGCGCCATCGCCTTCTGCGTCGATCCCGACGGCTCTCCCGCGATCCAGTAGAGGCTCTGCCACGCCAGGACGGGGATTCCGACGCTCGCGAGCGTCGCGAGCGCCCCGATCGCTTCAGCGCGACTCGCCCACGGACGGCGGGCGACCAGCACGACCAGGAGGACGAGGAGCATCGCGATGGCGGTCCCTTTCGTGAGCAGCGCGGCGGCCACCAGAGCCCCAGCCCCGATCGAGAGCTTCACGGAGGGCGCGGACGCGCGTGTGAGGCGTAAGAGCGCATAGAACGCGAGGCCACCCGTCAGTGGCGCCAGCGCATCATTGCTCACGCCGTAGAAGCTCCCTCGTGGCACGAGCGCGACGAAGAGCGCCACGCCAACGGCGAGCATCGGCGCCTCGGTCAACGCGAGGCGCGCCGCGCCGGCCGCCACCGCTACGAGCGCCACTTCCAGGAGCGCGTTGAGGAATCGGGTCCAGTAGAAGAGCCGGGCCCCCGCGAACCCGAGAGCGATCCCCAGACGATGCCAGGCACCGGCGGCGACGTAATAGAGTGGCGGCTCGACGGCCTCGTAGTTGAGGCGATCCCAGTCCTGGATCCCCCACGGCACCGCGGCTGCGCGTATGGCGGGAGGCGCGGTCCACACGGGTGGCGGCACTCCATCGGGAGACCGGGGGGTCAGATATTCGGGACTGCGGTGCAGAAGGATCGAGTCGGGGCGAGGGCTCGAGATGCCGGTGCCGAACAGGACGATCGTCTCGCGGGTCACCGGATCCAGCGGCTCGGCGGTGAGCCGTACGGGCACGTGGCCGCGCGCGTACTTGACGACCAGGTCGTAGTGGAAGGCCTCGTCCACCGGATGGAAGGGCGGCAACGCCGCCGCGAACACCCCGACACGCAGCGCACCGAGCAGGCAGAGCAGTGTCAGCCACACCGAGGAGTCAGTGTGCCGCACGCCCCCTCGTCCTCGGCGCCGCCCCGCGCTTGCCGAGGTAGGCTTCGATCACGCGCGCGTCGCTCTGGACCTCGCGTGGCGGCCCCTCGGCGATCTTCTCGCCGTGATCCAGCACGGTCACCCGGTCGGATACCTCCATGACCACGCGCATGTTGTGCTCGATCAGGATGATGGCGAGCCCCAGGTCGGCGACCAGGTTCCTTAGGAGGTGCATCAGCGCGGACGCCTCGCCCTGGGTCATCCCGGCGGTCGGCTCGTCGAGGAGCAGCAGCGCGGGCTCGGACGCGAGCGCCCGCGCGAGCTCGAGCCGTCGCCGGTCGCCGTACGGCAGGTTGCGCGCGACGATGTTCGCGCTGGCCTGGAGCCCGACGCGGTCGAGCAGGCTGACTGCGCGCGCGGCCAGCTCGGATTCGGTCCGGCGGAAGCCCGGGCTGCGCGAGAGGACGTCCCACAGGCGGAGCGAGATGCGCGAGTTCATGCCGACCAGCACGTTCTCGATTGCCGTCATGTTGGCGAAGAGCCGGATGTTCTGGAACGTGCGGCAGATGCCGAGTGCGGTGATCTGATCGGGGCGCAGCCCGAGCAGCGGCTGGTCGCGGAACGTCACGCTGCCCTCGTCCGCCCCGTAGAGACCCGTGAAGATGTTGAAGAGCGTCGTCTTGCCGGCCCCGTTCGGCCCGATGATCGACGAGATCCCCTGATCGATCGCGAAGTGCACATCGTGCAGCGCCGTGAGCCCGCCGAACCTCTTGGTGACGCCTCGGGCTTCGAATAGGGCCGGCACGGTCGCGGGCTCTAGGACGCCGCCGCGAGTGGCCCGCGCCGAGCCGGCACCGGCGTCACTTCGCCAGCTCGCGCTGACGGCGGCGCGCGGGGAAGATCCCCTGGGGGCGGAAGATCATCATCAGGACGAGGATGATCCCGAAGACCATGCGCTCGTATTTGGCCGGCTCGAACTGGGTCGGGAGATCGGCGAGGCTGTAGCCGAGGACGGTCACTCCCGCGTTCTTCAGCTCGTTGAGCCAGAGCGAGAACCCTTTCAACACTTGAAGATTGAGCACGGTCACGACGGTGGCGCCGACGATCGCGCCGGGAATCGAGCCCATCCCGCCCAGGATGACCATGGCGAGCACTCCGATCGATTCGAGGAAGGTGAACGATTCCGGGTTGATGAAGACCTGCTTGGCCGAGAACAGCACGCCCATCACGCCGGCGAACGAGGCGCCGCAGGCGAAGGCCATGAGCTTCATGCGTACCAGCGACACCCCCATCGCCCGCGCCGCCAGCTCGTCCTCGCGAATCGCCTCCCACGCCCGGCCGATGTGGGAATCTTCGAGCCGGCGGTTGACGACGATGACCGCGACCACGATCAGCAGCGCGAGGAAGTAAAAGAACTCGCCGTACGGGATCCCGAACGGCGTCGGCGGCCGCGAGATTGGCGTGATGCCCTTGGGGCCGTTCGTGAAGTTGATCGGCTTGTCGAGGTTGTTGGCGAGGACTCGAATCACCTCGCCGAAGCCCAGGGTGACGATGGCGAGATAGTCGCCGTGCAGTCGCAGCACGGGCAGGCCGAGCAGGATTCCGGTGATCGCGGCGGTGCCCAGCCCGACGAAGAGGAAGACGTAGAACCACCAGCCGGCCAGCGGGAAGGTCTCGCCGCCGAAGATGACGTTGGCGTGCGGCGAGCCGAGGATGGCCCAGGAGTACGCGCCGACGGCGAAGAAGGCGACGTAGCCGAGATCGAGGAGCCCGGCTAGACCGACCACGATGTTGAGGCCGAGCGCCAGCGCGACGAAGATCCCGACCTGCGTCGCGACCTCCAGATAGTAGCTGTTGAAGTAGCCGATGGTCGGCATCAGCACCAGGAGGCTGGTCGCCAGCAGACCCCAGCGGAGCGGATCCGGCATCCTCGCCTTGAAGACGTAGAGGAGCGAGCCCTGGAAGAGGAGGAACACGAGGACGGACCTGGGAAATGTGGCGACCGCGAGCGCCGACAGGCCAACCAGCGCCACGGCGATCAGCGACCGGATCACGCGCGCTCCCGCACGACTTCGCCGAGCAGCCCCTTGGGCCGGAAGATCAGGATCAAGATCAGCATCGAGAAGGCGAGGATGTCCTTGTATTCGGCGCCGAACGCGCCCCCCGTGAGCAGCGAGAGATATGCCGCCGCGAAGGCCTCCAGAAGCCCGAGGACGAGCCCACCGAGCATCGCGCCCGGGATGTTCCCGATCCCGCCGAGCACGGCCGCGGTGAACGCCTTCAGGCCCGGGATGAAGCCGCTGTAGGGATTGATGAGCCCGTACTGGACGCCGAAGAGCACCCCCGCGGCGCCGCCCATCGCGCCCCCGATCAGGAACGTGAGCGAGATGATCCGGTTGACGTCGATGCCCATGAGGCTCGCCGCGGCCTGGTCCTCGGCTACCGCGCGGATCGCGGTGCCGACCTTCGTACGGTTCACGATCAGGTGAAGGGCCCAGAGCATGAGCAGCGCGCCGCCGATGACCACGAGCGACTTGACCGACACGTCGATCGTCTCGCTGAGCTCGAAGCGGAGGTTGAGCACGTCCATCGTCGGGTACACCAGGTTGAAGGCGTTCCGCCAGAGCGATTCGACGAGCCGGATGAGGTCCTGCAGGAAGAACGAGATGCCGATGGCGGAGATCAGTGGAATCAGCCGGGGCGCGCCGCGCAGGGGACGGTAGGCGATCCGCTCCACGGTGACGGCGAGCAGCCCGCTGGCGCCCATGCCCACCACCAGGGCCAGGATGAGCACGAGGGGCCACGGCAGGCCGTCGAGAAGCCCGATGCTCTTCAGGCCGAGCAGGACCTCGACGCCAACGAAGGCGCCGAAGATGAAGATCTCGGAGTGGGCGAAGTTGATGAACTCGAGGACGCCGTACACCATCGTGTACCCGAGCGCGATGAGGGCGTACATGAAGCCGAGGGTGATGCCGTCGAGCAAGACCTGCGGAAAGATTCCGATGAGAAGGTCAACGTCCATGCCCTAAGCCGCAATAGTCCGAGGGGGAGGGCAGGGGGCGGGTCTGGGGCGAGTGGGTTCCGAAGCCCCGGACCCGCCGCGCCCCCTGCCCTCCCCCTCGGACCGCGCTTACTTCTTCGGCGCTGCGGGTGCGGCGATCGCCAGCTGCTTGACGATCTTGTTGTTGCCCCACTTCCCGGGATCGTCGCTCGCGACCTGCAAGACGAAGTAGAGGGCCTTCTTCCGGTCGCCCTTCGAGTCGAACTCGATGTCGCCGGTGATGCCGTTGGGCAGCTTCGTCTTGCGGACTGCCGTCGCGACGTCCTCGCGGGTCGGCAGCTTGCCGCCCTTCGCGGCCGCCTCGATGCCCTTGAGGGCCATGGTGGCGGCGTCGTAGGCCTCCGCCGCGTACGGCTCGGGGTTCTTGCCGAACTTCTTCTTGAACTCGTCGACGAACGCCTTCGCCCGCGGGAGCTCCGAGGCGGGGCCGGCGGCCGAGGTGTAGTACATGCCCACGACGGCCTTCCCGGCGATCTTCGTCAGATCCGAGGAGTCCATGCCGTCCGGACCGAAGAACTTGCCCTTCACGCCCTTCTCGCGGGACTGCTTGAAGAACGGCGCCGCCTGGTCGTAAATGCCGCCGAAGTAGATCACGTCGGGGTTCTTCGCCTTCATCGGGGTCACGATCGGGTCGAAGTTCGACTTCTCCTCCGTTCCCTCGAAGCCGAGGACCTTGATGCCCTTCTTCTCGGCATCGGCTTTGAAGAACTCGGCGACGCCCTGGCCGTACGGTGTCTTGTCGTGGATGATGTAGACGGACTTCGCCTTCATCGTCGCGGACGCGAACTCGGAGCCGACGACGCCCTGGACGTCGTCACGCCCGCAGACCCGGTTGACGTTCGGATAGCCCCGGTCGGTGACGACGGGGTTCGTGTTCGCGGGCGAGATCATCGCGAGCGAGACTTCCTTGTAGACCTCGGAGGACGGAATCGCCACGCCCGAGTTCAGATGACCGATGACGGCGAGAATGTCCTTGTCGGCGATGATGTTCTTCGCGTTCGCCACGCCGACGTCGGGCTTGGCCTGGTCGTCGAACGGGACGAGCTCGACCTTGAAGCCTTGCTTCTCGAGGGCGCCTTTGAATTTCTCGACGGCGAGCTGCGCGCCGAGCTTGATGCCCTCGCCGAGCGCCGCCTGACCGCCGCTGAGAGGGCTCTGCGTGGCGATCTTGACGGTGCCTTTGCTGCCTTGCGCCTCCAGATTCGAGGCCGGAAGCAGCGCCACGGCCAGGATGGCGACGAGCGCAAGAACGAGGTAGCCCCTGTGACGGTTCATCGGTGCCCTCCTTGAATTAGGCGCGCCCTGGCCGGCGGGGCCCCAGCCCCGCGACGGCCGGCAGCGCGCACCACAACAGAATTCGGTCGCGTTCTGTCACGTGATGAGCGCCGGTCGGCGCGGCGTCATTATAGCGACCCGCGCCGGGTCAAGTCACGTTCCGCACGGATCGCCGCGAGGAATTCGCGGGTCGCGGCCGCCGGATCGGGCGCGCCGCAGACGGCCGAGATCACCGCGACGCCGTCGGCCCCGGCGCGGATCACCTGGGCGACGTTCACGTGGGTGACGCCGCCGATGCCGACGAGGGGGGCCTTGGTCTGGGGCCGGACCGCGCGGATCAGTTCCGGGCCCACGAGCTGGAACTCGGGCTTGGTCTGCGTCGGGAACATCGAGCCGACCGCGATGTAGTCGGCGCCCTCCGCCTGCGCCTCCCGAGCCTGGGCGACGCTGTGGGTCGAGCGGCCCAGCACCATCCCCGGCCGCAGGAGCTGACGGGCGGCGCGGGGGGGCAAATCGTCCTGGCCCAGGTGCACGCCGTCGGCGCCGATGGCGACCGCCAGGTCCACGCGGTCGTTCACGATGAACGTGACGCCGCCCCGGCGGCAGCGCTCCCGCAGCCGCTCGGCCAGCGGCAGGAGACGGCCGGAGGGCCATTCCTTCTCGCGGAGCTGGACCAGCCGGCAGCCGCCGGCGATCGTCGCGTCCAGGATCTCCTCGAGATCGCGTCCGCGAGCGGCCGTTCGATCGAGGATGACGTAGAGCGAGGGGTCCATCAGCCCCGGCGTCGGACCAGCTCCACCTTGCTGACGCGGCCCTCCTGGAACGCCGGATCGTCCAGCACTCTCAGGTGGAACGGGATGGAGGTCTTGACGCCCTCCAGCACCGTCTCGCGGAGAGCTCGACGCATCCGGTCGATCGCCTCCTCGCGACTGGCGCCACGCACGATGATCTTGGCGAGGAGCGAGTCGTAGAACGGCGGGACCGCGTAGGGCGCCATCAGGTGGCTATCGACTCGCACGTTGAAGCCACCGGGCGGCACCCACGCGGTCACGCGGCCGGCGCTCGGCGCGAACGTCTCGGGGTCCTCCGCGTTGACCCGGCACTCCATCGCGTGGCCCTCGAAGCGCACCCCGTCCTGCCGGTAGCCGAGGGGCTCGCCGACGGCGATCCGGATCTGCTCACGCACGAGATCGATCCCGGTGACCAGCTCCGTCACCGGGTGCTCGACCTGGATCCGCGTGTTCATCTCGATGAAGTAGAAGTCGCCTTGTTCGTCGACCAGGAATTCGACCGTGCCGGCGCTGACGTAGTTGACGGCCGCCGCCACGGTGAGCGCGGCCTTGCGCAGACCATCGCGGGTTCGCTCGGCCAGGAGTGGTGGGGGAGACTCCTCGAGGAGCTTCTGGTGACGCCGCTGGACCGAGCAGTCGCGCTCGCCGAGATGGACGCGGATGCCGTTGCGATCGCCCAGCACCTGGACCTCGACATGGCGCGCGTTCTGGATGAACTTCTCGCAGTAGACCTCCGACGAGCCGAATGCGGCGCCGGCCTCGGTCTGGCACGCGTCGAACGCCTGCACGACCTCGCCCCGCTCTCGGACGATCCGCATCCCGCGGCCGCCGCCGCCCGCGGCGGCCTTGAACATGATCGGGTAGCCGATCCGATCGGCGACTTCGAGCGCCTCCGCGGAGCCCTTCAACGCGACCTCGCTGCCGGGAATCACCGGGACGCCCGCCTGCATCGCGATCTGACGCGCCTGCGCCTTGTCGCCCATCAGGCGGATCGCCTCGGGCGACGGGCCGATGAACGTGATCGAGCACGCCCGGCACACCTCGGCGAAGGCCGGGTTCTCGGCGAGGAATCCGTAGCCCGGGTGGATCGCCTCGCTGTCGGTGACCGCGGCGGCGGAGATGATCGCGGGAATGTTGAGATAGCTCTCCCGCGCCGAGTCGGGCCCGACGCAGATCGTCTCGTCGGCGAGACGCATCGGGAGGGAATGGGCGTCAGCTTTCGAGTGGGCGAGCACCGAGCGGATGCCGAGCTCGCGGCACGTGCGGATGATCCGCAGTGCGATCTCGCCCCGGTTCGCGATCAGGATCTTGTGGAACACGTCTCAGCCGCCGAGGACCCGCCGCCACTGGGATTCGAGCTCGGTCAGCCGGAGACCGTAGACGCGCGGCATCGCCTCGGCCATGGTCTCGCCGGCGCCGAGTCGAGCCAGCAGCTCGCGCAGCGGCTCGACCCCGCCCCGGTCGAGGAGATCGCGGACGATCCAGAGCGCGATCTCGTAGCCGGCGCGCGCGCGAAGCGGATCGGCGTCGCCGGCCAGCGCCTCGACGCCGGCGAGCGTGAGGCCCGCCGGAGCCCGGAGAATCGGGTCCGAGGCCGCGCCCTCCAGGACCTGCGCGAGCCCCTCGTGGAGCCAGCGCGGCGCCCGACCGCGCGTCAGCTCGTGGATGGCGGCGTGGGCGTACTCGTGACCGGCCAGACGCTCGAGCTCGTGGGCCGACGGCCGGACGCCGCCGACCGGGAGGCGGATCTTCCCGTCGAACAGCCCGGTCGCCCATGCGTGAACGCGCGTCACGCTCCGGAACTCGTGGTGCTCGTACAGCACGACCGTCGTCCGCTGCTGCGGGGCGTACGCGAGCGTCAGACTGACGCGGGCGGCCGCCGCCTCGAGATGCGCGACGATCTCACGGCGCGCCACGGCGTCGAGGGTGTCGCGGTACTTCACGACGAAGCGCGGTGTGACCTCGCGTCGGAAGCCGGCTTCGGCGCGCCACTCGCGCTCGACCTTGTCGAGCATCCGGCGCGCGGCTTCGTTCGTCGGCTCATGATCGAGCACGGCCCGGAGATTCACGACCGCCTGCGCCGGATCGTCACGGCGGTCGTGAAGATGGGCGAGCAGGAGCCGCACCTCCGGATCGTACTCCACCAGCGCCGCTCGCTCGAGCGGGGCGAATGCCTCGTCCGGCCGTCCCGCGTGCACCGCGGCGACTCCGAGGCCTTTCAGGAGGGCCGGATCGTCCGGCGTCTCGGTCAGCCCCTGCCTGAACAGCAGCGCCGCTTCGTCCGGGCGGCCGTCGCGGAGCGCGTGCCAGCCCCAGCCCTCGAAGCAGCGAATCACGTCCTGACGCCGCGCCGAGCTGGCTGGATCGTCCGCGGCGGCGAGGCCGAACTTCTCGCACGCTCGCGGAAACTGTCCGGCGGCGTACAGATGGATCGCCTCCTCGGTCAGGGCCTGCGCGTCACGCTCGTGAAGGGCCGCGAACACGACGGTTCGCTCGCCGCCGCCACGCTCGTAGCGGCGGCCTTCGCGCCAGCCGAGCGTCAGCGCCGCGGTGCCGAGCAGCAGCGCGGCGAGGACGAGCAGGCTGAGGTTCCGGATGGGCGCCACGCCCGTGCTCAGCGGGCGGGGTCGATCAGGAACAGGGATTGGCCGAACTCGACGGGGTGCGCGTTTTCGACGAAGATCTTGACCACCCGACCGGCCACCTTGGATTCGATCTCGTTCATGAGCTTCATCGCTTCGATGATGCAGAGGATCTGGCCTTCCTTCACCAGATCGCCTTCGCTCACGTAGGGGTCCGCTGTCGGCGAGGAAGCCCGATAGAAGGTCCCGACCATCGGCGCCTCGATCGTCACGCCTGACGCCGACTCGATCTCGGCGGCGTGCGCGCCGGCCCGCTCGACCGGGACCCCGGCCGGGGCGATGGCGGGCGTAGTCGACACGACGACGACGCGCTGTAAGCGCACACGGACGTCACCGGCGGTCACCTCGAGCTCTGTCAGACCGAGCTCCGTCAGCAAGGTCCCGAGCCGCCGCACGAGCTCGACGGGCGCGAGCTCGCCCGCCGCCGTCTGGCCCGCGCCCGCCTGTCGGCGTCGCCGCGCCATCAGGCACCCCCCGCGGCGACGCGCCCGAGATATTCGCCGGTCCGGGTATCCACCTTGACCACGTTGCCCTCGCTCAAGAACAGCGGGACCTGGACGACGGCGCCCGTCTCGAGCGTCGCGGGCTTCGTCCCGCCCTGGGCGGTGTCCCCTCGGACACCGGGGTCGGTCCGGGCGATCGCGAGCTCGACGAAGTTCGGGAGCTCGACCGCCGCCGGCGAGCCGGCGATGTACAGAACGTCCACCTCGGTGTTCTCCTTCAGGTACTCGCGGGCGTCGCCGACCTCGTCGGCCGACAGCGAGACCTGCTCATACGTCTCGGTGTCCATGAAGTTGTAGCGGTCGTCACGGTAGAGGAACTGCATGTGCTTCTCTTCGAAGTCGACCAGCTCGACCTTTTCGCCGGACCGGAACGTGTTGTCGATGACCTTGCCGAGCTTCATGTGCTTGAGCTTGGTCCGGACGAACGCGCCGCCCTTGCCCGGCTTCACGTGCTGAAAGTCGACGATCGTGTAGGGGTTGCCGTCGAAGACGATCCGCAGCCCCTTCTTGAACTCGGCTGTTGACACCTGCATCGACCCTAGCCTTTCCGTCGCTGACGCGCGCGGAGCGCCCCCTCGAGCTGATCAAGCGCCTCTCGATGATCCGGATTCTTTCTCAAGATCCGGGTGAAAATCTGCGCGGCCTCCTCGACGCATCCCTGCTCGAGGCAGAGCGCGCCGAAGGTGACCGTCGCGAACGTGTCGTCGCTCAGCACTCGCCCGAGCCCGGTGGCCTCGGCCGACGGCCCGGCTGCCCGCAACAGCGAGAGCAGCCCCTGCGACTCGCGGTCGCTCGGATCGAGGGCGACCGCCGCTTCCAGGTGCCTCACGGCCTCGTCGATGTGGCCCATCCGCCGCTGGATCTCCGCCGCCAGGCGATGGCACTGCACGTCTTTCGGGCTCGCCTCGAGAATCGCCTCGAGCTCGACCTGGGCCGGGGCGAGCTGGCCGTCGGCCACGAGCGCCTTGGCCAGGATGAGCCGGGCCGTCGTGTAGTGCGGGTAGCGGGTGAGCCCATTCCGGCAGAGCGCCACCGCGTCGCGCGTCCGCCCGGCCTTGCGATAGAGATCGGCCAGCTGCGCGAAGGCGAGGGAAGCGGGATCCCGCGCCAGGCGCTCCTCCTGCCGGCGGATGGCGCCGACGATCGTCTGGTCGTCCTCGGGCATCCCAAGCCGGTTATACGGAGCCCAACTTTCCGTTGTCAACCTTGCCTCCGTCGTCACAACCCGAGGGACGCGATGGCCGCGCGGATCTCGGCGGAGGGCACGTCGTAGACGAGGCGAAACTCGCCGATCCGAGGCGCCAGCACGAACGGGATCCGTCCGTCCTTCGCCTTCTTGTCGCGGGCCATCGCCGTCACCACAGGCTCGACGTCGATCGACGGTGCCCGCACCGGGAGCCCGAGCGTGTCCAGCATGCGCTCTTGTCTCGTGGTCGTCTCCTCGTCGGCGATGCCGAGCCGCCGGGCCAGGCGCGCCTCGGCGACGATTCCCAGGGCGACCGCTTCGCCGTGGGCGTAGCGAGCGTAGCCGGTCGAGGCCTCGAGCGCGTGGCCGATCGTGTGCCCGTAGTTCAGCACGTGACGGAGCTCGGCCTCCCGCTCGTCGCGCTCGATCACCGAAGCCTTGAGCCGGCAGGAGCCTCCGATGATCCGCTCAAGCACTCCCAGATCGCGCGCCGCGAGCGGCGCCAGATCGCGCTCGAGCTCGGCGAAGTAGCTGGCGTCCAGCACGATGCCGTGCTTGACGATCTCGGCGAGCCCGGAGCGGAACTCACGCTCGGGCAGGGTGCGGGCGACGGCGGGATCGACGACGACGAGCCGCGGCTGATGGAACGCCCCGATCATGTTCTTTCCGAGCGGGTGGTCGATCGCGGTCTTGCCGCCGATGGAGGCGTCGACCTGGGCCAGCACGGTCGTCGGAAGCTGCACGAAGTTGATCCCGCGCATGTAGGTCGCGGCGGCGAAGCCGGCCACGTCACCCACCGCGCCGCCGCCCAGCGCCAGCACCGTCGAGGTCCGGTCCAGGCCCGCCGTCAGAAGCTGGTCCCAGCAGTGCTGCGCGACCGTGAGGGTCTTGGCGGCCTCGCCCTCCGGGACGTCGATCGTCGTGACGGTGAAGCCCGCCGCCTCGAGGCTCGCGACGACGGTCTTTCCGTAGAGGCGCATGACGGCGGCATCGCTGACCAGCGCGGCGCGCGTTCCGAGGCGCAGCTCGCGCAGGCGCTGACCGACGCTCTGAAGCTCGCCGGATGCGACGACGATGCAATACGACCGGCTCCCGAGATTGACGTCGACGATCATCTGGATTTCCCGGCGATTCGCCCCCGGAGGAGCGAATCGCCGCCCAATCAGGCTACCAGGTTTTCAGGGTGGCGAGATAAGTGTCGTAAAGATCCTCGCGGTGGGAACTCGCTCGCGGCGAGGAACCGGAACATCGCGCTCATCTCGACTACTTCTTCGGGGTCGCGGGCTGCGCCTGCGCCGTCTCGACCTTGAGGACCGAAGGCGTGATGAACACGACCAGCTCACGGCCCGTGGTCTGCGAGGCCGTCTGCTTGAACAGCCACCCGATGACGGGAATATCGCCGAAGAGCGGGATCTTCCGCGTCTCGTCCTGGTCCAGGTTCGTCGTGACGCCGCCGATGACCAGACGCTCACCTTCCTTGATCAGGACCTCGGTTTTCGCCTTGCGCTTGTTGATGACCGGCGGGGCGCCGGCGGTGGTACCGAGGTTCACGGTCGTGTTGCTGCGCGAGTTGTTCTCGATCGTGACCTTCATCTTGATCCTGGTGACGTCGCCTTCGCGTATGACGGTCGGAATCACTTCGAGCATCAGCACCGCTTCCTTGAACTGGATCTGCGTACCGGCGGAGCTGACCGTCGCGTACGGGATTTCTTCACCGAGCGAGATCGTGGCGGTGCCGTTTTCCACGGTGACGACCTCGGGGCGCGCCAGCGTCCGCGTCTTGCTGAGCAGGCGTAGCGCCTCGAGCGCGAGGTTGACGTTGTACCGGCTGCTGGTGAACCCGAACGCGATACCGCCGGCGCCCGCCGGCACCAGGCCGCCGCCGAGGACCGCCCCGATGGGAAGATTGACCAGGTTTCCCCCCTGCGGCAGGCCGGTCGTGCCGCTCACCGGAAGCGTGTTGGAGAAGCCCGACGCGGCGTTCGGAGGACCGAACACGCCGGAGACGGGCACGCCACCTTGTACCCCGAGATTATTCTGGGTGTCGCTGGTGAACCCGCGCCCGACCAGGATCGAGTTCTGGTTGGCCTGGAGAATGCCGCCGCCGCCCCACTGGACACCGATCGCGAAGAGATCGTCGCGATCGAGGATCTCCATGCGCGCCTCGATCTTCACCTGTGGAAGCGGCACATCGAGCTTCTCACGGATCAACGTTTTGATGCGCTCGAGGTCCGCCTCGTAGTGGCGGATGAAGATCGAGTTCGTGGGCTTGTACGCGCGAATCGTGATGCCCTTCGCCAGCACCTCGGCGGTCGGCGAGGGCGGAGGCACCAGCGGGACCTGGGGCGCGGTCCCGTACAGCGCGGAGAATGGCGGCGCCGCGATGGGCGGCATTCCCTCGGCCGCCGGCGCGATCTGGGCCTGGACGCCCGACGGCGGGATTCCGAGGATCCCCTGCAGGGTCTTGGCGACCTCCTCGGGATCCGCGTAGGAGAGGCGGATCGTCTCTTCCCGAAGCGGCCCGCGCGCTCGCAACTCGGCGACGGCCGCCTCGGCGAGGCGCTTCTTGTCGATCGCTTCCTGCTCCTTGAGCTGCGCTTCGGCGAGCTTCGTGCGGACGTCGCTTTCCGCCTTCATCCGCGCTTCTTCGACCCGCGCGGCCGCCTCGCGCTCCTTGATCAGCTGCTCGTTGGAGACGATGCGGAGGACGCCGTCCTTTTCGAGCTTCCGAAGCCCACGGGTCTCGAGGACGGTGTCGAGGGCGAGATCCCAGGGGACGTTCTTCAGCGTGATCGACATCTTGCCCTTGACGTCGTCCCCGATGACCACGTTCTTGTTGCTCTCCGCGGCCAGGATGCGGAGCAGGTTCACGACGTCCGCGTCCTTGAAGTCGAACGAGATCAGGCGCTGGCCGTTGCTCGGGGCCGGCGCGGCCGGCGCCGGCGTCGCCTGGGCCAGCTGTACCGGTCGGGGAGTCGCCGCCCGCTGCGGGTCTTGCGGGGCCGGCGTCACCGGCGTGACGTTCGTGCTGACCGCCGAGGCCGGCGGCGCGGCGGTGGGGATGACGATTGCGAGGCCGTCGGACTCTTCGCGAATCGCGTATCCGACGGTGCGGCTCAGGTCCAGCACGAGACGGGCGACGCCCTGCCGATACTGACCGCCACGGATCTGCTTGACCGGATCCTTGCCGACGTTCAACGGCGTCTTGCGCCACGCGTAGACCGTGTTCTCAAGGTCGATGACGAGGCGGCTGGGCGAGTCCACCAGGTCGGCCTTGTACTGGGCGTCGCGAGAGGTCTTCACGAAGACGGTGACGGAGTCCGGATGCGGCGTCACCGTCACATTGCTGAGTCGCGCCGGGTCGGTCTGGGCCCCTGGACCGGTCGGGACCAGGAGCACCAGCGCGAGGCTCACCACGACCAGCACGATGGGGATGCGTCTTTCAGCGTTCATTTAGTTGGTCGCCAGTCTGAGAACCACGCGGTTTGACGCGGCGCCGGTCTTGGGCGCCACCACGAACACCACGCTGTCGGAGCCGATCTCCAGCAGGCGGCCATCCCCGAGCGTGTCACCGGGTTTGAGGATGTACCCGATACCATCGGGCGCCTCGACCAGCGCGAGCGCTACGCGATTGCTGCGAACGATGCCCGTGAGCCGAGTGGCTGCCACCGTGAGTCCTCCGGAGCCCTCGCGGACCTCGAGGGTTTCGAATGGATCGCGACGCCCACTGGCGTCATACTTCGGCACCGCAACGACGACTTCGGCCGGTGGCGCTTGCTCTGCGGCGGCCGCGCGCTGGGAGGATGCGGCGGTCGGCTTCGGCGGAGCGGGCGGCGGGGTGTTCCCGCAGGCCCCCAGCATTACGGCCAAGCCGACCGACATCAGCACCCCCCGGTGTGCATGCATGTGTCTGGTCCTTACCTTGGCTTCGGCGCCGGCGCCGAGCCGACGGGCCGGTACATGTACGTCGCCAGGACCAGCTCGGCGCGGATCGGGCTGCGCGGGCGGTTGAGGCCCCCCAGCTTGATCTCGGTGACGTTGACGACGCGCGAGAGCTTGGCGACACGTTCGAAGAACTCGCCGAGCTGGTGATAACCCGCCTCGGCGCTCACCGCGATCGGGATCTCGCTGTAGTAGTCCCGCACCACCGGCGGGCGCGGCTGAAAGAGCGAGACGCCCAGCCCCGATGCGGTCGCCGCATCGGAAACCGACCGGTAGAGGGTCGGGATCTCCTTCTCACCGGGCAGCCTGTCTTTGAGCGCGTTGAGGCGCGCCTCGAGCTCCGTGACCTCGCGGCGGTACTTGAGCAGATCGGCGACGATCGCCTTGCTTCGCGCGATCTCGCTCTGGAGGGAGCTCAGCTGTGCGCGGAGCTGCGAGACCTCGGCTTCGACGGGCGCCAGGAGGAGGAAGTACGCGGCGGCCGCGATCACGATCGCGCCCATGATGCCGACGACGAGCTTCTGCGACCTGGGGGCATTGACGATCGGGTCGAAGATCGGCGGGAGCGCCATGTCAGCCCTCGTACCGGCAGGTGACCTCGAAGGTCACCAGCGGCGCTGGCCGGGCCAGATCGCGGCGAGTCACGACGAGGTCGACGTCCTTGAATTTTCCCGAAGACCGCAGGTTCGACATGAAATCGGCGATCGCCGTCGGAGAGAACGCGGATCCGGTGACCTTGATCTGTCCGCTCTTCTCTTCGAATGCGGTCACCCAGAGATCGCTTGGAATGACGCTCGCGAAGGCCTCGACGAGCTGGATCTTCTGGCCCGGCGCCTTGGTGATCGCTTCGATCACGTCGACGCGTTTGCGAAGCTCGTTGGCCAGATCGCGAACCTTGCTCTCCTGACCGATCTGCGCCTTCAGCAGGGTGAGGTCCTGGTTCGCCCGATCGATGTCCGCGTTCAGGCTCGCCTTGGTGCTCGTCAGGAACCACCAGTACAAGCCGATCCCGAGCACGAGGGCGAGATAGACGACGCCGAAGAGCATGCCAAGATTGAAGGCCGGCAAGCCCAGCTTGATCCCCTTGAATCCAACCTTGCGCCGGCGGCCCCGCTCGGGTGCGAGGTTGATCTTGATCATTACGATTTGTCCCCCGGCCGACGCAGCGCCAGCCCAACCGCGACGGCCAGAGACGGCCCGGCGGCGTGGACCTCGTCCGCGTACCCCGAGTCGATCTCGATGCGCTGGAACGGCTTGGTCAGCTCGACCGGGATGCCCCAGTTCGACGACAGATAGTCGCTGAGACCCGGCAGCTGGGAGCACCCTCCGGCGAGAACGATTTTCCCGATGCGCTCGGACTCCGCCGTCGACGCGAAGTAGTCGAAGGTCCGCTGGACTTCGAGCGACAACTCGCGCGAGACTGCTTCGAGAGCGGGCACGACGGTTTCCCAGCGGACGCCCACGTCGCGGCCGAGCTTGGCGGCTTCCGCCTGCTCGAAGGGAATCTTGAGCTGCTGGGCGATGGCCTGCGTGTAGTTGTTGCCGCCGAATGGAATGTCCCGCGCGAAGATCGTCGATCCGCCGCGCACGACGTTGGTCTTCATGATCGAGGCGCCGATGTCGATGAGGGCGACCGTCTCGCCACGATCGCTCGGGTAGTTCAGCTCGAACTGATTGCCGAGCGCGAAGGAGTCGACGTCGACGATCGACGGCACGAGCCCCGCCTCCTCGACGACGGCCGCGTACTCGAGCACCTTGGATTTCTTGACCGCGACCAGGATCAGATCGAGGACGCCGTTGTGCTGCCCGATGCTCTGGTAGTCGAGGAACACCTCGTCGATTGCGAAGGGAACGTGGTGCTCCGCCTCGAGCTGCACGACGTCGCCGACTTCCTTCGCGGGAACTTCCGGAATCTGGACCTTCTTGATGATCAGCTCTCGACCACAGACCGCGATCGCACAGTTCGTGCCCTTCAGTCCCGCCCGGGATACCGCGCTTCGGATCGCCTCCACAACGGTCGTGGGGTCCTTGATGGTGCCGTCTGTGATGGCATCTGGGGGAAGGGGTGCCACCCCCAGCGAGGTCAGCGTGTGGGACCCGCCCGACTCCCTGACGTGGACGGCCTTCACACCGCTCGACCCGATGTCGAGGCCGAAGATTTCCGAAGACTTGCGGAAGAACGCCATATTAAAAGCCTTTCTCCCTGTTGGCTATGTAGTATAGGGCGACCCCCGCCGGGGGGGCCAATAATTTCCCATCTACTACATTCGGGGTCTTACGGACCCCCGGCCCCCAGACCATGGAACGCTTTGGGCCAGGCTCGGGGGGCCCTAGCCGGCCCACCGACCCCTGTCGAGAGGGCATGCCGCCGGAAAATTCGTGACTGCGGGCGCGTCCGGCCCCGGTTTTCGGATTTCGGGCTATCCGCGTCCACGGCGCCTACCGGTCGGTCCAATTCTGAGCGGTCACGAGCCGACGTTTGAGCGCGTTCTGTACGAGGCTAAGAGCCTCATTGCTGTATAGAATGTGTGGTTTGCCCGCGCTGTCGCCCTCGATGTTCGCGACGGCGACCGGGTTGAGCTCATTGACGATCGTGGCGCCGTACACGACCTGGCTGCCATCGCCGCGGAAGCGAATGCCGACGTTCCTTCCGGTCACGACGATCGGCCCGTTCCAACGAAAGCTCCCGCCGATCTCCACGATGCCGTTCTCGACGATGAGAATGCCGGTGCCGGCGCTCGTGCCCCCGAGGCTCAGCCCCGTGTAGCGCGTCCCGATGTCGGGCAGGGCGCCGCGGACGTAGACGATCTTCGGGCGCGCGCTCGTGCCCCAGCACGTGGAGCTCTCGACATCGGTCGCGCATGTCGAGCCGACATTGCTGAGCGAGGATCCGTTGCCGGGGCTGGCGTTGATCGTCACGTCGGCCGCCGACTTCGCGGCGTCGACGAAATCGGTGACCGCTTGCGACGTGAGCGCGCCGTCGGCCCGGATGGTGTTGGCGCCGCGCCCCGTCGCGCTCGGATCCGTCCGGTCCGTCCCGCGCACGTCGCTCTGACCGCCGGCCGCCAGAGCTGTCTCGAGCCGAGTCGCGAGCGCCGGAAGGGCGCCGTTGACCGCGATGCCGTAGACCGCCGCCGCGACGCCCGTCGGCGCGCCGGGCCGATCAGCGATCTTCGTATCACGCCCGTCGATCACGAAGCTCGACCCCCGGACGACCACGTCCGCCTGGGCGCCGGGGAATCCGAGCGCGCCGTTGATCGGAAGGGCGGCGGTCTTCGAGACGACGACGGTAATCGTCCGTGTCGTGGCGCCGATCGTGCCCGTGGACGTCACGACGACCTTGCAGTTGCCGTCGTGCGTGGCGTCGCCGGGAACGGCTGGATCGCACCGACCCGTGACGGTGTCGACGGCGCCGCCGGTCAACTTGTCGTCGCCCGGCTTGCAGTCGTTGCGGATCCTGACCGTGAACATGCCGTGCGCGCCGCCGAGCCCGGGGAGCGTCGAGTTGGGCGCCCCGAGCACGGCCCCCTGAGCGCACGTGGCCCCGTCGAGATAGGTGTCCCATGAGCCGACGTTCGAGGCGAGCGTGTCGTACGCGTATTCGACACCGGCTTCGGCCACGTAGCGTGCGCGAACCGTTTCGCTGTGATTCCGCGAGATCTGCGGCTCGAAGGCGCTCGCCGAGAGAAACGCCAGGACGAGCCCGGTCAGGGTCAGGAGAATCATCAGGGCCAGGACCAGCGCGACGCCGTGTTCGTTGTGGATGAGCTGGCTGATTCTCTGCATGGCGAGCGCCTCTATCGCGCGCCGACCGCGCGCGTCAGCTTCGGGCCACGAGCATGGTGACCACGTCCAGCCGCCGCTCCTGATCGAGCTGGCCTTGCCCCGTCACCGGCCGGTAGAAGACGGTCACCTGCACGAGCTTGCAGTTCGCCCTGCACGCGCCACCCGGGCTGTCGGTGATCGTCGTCACGCGACGGTAGAGCGCCGCGTCGGCGATGGAACCGTACCCTTCCGTCGTGACGCCGGCCTCCAGGGTCGCGCTCGTCCAGTTAGTCAGCGCCCGCGACTTGAGCCATTCGAGCCGCTGCTCGGCGAGGAAGGCCGCGGTCGTTTCTCCTCGACCCAGCTCCACGCCGCTGGTGGCGTACTGGAATCCAGTGGCGATCCCCACCAGGCCGATGGCGAGAACGAAAGTCGCCACGAGGACCTCGCCGAGGGTGAAGCCCCGGTCGTCGCGCGCCGAGCGTCTCATCGCACGCTGACGCGACCCGTGGCGGCGACGACCACGGTCCGCGTCCCGTTGTTCACGGGGTTTGTCAGCGTGTAGGTTCCGGCCGGGCTCGCGGCTCCGAGGTTCGTGAAGACGACGTTCGCCGTCGTGCTGATCTGGAGCGTGCTCGAGTCCGAGATCTTGATCGCGCCGGAGCCGTCGGTTCCCGGTCCAGTCCAGATCGCGCCGCCGCACCCGCCGGTTCTGAGCCGGATGTTCGTCAGGGAAGCGACTTCGACGCACACCGTCGTGTTCCGGGAAATCGCGACCTGACGGCCGAGGTTGATCGAGGTGGCCAGCTCGCGCGCCGCCGCCTGGAGCGCCGCCGTCCTCGCATAGCTCGAGAGTGCCGGCGTCACGAGCGTCGCCAGGGCGCCGGTGATCGCGAGCACGACGATGATCTCGGCCAGCGTGAACCCCCGAGCATTCATCCGCCGAACCCGCCCATCCACCAACCGAACGCGCGCTCGCCCCAGAAGAGAGCCATCGCCCCACCCGCGGCAAGGAACGGGCCAAACGGAATGGGATCCTTCCGGCCGCGCCGGCCCGTCGCCAGGAGCACGGCCCCGGTGGCCCCGCCCAGCACGATGGCGACGAACAGCGCGCACAGCAGCGCCTTCCAGCCGAGGAACGCGCCGAGCATCGCGCCGAGCTTCAGGTCGCCGCCACCCATGCCGCCGCGGCTCGCCAGGATGATCACCAGGAATAGGCCGCCGCCGACGAGGATGCCGATGACGGAATCGATCCAGGAAATGCGCCCGGTCGCGACGTTGATCAGCAGTCCGACGGGGATTCCGGGCAAGGTGATCGCATCCGGGATCATCTGGTGCTGAAGATCGATCGCGGTCATCGCGACGAGGGCGGGAAGCAGAACGCACGCGACCAGGAACTCGGCGGATGGACCGAAGGCGACGTAGGCCAGCACGAGGGCGGCCGCCGTGATGACCTCCACGATCGGATACCGCCACGAGATCCGCATTGCGCACGCGCGACAGCGACCGCGCAGCACCACGAACGAGAGCACCGGGATGTTGTCGTACCACGCCAGTGGTGCCCTGCAACCTGGGCAGGCCGATCCGGGATGCACGAGGCTGCCCCCGGCCGGGACGCGGGCGATGACGACGTTCAGGAAACTTCCGAGCGCGAGCCCGAAGAGGCCGACGACGACGACCAGACCGATCGGCCAAGCGTCTGCGACAGATTCGAACTGCGCCACGGTCACCAGGTCGGAATGAAGGCAGGTCCGAGGGAAGCGGCGAGCTTGGGGTCAAACTGTCCCAGCAAACCCCACGCCTTGTGCGCGGCATCGACGTTGCCGCTCTGGAGGTTGACGCGCGCGAGCCCGTACCACGCCTGCGGAGAGTCGTACTTCAGCGCGATCGCCTCGCGGAAGAGGCTCCGGGCTCGAGCGGCGTTCCCGAGGTCGAGCTGCGCGTACGCCAGGCTGACGTGAGCGCCCGCGTGTTTGGGTTTGAGCCGGAGCGCGCGCTCCAAGGGCTCCAGGGCTTCCTTCGGGCGCCCATCGTTGACGAGCGCGGCGCCCAGATTGTTGAGCCCCTCGGCGTCGTTCGGGTATTGCCCTACATACAGTTTGAAATTGTCGACCGCCCGTGAAAAATCGTTGCGCATCACGTACATGTAGCCCAGGTAGAAGTGCACCTTCTTGCTCTCGGGCCTGAGCGCCTTGACGCGCTCGAACTCGATCATCGCCGCCTGATGGTATCCCCGGTCTAGAAGGTAAGTACCGACGTTGCCGTGACAGAGCGAGCAGTCGGGTTCCACTTCGACCGCGTAGCGCCACAGGCTCTCGGTATCGCGCCAGATCTGAGTCTGCTGCGCGCTGAGGTAGGCCAGCCCGCCGAGCCACACGATCATCAGCACGATCACGGCCTTCACCAGCGCTGGGCGCAGGACTCCGTCCGCGCCCGCGCTGACGACCGCTCCGACGGCTGCGCCGACGATGAGCGCGAAGCCGATCGCGGGGAGATAGCTGTATCGATCGTTGGTCAGCTGGTACCCGGAGTGGACGATACCGATCACGGGACCGAGCGCGATCGCGTAGTACACCCACACTGCGAGCCCCGCCGGCCACCGCCGTCGAAGGAGCACGACCGTCGCGGTGATTGCCGTCACGGCGAGGGCAGGGAGCAGGAATCGCCGGTCGAGCAGGCTCACCCGGATTGGAAGCTCGTAGAGCGGCGAGAGGCCCATCGGCATCACCGTCTTCTCGAGATAGAACCAAAGACTGAAGAAGATCATCGCCGGCCGCGCGGTCATCGGATACCGCTCGAGGGTTGTGATGAACGAGTTCGCGTTCTGCGCGTAGTACCCGACCGCGGCACCCGCGACGCCCAGCACCGTGAACGGAATCTTCTCGAGCCAGACGGCGCGCGCCGCAGGCCCCACCCATTCCCGCCAGCGGCCGCCGAGCCGGCGCAACGGGTAGACATCGAGCACGATGAGCGCCGCCGGAAGCACCATGACGCTCGCCTTCGAGACGAGCGCCAGCACGTAGATGCCGACCGAGCCCGCGAGCAGCCAGCGCCGACGCTTTCCGGTCTCGTCCTGAGCTTTGAGATACATCAGGACCGTCAGCAGGAACAGGAGGCCGGAGAGGACGTCGCGCCGCTCGGTGGCCCACGCGACCGATTCGGTGCGCAGCGGATGCAGCGCGAAGAAGAGCGTCGCCGCTACGGCCGACAGCCGAAGCGCGCCCGCAGCGAAGCTGGTCGCTCGACGGAGGAGGCGCAGGGCGACGAAGTAGAACGCGGGGGCGTTCGCGGCGAAGATCACCAGGCTCGTCAAGTGATACCCAAACGGCTTCATCTCCCAGAGGATGTAATCGAGACCAAACGTGAGCCAGGTGAGCGGGATCCAGTGTCCCATCGTGGTGTTGCTGAACATCCATCGGATCTGCGGCCAGGTAAGCCCTCGGTAGGCTGGGTTCTCGTAGAGGTTGGCCTGGTCGTCCCACGCGACGAATCCGTTCCAGAGGATCGGCAGGAAGACCAGGAACGTGACGCCGGCCAGCGCCAGCGGAATCATCCACGGGCGTAGCAGGCGGGCGCTCAGCCAGCGGGGGAGCACGCCCGAAGTCTCGAGCGGGAGCGTGGATGGACCGACTACGAGTTCGGCGCTCTTGATGCCGGGCATGACGTTCCTCTCAGCGTGTGGCAGCGTGCTCAGCGTGTAGACACGAACAAGCGCCCGGGAAGGGTCCACCCCTTCCCGGGCGCGGTTGAGCCGTGGATCCGTTACGGCAGGGTGACGCTGGTGCCGTCGCCCGTCGCGGAGATGTTGAAGGTACCGGCCGCGCTGTTAGGCGTGTACGAGTACGCCTGCCAACCCGTGGGCGGATTCGGGACCGAGGCCATGAACGGACCGGCCGTCTGGTTCATGAACGGACCGGCCGTCTGGTT
>QHSP01000051.1 GCA_003220495.1 Candidatus Rokuibacteriota bacterium | reverse complement strand
CTACGTCCAGCTGCCGTCGGGGATCTACGTCGCCGTCTGGGACGGCGCGCTGAAAAATTACGGGCCGAATCTCGGCTATGACTACGGCGGCCGCCTCATGGCCACCTGGCTCGACCGGTAAGCGACCCAGTCGGAGGAGCGGCGGCGCTCCGTGCTCGCCAGCGAATTGAATATCGCGAAGTGATCGACGGTGGGGGCCATCGGGGGGAGCGGCGGCGCTCCCCCCGATTTGAACTAAATATCGAAGTAGAGCGCGAACTCCCAGGGATGCGGACGGAGCCGCACCGCATCGACCTCATTCTTACGCTTGTACTCGAGCCACGTCTCGATGACGTCGGGCGTGAACACGTCGCCCTTGAGCAGCCAGTCGTGCGACTTCTCGAGGTTGTCGAGCACGATCGAGAGATCGCCCGGCAGCTGCTTGATCTTCTTCTGCTCGGCCGGCGGCAGCTCGTACAGGTCCTTGTCCACCGGCTTGCCCGGGTCGATCTTGTTGGCGACGCCGTCGAGGCCCGCCATCAGGCACGCCGCGAACGACAGGTACGGGTTGCAGGTCGGGTCCGGCGTGCGGAACTCGATCCGCTTGGCGCCTTCCGACTTGGAGTACATCGGGATGCGGATCGCCGCCGAGCGGTTGCGCTGGCTGTAGACCAGGTTGATCGGCGCTTCGTAGCCGGGCACGAGGCGCTTGTAGGAGTTGGTCGACGGCGCGATCAACGCGAGCAGCGCGGGCGCGTGCTTCAGGATGCCGCCGATGTAGTAGAGGCACGTCTTCGAGATGTCGGCGTAACCGCCCCGCTCGTAGAAGAGGTTCTTGCCGCCCTTCCAGAGCGACTGGTGCGTGTGCATGCCGGAGCCGTTGTCCTGGAAGAGGGGCTTGGGCATGAACGTCGCCGTCTTCCCCCACTTCCGCGCCGTGTTCTTCGCGCAGTACTTGTACCAGAGGACCTTGTCGGCCATCTTGGTCAGGGTGTCGAAGCGCATGTCGATCTCGGTCTGCCCGCCGGTCGCCACCTCGTGGTGGTGCACCTCGACGCGGACGCCGACCGATTCCAGCGCCAGCACCATGTCCGACCGGATGTCCTGGAACTTGTCCATCGGCGGGACCGGGAAGTAGCCCTGCTTGTAGCGCGGCTTGTAGCCGAGGTTCGGCGCCTCGGGCGAGCCTTCCTTGCCGGTGTTCCAGGCGCCGGCCTCCGAGTCGATGAAGTAGTAGCCGGAGTTGTAGTTCTGGTCGAAGCGGATCGAGTCGAAGAAGAAGAACTCAAGCTCGGGGCCGATGTACACGGTGTCGGCCAAGCCGGTCTTCTTCAGGTGAGCCTCCGCCTTCTGGGCGATGTAGCGCGGGTCGCGCGTGTACGACTTCCCGGTAACCGGGTCCTTGACGTTGCAGATCAACACCAACGTCGGCACGGCGGTGAACGGATCCATCACCGCGGTGTTGGGATCGGGTATCAGCAGCATGTCGGACTCGTCGATCGTCTGGAAGCCACGGATCGACGAGCCATCGAAGCCGAGACCGTCCTCGAAGATCTCTTCGTTCAGCTCCGACACCGGGATCGAGAAGTGTTGCCACAGACCCGGCAGGTCGATGAACCGGAGATCGACGATCTTGGCGCCTTTCTCCTTGGCCAGCTTCAGTACGTCCTTCGCCGTCATGCGCGACTCCTTCTGTGCTGAGTGATGAACAGCCCGCCTACCTTACGGTCAACCGAGGGGTGAATCAAGCCCCGCCGGGTGCGCGGGCTCAATGCGCCACCCGCGGCTTGCTCTCGGCAGCGGGCATGGCCTCGCTCATCCCGCCACCCGCCGCCGCGCCGAACTCGCCGAACCCGCCTCCGGCGGAATAGGCTGTCTCCGAATGCTGGGAGAGGTCCAGTCCGGCCATTTCGTCCTCGGCGGTGACGCGCAGCCCGACGAGCGCGTCGACCACCTTGAGGATGATGACCGTGGCGACGATCGCCAGGATGTAGGTCGACGCCACCGCGACGATCTGGATCCAGAGCTGCCCCGGATTTCCATAAAAGAGCCCGTTGCCGCCGCCGTCGTTGACGGCCTTGGTCGCGAAGAGCCCCGTCGCCAGGGCACCCCACGTCCCGCCGACCCCGTGTACGCCGACCACGTCGAGCGAGTCGTCGTAGCCGAGCTTCGTCTTGAGATTACACGCCGCGTAGCAGAGGGCTCCGGCGACGACGCCGATGATCACCGAGGCCATTGGCGTGACGTATCCGGAGGCCGGCGTGATGGCGACCAGGCCCGCGACGGCGCCCGAGGCCGCGCCGAGGACCGTGGGCTTCCCGCGGCTCATCCATTCGGTGAACATCCAGCCGAGCGCCGCGGCGGCCGCGCCGGTATTGGTCGCGGTGAACGCGCTCACGGCGAGACCGTTGGCCTCGAGCGCGCTCCCCGCGTTGAACCCGAACCAGCCGACCCAGAGCAGCGACGCCCCCATCACGGTCATCGGCAGGTTGTGCGGCTGCATGGGCTGGTGCCCGAAGCCGCGGCGCTTGCCGATCATGACCGCGCAGACGAGCGCCGACACACCGGAGGAGATGTGGACGACCGTGCCGCCCGCGAAGTCGAGGGCGCCTTTCGTCTTCAGCCAGCCGCCGTCACCCCACACCCAGTGCGCGAGCGGATCGTAGACGAACGTGGCCCACAGCAAGGTGAAGAGCAGGAACGCCGAGAACTTCTTGCGCTCGGCGAAGGTGCCCGTGATCAGGGCCGGCGTGATGATCGCGAACATCATCTGGAAGAGCATGAAGGCCTGGTGCGGGATGGTCTTCGAGTACGCGTCGAACGGCTCGAGCCCCACGTTCCTCAGGCCGATCCAGTCCAGGCCGCCGATGATCCCGCCCTTGTCGGGACCGAAGGCGAGGCTGTAGCCCCAGAGCACCCACTGCACCGAGATGAGCGCGGCGATGATGAAGCTGTGCATCAGCGTGCCGAGCGCGTTCTTCTGCCGAACCATGCCGCCGTAGAAGAGCGCGAGCCCGGGGACCGTCATCATGAGGACGAGGAGCGACGAGGTGAGCATCCACGCCGTGTCGCCCTTGTCGATCTTCGACGCCGGAGCCGCCGCCGCTGCAGGTGCTGCCGGCGCGACCGCTGGAGCGCCGGCGACGGGCGCCGGGGCCGCCGTCGACTCAGACGCCGGGGGGGGCGGCTGCTGAGCCATCGCCACAGACGCCGTGGCACTCAGCACCAGCAGCATTGCCAGTGCGAGAGACAGTCGCTTCACGGTAAATCCTCCTTTTCTGTCAACGACGAGCTCGCGCGCTCGATGATGTTCCCGCTAGAGCGCGCTCTCGTCGCGCTCGCCTGTGCGAATGCGCACCGCCGATTCGACGGGGTGGACGAAGATCTTGCCGTCGCCGATGTTGCCGGTCTTGGCGGCCGTCGACATGATCTCCGAGACCTTGTCCACGATGCGATCGGGCACGACCACCTCGATCTTGATCTTCGGGAGGAAGTCCACCGTGTACTCACCGCCGCGATAGAGCTCGGTGTGGCCCTTCTGCCGCCCGAACCCGCGTACCTCCGAGACGGTCATGCCGATGACCCCGATCGAGGTCAGCGCCTCCTTGACGTCGTCGAGCTTGAAAGGCTTGATGATGGCCTCTATTTTTTTCATCTGGAATCCTCCCGGCGGGTTCGGTAAAGCAACCACCATGCCCGGGGAGAGCGGCGGCAGAGCCTCAGGAAATCAGCCGCTTTGAGCAGCGGCGGATCTGCGCGGAGGCCGGGCCTTGCCCAACGAATAGGCACGCCGGCCTTCGCTGCTCGCGATTCAGGCGGAGGACCGGGGGGGGTCGCTAAGCCCGACGCTGGGGGATGCCGTGCTTGCGCATCTTCGAGTAGAGCGTGGGCCGGCGCAGGCCCAGCAAGGCCGCGGCCGCCTGCTTGTTCCAGCGAGTCGTTTCGAGCGCTTTGAGGATCGAGGCGCGCTCGATCTCCTCGAGCGACCCGGCAGGCACTTGCGAGGGCGCGACCGCCGACTGACCGAGACCGCCCTCGCGGGCAGTGTGCTGCAGCTGCTCGGGCAGGTCTTCCAGCACGATCATCGGGCCCCGCGTCACCAGCACCGCGCGCTCGATCGCGTGCTGGAGCTCGCGCACGTTGCCCGGCCACGACCACGAGAGCAGCCGCCGATACGCTTCCGGATCGATGCCCTCCACCGGGCGCGCGTGCTTGGTGCGATAGCGATCGAGGAAAGCGCGGACGAGGATCGGGATGTCGTCGCGCCGCTCGCGCAGCGGCGGCACCTCGATCGACACGGTGTTGATCCGGAAATAGAGGTCCTGGCGCAGATGGCCATCGCGGAGCGCGACGTCCGGGCTCTGGTTGGTCGAGCTGATCAGGCGGAAATCGATGGGCATGGCTTTCGCGGCGCCGAGGCGACGCACCATCCGCTCCTCGAGGACCCGCAGGAGCTTCGCCTGGAGGTCCATCGGCATCTCGGTGATCTCGTCGAGGAGGAGCGACCCGCCGTCGGCTTCCTCGAGCAGCCCGACCTTTTCGGTGGTCGCGCCCGTGAACGCGCCCCGCGTGTGGCCGAAGAGCTCCGATTCGATCAGGTCCTTGGGCAGCGCCGCGCAGTTGATCTTGATCCACGGGCCGTTTCGCCGGTGGCTCTGCTCGTGGAGCGCGTTCGCGAGGAGCTCCTTGCCGGTGCCGCTCTCGCCCACGATGAGCACATTGGCGTCGGCGTCCGCCACCGCCGCGACCGTCTCCAGCACGCGCTGGATACCCGGCGCGCTGCCGAGGATTTCGGTGTCGGTGACCTGGTCGACGAGCCGGCGTTTGAGGTCGGCGTTCTCGCCGACCAGCTTCCGGTGCTCGAGCGCGTTCTCGAGGAGGCCCAGGAGCTCGTCCGGCTCGAACGGCTTCTCGAGGACGTGAAACGCGCCGGCACCCTTCGTGGCTTCCATCGCCTTGCGTACCGAACCGTACGCGGTGATGACGAGCACTTCGAGCGCCGGATCGCGTCGCTTCAGCTCTCGGGTGAGCTGCAGCCCGTCGCCGTCGGGCAGCATCAGATCCACGATGGCGGCGTGCGGGTCGCCCTGGACGAGGGCGCCCAGCGCCTCCCGCACGCTTCCGGCGGTGCGCACACCGTAGCCTTCGCTCTCGAGCGTCATGCGAAGGCCGTCGGCGATCGTCTTCTCGTCGTCGACGACGAGAATCGTGTGAGCGCGTTTCATTGTAACGGGGACCTGAGAGGCCGGGTTTGACCGAGGGTGGCCTGAGATCGACGCGATCTGGCTCCGCACGGCGTCGTCATCGCGCGGCGGTTCCACGAGCCCGGCTCGTTCGTTCGCGGGCCCCGTGGCGGACCGAGGGGGGCCTGAGATCGATGCGATCTGGCTCCGCACGGCGTCGTCATCGCGCGGCGGTTCCACGCGGCGTATTCATCGCGCTGCCGTCTACCGCCCGACTTGCCGCTCGCGGGCCCCGTAGTGCATGAGCGGCGGTGGCTGCGATCAGCACGACGCGGCTCGATGGCGTTCTGTTCATCGTGCTGCGATCCGCGAGCCGAGCTCGACGGTCATTCGTGCGGTTGTTCACCCGTATCATCGTAACGAAGGACGCAAGGGCAGAGCGGTCTACGGGGGAATTGCGTCGAACGACTTGGACCCGGCCCGTCACGCGCCGGCGCCCGGCGCACGTGCGGGATCGGGGGCGGGCTCGAGCGGGAGGCGGGCCTGGACGCGGGTGCCCTCGCCCACCCGGCTCGACACCGTCAGCTCGCCGGCGTGCAGGTTGACGACCGATCGCGCGATCGACATTCCGAGCCCCGTCCCGTCCGGCTTGGTCGTGAAGAACAGGTCGAACGCCCGCGCCAGCGTCTCTTCCGTCATGCCCGGCCCGGTATCCTCGATGGTCACGGTGACCGTGCCGGTCGCCGCCGAGTACGCGGTGGCGACGGTCAGCCGGCCGGCGCCTTCGAGCGCCTCGAGCGCGTTCAGGATGAGGTTCAGGAACGCCTTCTTCAGCTCGCGCGCGTCGAGCCGCGCTTCGGGGCACGACGGATCGTAGGCGGTGATGATGTCGACGCCCTCGGTCGGCCGCCGCGCGCGAGCGAGCTCCAGGCACTCGTCGAGCAACGGATGCAGCGCGGTCGGCACGCGATGCAGCTCCGGTGGACGGCCGAACGCGGTGATCTCGGCGACGACGCTCGTCAGGTGGTCGACCGTGACCGCGATCTTGCCGGCGAGATCCCGTCCGGCGGCGTCGTCGACCTTCGCCAGGTGCTGCTCGAGGTGGCGCACGTAGAGCCGAAGGCCGGCCAGCGGATTCTTCACCTCGTGGGCGACCTGCGTCGCCATGCGCCCAAGCGCCGCGACGGCGCCGCTCTTGAGACTCTCGAGATCGTGCGTGTTGCGAATGGCGATCGCCGCCTGCGAGGAGAACAGCGCGAGGAGTTCGAGATCGTCCTCGCCCGGCTCGAGTCGCGCCGCGGTCTCGATCACCAGCGCGCCGGCCGGGCCGCGCTGGACGACGAGCGGCGCGGCCACGATCGTGCCGCTGTCGGCGCCCTCGGCCGCGCCCGACACCGTGATCGGCATGCCCTTGTCCATCGCCGCCGACGCGGCGGCCTCGAGCCGGTTCCAGACGGGCGGCGGCGAGCCCGCGCTCGCCATCGGCACGAGGCGACCCAGCTCGAGCTGGAACACCACGCAGCGGTCCGCGTCGGTCGCCTCCACGGTGGCCTGCGCCACCGAGTCGAGGACGCGGGCCATCACCCCGGAGGAGGCGAGCGCCTGCCCGACGGTCAAGAGCCGCTCCCGGTCGCGCGCCCAGCGGCGCGTGGCCAGGGTCCGGGCGATCTTCGAGCGGAGCTCGTCGCGCACGAACGGCTTGGTGAGGTAGTCGAACGCGCCGCGCCGGACCGCCTCGACGGCCGTCTGGATCGTGCCGTGCGCGGTCATGATGAGCACGGGCAGACGCGGCTGCCGCTCGTGGAGCCCTTCCATGAGGCGCATGCCGTCCGTCGGCGCCATACGGAGGTCGAGGAGAGCGAGGTCGAAGCGGCCCGCCTCGGTCGCTTCGAGAGCCTTGCGCGGGTCGCTCGTGGCGGTGACGTCGAATCCCATCGCGGTGAGGCGCATCTCGAGCACCTCGAGGATCGCGGCGTCGTCGTCGACCACGAGGACCTTCTGCTTCATGTCGCCATCACTTTCGCTTTTCGAGCTGCAAGTCGATCTGCTTGAGCCGCTCGAGGTCGGCGCGCAGCTTCTCGGCCTCCTGGCGCGCCCGCGCCAGATCGCCGTCGCGCTTCGTGAGCTCCTCGCGCACGCGCGAGAGCTCCTGGTTGAGTCGGCTGATCTCGTCGCGGGTCGTCATGATCGAGGCGACCGCGTCGCGACGGGCCCGCACCGCCTGCGAGTCGTCGGAATACTGCGCGAGGAACGCGTCGTAGGCGGCGACGGCGGACTTGTAGTCACCCTCGGCGGTCAGCCGATCGGCCTTCGCGAGCATCGTCGAGGGGCCGCCGAAGGGGTTCGTCAAACCCCAGGAGCTGCAGCCGGCGAGGACCAGCGAGAGCGCAACCGCGGTCCAGGCGCCCGTCATGAGCGCGGCAGGAGCACGGTGAACCGGCTCCCCTTCCCTTCCTGCGACTCGACGGTGACGCGGCCGCCGTGGGCCTGCGCGACGCCGCGGACGATCGCGAGCCCGAGGCCGGTTCCGCCTCGATCGCCGTGCGCCTGCCGATACGGCTCGAACACGTGCGGGAGCTCGGCCGGCGGAATTCCGATACCCGTGTCCTCGACCTGGATCTCGAGCTCCGGTCCGGTCGACACGAGCCGCGCGACGACCCGTCCGCCGCGCTTCGTGAAGCGGATGGCGTTGCTGACGAGGTTGACGACCACCTGCAGGAGCCGCGTGTCGTCGCCCAGGAGCACGAAGTCTTCGCCCACGCGCTCCCGCTCGAGCGCGACGCCGGCATGGTCGGCGCTCGGCTTGAGCTCCTCCACGGCCCGCGTGATGACCTTGTCCAGATCGAGGCGCACCCGCTGGATCGGCAGCACGCCAGCCCGAAGGCGCGACACTTCGAGGATCTGGTTGACGAGCCCCAGGAGGCGGTCGGCGCCAGCCGCGATGATCTCCGTGAGCCGACGCTGCTTGTCGTTGAGCGGCCCGGAGACCCGGTCGCGCAGGAGGTGGGCGCCTTCCCGGATCGACGTGAGCGGCGAGCGCAGCTCGTGAGAGACCGATGCGAAAAACTCTTCCTTGGTTTCCTCCATCCGCCGAAGCTCCCGCGCCATCGCGCTGAACGAGCGTGCGAGCTGGCCGACTTCGTCCCGGCCTTCGACGGCGATGGGCTCCTCGAACGAGCCGGCGGCCACGGCCGAGGTCGCGGCCGAGAGCTTCTGGAGCGATTGAGTCAGGCGGTGCGCGATGAGTCCGCTTCCGAGCAGCGCCAGCCCGACCGCGGCCCCCAACGCCACCAGCACGCCCGACCAGGTGCGCGCCTCGAGCCGCGCGACTTCGGCCTGCGCCTGCAGGACGTCGGCGTGCATCGACTCGGTCAGCGCCTCGAGGTTCGCCTCGATGCGATCGGCGAGCGCCCGCGACGCGCCCTCCGAGAGGGCCGCGGCGCGCACGCGCTGGCTGCGCGTGAGGAGCGCCTGGATCTGGCCGACGGTGCCGTAGTAACGTTCGAAGGACTCGCTGGCGTCCTCGAGGAGGCGAGACTCCTGCGCGTTCGTCGTGTACTCGCGCAGGCGGATCAGGCTCGCGCGCAAGCGATCGGCGCGCTCGTTCCAGGCGCCGATGAACCGCGTATCGTTGAGCACGAGGAACCGCGCTTCGAGACGAACGAGCGCGGGCACGGCGTCGCGCGTCGAGGCGGCCAGCCGCAATGCGGGAACGGTGCGGGTGGTGATCTCGCGGTTGACGGAGGCAAGTCGGCCCACGGCGCGCAGGCCCAAGACGCCCACCACGCCGAGCACAACCACGACCACCGCCGACGTCAAGAATATCTTCGAGGCGAGCCGCATTCCGCCTCTCATCCTGTGTGAGGTCGAGTCTCGGCCGGCGGAGCCGCCGGAGCGAGTTGAGTCGCCGCGAGCTTGGCGATGAGCCGCCGCTGATCGTCGAAGACTTCAACGTCGACGACGAGAGTCGTACGACCACGATGGACGATCTTGGCCTCGGCTGTCAAGGTCCCGCTATCGGCATTTCGGATAAGGTTTACCGATAGTTGGAGAGTTAGTGGAAAGAGCTCCGGGCGGAGCTCGCCCGAAGGGTTCGTCTCCCACATGGCCGCGCACGTTGCCGTCTCGTCCGCGAAGGCCACGATCGCGCCCGCGTGGAAGCGGCCGGTGAGCTGGGCGAGCGTGGGTTTGAAGTCGAGCTCGGCCACGGCGCGGCCCGCGCCCACCGAGACGAATCGCGTTCCGTGGCTCTCGATCATCGTGCCGCGAGCCCATCCGGCGAGCTTCTTCAAGAACTCCTCGGGCGTGACGCCGTGCGCAGGCAGGCGGCCCATCACGATTCGTGGTCGCGCCTCGGCCGGCGGAGCCCGAGCCCCGCGACGGCCGGCAGCGCGAACCGCGCGCCGAGCCTCCGCCGAATCTCCGGCGCTGCCCCTCGGCGCGTCAGCGCGCCGCTCCCGCCGGTCGAGCTCGATGACACCAGACCGTCAGGATCGAGATGGCCGCCGGAGTCACGCCGGGGACGCGCGAGGCCTGCCCCAGCGAGCGGGGACGGACCTCGGCGAGCCGCTCGCGGATCTCGGTCGAGAGGCCCGGCACATTGCGATAGTCGAGCCCCTCGGGGATCAATCGCTGCTCGAGGCGCTTGAAGCGCGCCACGTCGTCCAGCATGCGACGGATGTAGCCCTCGTACTTCGCGGAGACCTCGACCTGGCGCGCCACCGCGACGTCGGTGAGCGCCCCGGGGTCCAGGCGCCGGACGTCGGCGTAGGTCACCTCCGGCCGGCGGAGCAGCTGGAGCAGCGGGGTGCCGCCGACCCGCGTTCCCTCGAGGCGCCGGATCTCCGCCGCCGTCTGCGCGCGCCGGCGCTCGACCGCCTCGTACCGCTCGCGCGAGACCAGCCCCAGGCGATAGCCGGCCGGCGTGAGGCGGAGGTCCGCGTTGTCCTCGCGGAGCAAGAGACGGTACTCCGCACGCGACGTGAACATCCGGTACGGCTCGAGCGTGCCTTTGGTCACCAGATCGTCAACCAGCACCGCCATGTAACACTCGGAGCGGTCCGGGAGAAACGGCTCTCGCCCGAGCACCGCCGAGGCCGCGTTCACGCCGGCCCAGAGCCCGAGGGCGGCGGCTTCCTCGTAGCCGGTCGTCCCGTTGATCTGGCCGGCCAGATAGAGCCCGGGCGCCGCGCGGCACTCGAGCGTCGGCGCCAGCTGCGTCGGGTGGACGAAGTCGTACTCGATGGCGTAACCCGGACGCATGATCTCCGCGCGCTCGAGACCGGGGATCGAGTGGACCAGCGCCTCCTGCGCGTCCGGAGGCAGACTCGTCGAGATCCCGTTCGCGTACACCTCTTCGGTGTCGAGACCGTCGGGCTCCAGGATCACCTGGTGGCGCTCGCGGTCGGCGAACCGCTTCACCTTGTCCTCGATCGAGGGGCAGTACCGAACTCCGGTCGCATCGATGACCCCGGAGTAAAGCGGCGACCGATCGAGGTTCTCCCGGACGATCTCGTGTGTGCGCGGCGTCGTGTACGTCATGTGACACGAAACTTGTTGGAGCTCGAGCCGAGCGGTCGCCCAGTGAAACGGCCACGGCTCGGCATCGCCGCGCTGCTCCTCGAGCCCCGCGTAGTCGATCGTCGAGCGTCGCAGGCGCGGCGACGTGCCAGTCTTGAGCCGCCCGAGCGTGAGGCCGAGGTCCCGCAGCGCGTTCGAGAGGTCGACCGACGCGAACTCGCCGGCGCGGCCGGCGCTGTGGCGGGCGAGTCCGACGTGAATCAGCCCGCGCAGGAACGTTCCGGTCGTGACCACGACCGCGCGTGCCCAGGAGCGCACGCCGATCTGGTCCTCGACACCGGCGACCCGGCCTGCGTCGAGGACGAAGCGCGCCGCCTGTCCTTGCCGAACCTCGAGATTCGGCTCACGCTCGATGGTCCGCTTCATCGCGCCGCGGTAGCGGGCGCGATCACACTGGGCGCGCGACGCCCGGACCGCCGGGCCGCGCGAGGCGTTGAGCGTCTTGAACTGGATCGCCGCGCCGTCGGTGTTGCGTCCCATCTCGCCGCCGAGCGCGTCGATCTCGCGGACCAGATGGCCCTTCGCGGTGCCGCCGACGGCGGGGTTGCACGACATCTGGCCGATCGCGTCGAGGTTCATCGTGAGCAGCAACGTCCGGCATCCCATGCGCGCCGAGGCCAACGCCGCCTCGCAGCCCGCGTGTCCGGCGCCGATGACGACGACGTCAAAGAATTGCATCCCGCTTAGTGATACCATATCGGCCGTCGCGTTCCAGGAAACCCCATTAATTCTCGGAGGACGGTCGTGGAGTTCGGGTTCTCGCTTCCGGGTCGCGGGCCGCTGGCCAGCATCGATGTCGTCCTCAAGCTCGCCGAGAAAGCCGACGCGCTGCGGTTCGACTCGCTGTTCGTCACCGACCACGTCGTGATGCCCGTCGCATCGGGCAAGTCGGTGTACCCCTACACCACGAGCGGCCAGTTCCCCGGTGGGCTCGCGCAGGACTACCTCGAGCCGCTGACGACCCTGAGCCACCTCGCGCACGCGACCAGGCGGGCCCGGCTCGGCGTCAGCGTGCTCGTCGTGCCGTATCGCAACCCGCTGCTCCAGGCCAAGATGCTCGCGACGATCGACGTGCTGTCGAAGGGGCGCGTCATCCTCGGCGCGGGCGTGGGCTGGCTGCGCGAGGAGTTCGAGGCGCTCGGCGCGCCGCCGTTCGAGGAGCGCGGGCGGGTGACCGAGGACTACATCAAGCTGATGCGCGCCGCCTGGACGACCGATCCGGTCAGCTACGAGGGCAAGCATTACTCGGTCCGCGACGTCCACGTGCTTCCCAAGCCGGTGCAGCGCGGCGGCATCCCCGTCTGGATCGGCGGTCACACCGGCGCGGCGCTCCGGCGCGCCGGCACCATCGGCGACGGCTGGCATCCGATCGCGATGCGGCCGCCGGCGATGCTCGGCCCCGACGAGTACGCGGCCAAGGTCCGGGAGATCCACGGCTGGGCGCGACGAGCCGGGCGCGACCCGAAGTCGATCACGCTCACGATCCGCGTGCCGATGGAAGTACGCGGTCGAAACGCCAAGGCCGCCGCCGGCGACCGGCCGCCGTTCCAGGGCACCGCGGACGAGATCGCCGCCGACATCCGGCGATACCAGGCGCTCGGCGTGTCGCACTTCGTCTTCGATCACACGGTGCAGGAGCAGCGCGCGGTCCTCGCCAACATCGAACGCTTCGCGAGCGACGTGCGGCCGAAGCTCTCGCGAGCCGGTGGTGGTCACGGCACCCGGGCCTCGTCGACGCGCGCCGGGTCGAAGACCTCGTCGACGAAGAAGACCGCGCGGCGCCGGTCATGATCTCGCACCACGAAGCGTGCGCGCTCATCGATACCCCGGCGGCGGGGCTCCCCGAGCTGCTCGTCCACGCCGGCGAGCTGCGCGACCGCGGCCGAGGCCGCACCGTCACCTTCTCGGCCAAGGTGTTCGTGCCGCTGACCACCTTGTGCCGCGACTACTGCGGCTACTGCACCTTCCGCCGCGATCCGGGCGAGCCCGGCGCCCACACGATGGAGCCGAACGAGGTCGTGGCGCTGGCGCAGGCGGGTGGCCGGCTCGGCGCGAAGGAAGCCCTGTTCTCGCTCGGCGACAAGCCGGAAGCCTCGTTCGCGAGCCATCGCGAGTTTCTCCGACGGCACGGGCACCGCACGACCTTGTCGTACCTGCGCGCCGTTTGCGCGGCGGTTCTGGCGGAGTCGCCGCTGCTGCCCCACGCCAACCCGGGCGTGATGGGCGAGCGCGACCTGGCGGCGCTGCGCGAGGTGAACGTGAGCATGGGCCTCATGCTCGAGACGGTGTCGGAGCGGCTCCTCGCCCGCGGGATGGCGCACGACCGGGCGCCCGACAAGGTGCCGGCGCGGCGGTTGCGGACGATCGCGCTCGCCGGAAAGCTCGGCATCCCGTTCACGACCGGCCTGCTCATCGGCATCGGCGAGACACGTCGCGAGCGGGTGGACACGCTGGTCGCCATCCGCGACCTCCACGAGAAGCACGGACACATCCAGGAGGTCATCGTCCAGAACTTCCGCGCCAAGCCGCGGATCCCGATGCGCGACGCGCCCGAGCCGTCGCTCGAGGATCTCCTGTGGACCCTCGCGGTGGCGCGGCTCGTCCTCGGGTCCGACGTGAACATCCAGGCGCCGCCGAATCTCTCGCCCGACGCCTATCCCCGGCTCCTGGCGGCGGGTCTCAACGACTGGGGCGGGATCTCGCCGCTGACCCTCGATCACATCAACCCAGAGAAACCGTGGCCGTTGATCCCCGAGCTCCGGCGCGCAACCGAGAGCCAGGGCTTCGTCCTGCGCGAGCGTCTCGCGATCTATCCGGAGTTCGCGACGCGCGCCGAGTGCCTGGATGAGGGCCTGCGCGCGCGCGTCCAGGCCCTGGTCGACGAGCGCGGTCTCGTCAAGGAGTCCCATGAACGCTGGCGTCGCTGGTAGCCTCTTCGCTTCGCTCGACTGGGTCTCGCGCGATCTCCGCCCGATCCTCACCCGGGCTCTCGACGGCCACGAAGTGTCGGTCGAGGGCGGCATCGCGCTCACGGGCGCCGAGGGGCGCGACCTCCACGCGCTGACCCTGGTCGCCGACGAGCTGCGGCAGCGGCAGGCCGGGGACGTCGTCACCTACGTCGTCAATCGCAACGTCAACTTCACGAACGTCTGCATCAAGCACTGCACGTTCTGCGCGTTCAGCCGCGACCACCGGGAGGAAGAGGGCTACTTCCTGCCCGTCGCGGAGGTCGTGCGGCGCGCCCAGGAGGCGCGGGATCTCGGCGCCACCGAGGTGTGCATCCAGGCGGGGCTGCCGCCGAAGCTCGACGGGCGCTACTACATCGATCTCACGCGCGCGATCACCACGGCGCTCCCGGAGCTGCACATCCACGCGTTCTCGCCCGAGGAGGTGCTGTACGGCTCGGTGCGCTCGGGGCTGCCGATCAGAGAATATCTGACGGAGCTGAAGGCGGCCGGGCTCGGCACCCTCCCGGGCACCTCGGCGGAGATTCTCGACCAGGCGATCCGCGATATCATCGCGCGCGGCCGGATCACCGTCGAGCAGTGGGTCGACGTGATCACCTCGGCGCACGCGCTCGGCATCCGCACGACCTCGACGATCATGTACGGCCACGTGGAGACGCCGGCTCACTGGATCCGCCACATGGCGCTCCTGCGCGCGATCCAGAAGGACACCGGTGGGTTCACCGAATTCGTGCCGCTCTCGCTGATCCACTCCGAAGCGCCGATGTACTCGAAGGGCCTCGTCCCGGGCGTGCGGCCCGGCGCCACCGGCGCCGAGGTCGTCAAGATGCACGCGCTCGCGCGTCTGATGCTCGGCGCGACCTTCCGGAACATCCAGTCCTCCTGGGTCAAGGAAGGACCGAAACTGGCCCAGCTGCTGCTCGGGGCGGGCGCCAACGATCTCGGCGGCACCTTGATCAACGAGTCGATCTCGACGTCGGCGGGCGCGCAGTACGGCCAGCTCGTCGGGCCGGCCGAGCTCCATCGCCTCATCCGCGACGTCGGGCGGGTGCCCGCGCAGCGCGACACGGTGTACGGGATCATTCGAACCTATAGAGATGGGGAAAACCCTGATTCACCCC
Source organism: Candidatus Rokuibacteriota bacterium (assembly GCA_003220495.1). Classification (GTDB taxonomy): domain Bacteria; phylum Methylomirabilota; class Methylomirabilia; order Rokubacteriales; family CSP1-6; genus AR31. The sequence goes on along the minus strand of QHSP01000051.1, from coordinate 34,797 downwards.
TGGACAAAGTCGACGACGCGGAGGCGCGCTTCGGCTCGTATCGCCGTCTGATCGCTTCGGGAGAATTCCGCTTCACGCGCGGCTAGCCGCGCCGGGTCGGCCTGTGGTAATAATGCAGTTCGCGTTCAACCACCACCCTCGATCGACAGGAGGTCACCTGTGGCGAAGACGATGACGAAGACTGCAACGGTCGCGTACCTTGCGGAGAAGACCAGCCTTACCCGGAAGCAGATCGAGGGTATCCTCGACGAGGCGCTCTCGCTCGCGTCCAAGGAAGCGAAGAAGAGCGGCGCCTTCGTCCTTCCGGGCTTCGGCAAGCTGGTGCTCGCGAACCGCAAGGCGCGAATCGGACGGAATCCCCAGACCGGCGAGCCCATCAAGATCCCGGCCAAGCGAGTCTGCAAGTTCCGGCTCGCGAAGAGCCTGAAGGACGCGGTGCTTGGCAAGAAGTAGGACTGGAAATCGCGCGGGGGGCGCTCGGCCCGCCGCCGTCCCAGCTCCCTCGCTCGCCTCTGCGACCGTTCCGCGGGTCTGGCAGGGAATCGGATACCAGCCCCTGCCGGACGCCGCGATGGCCCGTCCGCTCTTCGATTTCGCCGCGGTCTCCTGGCCCCCCACCGACGACGTCGCCGTCGCGTGGGGCGCCACGGACGGCGGTCAGCGCCTGATCGGCGCCGTGATCGGAGAGCGAAGCGGCCAGGCCATGTTGCTGCACGGACCCGTCGTACGTGCCGAGGCCGAGCCACTAGAGGTCGCCTCGCAGCTCGTGGCCGCGGTGCTCGATCACGCGGTCGCCTGTGGCGTCGTCACGCTGTTCGCGCGCCCGCAGAGCCTCGATCGCGTCTGGGTCCGCTTCGGCTTCATCCCGGTACCGGAGGGCACCTTGCCGCCCGATCTCGCGGGCCGGCCCGGGAGTGGTCTCTACGCCTGGCGTGGTGGCACCGCGTTGTGGACGCTTCGAGAAACCGCCCGCGACTGACCATGCGCGTCGTCACGCTCGCCGGCGGCACCGGCGCCGCCAAGCTCCTGCGCGGTCTCGTGACGTGCGTCCCGCAGCGCGATCTCACCGTCATCGGTAACACCGGCGACGACACGGAAGTCTGGGGGCTTCACATCTCGCCGGACCTCGACACCGTCACGTACGCGCTCGCCGGGATGCTCGACGTCGAGCGCGGCTGGGGACTCGCCGGCGAGACATTCAACTGTCTGGCCGCGATGGCGACGCACGGTGCGGAGACGTGGTTCAATCTCGGCGACCGTGACCTGGCGACGCATCTCACGCGTACCCGGGCGCTCCGCGATGGCCAGCCCCTCTCGACGGTGACGGCGCGGCTCGCCGCCGAGCTCGGCGTCGCCGTCCGCATCCTGCCGATGAGCGACGACCCAGTCCGGACGATGATCCGGACACCGGGTGGGCGCCTCACGTTCCAGGAGTATTTTGTGCGCGAGAAAGCGCTCGTCGAGGTCGTGGGCGTGGACTATGACGGCGCGCCGAGCGCCGGCCCCGCGCCGGGTGTCGTGGAGTCGATCCAAACAGCCGACGTCGTCATCGTTTGCCCTTCCAATCCCGTCACCTCCATCGGCCCGATCCTCGCCGTACCCGGCATCGTCGACGCGCTACGCTCGACGACGGCGCCCGTCGTCGGCGTGAGCCCGATCGTCGGCGGTGCGGCGGTGAGCGGTCCGGCCGGCGCCCTCATGCGGGTTCGTGGCCTCGCGGTCTCGCCGCTCGGCGTCGCCGAGGCCTGTGCACCCTGGCTCCGCCGGCTCCTGATCGACCCGCGCGATCGGGCGTGCGCGTCCGACCTGGCGCGGGTCGGCGTCGAGGCGGACGTCGCCGACATCGTCATGACGGACCGCGCGCAGGAGGCGGCGCTGGCGCGCCGTGTGCTCGAGGTGGCGCTGGAACGGCGCGGGACATGAAGAACGGAGCCGGACCGCGCCTCGTCGTCGCCGTGCCGGTCAAGGATCTGACGCGCGCCAAGCAGCGGCTGACGAGCGTCCTCTCCGTCGCGGAGCGTGGCGAGCTGGCGGGCGCGATGCTGCGGGATGTGCTGCGAGCCCTCGCGGCGGCCGACCTCGAGCGCGTGTGGGTCGTCACGTGCGACCCGGCGGCCGCGGCGATCGCGCGCTCGCTCGGCGCCGAGCCGGTCTCCGAGACGGTGAACCGCGGCCACACCGCAGCCGTCGCCCTGGCTCAGGCCGAGGCGGCCCGGCGAGGCGCGCGAGTTTTCCTCACCGTGCCGGGTGACGTGCCGTGCGTCACCGCCGACGAGCTGAGACAGATCGTCGGCGGCGTGCGTGAGGGCGCCCCGGTCTTCGTCCCTTCTCGTTCGGGCCTCGGCACCAACGGGGTCGCGCTGGCCCCGGCGGATGCGATGCCGCTGACATTCGGCGAGCCCTCCTTCGCGCGCCATCTCGAGACCGCGCGCGCGCACGGCCTCACCCCGCGCGTGCTCGCCCTGCCGGGGCTCGGACTCGACGTCGACGCGCCCGAGGACCTCACGGCGCTGCTGGCCGAGCCGAGCGCCACCGAGACCCGCCGGCTCGTCTCGACCTGGCGCGCGCGCGGCGGCCTGACTCAAATCTCCGCATCGGGCCCATGACCCCCAAGCCGGGCTCGAGGACCCCGTGACTCGCTACGAGGTGATCGGTGTCGAGGGCATCGGCGAGGTGCGCCCGGGGGACGACCTCGCCCGGCTCATCGTCGAGGCGGCGGGGCGCCAGGCGACGCCGGTGGCCTCCGGCGATCTTCTCGTGATCGGCCAGAAGATCGTGTCCAAGGCCGAGGGGCGGCTGGTGAAGCTGGCCGACGTCCAGCCCTCGCCGATCGCGCTCGCGATGGCGCCGGGGCTCGCCAAGGATCCGCGACTGGTCGAGGTGATCCTCAAGGAATCGCGGCGCATCGTGCGCATGGACAAGGGCGTCCTGATCACCGAGACCCACCACGGCTGGATCTGCGCGAACGCGGGCATCGATCAGTCGAACGTCGACGCCGATTCGGTGGCGCTCTTGCCCGAGGATTCCGACCGCTCGGCCCGCGCGATGCGGGACCGGGTGCGCGCCCTCACCGGTGTCGAGGTGTTCGTGATCGTAACCGACACGTTCGGCCGGCCCTGGCGCGAGGGGCTCACGAACGTCGCGATCGGGATCGCCGGATTCGCTCCGCTCCTCAGCTATCTCGGGAAACGCGATCCGGCCGGCCGGCCGCTGCAGGCGACGATTCTGGCGCTCGCCGACGAGCTCGCGGGCGCGGCGGAGCCGGTGATGGGCAAGCTCGACCGCATCCCGGCCGCGATCGTACGCGGGCTCGCGCTCAGGCCGAGTGAGGAAGGCTCGAAGCCGCTCCTGCGCGAGCCCGCGCGCGACCTCTTTCGGTAAACGGTGGTGCCATGAACATCGCGATCCTCGGGGGTACCGGCAAAGAAGGTGCGGGGCTGGCGTCGCGCTGGGCGCGGGTCGGCCACTCGATCATCATCGGCTCGCGCGACGCCGAGCGGGCGAAGACCAAGGCCGCTGAGCTCCGCGAGCAGACCCACAAGCTGCCGATCATGGGCGAGGCCAACGCCGAGGCCGCGCGCCTCGGGACGGTGATCGTCATCGCGCTGCCCGCGCAGGGCCTCGCGGCGACGCTCCCGGAAGTGCGCGAAGCCTGCCGGGCCAAGGTGGTGATCTCAGCGGTCGTACCGCTCACGTTCGGCGGCCCACGGCTCTTCACCCCGCCGGCGGCAGGCTCCTCGGCTGAAGAGGCGCAGGCCCTCTTGCCCGACGCAAAGGTCGTCGCCGCGTTCCACCACATCGCGGCCCACGAGCTGTCCGAGACCGAGCACTCGATCGAGTGCGATCTGCTCCTGTGCGGCGGCGACGCCGCCGCCAAGGACACCGTCGGCGAGCTGGGCCGCTCGATGGGTCTGCGCCCGATCGACGTCGGCGCCCTCAGCAACGCCGGACCGCTCGAGGGCATCACCGCGGTCCTCGCCACGATCAACCGCCGCTACAAGCTGAAGAACTCCGGGATCAAGATCACCGGTCTCTGAGGGGCGGATCGCGCTGGGCACCCGGTGCGGCCGTTCGGCGAATCAGGCGCGAGAGACGGCGAGCCCGAGGTAGATGATCACGACCGCGAGTAGCAGCACGACGCGATCCATCCACGCGATCGCCGAGAGGGCCGGGCGCGGATCGTCCCCGGCGGCGACGGCGCGCGCCAGCCGCGGGACCTGCGCGAAATCGCGCTGACCGGCGACCGCTACCGCAGCGAGCACGAGCATGAACTTGAGCGCCAGCAGCAGCGCGGCGCCGCTCTGCAGCACCCGGTCGAGCGGGCCGAGCCGGGTCACGTTGTAGAACCCGGTCAGCACCACCAGCGCGATCGCAACCCACGTCACCCGTCGTGCGCGGCGCAGCATCGCGGCGAGCGGCGCGGCGCCCTCCCGCCGGGTCGCGGGCCCGAGGACGTGAGCCTGGAACACGAGCCCGCCGACCCAGGCCACGACACCCAGCAGGTGGAGCCACACGGAGACGAGCGACGTGGTCACGAGGTACCGTCGGCGAGACGCGCGACGACAAGATCGACGTCGGCGAGATCGCTGAAGAGCAGATCGGGCCGGCACGTCGCCAGCTCGTCGACCGGATGCTGGCCGGTCGCGACGGCGACCGCCACCGCGCCCGAGGCGCGCGCGCACTCGACGTCCAGGGGCGTATCGCCGATGATCGTGATGCGGTCGAACGAGAACTCGTGGCCGATGGCCCGCGCCCGCTGGCGCGCGATCGCGGGCAAACGGCGCCGGTCGGCATCGTCGCCGCCGTAGGCGGCCACACGGAACAACGGCCAGAGCCCCGTCGGCTCGAGCTTGATCCGAGCCCCGGCTTCGATGTTTCCCGTGAGGAGCCCGACGACCGCGTCCGGCCGCGCGCCGAGCCGCCGGACCACCTCCGCCACGCCCGGCAACACCTTGACCCGCGAGCCGTCGCCGATGATCCGCGTGAGCTCGCGCGCGTAGGCCCGGAAGCAGTCGTCGACACGATCGCGAATCCGCTCGACGTCCAGCCCGGCCTCCGTCATCAAGTCGTGGACGATGCGCAGATCGGTCCGACCGCGGAAGTCGTACCGCTCGATCGTGCCGGCGGTGCCGTAGGTCTCCTCGAGCGCGCGGGCGAACGCGGTGCGGCCGGCGCCACGCACGCTCACGAGCGTGCCGTCGATGTCGAAGAGGAAAAGGCGCACCCTACTGTGAGGCCAGGCGGCGAAGGCGGGCGACCACCGCCGGGACCGCATCGATCACGAGATCGATCTCGCTCGCCGTGGTCCAGCGGCCGAGCGTGAAGCAGAGCGAGCTCTCGGCGGTGTCGCGGTCGCAGCCGATCGCCCGCAGCACGTGCGATGGCTCGCCGGTCATCGCCGTGCAGGCGGCGCCCGACGAGGCGGCGACCCCGCGGAGATCGAGGTCGGTCAGGACGCTCTCGGCCTTCATGCCGGGCACGACGATCGACGCGTTCTGCGGGAGCCGGTCGGCTCCGCGGGCGCCGGTCTGGCGCGCCTCCGGGACCCGCGTGAGCAGCCCCGCCAGCAGACGATCGCGCAGCTCGCGCAGACGCGCCACTTCGCCGGCGACCTCGCCACGCGCCAGCTCGGCGGCCACACCCATGCCGGCGATCGCCGGCAGGTTCTCGGTCCCCGCGCGATATCCGTGCTCCTGGCCGCCTCCGACCGTCAGCGGCGCCAGCTTGACGCTCGCGCGAGCCCAGAGGGCGCCGGCGCCTGGCGGCCCGTAGAGATCGTTCGACGACAGCGTGAGCAGGTCGATACGACAGTCGTCGACCATGAGCGGCACGCGCCCGGCGGCACCGACCGCGTCGACGTGGAACGGCACACCGCGGGCGCGCGCGATCCGGCCGATCTCCCGGACCGGCTGGATCGTGCCGATCTCGTTGTTGGCCGCCATGATCGAGACGAGCGCCGTGTCCGGGCGAATCGCGCTCGCCACGGCCTCGGGATCGACGCGACCTTCCGCGTCCACGCCCACGTAGGTCACGCTCCAGCCGCGCTTCTCGAGGTCGCGACACGAGTCGATCAGCGAGATGTGCTCGATCGCGGAGGTGACGATGTGCCGGGCGGCGGCCCGCTGGGCCAGACCTTTGATGGCGAGATTGTTCGCCTCGGTGGCGCTCGCGGTGAAGATCACCCCGCCGGGGGTCGCGGCGAACAGCCGGGCCACTTTCGCACGGGCCCCATCCAGGGACGAGCGGGCCTCGAGCCCCAGCGAGTGCTGGGCGTTCGGATTGCCGACGCCACCCTCGAAGAACGGCCGCATCACCGCGACCACGCGCGGATCGACCGGGGAGAAACCCGCGTAGTCGAGGTAGACGCGGCCACCCGCCGCGGGGAGGCCTGTTCTAGCGAGCCTTTCGGACGAAGAAGCGGAAGACCGCGCCATTTCTCTGCATCTCCACGAGCTCGTTGCCGGTTCGCGCCGACCAGCTCTTCATGTCCGCTTCGGAGCCGGGGTCGTCCGACGTGACCTCGAGGACCTGCCCCGGATCCATGTGCCGGAGCGCCTCACGTGTCTTCACGATCGGCATCGGGCAGAAGAGCCCGAGGCAATCGATCGTCTGGTCAGCGACGACGGGCATCTCGGCTATTTCCTTGAGAATTCTCACATTGACCGTGGGGCCCAGACAATTCTTCCTTGGCCGAGGTTAGCATAGGCTTTGGACCCATTGTGAGGGGACTCCCCATAGATCGGCCACTTCCGCTATACTCCGCCCGTCCGGCCGCGGCACCTCAAGCCGGGCTCCTGCAGGGCCCTCAGGTTTGACGCCAGCGATGCGGACGACCCGTCTCTCGATGGAATGGTGGCATGAAGGGGCGTACCACGTGTCGTCGCACGATCATCGGCGGGAGCTGTCCGTGGCGTCCTTGACGCTCATGCCGTCGCGTGTGGCGACCGGTCTGCGCTCATCTCCCGTTCCGCGCTAGCGATGTACCTCGAGCATTTCGGCCTCCGCGAGCGCCCCTTCTCGAACGCCCCGGATCCTCGATTCACCTATCTGGGCGAGCACCACGAGCCGGCGCTCGCGCATCTGCTGCGCAGTGTCCAGGCGCAAGGCGGCGTCGCCCACCTCATCGGCGCGAGCGGCATCGGCAAAACGACGATGTGTCGCATGCTGTTGAGCCGGCTGCCCGAGCGCGTCGACGTGGCGCTGATCCTCAACCCGGTGCCGACGCCCCAGGAGCTGCTCTCGGTCGTCTGCGACGAGCTGGGGGTTGCGTACGGGAAGGACGCGTCGAGTCTGATACTCGGCGACGGCCTCTACCGCAAACAGGTCGCCGGCCTCGGCCAGCGACGCACGGTCGTGATCGTGGACGAAGCCCAGAGTCTGGGTCTCGACGTGCTCGAGCAGCTGTACCTGCTTTCGAGCCTGGAAATCGACGGGCGGAAGCTGCTCGGGATCATCCTGATCGGCGAGCCGTGGCTCGTCGACCTGCTGGCTCGCGCGGCTCCGAACCAGCCGTCCCGGTCCACGGGCTACCATCTCTTGCCGCTCACGGAAAACGAGACGCGCGCGTACGTGCGGCACCGCATGGTGATCGCCGGCGGCCGCCGCAACATCTTCGATGTCGACGCGCTGCGAGACGTGCATCACCTGTCGTCCGGCGTGCCGCGCCTGATCAACACCATTTGCGCCCGGGCGCTACTGGGCGCGGTCGCCCAGCGGCGCCGACGCGTCGATCGATCGACCGTGCGCGCGGCTGCCCGTTCTGTCCTGGCTCCCGCCGGCTCACCGGCGATCGAGGTGCCCGACGAAGCGCCAGGGATCGAGCCGGTCACGATTCCGCGGAAGTCTGTCCCGGCGGCGGCGGCGGCGCGCGCGCGGCGGGGGCTGTGGCCCTGGTTCGTGAGCGGCGGGCTCGTCCTCAACGCGGTCGTGATCGGCGCCATCTTGCTCGCCCCACATCAGCCGGTGTCTCCCCCGCCCGATACGCGCGCGGAAGTGGAAACGTCCGCGGCGGGGAGGCCCGCGACGATCCCTCCGTCACCCCCGCCGACGGCGCAGGCGGTTGAGGATCCACCGCGCAAGCCGATCGCGCAACCGGTCCCGGCGGCGCGCCCGATCGCGCCCCCGCCCGCGCGGCCCACCAGCCTCGCTCCGGCGCCTCCCGCGTCTCCGGAAGAGACCCCGCGGCAGCGGCGTCGGCGGGAGCGCTCCGATCTCCGGTCATCGATCACGTCCATGCCGCCGGCCCCCGACCAGATGCCGCCGCCCGAGGCGCCCCAGCTGAAGATCGACATGCTCGTCTGGGCGAACGAGCCTCGGGAGCGGATGGTCTATGTGAACGGCCAAAAATATGTCGAGGGGCAGACGCTCGAGAACGGCACCATCCTCGAGCGCATCGAGGAAGATGGCATCGTGGTGATCCAGGAGGGCCAGCGCCATCGGCTGCGCGCCGAAGGGCACTAGCCTGTCGTCGATCACTTTTCATTCGTAGATCGAGTAGTTACAGCACGCGGCTCAAACTTTTCCTGTCCTGACCGCCGATCGCGGCAATAGAATAGTCTTGTCATGTCGCGCGCGTCGGCCGATATCGCGTCCACGGGGCGGCTGCTGAGGCGTAAAGTCCTGCTGGCGCTCACTCTTTCTTCCCTCGTGCCGATGCTGGTTCTCGCCTACGTGGTCTATCGCTACGTGAGGCCCGAGCTGCACCCGGCAGACGTCATGAAGTTCTACGCACTCCACGCCCTCCTGCTGTCCACCGTCCTCGCCATGGTCGGCGGGGCGTACATCATCTGGGACCTCGGCCGGGCCTTCGCGAAGATCGCCGAGCTGCTCTCGCGAGAGCCGAAGCTCGCGGAGCTCGGCGGCCGTAGCGACGAGGTCGGGACCCTGATGCGGTCGTTCTCGAACATGCTCGGCACCGTCGAGCAGCAGGCCATCGACATCAACACCTTCGCGATGCGCCTCGACGCCGCCTACCGCGAGCTCGAGGCCACCAACGCCAAGCTCAAGGAGACCTCGTTCAAGGACGAGGTCACCGGTCTCTACAATCGACGCTTCTTCTCGCTCCGCCTCGAGGAGGAGATCTCGCGCTTCAGGCGGTTCAATCACCCGGTCTCCGTCGTGGTGCTCGACCTGGACGGCTTCAAGAGCGTCAACGACGAGTTCGGCCACGCGGTCGGCGACGAGACGCTGCGCGATGTCGGTCAGATCCTCATGAAGCACTCGCGCGGCATCAACGTCGTCTCCCGCTACGGCGGCGACGAGTTCGCCGTCCTGCTGGTCGAGACGTCGAAGAGCGGCGCTCGGCTCTACGCGGACCGGATACGGCAGGTCGTCGCGACCTTCCCCTACTCGCACGGCAAGCGGGTGACGGCGAGCTTCGGCGTCGCCAGCCTTCCGGACGACGAGGCCTCGACGTCGGAGGAGCTGTTCCGCGCGGCCGACGGGGCGCTCTACGCCGCAAAGCGAGCGGGCAAGAACCAGGTCGTGGCGGCAGGTCCGGGTCAGAAGGTAGATTGACATGGGGCAGCGAGAGGTTCTGATCGTCGACGACGACCGGCAGGTCCGCGACGTCCTGCACCAGATCTTCCTCGGCGCCGGCTACAAATGCCTGCTCGCCAATGACGGACACGAAGGGGTCGAGGTCTTCCGGGCCTCGATCCGCGACTCGCGCTCGCCGCTGACCGTCACCGACCTCAAGATGCCGATCATGGGCGGCATCGATCTCCTCCAGCAAGTCCGTCAGGCCGACCCCGACGCGGCCGTGATCGTCCTCACCGGCGCGGCCGACGTGAAGACCGCGATCGCGAGCCTCAAGCTCGGCGCGTACGACTTCATCATGAAGCCGGTGAACGTGGACGAGCTGCTCATCGCCGCCGACCGCGCCCTCGAGCGGCGCCAGCTCCTGATCGAGCACCGCCACTATCAAGAGCTCCTCGAGCGACGGGTCGAAGAGGCGACGCGCGGGCTGGCGCAGCTCAACCGGGAGCTCCAGGACGCCTACCGGACCACCCTGGAGGCGCTCGGGTCCGCCCTCGACACGCGCGACGTCGGGACCGAATCACACTCGCGCCGCGTGCACGGCTATGCGATGGCGACGGCGCGCGTGTACGGCGTGCCGGAGCCGGACCTCCCGGCCCTCGCCCACGGCGTGCTGCTCCACGACATCGGCAAGATCGGCATCCCAGACGGAATCTTGCTGAAGCCCGGTCCCCTCACCGAAGACGAGTGGAAGATCATGCGGCGCCATCCGGAGATCGGCAAGCAGCTGATCGAGAAGATCCCGTTCCTGCAGGGCGCGGTGCCGATCGTCTACTCGCACCACGAGAAGTGGGACGGGAGCGGCTATCCGCGTGGCCTCAGGGGCGAAGAGATTCCGCTGGGCGCCAGGATCTTCATGGTGGTCGACGCCTTCGACGCGATCACCTTCGACCGCCCGTACTCGAAGGCGCAGCCGTTCGACGTGGCCAAGGCCGAGATCAAGCGCTGCTCGGGCAAGCACTTCGATCCCACCGTCGTGACGGCGTTCTTCAACGTGCCCGAGACCCTGCTCGAGGAGATCCGCCGAAAAAGCGTCGAGCCCTGAGCGCGCCGGTCCTTTCATAGGCGCGCCCGATCCGGCGGGGCCCAGCGCCGCGACGGTGCCGCGCGCTACGCTCGCGCGTCCATCCCGAGCTCTTCGCACAGCCGGCGCACCCGCGCGAAGGCCGCCACCAGCTCGTCCTCGGTGATCCCGAGCTCGAGGCCGCGCCTCACGAGCTCGTGGAGCGCCCCCGCGGCGACGATCGCTTCGTCGCGGCTGCCGGCTTCGGCGAGGCGGCGAATGGACAGCGCGCGCACCGCCGCGATGCCCTCCAGCGCGCGGACGACCGCTGCGCGCGTCTCGGCCTGACGCTCCGGCCCGATCGACGTGAAGCGCAACGAGTGGACGAGCGGATCGAGCGCCTCTTCGTAGTCGCCGGCGTCGAGTCGCCTGCTCCCGAGCTCGGCGTAGCCCCACCACAGCCGCTGGTCGACTTCGTCGCGACGCGTCGCCGGAAGCGCGTCGGTGGCGATCGCGGCGAGCAGCCCCTCGGCGCGCTGGAGCACTCCCAGCGCTTCGGCCTCGCGCCCTTCCTGGATGCTGAGGATCGCCTGCGCCGTGAGCTGACCGATCTCGCCGCCGAACGTGCCGGAGAGCAACCCCCTGAGCCCCGCCGCGCGCGCCGCGGGCAGCTTGGGGTCATCCAGAGCCTCGTGCAGGATCTGTCGCGCCTCCGGGAATTCCTGCCGCTGGAGAAGCGCCGTCGCGGCCTGCTCGTACGCCTGCCAGAGCGCCTCGTGCGAGGCTTCGCGCGCGTCGCTGAGCGCCGGATCCGACGGGGCGCCCGCAAGCCCGCGTTCGGTCCACGCGATCGCCGAGCGGATCACCGCCATCCGGTCGCCGGGGTCGTGACTGTCCGCTCGCGCCAGCCGCGCCTGGGCGGCTTCGAGCGCGTGAGTGGCGAGATGCCTGCGGTAGGTCGAGCGCTCCGCCTCGAAGGCCGCGTCGATCGACGACTCGAGCGCCGCGTGCGCGCCGTCGTCGTCGCCGAGGGCCTGCTTCGCCAGCCCGATGACGGACCAGAGCGCCGCGGCCTCGCGGGACGGACGCCCGGCCGCGTCTCGCCGAAATCCGGCGAGCGCCTGCTCGCCGACCGTCAGGACCTCGTCGAAGCGCTTTTCCTGATAAAGGGCGAAGCAGCGTTCCACGAGCGGCGAATCTCGCGTAACCTTCGCGTCGATCGCCGCCGGAGCGCTCGGAGGGGGTGGCGCCGGCCTCGCGGGCGCCTCGGTCAGAGCCGGCGGCGCGAGGTTGGTCGCCGGGCGCTCGGCGCTCGAGCCTCCCGGCGACCCCGGGCGCAGCACCCGGTGCGGGCGCGCGTGCGGTGAGATCTTGCTCCGGCGCCGGCGTCTGGACGGCGTAGGAATCTCCGCCGGTTGCGGTGGCTGAACCTGCGCGCGCGGTGGCGCGAGGGGCTCGAATGACGGCGGGACCTGTGCGATCGGCTGCGACTCGGGCACGGTCGCTGGCGGTGCTGGCTCGACTGGTGGTGGCGACACGTCGACCAGAGGTCCTTCCGGCTCGACGACCTCCGGCTCAGGCTCGACGACGGTCGAGCTCACCTCGACCATCGGCGGCTCGGGCTCGAACCGCTGCGGCGGCTCCTCCGCCTCGAACCGTGGCGGCTCGGCCTCGAGCGGGCTCGGCTCCGGCCCGATCGGGGGATCGGGCTCGAACGCGGACGGCTCCGCCTCGACTGGAGCCGCCGCGGGCTCGGTCGGCGGCGGCTCGATCTCGACAGCCGGCGGCGGAATGTAGGCCGGCACGACGTGCTCGGGCTCCGGAGGCGCGACAGGCGCTTCGACCGGTTCAACGGGCGGCGAGGCCTCGTGTTCGACCGGCGGCGGGATCGTCGCCTCTTCGGCCGTCGCGGGCCGGACTAGCCCGATCGGACGCGTGAGGGGCCGGACTTCCTCGCGCGGCAGCGGCGGCGGCACGTAGTCGGCCGGCGGCGGGAACACGAAGCCGCCGGCCGGGCGCGAGGCCGACGGCGAGTCGATCAACCGCCTCGGCAGGATGCTCTGAGCCGGACGTGGAGGCGCGGCGGCCACGGGGCGAGCGGGATCCGGCTCGCCCCGAGATCGGCGAGCGTGACGCGGCCGCGTCGGCCACACCAGCTCGAGCACGCCGAGCACGAGCAGCACGCACGCGCCCGCGACGGCGGCGATGATGAGCGCTTCTTCACTCAGCACGCGAAGTTAACCCGTCTCGGCACCGAAGACCATTGAACCCGGGGAACGGCAGTCACAGCAAGAAGAATTGGTCGGGCAGTCAGCCTCCTCGGGCAGCGATGCAGTCACCGATTTTAATGCTAGCATGCGACGAGGGAGGACTCCCATGCGTCGGGTCGCCGTGATCGGGGTTGGAGTGACGAAATTCGGGCTGCACGACCGCACCTCGGCCGAGCTCTTCGCCGAGGCGGCCCGCGAGGCGCTGACCGACGCCGGCATACGCGCGAGCGCCGTGCAAGCGCTCTACTACGGCAACGTCGTGGGCGGCGAGACCGAGCATCAGCTTCACACCGGGCCCCAGGCCGCTTCCGTCCTGGGCATCCCGTCGGTGCCCACGACCCGCTTCGAGACCGCGTGCGCGAGCTCGCACGCGGCGTTCCGTCACGCCGTGATGGAGATCGCCGCCGGTGTCTCGGACGTCATCCTGGTCGGAGGCGCCGAACGGGTGCTGAACGTCTCCACGGCGGAGTCCACCGAGTACTTCGCCTACGCGTCCGACGCCGTGTGGGAGCAGCCGCTCGGCCTGACCTTTCCCGGCGTCTTCGCCCTGATCGCCCGGGCCCACATGGAGAAGCACGGCACGACCGAGGCCCAGATGGCCGCGGTTGCCGTGAAGAATCACCGTCACGGCGCGCTCAACCCGAAGGCGCAATTCCAGAAGCCGATCACGATCGAGCAGGTATTGAAGTCAGCCTACGTGGCCGATCCGCTCAAGCTCTTCGACTGCTGCCCGTTCTCCGACGGCGGCGCGGCCGTGGTCCTCGCCTCCGAGGAGGTCGCGCGCAAGCATCGCAAGCCCGTGTGGGTGCTCGGCTCGGCGGCGGCGTCGGACTGGATGCTGCTCGGGGACAAGCGCGATCTCTCGCGCGTGCCGGCGACCGAGCGGGCAGCGGCCGCGGCCTACCGGCAGGCCGGGATCGGCCCGTCCGACGTGGACGTCGTCGAGCTGCACGACTGCTTCACGATCGCCGAGATCGTCGCCACGGAGGGGCTCGGCCTCTTCGAGCCGGGCGCCGGCGGGCGCGCCGCCGAGAAGGGTCTCACCGGTCTCGGCGGTGAGATCCCGGTGAACCCGTCGGGCGGCTTGAAGGCCAAGGGCCACCCCATTGGGGCGACCGGCGCCGCGCAGGTGGCGGAGATCGTGACCCAGCTCCGCGGAGAGGCCGGGCCGCGTCAGGTCGAGGACGCGCGTAAGGGCCTCACCCACACCCTCGGCGGCAACACGGCGACCGTCCTGGTGAGCCTCTTCGGTCGTGACTGAGCCGACCATCACCGCGCGCGTGTTCTTCGAGAAGGCGCGCTCCGGACAGCTCACGGCCATCCGTTGCGGCGCGTGCGGCGAGCTCGCGATGCCGCCGAAGGAGCTGTGCCCGAGCTGCCACGCCCATCAGTGGCAGCCGGTGACGCTCGTGGGCGACGGCACGATCGCGAGCTTTACCGTGATCCGCGTCGCGCCTCGCGCGCACGCGGCGGACGTCCCCTATGCCGTCGCCGTGGTGCGGCTCAAGGAGGGCGTTTCGATCCTCGGCCGGATCGTCGACGTTCCGCTCGACAAGCTCGCCGTGGGGCTGCCTGTGCGCTTCCGGCCGCTCATTGCCAAGGACCTGACCGCCTCGGTCGGCTTCGGGCCGGCGTAGCCCATGGTCGGGACGGTCAGACCGTCGAGTATCCGCCGCTCACGCTGATCGTCTGCCCGGTGACCCAGCCGGCGAGGTCGGAGGCGAGGAAGGCGACGAGCGGCGCCACGTCTTCGGGCTTTCCGAGACGGCGAATCGGGTAGAACGCGAGGATCCGCTCGCGATTCTTCGCGATCCACTCCTGGTCCGAGTGCGAGGTCTCGATCCAGCCGAGCGCGAGCGAGTTCACGGTGATGTTCTGACGGCCGAGCTCCTTCGCGAGCGTGCGCGTGAGGGAGAGCACCGCGCCGCGCGCCCCGGCCGACACGCCGAGTCGCGGCTGGCCCACGCGCGCCGAGTCCCCGACGATGCTGATGATGCGTCCGCCCTTCTGGGCCGCCAGCTTCGGCGCCGCGGCGTGGCAGATGTTGAAGACCCCGTAGAGGTCGACGTCCACCTGTCGCTTCCACTCTTCGGGCTTCGTTTCGAGGAACAGCTTCGCCTCGACGTAGCCCGCGTTGTTGACGACGACGTCGAGCCGGCCGAGGTCGGCGACGACACGGTCGATCAGGCGGCCCACCGCCGCGTAGTCGGCCACGTCGGTCTGATAGGCCGCCGCGCGGCCGCCGGCCCGGGTGATCTCGGCCACGACCGAGTCGGCATCGGGCTTCGAGTGCATGTAGTTGACGGCGACGGCCGCGCCCTCGCGGGCCAAGGTCAGCGAGATCTCGCGCCCGATGTCGCGCGCGCCGCCGGTGACCAGCGCGACCTTCCCGGCGAGCCCGAGATTCATCCCCTCACCCCGTGCGCGCCCCGATGAGTCGGAAGAGGCGATCGGGGCTCACCGGCAGCTCGGCGACCTCGATCCCCAGCGGAGCCAGCGCGTCGGCGATCGCGTTGGCGATGGCCGCGGGCGCGCCGATGGTCCCGCCCTCGCCCATGCCGCGGAATCCACCGAGCGTGACCGGCGACGGCGTCTCCAGGTGGTGCACTTCCATCATCGGAATCTCGCACGCCGAGGGCACGACGTAGTCCATCAAGGTGCCGCTGAGCAGCTGCCCGTGGTCGTCGTAGACGATCTCCTCGAGGAGCGCCGCGCCGATCCCCTGCGCGACGCCGCCGTGCACCTGACCGTCGACGATGAGCGGATTCACCATGCGCCCGCAGTCCTCGACGACGACGTAGCGGAGCGTCTTCACCTCGCAGGTCGCGTGGTCCACCTCGACCACCGCCACGTGGGTCGCGTTCGAGGCGGTGCCGTAGTACGGGTCGTAGAACTTCGTCGCCTCCAGGCCGGGCTCGAGCCCCTTCGGCAGCTGACGCGCGCCCGAGTAGGCGGCGCGGGCGATCTGCCGGACCGCTACGCTCCGGTCGGGCATCCCGCGCACGGCGTACCGGCCGTCGATCAGCGTGATGTCGGCCGGATCGGCTTCCAGGAGATGGCCGGCGATCAGCAGCATCTTCTCGCGGACAGCCCGGCCGGCGAGAATGGCCGCGCCGCCGGCCAGCACGAGGCTTCGGCTCGCGTAGGTGCCGGTCCCATAGGGCGAGACCTCGGTGTCGCCGTGGAGCACGCGCACGTCCGCGATCGGCACGCCGACCTCGTCCGCCACGATCTGCGCGAGCGTCGTCTCGAGCCCCTGGCCGTGGGACGCGACGCCGAACACGGCGGTGACCTTGCCGGCCGGATCGAAGCGGATCGTCGCCGCCTCGGTGCCCGTGGAGACCGGCATGCCCGGCGACACCGGAATCGCCGAGCCGATACCGGTGAGCTCAACGTAGGAGGCGACGCCGATGCCGAGCCAGCGCCCGGCGGCGCGGGCTTTCGCCTGCTCGTCGCGCGCGGCCTGGTAATCGAGCGCCTCGCGCGCCTTGACGAGCGAGCCGGTGAAGCTCGACCTGTCCCACACGATTCCCGACGGCGACTTGTAAGGAAAATCCTCGTCGCGGATGAAATTGCGGAGCCGGATCTCCGTCGGGTCGATCCCGAGCTGGCGCGCCGCTCGATCCATGAGGCCTTCGATCACGAAGACCGCCGGCGGTCGCCCCACGCCGCGGTACGGGCCGAGCGGAGCCTTGCAGGTCGCAACGCCTCGCGCCTGCCCGCGATAGGCCGGCACCCGATACGGCCCGGGCAGAAAGCTGATCGTCTGCACGGGCTCGATGGCGGCCGTCCACGGATAGATCGAGTACGCCCCGATGTCGGCGGTCACCCGAGCGCGAAGGCCGACGATGGTGCCGTCGCGGTTCACGCCAAGCTCGGCCTCGACGATCTCGTCCCACGCCTGCGTGGTCGAGAGCAGGTCCTCGCGGCGATCGCCGATCCACTTCACCGGGCGTCCCAGTCGCCGCGCCATCACGCAGGTGGCGATCTCCTCCGGGTAGAGCGAGGCCTTGGCGCCGAAGCCGCCGCCGACGTCGGTCGCGACCACGCGGATCTGGTGCTCGGGCATGCCGAGCAGGTCGGTCAGGACGTCGCGCACGAGGCCGGGGCACTGGGCGGAAGAGCGCAGGGTGAGCATCGCGCTCCCCGTCGCGTAGTCCGCGAGGCAGCCGCGGTTCTCCATGCAGACCGGCGTGTGCCGGTGGAAGCGAAACCGCTCGCGCACGACGAGCGCCGCGCCCGCCAGCGCGCCGTCGACGTCGCCGCGGGCGAACTCGCGGGCGACCAGGAGGTTCGTTCCTGCGTCCTCGTGGAGCACCGGGCTCGCCGGGTCGAGCGCCTCGTCGGTGTTCCTCACGACCGGCAGCGGCTCGTACTCGACGGCGAGATGCTCGACCGCGTCCTCGGCCAGGTAGCGGCTCTCGGCGGCGACCATTGCGACGGCCTCGCCCACGTGACGCACCTTGCCGAGCGCGAGCGGCGGAAAGCTCGTGGTCTTGACGTCGGGCGTCTTGGACTCGGCGCGGACGGGCTTTGCCGCGCGCGCGATGTCCTCGCCGGTCAGCACCGCCGCGACGCCGGGCAACGCCAGTGCCGCCGACGCATCGATGCGCGCGATCCGCGCGTGGGCGTGCGGCGAGCGGAGAAACGCGGCGTAGAGCATCCGGGCCGGGCGGTGGTCGTCGACGTAGCTCCCCTGCCCGGTCAGGAGGCGCGGATCCTCGCGTCGCGCGACGCGGGCGCCGACGAGCCGCGGCAGGTCCACGCCCACGAGCTCTCTCCGAACCTAGCGCCCGGAGGCGAGGATGGGCGCGGCGGCCCGAACCGCGTTGACGATCCCCTGATAGCCAGTGCAGCGGCAGAGCACGGCCGAGATGCCCTCGCGAATCTCGCGGTCGCTGGGCGCCGGGTTCGTGCGCAGGAAGTCCAGCGCGGTCATCAGCATACCGGGCGTGCAGAAGCCACACTGCAGGCCGTGATGCTCGCGGAACGCTTCCTGCAGCGGATGGAGCTTGCCGTCCCGCATCAGGCCCTCGACGGTAGCGAGCTCGGCGCCGTCGGCCTGGACCGCGAGCATGATGCACGAGCGCGCCGCCTCCCCATTGAACATGATCGTGCACGCACCGCAGATCCCGTGCTCGCACCCGACGTGCGTGCCCGTGAGCCCGAGGTCCTCGCGGATGAAGTCGACCAGCAGCTTGCGCGGCTCGCACCGCCCCTCGTGGGCGACGCCGTTCACGTTCAATCGCACGGTCACCATGTCAGCCACGCGCGACTCCGATCGCCCTCGTGAGGGCGCGCTTCGTGAGCACTCCAGCGAGGTGGCGCCGATAGTCGGCCGAGGCGTGGATGTCCGCGTCGGGATCGACGAGCTCGGTGGCTCGCCGCGCCGCCGCCGCGATCGCGGCGTCGCCGAGCCCCTCGCGCTCCAGGATCTCCTCGGCGGCGCGCAGCCGCACCGGCACGGGGCCGGCGCCGGCGGTGGCCAGACGCGCCATCGTGCAGCGCTGGCCCTCGCGGACGACCACCGCCGCGATGCCGACGATCGCGAAATCCCCGTGCCGGCGCGCGAACTCCTCGAGCGCATAGCCGGCACCGGCCGGCATGGCCGGCAGCCTCACCTCGGTGAGAATCTCGTCGGGGGCGAGGTTCGTCGTGAGATATGTCTGGAAGAGATCCGCCGCACGGATCACCCGATCGCCTGTGGCTCCGCGCGCCACCACCTCGCCCTCGAGCGCCGCGAGCACCGCCGGGTATTCGGCCGACGGATCGGCGTGCGCGATCGAGCCGCCGATCGTGCCGCGGGTGCGGATCGGCAGGTGTCCGACCCAGCGCGTGGCCTCCTTCAAGAGCGGCAGCCGCTGGGCGACGACCGGCGAGAACTCGATCGTGCGCTGGCGCGTCATCGCGCCGAACCGGACCTGCCCGTCCTGCTCGCGGATGTAGGCGAGCGACGCGATCCGGTTCAGGTCGACCAGCGCGGCGGGCCGCGCCAGGCGGAAGTTCAGCAGCGGCATCAGGCTCTGGCCCCCGGCCAGCACCTTGGCGTCGCCGCCGTAGCGGCCGAGCGCCGCGATCGCCTCGTCGAGGGTCGTCGGCGCGTGGTACTCGAATTTGGGAGGTTTCATGGTAGCGGGGTCCTTGAGGCCGGCTTGGGCCGAGGGTGGCCTGAGAAAGACGCGAGTGGCTCCGATACGCCCGTTCTCACCGTTGGCGCTCCGGCTCGGCGCGCTCGATCCATCGCGGTCCATAGCTTCGACGGAGTCATCGGCAGCTCGTTGATCCAGATGCCGAGCGGCGCCAACGCGTCGCTCACCGCGTTGGCGATGACCGCCGGCACCGTCATCGAGGAGGATTCGCCGAGCCCCTTCGAGCCGAGCGGCGTCAGCGGCGACGGCGACACGATGTGGGCGATATCGATCGGCGGCGCCTCGCTGGCCGTCGGCACCAGATAGTCCATGAAGGTTCCGGTCAGGAACTGACCGTGCTCGTCGTAGGCGAGCTCTTCGTACAGCGCGCCGCCGAGCCCGTGCAGCGCGCCGCCGTAGATCTGCCCCTCGGCGATCATCGGGTTGATGATCGTGCCCGCGTCGTGCACGGTCACGTACCGGAGGATCTTGATCGCCGCCGTCTCGGGATCGACCTCCACGGCCATCACCTCGGCGATGAAGCCGTACGTGTTGGACGAGTTCACGCGGTCCTCGGCATCGACGGCCTTCGCGACCGTGAAGCCGAACACCGCGGTCGCCTGGAGCGCGGGCTCCATGCCCTCGGGCAACGACTCGGTGTTCCAGTGGGCGCGACCGGCCAGGTCCTTGATGGAATACGACGGGCCCTTGCCGCTCCTCGGCCGCACGGCGCCGTCCCGGAACTCGAGCGACGCGACCGGCAGCTCCATCAGGTGCGCCCCGTAGTCGACCAGCTTGGCCTTGAGCTTGCGGGCCGCCAGGGCGACGGCGCTCGTTCCGACAGACCCGAAGCGGCTCGAGTACGTTCCCGACGAGATCGACCACACGCGCGTGAACGTGTCCATCTCGTCGACCACGGTGACGTCCTGTGGCGCCAGTCCGAGCTCGTCGGCCACGATCTGCGACACCACGGTCTGGTGGCCCTGACCTTGCGGCGTGGTGCCGAGGATCGCGATGACGCGCCCGAGCGGGTCGATCTTGATCGTCGCCGCGTCCACGGCGCCGGACTTCGGCAGATACTCGGGCTTCGCGCGAAACTGCGGGTCGAGCGCCGTGGCCACGTAGCCCATGTTCGACACCGACGGGTCGACCGCGAGCGCGAGCCCGATCCCGAAATAGCGTCCTCCGGCGCGGGCCTTCGCCTGCTCGCGCCGCAGCTCGTCGTATCGCGCGAGCTCGAGCGCCTTGTCGAACACGGCCGGGTAATCGCCGCTGTCGTAGAGCCCGCCGGTCGGCGTGCGGTACGGGAACTGATCGGGCTGCACGAGGTTTTTCCGCCGTACCTCGACCGGATCGAGCCCGAGCCGGTCGGCGAGTCGGTCCATCATGCCCTCGGTCTCGAAGTACAGATGCCCGCACGCGTAGCCGCGATTCGGTCCGGTGAGGCTCTTGTTGGTCATGACCACGGACGCATCGACTTCGAGGTGCTGGAAGCGATATGGACCAACAAAATTGCCGGTGGGACGAAAGCTACAGCCCGGTTCCGGGCTGCGGATGTAGCCGCCGACGTTATCGAGCCACTTGAAGCGCATGCCCAGGATCGTCCCGTCCCGGCACGCCGCGACCTCGCGGTAGGCGACACGATCGGTTCCGCTCGACGACGCCAGTAGATGCTCGCGCCGGTCCTCGATCCACTTGACCGGCACGCCCAGTCGCATCGCGGCGAGCGCCATCAGGGCGATATAGGGATAGATCGACGACTTGATGCCGAAGGAGCCGCCGATGTCGGTCGGCACGATGAACCGCAGCTTGTTCTCGGCCAGGCCGAGAACCCGCGCGGTCAGCGGGTGCATGATGAACGGCCCCATGAAGTTCGACCACACCGTGCACACGCCGTCGAGCGGGTCCCAGCGCGCGATGACGCCGTACGTCTCGATCGGCGTCGAGCCGTACTTCGGAAAGCTGAAGCGCTCGCTGAGGACGACGTCGGCCTCGCGAAACGCGCGCTCGGGCTCGCCGTAGACGAGCCGTCGGTGGCCGGCCAGATTCGACCCGACGGCCTGGTGCAGGACGGGCGCGGTCGAATCGAGCGCGCGCTCGGGATCGAGGACCACCGGGAGCGGATCGTAGTCCACCTGGACGAGCTCGGCGGCGTCCTCGGCGACGTAGCGATTCTTGGCGACGACGACCACCACCGGCTCGCCGACGAACCGCACCCGATCCGTGGCCGCGCAGTAGTAGTGGATCGGCGCCGTCACGCCGACCGAGAAGGGCTTCGTGTGCCGCGCGACGTCCTCGCCGGTGATCGCGCCGACGACGCCGTCCAGCGCCAGCGCGGCCGACAGGTCGTAGCCGCGAATCACCGCGTGGGGCAGCGGCGAGCGCACGATCGCCGCGTGGCACGCGTTGGCGACCGGCGGGTGATCGTCGATATAAGTTCCGCGGCCGGTCAGGAGCCGCGCGTCCTCGACGCGCTTGACCGACTTCCCGATCCAGCGAGTCTCGCTCATGTTCTATGCGACTCGGCGCGCGCGGCCCCGGCGAGGCCCAGGGATGGATCCCCGCCGCGCCGGGGCAGCGGACGCGTGGTCGAGCGACCCGGCCCCGGCGCGCTCACCCGGCTCACGATCCGGCGAGCACGAATGGCACGCTGGCGTTCTTGGCCACCGCACGCAGCTGCTCCATCAGGTCGTCCGGAATCGGCACGCCCTGCTCGAGCCGCTCTTTCTTGTTCGCCCGCTCCGGATCGCCCGCGACAAGCACCGGCTGATTCGCGTCGACGCGCTTGGCGTTGTGCAGGACGTCGATCACCTGGTCGAGATCCTGCTCGAACTCGCCCTCGGCCCGGAACGCGCGCGGATCGATCGCCATGAAGAAGTGGCCGATGTTGTGGGGGTCGGACGTCTTCTGCGTCTGGTTGCGGATCGGCGAGAACGAGGCGCCGGCGAGCGTCCCGGCCAGCACGTGCACCATCACCGCCAGGCCGTAGCCCTTGTGGCTTCCCGCCTCGCGCGAGCCGCCCAGCGGCGTGATGCCGCCGTCGCGGTCGGTGACGTGCTGGAAGCCCTTCGCCGAGTCGGTGACGGTCTTGCCGTCGCCGTCGACGACCCACCCGGCCGGCAGCGGCTTGTGGTTGAGCTTGTAGACGCGCACCTTGCCCGCGGCGACGGTCGTAGTCGCCATGTCGAGCTCGAACGGCGCGTTGCGCTTGGCCGGAGCGGCGAACGCGAGCGGGTTCGTGCCCATGACCGGTTCCGCCCCGAAGGTGGGCACCATGGTCACGCCGCGCGTGGCCGAGGTCACCATGCCGATCACGCCGCGATCGGCGGCGATTCGCGAATAGCAGCCGGCGGCGCCGAAGTGGTGCGAGTTGAAGACCGCGACGACACCGACGCCGACGGTGAGGCACTTGTCGACCGCCAGGTTCATCCCGTAGGCAGCGGCCGGATGACCGAGCGAAGCGTCGGCGTCGACGAGCGCCATCGCCGCCGTCTCGCGCTTCTTCTTGAAGGTCGGGCGCATGTTGAGCCGCCCGTTGCGGAATTCCTGATCGTAAGTCGGCAGCATCCCGATGCCGTGCGAGTCGACGCCGCGCAGATCGGTCTCCACCATCATGTCGGCGGTGGTGTCGGCGTGGGCGTCCGACATCCCCCACGCCCGGAACACGGACACGAGCTGACGGCGAATCTGCTGGGCTTGAACACGCATGGCCCCGGTCTCTGCGTCGAGGCGATCAGCCGCGGCCGACGAACGGCATCTTGTTCGCCATGACCGTCATGAACAACACGTTCGTGTCGAGCGGCATCCGCGCCATGCAGAGCACCGCGTTCGCGACGTTCTCCACGTCCATCGTGGGCTCGATCATGGTCGCGCCGTTCGGCTGCGGCACGCCCTTGGCCATCCGCTCGGTCATCGGGGTCGCGGCGTTGCCGATGTCGATCTGGCCGCACGCGATGTCGTACTTCCGGCCGTCCAGCGACGTCGCCTTGGTGAGGCCGGTGATCGCGTGCTTGGTCGACGTGTACGGCGCCGAGTTGGGTCGGGGCGTGTGGGCCGAGATCGAGCCGTTGTTGATGATCCGGCCGCCGCGCGGGTTCTGGTCCTTCATGATCTTGAAGGCTTCCTGCGTACACAGGAACGAGCCCGTCAGGTTGGTGTCCACGACCGCCTTCCACTGCTCGACGCTCAGGTCTTCCAGCAGGCCGGCGGCGCCGATGCCGGCGTTGTTGAACAGGAGATCGAGCCGACCGAAGGCGCTCCTGGTCTGCGCGAAGAGCGCGCGGATGGCCTGGGGATCACACACGTCCGTGGGCACCACCAGCGCTCTGGAGCGCGCGTCGCCGGCCTCGGCCGCAACCTTCTCCAGCGCGTCCTTGCGCCGCCCGGCGAGCGAGACGTGGTAGCCCTCTCTCAGCAACGCGAGTCCGACCGCCTTGCCCACTCCGCTCCCGGCGCCCGTCACGATCGCGACTTTCTTGTCCATATCGATCTCCTGATGGCTTTTGATGGTCGATGTCGCGACTCTACCACCGATGCGGCGTTTTTTGCCGGGCAGACCGACGGAGTCTCGGGCATCATGGCGCGTGTTGCGCGCTGCAGGCCGTCGCGGGGCTGGGGCCCCGCCGGCCGAGGCGGGCTGACAGACGGAGGACGCATGGGCCGGATCGTGTACGCGGCGGCGATGTCGCACGTGCTCTACCCCGACTACTACGGCCAGAATGTCGGGCCCCACGGCCGGCGAATGGTCGAAGAGCTGATCGCGGTCGTGCGCGAGATGGGGCGTTCGCTCACCGCGGCGGCGCCGGACGCGCTCGTCGTGATCGCCGACGATCACCTGAACGTCTTCTCGTTCGACGCCATCCCTGCGCTCTGCGTCCGCGTCGGGCGGTCGGTGAACCGCATGATCCAGGACGACGCGATCGAGTTCGACCGAGCCCTCGACGGTCTCCCCGAGCGCTATCCGGTTCACGAGGACCTGGCCACCAGCATCCTCGAGAGGGGCGTCCAGGCTGGATTCGACTTCGCGGCGTCGTGGTCGGCGCCGCTGGATCACGCCTTCCTGAGCCCGGTCTCCACGCTCTACGGCGACCGGCCCGTGCCGCCGCTCGTGCCCTTCTGGGTCAATTGCTTCGTGACGCCACAGCCGACCGCGAAGCGCTGCTTCGAAGCCGGTCGTCACATCGCGCGCGTCGTGGCCGACGGGCCGTGGACCGTCGCGGTCATCGCCACCGGCGGGCTCAGCCACTTCCCGGAGCTCTCGCTGGCGCGGATCGGCCAGTCCGATCCGGTGTTCGATCGCCGCATCGTGAAGCTGATGGAAACGGGAGATCACGACGCGATGACCGCGCTCACGGCCAAGGAGCTCCACGAGAGCGGATCGCACGAGCTGCTCAACTGGCTCGTGCTCCTGGGCGCGGTGAGCCCGGCGCGCGCCCGCGTGCGCTTCTACGGCGAGATGGGCCGCGTCGACCTCGCGGCGCTCGAGTGGGACGTGGCGTGAGCCGCTACGAGACGAACGTCCTGCTCTATCGCTTGAAGAAGGACGCGGCCTTCCGCGACCGGTTCCGCGCCGACCCGCGCCAGGCTCTGGCCGGCGCCGACCTCTCCGATGAGGAGCGCGAGGCGTTCGTGCGCTGGGATGCGCGCAAGCTCAACGACCTGGGCGGTTTACTCCACCTCTTGATCTCGATCCCGGGTCTCGGCTCACACTGAGCGACCGCGACCGCAGGCCGTTCGGCACGGCTACCCGGGGCCGTCGGAGTCCTCTTGCGCCAACATCTCGTGTTGATTGACCGCGAGCTTGACCTCGAGGATCGCCGCCACCGCCATGACGCAGATGAGCAGGGTCAAGATTGCCTTGGTCATGGTCCCCTCCCGCGTTTCGCGGCTCGAGTGAGTCGGTCGCACTCTCTTTTCCCTGCATCGTTCGCCGGCAAGAAGGATGCCGCCCGCGAGTCTCCGGCCGTCCATCTGTGGATTCAGCTGGTTACACGCTCGGCGTGACGGATACGCGCCCGGACTCCGGGCGCCGCCCGAGCGTTCTCGGTGAAGATCGGGCGTGATGCCCGACGCGGGCGATCGAGAAGCTAGAGCTCTCGGAGCGCGGAGGCGATCGGGGCGCGCGCCGCGCGGACGGCTGGTGGCACGCCGCCGATGAACCCCATCAGCAGCGCGAAGGCGAGGCCCATCGCGAGCAGGCCGGGAGTGACCCGGAACGCGAAGGCCAGGTGCGAGAAGGTCTGCCAGTTGATGGTGCCCGTCGTGAAGCCGTTGAGCGGCAGGACCACGACGCAACCCAGGAGGCCGCCGACGAGCGCGATGCACAGGGACTCGATCACGAAGGACACGACGACGCTCCCGCTGCCGAAGCCGAGCGCCCGGAGCGTGGCGATCTCCCGCGTACGCTCGGACACCGCCGAGTACATCGTGTTCAGCGCGCCGAAGACCGCGCCGATGCCCATCACGACAGCGATGATCGAGCCAAGCACCGTGATCAAGGTCGTCAGCTGCCGCGACTGCTTCGCGTAATAATCGACCTCGCGGTCGATCTGCACGGTCACGCGCGGATCGGAGGTCAGCGCGTCCTTGAACCCGGTGAGGGCGTCGGGGGACGTGAGGCGCGCCGTGGCGGACTGGAACATGTTGAGCGGGCGCTGGTAGACCTGGCGGAGCACGCTGTAGTCGCACCAGAGCTCCGAGTCGTACGCCGTGCCGCCGCTGTCGAACACGCCCACCACGGTCCAGGTGCCACCGCCGAAGCGGACGGTCTGGCCGAGCTCGAGGCCCTCGTAGCTCGCCGCGACGTTGCGCCCCACGAGCAGCTCTGTCAGCCCGGGTTGGAAGGCGCGGCCGGCGACGATCTTCACGGTCGGCCGGACCGTCAGCGCCTTGAGCGACACGCCGCGGACCTGAGCGTTGCCTTCGACGCCTCGGCCTCTCAGAGGGAACGAGGCGATCACGACGACCTCGGGACTGACCAGCGGACCGGCGCCGCCGCGCTCGACGCCCGGCGCGTCCTCGACCACCCTCACCTGCTCGAGCATCACGCTGCTGTCCATTTCGGAGGTGGCGCCCGCCCGTCGGACGATCGCGTTGCGCGCCGATCCGGACGCCACCAGGGTGGCCTCGAACCCGCGCGCCAGCGAGAGCATCGCCACGAAGACACCGACCGTCCCGGCGATGCCGAGCACGGCCACGACGGTCGAGGTCCACCGCGCGGCGAGACTGCGCACGTTGTAGACGATGGGAATGGCCACGTCAGATCCGTCTGAGCGCGTCCACCACGCGCAGCCGGCTCGCGGCCAACGCGGGGAGGATGCCGGCCGCCAGGCCCACGGCCAGCGCCAGGCCGAACCCGGAGGCGATCGACTGCGGCGAGACGTAGAAGAAGGGCAACAGCCCTCCGGTGGGATCGCCGCGCAAGGTGAAGAGCTTCGCCAGCCCGAGCCCGAGCCCGCCGCCGACCGCGGCGACGGTCATCGTCTCCACGATGACCAGCGCCAGCACGAAGCCGTCCCGGAAGCCGACCGCCTTCAGGACCGCGAGCTCGCGCGTGCGCTCGCGCACCGCGATCGCCATCGTGTTGCCCGTCACCAGCAGGAGCGTGAAGAAGACGACGCTGCCGACGCTCATGATCAGGAGCTGGATGTTGCCCATCTGCTTCACGAACGACGCCGCGAAGGCTTTTTCGGTGTCGGTCTTGGTCTCGGTCGGCGAGTTCGCGAACTGCTCGTCGATCACCTTCACCAGGCGCACGGCGTCGTCGGGGTTGGCGATGCGAATCACGTACCAGCCCACCACACCCTTCGTGAACGTCTTGCGCTCGTCGAAGTAGTCCCAGCGGAACCAGAACTGCGTGGTGTCGTCCTGAGGCCGCCGTCCCCGGTAGACGCCGCGGATGTTGAATTCCCAGCTTCCCGGGAAGATCGCCCCCTTGATCGGAATGCGGTCGCCGAGCTTCCACTTGAAGCGTTCGAGCAGCGCCTCGCCGACGATCGCGCCTTCCTTGTCGCCGAGAAAGGCCTGCCACTGGTCGTCGGGCACGACGAACTCGGGATACATCTCTCGATAGCTCTCGCGGTCGATGGCGAACTGCGGAAAGAAGTTGCGCTCGTCCTGGTACACACCGCCGAACCAGTTGGCGAACGTCACCTTCGTCACGCCGGGGATTCTCGCGAGCCGATCCCGATAGGCGAGCGGCAGGGGCTGGATGATCGAGACGCGGTTCAGGACCACCAGCCGGTCGACGCCCGCCACGTCCACACCTTGCTTGAAGGCGCCGTCGACGGCCGCCAGGATGCCGAAGAGAAACAGCGCGACCGCGAACGACCCGGCGGTGAGTGCCGTGCGCGTCTTCTTGCGGAGCAGGTTGCTCACGACGAGATGCAGGTACTTCACCGTCGAGCCCCGACGAGACGGATCCCGCGCGTGCGTGCGGGGGGTCTCACCGCGCGTTGCCGGCCGCCACGGATTCCACGAGCACGCCCTTCTCCAGGTGGAGGACAGTGCGCGCGCGCGCGGCGGCCAGCGGGTCGTGGGTCACCATCAGCGCCGTCTTGCCGTGGTCCCGGACGAGGCGGTCGAGCAGATCCAGGACCTCGTCGGCGCTCTTCCGATCGAGGTCGCCCGTCGGCTCGTCGCACAGCAGAAACGTCGGATCGGCGACGATCGCGCGCGCGATGCCCACACGCTGCTCCTGTCCGCCCGAAAGCTGGCGTGGGTAGTGGCGCATCCGATCGGTCAACCCCACGACGGCCAGCGCGGTCTCGACGTGTCGGTGACGCTCCGCCTTCGACAGGCCGGTGAGCAAGAGCGGCAGCTCGACGTTCTGAAACGCCGTGAGGACCGGAATCAGGTTGTACATCTGGAAGACGAACCCGACGTGACGCGCGCGCCAGGCGGTCAGCTTGGCCCCGGACATGCGCGTGATCTCGTCGCCCGCCACCGTGACGCTTCCCGCCGAGGGCACGTCGAGGCCGCCGAGCAGGTTGAGCAACGTCGTCTTGCCGGAGCCGCTCGGCCCCATGAACGCGACGAAATCGCCGGCGTCGACGTCGAGGTTGAGCCC
Source organism: Candidatus Rokuibacteriota bacterium (assembly GCA_003220495.1). Classification (GTDB taxonomy): domain Bacteria; phylum Methylomirabilota; class Methylomirabilia; order Rokubacteriales; family CSP1-6; genus AR31. The sequence continues at coordinate 6,792 of QHSP01000051.1, read as the reverse complement.
CTGGAGCACGTGGATCTCCTCGCCTCCCCTGCGGTAGGTCTTCCCGAGCCCCCGCGCTCGGATCAGGCTCTTGCCGTCTCCACGCCCATCGATGCTGACCATGAGTCTCCTGTGCTCAGCGCGCACTGCGCCTGGTTATCGCTTCACACGCACGGACTGGCCGTCACGGAGTTGTTTGGCTCCGGTGGTGACGACCTGCTCGCCGTCCGAGAGGCCGGCGATGATCTCTTGCTCGTTGCCGCGGGCCTGGCCAAGCCGCACCGCCCGCCGCTCAACCTTTCCGTCGCGGTGCACGAACACCGCCGTGATCCCGCCCTCCTCGACCAGAGCCGCGCGCGCGATCAGGACCCGTCCCGCGGTCGCGGGCGCGCCTCGCTCCTCGCCGAGGAACGTGACCTTGACGCCCATGTCGGGCAGGATGCGCGGATCCAGGCGATCGAAGGTCGCCCGCACCTTGACCGTCGCCTTCTGCCGGTCGGCCGTCGGGATCACGGTGCGCACCTTGGCCGGGATCTGCCAGTCGGGGTAGGCGTCGAGCACGGCCGTGACCGGCTGGCCCGCCTTCACCCGCGCGATATACGACTCGTTCACGTCGACCTCGATTTCCAGCGAGGCCATGTCGACGATCGTCGCGATGCCCGTGCGCGTGAAGCCGCCGCCCGCGGACACGGGTGAGACCATCTCGCCACGCTGCGCGTCCTTGGAGACCACGATGCCGCCGAAGGGCGCGCGCACCGTGCAGTTGTCGAGATCCTGCTGCGCGACCTTCACCCGCGCCTCGGCGGCGCCGACCTGCTCGCGGGCCAGCACGATCCGTGCCTTCAAGCTGTCCACCGCCATCTTGGCCTGATCGCGGTTCTGCTCGGCGACGAGCTTGCGCTCCCACAGCTCCTCGACCCTCCGAAGCTCGCGCTCGGCGTTGTCGAGATTCACCCGCAGATCGCCCAGGGTCGCCGCGATCGCGTCGCGCTCGGCTATCGCGGAAGCCAGCCGGGCGCGCGCGTCGGAATCGTCGAGCTTCGCGAGCACCTGTCCCGGCTCGACCTGCATGCCCTCGTCGACGTAGATCTCGTTGACGCGCGCAGTGATTTTGGCGGCGATCGTCGCGCGCTGGCGAGGCGTGACGTAGCCGCTCGCGTTCAATAGCGCCGCGCGGCCTCCCTTGTCGGCGCGCACCGCCGCCACCTCGATCTCCGGAGCCTTCTCGCGCAGCGCGACGAACAGCCCGGCGGCGGCCGCGAGCACCACCACGAGCGCAACGGCGAGCGTCCGCCAGCCGAGTCGCCGCGGCCCGCGCCGCGCGTGCTCGTCGATCCGAAGAGTCGAGAGATCGGGGCTGCTCATGAATCCAGGGTAGCAAGTCCGCGGGCGGCGCGTCCGCCAGGAGACATTGTCAGATACTCTACCGGCAAGGAGGCGCCACTGTGAAGGAACCCTCGGGGCTCGTGCGCCTGGTGCTGGTCCAGCTGGAGCGGCTCGGAGAGCTCGGCCTGGCTCGCGAGGTGCTGCTGCGCGAGGCCAAGGTCGACGAGCGGCAGCTGCGGGATCCGGACGCGCGGATCCCACTCGCCGCGGTGGCACGCCTCTGGCACGTCGCCGCCTCGCGCGTGACCGATCCCGCGTTCGGGCTCCGACTCGGCGCCGAGACCTCGGTGCGCGAGTGGGGTCTCGTGGGCTACGCGGCCGCCCACAGCAGCACCCTCGGGTCGGCGCTCAATCGCTTCGCCCACTACAGCCGGGTCGTTTCGGATGCGCTGGTCGTCCGCATCGACACCGAGCGTGACGCGACCTGGGTGCGCCTGGACGTTCAGCCGGCGCTGCGGGCGTTCCGACCCGCCGTCGACGCGCGCCTCGCGGCCCTCCTGTCGGCGTGCCGGGAGATGGCCGGCGCGCCGGTAACACCGGTCCTCGTCCAGCTCTCGTATCGACAGCCCGCCGACGTCAAGGAGTACGAACGGTTCTTCTCCGCGCCGCTCGAGTTCGGTGCGCTGGCCTCGTCATTTCTCCTGCGAAGCGATGAGCTGGCGCGACGCTTGGCCATGGCCGACAAGACCCTGGTCGGCTATCTGGACACCCTCGCCGACCAGACGCTCGCGAGCATCGGCGCGGAGCGCACGCTCCGCGAGCGGGTACGCCGCGTGCTGTGGGCAGAGCTGAGCGAGCGGACCCCGACTCTGGAGGGAGTCGCCCGGACCCTCGGGGTCAGCGCTCGGACACTCCAGCGCCAGCTCCGCCAGGAGGGAACGACCTTCGCGAAGCTCCTGACCGAGCTTCGCCAGGAGATGGCGCCGGCGCTCCTGCGTGATGGCCGGCACGGCGTCTCCGAAGTGGCGTTCCTGCTCGGCTACGAAGATCCGAGCGCGTTCCGCCGGGCATTCCAGCGGTGGTTCGCACGCTCGCCCCGGTCGTTCCGCAGCGGCGCCGAGTAAGCGGTCGCGTCTCTCGTCCGCTCCGATGTCGCCTACAACCCGAAACTTGTCGCCCGCCACCTCGGTGCGGAGGCGACGCTCCAGTTAGCATTTGGACCCATGACCGAGCTCAGAGGAATTCATGTCCTGGTGATCGACGACGAGCAGCTCGCTCGACACTTCCTCCGGTCGGTGCTCGAATTCTCGGGCGCGATCGTCACCGCCGCCGGGACCGCCGACGCCCTCAGGGCCGCGCTCATCGCCGACGTCATCGTGTGCGACCTCGCATCGGCCGAGGCGGCCGGAGGCGAGTTCCTCTCGCAGCTCCAGCAGCTGCACGTCCGTCTGGGTCGAACCGTCCCAGCCATCGCGCTGGTGCCGGCCGGCGCTCGCAGCACGCGCGTGCGGGCGGCAGGGTTCCAGATGCACTTGATGAAGCCGGTCGACGGCGACGAGCTCCGGGCCGCGGTTCTCGAGATGGCGCACCGCTAGCTCCCCGTCCGGTCCTCGCGCGCTCGCCGAGGGCTCAGAGCGCGATGAGTCCGTGCCGCACGCCGAATGTGACCGCCTCGGTGCGGCTTGCCGCACCGAGCTTGGCGAGGATCGAGGCGACGTGGAATTTCACGGTCTGGCTCGAGATTCCGAGCCGGGCTGCGATGGTGCGATTGCTCATCCCTTCCGCCATCATCTCGAGGATCCCCAGCTCGCGGGGGGTCAGGGCCGTCGCGCCGCCACGGGACTCTGACGCGCGCGCCTGGGTCGATTCCTTCAGCGCGTCGGGATGGAGAGCGACGAGGCCGGCCCGCGTGGCGGCGATCGCGGCAGCGAGCTCCTCCGCCGTCACGTCGTCTCGAAGAACCGCGCGAACGCCCAGGCGGCGAGCCTGAGCCGTCCAGGCACCCGGCGGATCCGACGAGAGCAGCACCACGGCCTCGACGCTCGGGAGCCCGCGAAGTGTCTCGAGCGCACGCGCCGCCGCGTCCGAGGGCAACGCCAGCACGACGACCGCGGGAGCATGGTCGTCGAGGCGCCGGGCGAGCTCGGCGGGAGCGCTCACAGTCACGCGCAGACCGGATCGGCTCCGCAGCAGCGCCTCGAGGCGCGCGGCGATCAGCTCGCTGCCGGCGACCACGACGATCGCGGTCGACGGCTCGCGCTCGCGTGGAACGGGCGGAAGTCGCCGGCCCTCCATCACGCTCAGACCCGAGCGGCGTGAACGAAGCGCGTGACCACGCTCATCGGCACCGCGAGCGCCAGGGGACCGGCGGCTCTCGAGTTCAGACCGACGATACTGCCGGCGGCATCGGCGAGCGGGCCGCCGGAGTTCCCGGGCGCCAGATGCAGATCCGCCTGGATCCACGAGCGTCCGTTTCGCTCGATCGGGCCGATCGCGCACACGATGCCCGTGCTCAGCGCGCCGCGAACACCGAGCGGATGGCCGACGGCGGCGACGAACGAGCCGATCCGGACGGTGTCCGGCTCGGCAAGCGTCGCGGCCGGCAAGCCTGTTCCTGGAACGCCGAGCAACGCGAGGTCGGCCTCCGCATCACGCGCCAGCACCCGGGCGCGCAGACACCGTCCGTCGACCAGCCGCAGGGTGGCCTCGGGCCGTCGCACGACGTGCGCATTCGTGACGACGCAGCCCGCCGGCCACAGCACGCCGGAGCCCAGGAGCTCACCGGCGTCCGTCACCTCGACGGTCACCCTGCGCAGCTGCTCCGCAAGGGCCGCGATGTCGATCAACGCGTTCATCGCCTTGCCTGCACTTCGCGCTGCCTAGGATCGGCGCGGGCGCTCGCCGACGGTCAGCTGCAAATCCCGCGGCTCGCCGCCGCGAAGCACCGATGCGGTGATGCTCTCGCCGACCCGGTCCGGCCTCAAGGTCGACTTGAGATCGGTGGGATCGGTGATGCGAGTCGCGCCGAGCGAGACGATGACGTCGCCGATCGTCAGGCCCGCCGCGGCGGCCGGGCTACCCGACTGCACCTCGACCACGATGACGGCCGTCTGCTGATCGAGGTTGAGCCGCTGCCGCACCGGCTCCGGTAGGCGCACGGGCTGCGTGCTCACACCGAGGTAGGCCCGCGGAATGCGGCCGCGGCGCTGCAGCTCGTCGACCACACGGTTCACGGCCGCCGCAGGGATGGCGAGCTGCCAGTGTCGGGACGCGCCCGAGGTGTTGATGCCGACGACCCGCCCCTGCGGGTCGACCAGCGGGCCGCCGGAGAAGCCCGGGTAGAGCGTCAGGTCGAGGTGGAACATCCGTCCCTCCCCCATCGAGCTCACCACCCCCCAGCTCGCTCGCGGGCCCGCGCCCAGCGCCAGCACGATGTGGCCGACGCGGACCGCGTCTGAATCCGCGACGTCGGCCACGGCGACACCGGGCGCGTCGACCTTGAGGACGGCGACGTCTATCGTGGGGTCGCGGCCCGCCACCCGCGCCGTCAGCGCTCGACCGTCGGGCCCGGTGATCGTGACCTCCTCGTCGACGTGCACCGTGTGGTCGGCGGTCACGACCAGCCCCGGCCGCCAGTGCACGCCGGTCGACCCGAGTCGGGCGCGCCCGTTGACGGCGAAGACCGCGCGACCCGCGCGCTCCACCGCGAGGGCGAGATCGTTCGAGAGGCTCTGCAATCCGTTCATTCGATCCTCCATCGATAACTATCGTTCACCGCCAGCATGCCCGGCGGCGAGCGGACGGGGAATCGCCCGAATGGGTGGGGCGGTAACGGCACCCCAGGGAGGGCCTTCAGGAGCTTCGGACTGCGGTCCTCAGTGGCCGGCGCCCGCGACCGCGACACCCTTGAAGGTCGAGAGCCGCTTGGCCATCGGCGTGTTGCGGCTGCGCCCGACCCGCACCTGGCCGTCGACGACGACGCAGGAGATGCCGGGGATATCGCCACGGGCGATCGCCGTCAGCGCGTCGGCGGCGAGCGAGGCCGACGGCGCGTCGCATACGACCAGATCGGCCGGGGCGCCGACGGCGATCGTCCCGGTGCCAGCCGCCAGGCGAAAGGCGCGCGTGTTGTTCCCGGTGGCGAGGGCGATCACGACTTCCGGGAAGAGATCGGCGAGCGAGGCGATCTCGCAGACGCTCTTCATGACGCCGAGAGGCATCACGCCCGTCCCGGTCGGCGTGTCGCTGGCCACGCACAGGCGCGCCAGGGCGTTGGCCTCGCGCGCCCGCTTGACGATAAAGAGAGACGAGCGGAGGTTTCCGGCCTGGACGATCTGCAGCGCCATCGGCGACTCGGCGATGATCCGGTCGATCCCCGCCTCGTCGAGCGACGTCGTGCCGCCGTTCACGTGACCGCATACGTCGGGTCGCAGGTGCAGCAAGACCTCGTGGCTGATCGGGCTCGAGCCCGGGATAGACGAGCCACCGCTGTGAGACATGACGCAGAGCCCGTGCTTCTGCGCGAGCCGCACCTCGGGCTCGCCGTCCCGAGGCTCCGCGTAACCGCCGAAGCCATACTTGGCGTGACGAACGCCGTGCCTCGCCATCTCGGCGAAGTCGGCGTCGGTGAGCCCGGGCTCGAGCACCACCGAGCCCGCGTTGACCTTCATCCCGTTCGGATGGAAGTGCTCGAAGCACTTCGCCGCCGCGATGGCCAGGGCCTTCGCCGCCGCGGCATCGTGCGGCCGCCCGGGCGCGTGCACCCCCTCGCCCGCCGACACCACCGACGTGATCCCGCCGTGCACGTACGAATCGAGAAAGTCCACGGTCTTCTGCCGCGGCGTGTAATCCCCCAGCACCACATGACAATGCGAGTCGATCAACCCCGGAATGACCGTCGTTCCCACGCAATCGACCACTACATCGGCCCGCGCCGCCCCAGTCCGCGACGCGGCGCCGATCGCGGTGACTCGCCCGTTCTCAACGAGAATCGCCTCAGCCTCAAGCCTAGGCGCCCCCAAAATCCCGGTCGCAATCGCCGCGATGTTCACCAAACCTAGCGTCGGCACTGGGCCTCCTCAGGATTCAAGCTTGTGCGCGTTGACAGGCCGACGGGGGTGGCAGGCGGGTGCGGTCGGGGTCGAAGGGACCCGTTCCCTCCATGCGGCGGCGGACGAGACGCGCCCGGATGCAGCCCAGCCGCCGTGGGGCAGCGCACGCGTGCCGCGTGGTCGTCTCGACCCCGGCCGCGCCCGACTGGCACCCCCGTCGGCCTGCCACAGCGCGCACGCCAGGCATCAGTACTCGTTGAGGCAACGATCGACCATGAGTTTGGCTGAAGTCCAGTCGTACGACCGGAACATGCGCCGATTCACGACCGGCTGCGACGCCGAATAGAACATCTCGTACTGGAGCTGGCGGCCGCCGAACTCGGTGCCGACGAAGTCCCAGATGAGCTTCACGAGCTTGATTCGCTCGCGAGCTCCG
>QHSP01000126.1 GCA_003220495.1 Candidatus Rokuibacteriota bacterium | reverse complement strand
AAGTCTTCACGCGGACAACCGATCGGCTGATCGAAGAGGGTTGCGAAAGGGTTGCCTATGTTGGCACCTCGAAGGGCGCCGAAGCCGTCCTGTTGATCGCAACCGATGATCCCCGGTAAGGGTTGTTGCGGCGATTAGCCCCTCATCTGTTGTTTGGGCGAACGCTGGCCCCGGCATCGACGGAGTAGCGTGGCCTCAACGATCATCATGGACGCGTGGCGGAGTTCCGCTGCCTTTCATCAAATATGATGAAACTTGGCGACCGGAGAGGCGCGAAGGATTGGTAACGTATCGGAGCCTCTACGAACGGAGCCTGCAGATTGAAGCAGACAATTTGGCCGCCGTGACGATTCCGATCGAGAAAGCTCAAGCGGAAATTATCCTTGTGGCGGGTGGTGACGACGCGCTGTGGCCATCGGACATGTTCGCCAAATCAATAGAGGAACGACTCGCATCGGCCGGAAAGAATGCGACATTGATTCATCATCCCAATGCCGGGCATCGTTTGCTCTTCCCGAGCGAAACAACCCCTCGGTCTACTCAGCATGCACACGGCGGCAGTGATGAGGCGGATGCGGAACTCGGTCGCTTGGCTTGGGACGCGATATCAGCTCTTCTTCGGCAGTGATCCCCTTCGTTGGGGTGCAACTCGGACGGCCGCCATGTCTGGTCGTCTTGGCGATCTGGCTGATGCTGAGGGTGGCCTGAGACCCGCAGACCCGCCTCGATCGCTCGTGTGCACTTGAATGGCGGCGATATCTGCGCGATCCTCGGGGAGGCGAAGACCGACGCCCAGGACGCGTTACTCGAGTACTCACGGGACGAGCTGAGGCCCAGCCGCGAAGGAGGCGCACATGGCCGTCGCGCAGGCACCTATCGGTAAGGTCATCGAAGCGGGCAGTCTTCCTGCATGGGGTGTCGGAGATCTGCCAGCGCCACCTCCCTACACACTCAAGAACGCGCTCCGCGTCACCGGGGCAGGCGCGATCGTCCTCGGCATCTCGATCGGCAGCGGCGAATGGCTCATCGGTCCGGCCGTGACGGCCCAGTTCACCGCCGCGCTGCTATGGGTGGCGACGGCATCGATCCTGCTCCAGTGGATCTTCAACGAAGAGGCCTGCCGCTACACGCTCTACACGGGCGAACCGATCATGAGCGGCTTCATGCGGACGAAGCCAGGGCCGACGTTCTGGGGCTGGTTCTGGTCGGTCCTTGGCTTCATCCAACTGGGGTGGCCTGGGTGGGCGGCTTCAGCAGCCACCGCAGTGGTAGCGGCGCTGATCGGTGGCGTCCCGGGTCCCGAGCATGCGGCCACCGTCAAGTTCTGGGGCTACTTGACGTTCTTCGCATCGCTCGCGCTCTTGCTGCTCGGCAAGAAGGTCGAGCAAGCGCTCGAGTACGCCGAGTGGTTCATGGTCGCCTGGATCATCGGGGCCCTGCTCATCCTCGGCCTTTTCTTCACCAGCCTGCACGCCTGGGTGACGGTCGTCACGGGGTTCGTAGGTGGCGGGCTCTTCTTCATCCGCGACCCGCAGACTGGCTCGCTGATGGGCCTGCTGCCAAAGGGGGCCGACTGGTTCATCCTTGCCGGATTTGCGGCCTACGCCGGTGCTGGTGGTCTCGCCAACTGTACCGTGTCGAACTGGGTCCGTGACAAAGGCATGGGCATGGCGGCGACTGTTGGCTATATCCCGGCGGTCGTCGGCGGCAAGAAGGTGGAGCTGTCGGCTGTCGGCAAAGTCTTCGTGCCGACTCCGGACAACGTCAACAAGTTCTACGGCTGGTGGCGCTTCATCCGCTTCGACCAGGGCTGGATCTGGACGGTCGGCTGCTTCCTCGGGATGGGCCTACCCGCCTTGTTGACCGTCCAGTTCATCCCGCCGGGCACGAAGGTGGGCGGCATGGCGGTTGCCGTCCGACAGGCCGAAGGCATCGCCGCTGCCTTCGGCGGACTCCAGGCCACCGCCGGCGTCATCCTGTGGTATCTCACGCTGCTGACCGGCTTCTGGATCCTCTACAGCACTCAGCTCGGGATCATGGATCTCCTGCCGCGGACCGTCACCGATATCCTCTGGACTAGCAACGCGGGTGTTCGCCGCTGGGCCAAGGGCGACGTTCGGAGGGTGTACTACTCGACCCTCGTCGTGTTCGTCATCTGGGGCTGTATCGCCATCAACCTGGCCCAGCCCTTCGTCCTGATTCTGCTCGGCGCCTTCGTCGCGGGCCTGATGATGTCGATCTACGGCGTGCAGGTGTGGTACGTGAACCGGAAGTTCCTTCCGAAGGAGTTGCAGGCGCCACGATGGCGCCAGGCCGCGTTACTCTTGTTTAGCGCGTTCTTCGGGTTCCTCACGATCGTGGTGATTCTCCAACGGGTGTTCGACATCAAGCTCGGCTGAGACGAGGCAGGCCGCGCTCGAGGAACGGCATCTGCCACCGACCCCGAGCGCGGCTCAAGGGCTTGTACCGCAACCTGATCTACTTCAACGAGGTCGACAAAGGCGGGCACTTCGCGGCCTGGGGGTAGCCCGAGCTCTTCGCAGCGGAGCTGCGCGCGGCGTTCAAATCCTTGCGGTAGCTGGCAACCAGTAGACAACGAGGAAAGTGGCGATGAAGAGCAAAAGGATCCCGGCGGTTGTGATCGTTGTGGTCTCGCTCGCTGTCTCGGCGCTCGCCGTCTTGGGCGGCGCGGCCATCTATGCGCAGGACACTGGCCAGGCCAAGTACACCGTGCGAGTGCCGAATGGGCTCGCGTTCTCTGAGTTCAGAGGATACGAAGGCTGGCAGACCGTCTCCATCAGTCACAACGAAAAGGTGATGGCTGTGATCCTCGCCGATCCCGTGATGATCAAGGCCTACCAGTCCGGCATTCCGGGCAACGGCAAGCCTTTCCCCGACGGCTCCAAGATGGCGAAGGTCCACTGGAACCCGAAGAAGCTCGAGGCGCTCCCCACTGCGACGGTGCCGGCAAGCCTGCATGACGTCGACTTCATGGTGAAGGACGGCAAGAGGTTCGCGGACAGCGGCGGATGGGGATGGGGCGCGTTCAAGTATGACGCCGCGTCGGATACGTTCACGCCCGCCACGACGGCTGACCAGCCGCCGCAGGGGAACGACGCCAAGTGCGGGCTCGCGTGCCACACGATCGTGAAGACACGAGATTATGTTTTCACGGACTACGGGAAGCGGTGAACGAACATGAAAAAGTCGGGCGCGAGCCAAGGCCAGTCGGCATCGGAGCTCATCTCGAAAAGAATCGCCGAACTCGGGGACTGGCGCGGGGAAACCCTCAGCAGAATGCGCAAGCTCATCAAGGAAGCAGATCCGGACGTCGTCGAGGAGTGGAAGTGGATGGGCACTCCGATTTGGTCGCACGACGGCATCATCTGCACTGGCGAATCCTACAAGAATGTCGTGAAGCTTACCTTCTCCAAGGGCGCGTCTCTGAAGGATCCGGCCCGTCTCTTCAACTCGAGTCTCGAGGGAAACGTACGCCGCGCGATCGACATCCGCGAAGGAGAAGAAGTTGACGAGTCCGCCTTCAAGACGCTCGTTCGCCAAGCGGTCGCCCTCAACAGTTCTGATCCTAAGGGATTCCGCCCCTGACTCGGGATCCACCTTGCAGACGCTTGCAGCGAAGTGCATTCTGCCGCGCCTGCACCCACGACCCGCCGGTTTCGTCGGCTACAGTGAACGCAGAAAGTTGAGAACGTCCTGCTTCTGGTTTTCCCGGAGCTGGTTGAAGTTCCCGATCACTGCATTCGCCTCAGAGGCGTCACGGGTAAAGACGCTCCCGCTCTTGTGCGCTCGAATCGCCTCCAGCAAGTCCGACGTTCGTCCATCATGCAGGAAGAAAAGCCGTTGCCCCAGCCCCCACAGCGGGGCGGTCCGGAACTCTCTGGGGCCCGCCTGTCCCTGAGTGACCCCATCGGCGAGCCCCGGGCCCATGTCGTGGACCAGGAGATCGGAGAAGAGATTCACGGCTTTATTGCGTAGTGCGGCGACGGCAGCATTGCCTGTATTGAGCGTGGGCGTATGACAGAGCGCGCAGCCGGTACTGCTGAACAGGTTTCGCCCTCTTCCAATGGACTCGGCCCCCCCTGGCCTATCGGGCGAAGGCATCGGTGCTGCGAGGAAGCGCGCGAAGAAGGCAAACTTTTCGATCGCACTGATCGCATCAAGAGGCTGCTTGCCGTCAGTCTTGGTCACGTCGTTGGGAACAGTATCGTACTGGCAAGTCGGGGTTTCATCCCGCTCGGTCTGAAAGAGCTCGTTGGTGATACCCATCTCGACGTTGTACGCCTCGCCGGAGAACAGCAGGAGAGACTTGTTCTGGGCCTTCCAGCCAAAACGAGCGACCGTGCCGTCATTGCCGTTGTTGTTCGCCTGGCCGGAGATCGTATGGCCGGCGAGGACGATATTCGGCCGACCGTGAATCCTGAACGATCTCTTCATGGGTGCGTCATTGGCCTGGTTTGCGAGGATCACCTTGTCCGGGATCTGTTCGATCAGGCCTGCGCCAAAGACCGGGGTGGGAATCCTGAAGATCACGTTGCGGCGGGCGAGCTCCTTCTCGAAGTCCGGCTGCGCTAGCTTGCAGCCCGGCGCGTCCGCCCGACCGGCAATGGTGAACAGGTCGTGGACGCCGCCGTCCGGCGTTCCGTCAGCATTCCTCACGAACCTCGCCTCGCGTACGGGCCCGTTCCGCGTGATGAATGATGGAACGGTATTGGCCGCGCCCTTCTTGTTGGCAAATGCAATCTGAGGATTCACCGGCGGGCTGGTTCCACCCAGTGCCGGTTGGAGATGGCAACCGCCGCAGCTGCCGAGGTTCATCGTCGGTCCGAGGCCGTCGGCGACCTCTTCCTCTTCCGCGAAATCGTCCTTGCCAGCGCTGAAAACCGCTAGCTCGGTCTTGGTCAGTCCCGCGATTGGCGCACCTGCGCCCGCGGCTCCGCCGCGCACCCCAGGATCCCGCGCTGCGGACGACGAATCGACCGAGGATGGGGTATCAACTTTGGAAACGGAGCAACCGACGAAGAAACCGACAACCGCTAGCGTCGACAGCAGTTGAGTATCGAGTTTCATGGCCACTCCTTCTTTGCCAGCACGCTCAGTTAGATCCCAGCCCTCGCGCCGTCTAGCGCCGACGGGCGTGCGGCACAATCATAGTTGCCAGGGTCCGCATCCAGCAACATCTCCCGGAGAGTGCATCAGTGCCCGCCCTTCGCCAGGCGGACCATCGACGTGCCGTCAATCTTCATCCCGGGCAAGAGCGACTGGGGCGTCTATCAGCGACCGGGAGCGGTCGATCGCATGCTGGACACGGCTCGCACCCGCTTCGTCGGGCTGTCACAGGCTGCGGAATCAGGCGGAAAGCCCCGAGGCGTGCGCTCGAGCGTTGTCCGCGATCGCCGGCCTCTCGTGACACCTCCTCGCACCCTCAACCTTCGTAAGTAGCCCGGCCCGCCTACGGGCCGCCGGCAAGCGGCCGCGAAGCGCTTGCGGGCGCGCGCGCGCGAGTTGAAGTCTGCGTGCCAGAACTCCACTACACCCAACTTCCGCGACGGCCCACAGCCGCAGATGCTCGGCGTCCCGCAAATGTCGTCGTCCGTCACAACGCTTCCCATCGGCGTTCAGGGGCAGCTGGTGCAGCGGGTGCTTCGGCTGCGGCTGATGGTCTGACATTGCTCCTCACCCTCTCTCCTGATCTCCCGTTGTGTCATGATGCCCGCACGACCATTCCGTCAGGAGAACGCAATGTCCGAGTTCCCCGAGTGCCTGCTGATCGTGACAGCCGAGGTGGACGCGGCGGTCGAAGCCGAATGGAATCGGTGGTACGACACGGTTCACTTACCAGACGCGCTCAGATGCCCGGGAGTGCGGCGCGGCCGGCGCTATGTGTCCTCGGGTGTGATAACGGAGAGCGCGGCCGACAAGACGGAACGGATGACAAGACGAATCTACACGACGATCTACGAGCTGGACAGCCCGGAGGCGATCGCCACTACGGAGTTCCGCGCCATGCGTGGCTGGTACCAGTTCGCGCCGCATGTCCGCTCACGCACGCAGGTGATCGTTCCGGTCCAGAGCCGATAGATCTGGAATCGCTCGCACGCAGAGCGCACGCGTCGCGCAGTGCGACGATCCCCAGGTACTCTTCAAGCTCGACTCTCCACGAGGGCTCGGACGTAAGTAATACTGGATTGCGATGGTTGCCGTTGACCTGAAGCACTTCGAACATCAGGGGTACGCGGTCGTGAAACAGATCGTGCCAGAGGCTCTCTGCGCGCGTCTGGTGTTGTGCGCCGAACGCCGCGGTGAGCGGCGCGCGAAGCGCGTCCGCTCGAGCGCGAGGTTATCCGTTCCTATTCGGGTGCCGCGATCAAGCCGACGAGATCGGCACCCGCCGCGTTTCCGGAGCCCGGCTTGAGCACCACAGTTTCGCCCTGGATCGGCAGGAACCCGAGCAGCGCCCGAACGGTTAAGGCGTGAGTCATGAGCACGAGCGTGCCCGGCCCGCGCCAAGCGGCCACTATCTCCTTCAACTCGCGGAGCCGCACAGAGACACTTGGGTTCATGTCCGGGACGAGGGCCCATGAAGTATCAAGAGGACCGACACCCATGAGGCGGGCCGTCTCCAGGCAGCGGCACCAAGGCGAGGACAGAATCCGGTCCACGCGGACACCGTGATTGCGGAAGGCCTCGCCAAGTGCCCTGGCTTCTCCGCGCCCTTGTTCGTCTAAGTTCCGTTGCGTCTTGCAGTCGTCGATCTTGAAACCGGGCGGATCACCGCCATAGCCGGGCGGCGCGTTGCCATGGCGAATTAGTGCTACATGCCCTCCCTTGACGAGCGCGGTCCAGGCTTCGTTGGAATCGCCGGCGGCCAAGCCCGGCGTGATGCTTAGCGAAATGGCAAGAACGCAGGCGGCTACGCGACCGAGCTGACACAGAATGTGCGACCCAATCACGACATCCTCCTCCGGACCGCGGATCGTCCGCTGCCAGCGTTCGATCGCCAGCGCCGCGGCTCCGTCGGTGTACGGATTACGCTCAGCCTGGCTGCAATAACCTTCAAGCATCCCCCAACAGCGAGGGCAAGGCATGCGGCTCCTGCGAGAGCGAGTATTCAATTGAACCACGACGCTCCTCCGTCACCGCTTGCTCGCCAGCCGGGTGTCATCGATGAATCGAAGCGTCTCGCCGAGATCCGGGACGATGTCACTCGACCAAGCGAGCGCCGCCTGGATCAGCGGCGTCCACCGCGCGTCCAGCGCCGCTTGCGCCCAGCGCGCGGCGATCGGTTTCGACACCACCACGCCGTACTGCAGCGTGTAGCGCATGCGGCACATCGTCAGCACCGCGTACGATCGGTAGAAGGGATTGTCGAGCCACCGGCGACACGTGGGCGCCGGCGTCCACCAGCCATGCAGCAGACTCACGACGGCGTCGCGCAGATCTGCGGCATCGACTGAATCGATCAGCGTGCGTGGATCGGGACCCACAAGCGCGACTCCGTGCTCACGGACGACGTGCCGGTGAATCACCCAGGCGCGGTCGTGCTCCTCAGTGAGAAGCTGATCACTGCCACGCTGGATACACGGATGGAAATTGTTGTCGGGATCGAAGCGCCGAAGTGCACGGCGTGGGATGTACGAGACCTCGAGCTCTCGCGCCCACTTCGACGTTCCGGTCGCGAGCCGCGCGTGCATCGTTCCGAGCGCGGCGACGACCTCGTCGGAGAGCGCGTCTTCCGTCACTACGAGGAGGTCGATGTCGCTGCTGTGCTCCGCGAAATCGCCGGTCGCGAGTGAGCCGTCGAGATACACGCCGACGAGCTTCGGCCCGAGCGTGCCGCGCACGCCTGCAAGCAGCTCCGCGAGCACAGCGTCAACGTCGGCGTGACCGGTCGAGTGGGGAACCATCATAAGGTGGTGACGAGGTGCACGTCGAACTCACCACGCGTCCCTGAACGGCGGATGGGTCTTCGACCGACGCGACCCCGACAGGCACGGGACGGGCCGCGACACGCCCGTCTAGCGAAGCGGCTGATATCGGCGGAGCATGTCGACAGTCCGCTTCCAAGCGTCGGCCTCGTCGTCACCTCGATAATATGCGCTGCGCTGCAGGTTGAAGCCGTGTTCGGCATATGGATAAACGACGAGCTCGAACACGGCCGAGCGCTCGCGCGCGCCTCGCTCGATGGCGCGCATCGATTCGATCAGACAGCAATTGTGATAGGTATCGCGCTGCCCGGCCAGGATCAGCACCGGCACCTGGAACCGCCGCGCGATGAGAGAGGCGTCCGCCACGAAGTTCGTTTGTGGATAATAGGCGACGACTGCCGAGACCACCTCCGGCATGTCGGCGGCGTGGACGAGCGCGGCGCCGCCGCCCTGCGAGAAGCCGATCACCGCCGTCTTGTCGGACAGGGCGTAGGGCGAGGCCTGTGCGCGCGCGATGGCTTGGCGGAGGTTGCCACGCCCGTCCTGTTCACGCGTGAGGATGTCCTTGCCGTCGAGAAGCACGGCGTAGTAGCCGAGCCTGGCAACGGCGGCGGCGATCGGCTGGTAGTAATCTGGCCCGGAGTGTCCGGACAGCAGTAAGACGATAGGCCCCTTGCCACCTGGCGGCGGGTACGCCGTCTGTGCCGGCCCGTCGCGGCCGGCGCCGGTCGTGATTCCGCTCGAGCAGCCGGCGGCGACGACGAGGAACACCACCAGAAGATCCCAGCGGCAGAGACCGCGTATCGTCACGGCCGGGACGGTACCGCGTACCCGAGGTCGATGCAACGAAGTCGTTGGCACAGGCGAACGTTGTAGACTGCCGCGCATGAACCAGCCGGCGAAGGCGACCACCGTGACGATCATCGGCGCGGGCCTGGGCGGCATCGCGCTCGTGGCCAACCTGGGGCTGCTAGGCTATCGCCTCCGCCTGCACGATCGCGATGAGGCGCGCATCGCAAGGGTGCGCGAGCGCGGTGGGCTCGACGTCGAAGGCCTGGCCAAGGGGTTCGCGCCGCTCGAGCTCGTGACGCCCCAGCTCGCGACGGCGGTGGACGGAGCCGACGTCATCGTTGTCGTCACCGGCAGTCACTTCCACGCCGACGCCGCGCGCAGCCTGACCGGCGTGCTCCGCGACGGCCAGTCGATCCTACTCATCCAGGGCGGCACCGGCGGCTCCCTCCTCGTGCGCCGAGAGCTGCGCGCGGCCGGCTGTCGCGCCGCGGTCGACGTGAGCGAGATGGACAACTACCCCTACTCGCTCGGCTGGCCCGAGCCCACGCGCGTGAAGCTGACGATCGTGAAGCGCTTCCTGCAGGTCGCGTCGCTGCCGGCCTCGCGTGTCGAGAGAGTCTTGGGCCCGCTGCGCGCCGTGTTCCCGCAAGTGGTGGCCGCGCCGAGCATCCTCACGACCGGACTCACCAACATGAACGCGACCCTGCACGTGGCGAACATGGTGGGCAACATCGGCCGCCTCGAGGGCAGCGGCAACGCGTATCGCTTTTACGCCGAGGGGTACACGCCGAGCCTCATCACGCTGCTGGAAGCGCTCGATGGCGAGCGGCTGGCCGTGGCCAGGGCTTACGGCGCGCAGGTCCCCGGCATCCACGAGTGGCTGCTGAACACGTACGGACTCGGCGGCGACTCGCTCCGCGAGACCTTCCATCGTCTGACTCACGAGCCCACAGGACCCTATCAGTGGACGCCGACGCCGCCGTCGCTACAGCACAAGTATGTGATCGAGGACGTGCCGTGCGGGCTCG
>QHSP01000050.1 GCA_003220495.1 Candidatus Rokuibacteriota bacterium | reverse complement strand
ACTCGGGTACGGGCGCGCGCGCCTTGTTCAGGTATCCGATGCCGACGACGAATTCCTGCATCAGGCTCTGGTTGACGTGCTGGCCGCTGGCGTAGGTCTCGAACGGGATGTCGGTCCAGTGGCCCGACGTATCGCCGAAGTAGTCGAGGTTGCTGTCGGAGTAAAACCCCGGCGGGAGGCGCCCGTCCCTCTCGCCCTTCACGAGCTGATAGGCGGACGGAACCTGCCCGACGAGCTTGCCCTGCCAGACCCTGCGAACCCGCAGCATGCGATACTGCCGTGTCGCATCGCGGCCGTCTTCCTTCGGCGTGACCTTGATGTTGGCATGGAACATCAGATCGTAGACCTTCGGCTTCATGAGCTTGCGCGCGAGCCTGTTGTTCACCGGCGCCCATCCCGTCTGAGAGGACTCCTCCAGGCGATCGGTCTCGGCGCCGGCAGTGTAGTCGATGCGCTGGTTCGACGTCATCAAGCGCTCCCCTCAAAGACGTGATGGATCATCGCGGGCGACACGTCCACTGCGCCACGCAGGCGGGAGTATGCCACAGCGGAAGGATGTCGAGCTTCTTCTTACAGGCTACGTAGAGGGCTCTCGGAAGAGCCGCTCAATTTCCACATTGAGCGGGAAACTATCGGAACTCGAGACGCTGGCCTACGACCAGAACTATCGTTGCCAAAGCGCTGAGCACAGTGCTAGAGTCCCGATCCGGCCCATGTCGGGCCGACGGTTTCCCTTTACCCATGAGGAGGAAGTTATGACGCGCATCGGCCCATCGCTCATCTTGGCAGGCCTGCTGGCCGGCGCGACTGCGACTGGGCCAGCCGCAACGTCCGTCGCGCAGGGGCTTCCCCCGGCCTGCGGCACGGTGACCGCGGACACGCGGCTCGTTACCGACTGCCTGGCGCCGCTGACAGTGCAGGCCGACGACGTGACGGTGGACCTGGGTGGCCACCAGGTGTTGTGCGTCGGCCCGGGCACCGGGGTCGAGGTGTCGGACCACTGGGACGTGCGCATCCAGAACGGCCAAGTCAACAACTGCAGCATCTCGGTACGACTCCACGGAGGTGGCGGACATACGCTCAGCCGCCTGCAGATCAGCACCGGGCCGGGCGGC
Organism: Candidatus Rokuibacteriota bacterium; assembly: GCA_003220495.1. Classification (GTDB taxonomy): domain Bacteria; phylum Methylomirabilota; class Methylomirabilia; order Rokubacteriales; family CSP1-6; genus AR31. Next base: position 82,640 of record QHSP01000050.1, on the reverse strand, counting down.
GGCATCCTGATTGAAAACTCGGACGACAACCTGGTGCGGTACGTGCGGGTCGTCGGCGTGCGGGGGTTCGGCATCGAGGTGTCAGGCACGGACAATCGCCTTCGGGCGAACGAACTCGCGAGTATCGTGTCACAGGGCGGCACCGCTATCCGGCTGCGCGAGGGCGCGAGCGAGACTCAGGTACTGCACAATCTAGTGCACAACAACGCCGTGGGCATTCAGGTCGGCGGGTCAGGCAACCTCGTACAGGGAAACCAGGCAGACCACAACCAGATCGGTATCAACGTAGACGGCAGTGAGAACATCGTCCGGGCGAACCTGGCGCTCGACAACGCGCTCGTCGGGATCATAGTCGGTGCGGCCGGCGTCGGCAACCTATTGCAGGCCAATCGGGCGCGCGGGAACGGCATCCACGACCTTGCGGACTTCCCGCCCGACTTGTGCACGCTCAACACATGGAAGGCCAACTCCGGCGAGAGGCTGCTGGACGGCTGCGAGACGGGACGGAGGTGACGCGGGCTGCCCAGGAGTCAGCCGGCGCCAGGCCGACGGTCTCAGGGGCCAACAGCCCCCGTCAGTTTCGGGTCTGTTTGCAGCGGAACGCTCGCCACGCGAGTCGGATGCTGCTTTGAATGCGAATTATGATCCTGCTCGGCGGGTGGAAACCGAGCGGATGATCACGCGATACGCGACGTGACCCCGCACGATCGGACCACGGCAGCGGCTGGTTCTCGCGTTCCGTCCCCAGGTACAGCGCTCGGAGGTCTTGCCGCTCACGTGGGCGCAGATCGACTTCGCGGGCGGCTTCGTACGGCTGGAGCCGGGCTCGACGAAGAACAACGAAGGCCGGGCCTTCCCCTTGATCCCCGAGCTCCGCGCGCTGCTGGAGCGCACGGCAGGCGATCACGCGGCGCTGCGAGCGCGCCCAGGCGCGTATCATCGCCCCGTCTTCCATCGCTAAGGCAGGCCGATCAAGTCGCTGCGGCGGACGGTCGAAGACCGCGTGCAGGAAGGCGGGTCGGCCCGAGGCTGTGTACCGGCGCTACGCGATCGTCGCCGAGAGCGATCTGCATGACGCAGGCACGAAGCTCACAGCGATCCTGGGAACGATAACGGAATCGGCTCCGCTCAGTGACAATTCGGGGACAACTCAGTGACAGCGCGAAGAGCGCGTCGTCGAGATGGCTGAAAACCTGGTGGGCAGGGACGGGATTGAACCGCCGACACCAGGATTTTCAGTCCTGTGCTCTACCAACTGAGCTACCTGCCCACCAGACGCGTGAGGATAGCAGACGCGCGCGGAGGCGTCTACTTCCGGAGCGCCGAATCGTCGGCGCGAGCGCGGCTACTCGACGGTCGAGACGACGCCGAGGGCGCCCGACTTCTCGAGAAAGAGCGTGACGATGACGACCTCGCCGGCCTTGAGCTCGCGCGTGAGCTCCGAGAGCGCGACGCGCTCGCCGCCGGGATGCAGGCGCATGAGGGCCGTCGGCGGTACGGTGATCTTGGTCAACGGCTCGCCGGTCTGGGTCAGAAGCTGGGTGCGCTTGGCGATCGGCGTCTCGACGCGCACGATGGCGTCCTCGAACATGCCCGTGCTGTTGATGTCCACGAAGAAGAGCGCGCCGTCGCCGTTTCGCACGACGCGCCCGTGCTCGGGCAGGAGGCGCACGCCGCCGACATCCTCGACCGTCGGATAGTAAACGCAGCCGCCCACCAGCATGACGAGCAGGAGGGGAAGCAGCGCCGTCGTCGTTCGCCCGACGGCGCGGCCTCGGCGCGCTGGCGTCACGCGCCCCCGAACGCGCCCTCGGCGACCATCGCCCCGAGGGCCCGCTCGTAGGCTTGCACCGTGCGCTCGAGATCCTCGTCCCCGTGGACCGCCGAGATCCATCCGTGGTTCATCGAGGAGTCCACCCCCTGGTTCATGAGCGCGCATCTCAAGAGGTGGTAGAGGCCGGCGCGGCGCGGCCGATCCGGGCCGGCCAGCCCGGGTTTGCCCTCGAACGAGACGTGGAAGATCGACGCCTCGCCATAGCAGGTGCCGGGGACGCCGACGCGCTTCATCACGTCCGAGAGGCTACGCCTGAGCTCCTCACCCGCCTTGTTCGCGCGCGCCTGGAGCGATGCGTCGGCGCACAGCTCCAGGGTCGCGATGGCCGCCGAGGCGCAGAGCGGGTTCGCGTTGAACGTGCCGGCGTGCGCCACGCGCTGGCTCCGATCCCAGTCGGGATCGCCGCGAAACGCGAGGAGCGACATCAGCGGACGGCGGCCGCAGAGGGCGCCGCCGGGCAGCCCACCGGACACGATCTTGGCGAGCGTGGTGAGATCGGGCGTGACGCCAAAGTAGGCCTGGGCGCCGCCGGGCGAGTAGCGGAAGCCGGTGATCACCTCGTCGAAGATCAGCACGACGCCGTGGCGCGTGGTCAGCGCGCGCAGCTCCTGGAGGTAGCCCGGAATCGTCGGCGTCGTCCCCGACTGGCCGCCGGCCGGCTCGAGGATGACCGCCGCGACGTCGCCGCGCTCGAGCGCCACCTGCACCGCCTTGATGTCGTTCGGTGGGCAGATCACCACCTGGTCGAGCGTCGCCCCGGGAACGCCGGCGGACATCGGCACGTCGTACGGCGGGTTCACGCCAACGACGGCGCCGTCGTGCCAGCCGTGGAAGTGGCCCGTGAACTTCACGATCCGTGAGCGCCCGGTGAAGGCGCGCGCCACGCGCATCGCGAGGTGCGTCGCCTCGGTGCCCGACATGGTGAAGCGCACCAGCTCGGCGCACGGGACGAGCCGCGTGACCAGCTCCGCCCAGCGCACCTCCAGCTCGTGACAGGCGCCCAGGTGCGTGCCGCGGGCCACCTGCTCCTGCACGGCGCGGACCACCGCCGGATGGCAGTGACCCAGAAAGAGCGCGCCGTGGCCCATCCAGTAGTCGATGTACTCGTTGCCGTCGACGTCCCACTTGCGCGTACCGGCGGCGCGCTCGACGTAGGTCGGAAACGGCGCCAGATGGCGGATATCGTGCGTGATCCCGCCGGGAATCGACTGGCGCGAGCGCTCCCAGAGCGCGGCGGACTTCGCGTGCTTGGCGCGGTACTCGTCGTGGATCGTCATCGTCGTGTTCCTCTCCTGAGCGTGCTGGCCCCCATGATACCGGAACGTGACGCCAATCGAAGCAGGTCGACGACGGCCGCGTGCGTGTCCGACCCGAGGCTGTCCACGGTGGGCTCGCGCCGGCGGGTCACGCCGTCGCAGGCGCCGGCCGCCACGCAGGCCGCGATGAGCCGGCGCTCGATCTCGGGGGTGTGCAGGAGGTCCGTCCCGGTGAGCCGCCCGAGCGCCGTAACCACGCCGTAGCCGCCCCAGTTCGAGACGCCGGCCACGACCAGGTGGTCGACGCGAACCACGGTGGCGATCCGAGCCCGCAACGCGTCGAGCCGGGCGATCTTCGCCCGCACCGTACCCATGCCGATCTCGTTGCCGCCGTCGCCGATGCCGATGGTGACGGGTCGACGCGTGCCGCGCCCCCAAAACAGCTCGTCGATCGGCGGATTCCATGCCGCCACCGAGTCGCCCCGCATGTTGAGGTAGTCGCCGGCGCGGTTCCGGCCGGGGCGCTCGATCGCGACGAGGTGCGTCGGTTTCTCTGACGCGAGCAGCCGCCGTGCGCCGTCGGCCCCGCCCGGGTACACGACGACGTCGGACGGCTCGTCCAGGATCTTCAGCGCGGCCTCGACGAGCGGCACGTTGGTCGCGTCGGTGACGTACGTGACGCGCGAGCCGAGCCGGCGGAGCGCGCGGCCGAGCACGGCGGCGCCGGGCGGCCCGTCGGTCTCCGGCATGTTGGGCTCGACGGTGAAGCCGGTGACGATCAGGACACGCTTCGCGCCGAGAAGCGCGCGCGCGGCGGCGCCGGCGGCGCCGGGGGTCGAGAACGCGGCGATGTCGCGGTGGCCGGGATCGAGGGCGAGGATCTGGTCGACGAGGTCGGGGGCGCGCGTCACGAGCCGGACGCTATCACCGCCTCGCCTCGTACAGCAAGCACTGGTACGGCGCCAGCGGCACCGCGGCGCCGCTCCCGCTGAAGCTCTCGGCGTCGCTGTCGATCAGCACCCGCCACGTCGGCGCGTCCACGCTCGAGGGCTGGGTCTTCGACGTGAGATTCGCGACGAGCTTGACCTCGTCTCCGTCCGGGGTCGCGCGTGTCACGACGAGCACGGCGCCCTCCGCTTCGCGCGTCACCCGCGTCAGCTCCTTGTGACGTGTGCCGAGCGCCGGGTGTGTCCGCCGGAGCGCCAGCCAGCGCCGGTAGTATTCCCGGAGGCCGCGATGACGGGGCGCGCCGGCGAGCGAATGATTGAGCCGGGAGCTGACGAACGTGTTGGGCGCGTTGGGATCGGAGATCGGGCCGCTCCAATCCCACCGGCGCATCTCCTCGGTCCGCCCTTTCCGCACGGCTTCGGCGAGATTCTTGTCGAGGAACGAGCTGAAGAACTGAAAGCGCGCCGTCTCGCCGTACTCCTCGCCCATGAAGAGCAGCGGGATGGACGGGGTCACGAACATCAGGCTGGCCGCGAGCTTGACCACTTCGAACGGCACCAGCGTGCCGATCCGATCGCCCAGGGGGCGATTGCCGACCTGATCGTGATTCTGCAGGCAGATGACGAAGTGCTCTCCCGCCAGGTCGGCGCTCGGCGTGCCGCGCGGACGCTTGAAATACTCCGAGGGCTCGCCCTGGTACGCGAACCCCTCGGCGATCGCGCGGTCGAGGTGCTGCTCGGAGCCGAAGTCGACGTAGTAGCTCATCGTCTCGGCGGTGAGCTGCCGGTGGAGCGCGTGGTGGAAGTCGTCCGACCACACCGCGTCGAGACCGAGCCCGCCCGCGCTCGAGGGCAGCACGATCCGGCGATCGTTGTCGTGCGATTCGGCGATCACGTGCACGCGGCGGCCGAGCCGCGCCGCCTCGCCCCGCACCGCGTCCGCGAATTCCGTGAGGATGTGCACCGGGCTCGTGTCGTGGATCGCGTGGATCGCGTCGAGACGGAAGCCGTCGATGTGGAACTCGCTGACCCACATCCGCCCGTTCTCGATCACGTGGCGGCGCGCGCCCTCGGCGCCCGTGCCGTCGTAGTTGACCGCGGGACCCCAGGCGGTCTGCGTGCGGTCGGAGAAGTACGGGCCGAACTCGGCCAGGTAGTTCCCTTCCGGACCGAGGTGGTTGTACACGACGTCGAGGAAGACCGACAGGCCGCGCGCGTGGCACGCGTCGATGAGACGTCTGAGACCGCGCGGTCCTCCGTAGGTCGACTGCGGGGCCCACAGATGGACGCCGTCGTAGCCCCAGTTGCGCGAGCCCGGAAACTCCGCGATCGGCATCAGCTCGAGCGCGGTGATCCCGAGCTCGACGAGGCGGGCGAGATGGGGAATGATCGCCTCGAACGTTCCCGGCGGTGTGAACGTGCCCACGTGCGCCTCGTAGAAGGCGAGCTCACCGAGCGCGTGCCCCGCGAATTCCTGATCGGTCCACACGAAGCGGTTCGGGTCGACGACGACCGACGGGCCGTGGACGCCTTCGGGCTGAAACCGCGAGGCGGGATCCGGCCGGTAACGGGTCGCGTCGAGCCGGTATTTGTAGCGGGCGCCTTCGGCCAGCCCTTCGAGCATCACGTCGAACACTCCGCCGTCGCGCGGCACGAGCGCTTCGATGGCCCGGCCGTCGACGACCACGTCGACCGAACGGCATCGGGGAGCCCAGACCCTGAATGTGACGCCGTTCGCGAGAAGGCTTGCACCGAGCGCGCTCATACGGTCCAATGAAGACCCCATGGCCTCACCATTCGCCTTGGTACTCCACACCCATCTTCCGATGGTGGTCAATCACGGCCGCTGGCCCCATGGCAGCGACTGGCTCTGCGAGGCGGCATTCGAGTGCTACCTGCCGCTGCTCGAGACGGCTCACCGCCTGGTCGCCGATGGGATCTCGCCCAAATGGACGATCAACCTGTCGCCGGTGCTGACCGAGCAGCTGGCCTCGCCTGAATTTCAGAAGGAACTATCTTTTTACCACGATAACATCCGGCGCGCCTGCACCGAGTCGCGGGAGCACTTCACGCGCGCCGGCCAGAAGGAGATCGTCCGCCTCACCCACTTCTGGGAGGAGTTCTTCGAGCGGATGTGGGAGATGCACCGGAGGATCGGGGGGGATATTCCCGGCACCTTCGCCGACCTCCAGCGGGCGGGCCACGTGGAGATCATCACCTGCGCGGCGACCCACGGGTATCTGCCCCTGCTGGCGCGGGACGAATCGATCCACCTCCAGCTCCGGACCGCCGTCGAGACCCACCGCCGGCATTTCGGCCGCCCACCCCGGGGTATCTGGCTGCCGGAGTGCGCGTACCGCCCTCGGTACGAATGGACGCCCCCGACCGGACCCGACACTGGGCGCGAGCGCCGCGTCCGGCCTGGAATCGAGGAAATGCTGGCGGCGCACTCGCTCGAGTACTTCGTCGCCGATGCCCATCTGGTCTCGGCCAGCCAGCCGCTCTTCCTCTACCGCGAGTTTCTTCCCCTCAAAGGGGAGGTCAAGAGCGAGCCGGCCCCGGCGGTGCCTACAGGCCAGGCGCGGTCGCCCTACCTTCCTTATAAGGTCGCCTCGCGGGGTGGCCATGGCCAGGCCGTCGCCTTCTTCCGGGACCCCCGGACCACGCTCCAGGTATGGAGCCGCGAGCACGGCTACCCTGGCGACTACACCTATCTGGAGTTCCACAAGAAGCACTTTCCGGGTGGATTGCGGTTCTGGCGAATCACCGACAACCAGGGTGACCTCGGCACCAAGGCGGTCTACGACCCGGACGCTGCGGCCCAGAAGGTCGGCCTCCAGGCTGCCCACTTCGTCGACCTGGTGCTGGACACCCTGGCGCGGGCTGGCAAGGGACCGTCCCTCGTCTGCTCGCCCTACGACGCGGAGCTCTTCGGTCACTGGTGGTTCGAGGGTCCATTGTGGCTCGAGCACGTCGCGCGCGAGATGGCGCGCCGGGAGGTCTCGCGCATGACGCTCGGCGAGGCGCTCGAGTCGGTGCCGGCGCGCACGACCGTGTCGCTCCCGGAAGGCTCGTGGGGCGAAGGCGGCGACCACCGCGTGTGGCTCAACCGGAGCACCGAGTGGACGTGGGATCGCGTCTACAGCGCCGAGGCCGACTGGGTCGGGCATCTCACGCGACTCGCCCGTGACGGGCGTCCCGATCTCCAGCGCGTGCTCGCCCAGGCGACACGAGAGCTCTTGCTGCTCCAGTCCTCCGACTGGCAGTTCCTGATCACGACCGGCACGGCCTCCGACTACGCCGAGCGGCGGGTGGCCGAGCACTACGCCGAGTTCAAACGGCTCTGCGAGATGGCGCGCGCGCTGGAGGCGGGTGACACGCTCTCGTCCGACGCCGCGCACACGCTCGGGCGACTCGAGCGCGACGACTTCTGCTTCCCGGACCTCAACCCCACCTGGGGTCTCGGGGCACCGACGGCGGGCTAGCTCGGATGCCGCGGCGGGCCCGTCTGCTCGCGATGGTCATGGCCGGCGGTCGGGGCGATCGCCTGCAGCCGTTGACGCGGGAGCGCTCGAAGTCGGCGGTCCCCTTCGGGGGGCGTCATCGCCTGATCGATTTCGTGCTCTCGAACTTCATGAATTCGGACATGCCGTCGCTCTACGTCCTCGTGCAGTACAAGGCGCAGTCGCTGATCGAGCATCTGCGCCTGGCCTGGCGGACGAGCGGGATGCTGCCGGACTTCTTCGTGACCGTCGTGCCGCCGCAGATGCGGGTCGGCGCCGCCTGGTACCGCGGGACGGCCGACGCGGTCCTCCAGAACCTGAACCTGATCGACGACTTCAACGCCGACGTCGTCGCCGTCTTCGGCTCCGACCACGTCTACCGGATGGACGTGAACCAGATGCTCGCGTTCCATCAGGAATCGGACGCCGATGTGACCATCGCGGCCCGGCCGGTGCCGCTGGCCGACGCGCGGCAGTTCGGCGTGCTCGCCGTGGATCGGCTCGGCCGGGTCGTCCAGTTCGACGAGAAGCCCGCCCATCCGGCGCCGCTGCCGGGCGACCCCGAGCGCGCGCTCGTGTCGATGGGGAACTACATCTTCTCCCGCCAGCCGCTCGTCGACGCGCTCGTGGCCGACGCGCGGCGCTCCACCGACCACGACTTCGGCCACTCGATCATCCCCGAGCTCGTGCCCGCCGGCCGCGTCTTCGCGTACGACTTCCAGAAGAACGAGGTGCCCGGGGTGAAGCCGTACGAGGAACAGGCGTACTGGCGCGACGTCGGCTCGATCGCCTCGTACTGGGAGGCCCACATGGATCTCCTGGGCGAGTTGCCCCGCTTCGACCTCGACAACCGGCTCTGGCCGATCAGGAGCGAGCATCACGCCGGCCCGGCCGCTCGGTTCATCGGCGGCGACGTCGACAACGCGCAGATCGGCGAGTCGTCGCTGGTCAAGCGCGCGACCATCCGCAACTCGATCCTGGGCCGGTCGGTGTGGGTCAACGAGGGCGCGGTGATCGAAGACTCGATCGTCATGGACCACACCACTGTCGGCAAGGGCGCTCACCTGCGCCGCGCCGTCATCGACCGGTTCAACATCATTCCGGCCGGCGCGGAGATCGGCCACGACCCGGCCGCAGACCGCCGCACCTACCACGTCGACGCCTCCGGCCTAGTGGTGGTGCCCCGCGGGGGGCGCCGCGAGTTCCTGCGCGGGATCGAAGAATTTTGAACCGCGCGATCGTCATCCACGGCCACTTCTACCAGCCGCCGCGGGAGAATCCCTGGCTCGAGTCGGTCGAGGTGCAGGACTCGGCGGCGCCGTTCCACGACTGGAACGAGCGCGTCACGGCCGAGTGCTACGCGCCGAACACGGCGGCCCGGCGGGTGGACGACAAAAACCGCGTGCTCGACATCGTCAACAACTTCGAGAAGATCTCGTTCAACATCGGGCCGACGCTCTTCGCCTGGCTCGAGCGCCACCGGCCGGACGTGTACGCGAAGATCATCGAGGCCGACCGCGCGAGCGTCGCGGCTCGGGGCCACGGCAACGCGTGCGCCCAGGTCTTCAACCACATGATCATGCCGCTCGCCACGCGCCGCGACAAGGTCACGCAGGTGCGCTGGGGAATCGAGGACTTTCGCAAGCGGTTCGGGCGCGAGCCCGAGGGGCTCTGGCTTCCGGAGACGGCGGTGGACGGAGAGTCGCTCGAGGTGCTCGCCGAGGCCGGCGTGAAGTACACGATCCTGGCGCCCCACCAGGCGCTCCGCGTGCGGCCCCTCGAGACCGAGGCCTGGGAGGATGTGGGCGGCGGGATCGACCCGAGCCGTCCCTATCTCTGGCGCGGACCGCACGGGCTCAGCCTGGCGCTCTTTTTCTACGACGGACCCATCTCGCGCGCGATCGCGTTCGAGCGGTTGCTGGAGCGCGCCGAGAACCTCGTGGCGTGGCTCAACGCCGCCTTCTCCGACGCGCGCACCTGGCCGCAGCTCGTGCACTGCGCGACGGACGGCGAGACCTACGGCCATCACAGCCGCTTCGGCGAGATGGCGCTGGCCGCCGCGGTCCAGCAGATCGAAGCCGACGGGACGGCGACCCTCACGAACTACGGCGCGTTCCTGGCGGCCAACCCGCCCACGCACGAGGTCGCGATCCGCGAGCAGACCTCGTGGAGCTGCGCCCACGGCATCGAGCGCTGGCGCTCCGATTGCGGCTGCCGCACGCGCGGCGACTGGCACCAGCGCTGGCGGGCGCCGCTTCGCGACGCCCTCGACTGGCTCCGCGATCAGATCGACCCTTACTTCGAGGCGCGCGCCTCCGCGCACCTCAAGGACCCGTGGGCGGCCCGCGACGACTACCCCGCGCTGCTCCTCGATCGGAGCCCTGAGCGGCTCAACGCGTTCTTCGCCGCGCATGCCCGAGGCGTGCTCGATCCGGCGGCACGCGTCGAAGCCCGCAAGCTCCTCGAGCTCGAGCGCAACCGGCTCCTCATGTACACCTCGTGCGGGTGGTTCTTCGACGAGATCTCGGCGATCGAGCCCGTGCAGATCCTCCGCTACGCGGCGATGGCGCTGCAGTACCTGAACGACCTCGGCGGCGGACGGCTCGAGGACGACTTCGTCCGGCGGCTCGGCGCGGCGCCGAGCAACGTGCGCGAGATGCGCGACGGCGCCGAGGTCTACCGGCGCCTGATCCGCCCGACCGCGGTCAACCTGAGCCGGGTCGTGACGCACTACGCGATCACCGGGGTCCTCGACGAGTACCCCGCGGACGCGCGCGTCCACGCCTACCGGGTCGAGCGGCTCGACGAGGCCCGGGAAACGGCCGACGGCACGACCCTCGCCGTCGCGCACGTGCGCGTGTGCTCGGAGACGACCGGCGAGACGCGCGAGATGGTGTACGCGCTCGCCCATTTCGGCGGCCACGACTTCTCGTGCGGCGTCCGCACCTGGGACGATCAGGCGACGTACGGCGCGCTGAAGATCGACCTGCTCGCCCGGTTCGCGCGACAGAGCGTCGCCGACCTGGTTCGTGGGCTCGACGAGTATTTCCCCGGCGGGCTCTCGTCCTTGAGCCATCTGTTCCTCGACGAGCGCCGCCGGGCCCTGGCCAACGTCATCCGGGCGACGCTCGAGCGTCACGAGGAGACGTACCGGAAGATCTGGGAGGAGAACCGCAAGCTCGTTCACTATCTGCGCGACGCCGACGCGCCGATCCCCGAGGCTCTCGCGATCATCGCGCGCCACGTGCTCGAGCAGCAGGTGAGCCTCGAGCTCCTGTCGGTCCCGGACCTCATCGCAATACCCGACCGCGTCATCGGCCTCGTCGACGAGGCGAAGACGCTCGGCCTGACCCTCGACCTGATGCCGCAGCGCTTCGTCATGCAAGGCGTGGTGGCCCGCGTGCTCGCCCTGGTGGCCGAGTCGCCCTCGCGCGAGCGTATCGCGCAGGCGACCGCCCTCATCGAGGGGGCGCGGCGCCTGGGCATCCGGTACGGCCACTGGGCGACCCAGAATCGATTCTTCCAGATCTGGAGCGAGCGGCCCGACGCGCGAGGCAACCTCTTGCAGCTCGCGAACGCGCTCGGCTTCAGCCTGGCCGTGTGAGCGAGCCGGGCCGCGTGGGGGGTCTTGCCGCGTGAGCGGGCCGGGCCGCGTGGGCGGGTCGTGAGCGCTCGGTCGATCGACGCGCCCCGACGCACCGTCGTCATCGAAAGCGTCGAGCCCGCCGTGGACTGCGGACGCTATCCCGTCAAGCGCGAGGTGGGCGCGGTCCTCGAGGTCTCCGCCGACATCTTCAAGGACGGCCACGAGGTGCTGGTGGCTCACCTGCGTTACCGCCGTGACGGCGACCGGGTGTGGCGCGAGACGCCGATGCGCCACGTCGACAACGATCGCTGGGCCGGCGCATTCACGCTCGCCACGACCGGACGCTACCGGTATACGGTCGAGGCGCTCCCCGAGCCGTTCCTCTCGTGGGCCGCCGACCTGGAAAAGCGCCACGCCGGCGGCCAGGACCTCGCGGGCGCGCTCGGGGAAGGGCTGGCGCTGATCCGCGGCGCGGCCTCGCGCGCCAACACGCCCGGCGATCGCACAGCGCTCAGCGCCTACGCCGATCGGATCGAGCGAGCGCCGGCGGCGGCGGAGGCCGTGGCGGTCGCCGCCGACCCGGCGCTGGCGGCGCTGATGGCCCGTCATCTCGATCGAGCAGAGGCGACGTGGGCCGAGCGTGAGCTCGAGGTGATCGTCGACCCGGAGCGCGCGCGGTTCGCGGCCTGGTACGAGTTCTTTCCGCGCTCGGGAACGGCGGCCGATCGGAGCGCCACGTTCAAGGAGGCCGAGGCGCAGCTGGCCCGCGCCGCGGCGATGGGCTTCGACACCGTCTACCTGCCGCCGATCCACCCGATTGGGCACGCGCACCGCAAGGGACGCAACAATGCGCTGGTCGCCGCGCCCGGCGATCCGGGAAGCCCGTGGGCCATCGGCAGCACCGATGGAGGCTACACCTCCGTTCATCCCGATCTCGGGACGCTCGAGGACTTCGACCGGTTCGTCGAGGCGGCGCGGCGGCTCGGGCTCGACGTCGCGCTCGACTTCGCGATCCAGTGCTCGCCGGATCATCCCTGGGTCCGGGAGCACCCGGAGTGGTTCTTCCACCGGCCCGACGGCACGATCAAGTACGCCGAGAACCCGCCGAAGAAGTACCAGGACATCTATCCGCTGAACTTCCAGGGCGAGCAGGCGCAGGCGCTCTGGGAGGAGATGCGGCGGATCCTCGAGTTCTGGATCGGCCACGGCGTCAGCACGTTTCGCGTCGACAATCCGCACACGAAGCCGGTGAAGTTCTGGGAGTGGCTGATCCGCTCCGTCAAGGACGCGCATCCCGAGGTCGTCTTCCTGGCCGAGGCGTTCACGCGCCCCAAGATGATGAAGGTGCTCGCCAAGTCGGGCTTCACCCAGTCCTACACGTACTTCACGTGGCGGAATACGAAGCAGGAGCTGATCGACTACCTCACGGAGATCACCACGCCGCCGGTGGCGGAATACTTCCGCGGCAATCTCTGGCCGAACACCCCCGACATCCTGCACGAGAGCCTGCAGCGCGGCGGCCGGCCCGCCTTCAAGACGCGGCTCGTCCTCGCCGCCACGCTCTCGTCCCTGTACGGGATCTACTCCGGCTACGAGCTCTGCGAGAACGTCCCGCGCGAGCCCGGATCGGAGGAGTATCTGAACTCCGAGAAGTACGAGTACAAGGCGCGGGAGTGGGACGCGCCCGGCAACCTCGTGGACTACGTGACGCGGATCAACCGGATCCGGCGGGAGAACCGAGCGCTGCACTTCTACACGAATCTCCGGTTCTACGGCGCGGACAACCCGAACATCCTCTTCTACGGCAAGGTGACACCAGAGCGAGACAACCTCGTCTTCGTGGCCGTCAACCTCGACCCGTTCGCGACGCACGCCAGTCCGGTCGACGTGCCGATCGCCGAGCTCGGGATCGGCGCGTCGCAGAGCTACCGCGTGCACGAGCTGATCGGTGATCGGTGGTACGACTGGCGCGGCGCGCGGAACTACGTCGAGCTACACCCGCACGTCGAGCCCGCGCAGGTCTTTGTCCTTCACCGCTGAGGCAGCGGTCCCGCGGCGGGCGGTAGCTTCTGGGGCCGGGTGAAGATCATCACGGTCACGTCTTTCTCGTCCGGGCCGAAGTAGACCAGCAGCCCCTCCTCGTAGAGGAAGAACTCCAGGTCACCCTCCTTGCCCACGCGCGACGGCGGCCCCCAGCCGTCCACCACGAGCTTCCGGTTGAAGATGTCGTGCTTCGGCTCGAGCCTGAACGTGCGCACGACCTCCTTCTTGTAGCCCGAGGGCGTGAGCAGGCCGAAGTCGACGATCATCTTCGCGATCCCGGCGGGCGCTTGCGAGCCCTCGTAGGCCCACTGCAGAGAGTCGTAGCCTTCGATCTTCTGCGCCGTCTCACGGGTGGGCGCGCCGTATCGCGCACGGACATCGGCCTGCGTGGTCACCGCGGGCTTGATCTGACCCCAATCCGCCGCAGCCGTCGGCGCCGCGAGCAGAACGACGAGCCCCAGCGCCCAGACGACGCATCGCATCGCTAGAACCCCAGAGCGACGCCGTCGCCGCGCGGGTCGGCGCCTCCCAGCAACGTGCCGTCGCGGAGAACGATCCCGTGTGCGTGACCGCATCGCCAGAAGAGCTCCGGGGCGGCCTTGACGCGATGGCCCATGGCGACGAGACCGGCGAGAATCTCGGCGGGCACGCGCGCCTCCACGTGCGTCATGTCGTCCGAATCTCCCGGCAGGAACGCGCCCATGAGGAAGCGCGGCCGCTCGATCGCCTCCTGGATGTCCATGCCGTAGTCGTAGAGATTCGTGAGCACCTGCAGATGGAACATCGCCTGTCCGTTGCCGCCCATCGTCGCGAAGCCCAGAACCGGGCGCTCGTCACGGGTCGCGATGCACGCCATCAGGGTATGGAAGGGGCGCTTGCCCGGCACGAGCGCGGCCGGATGCGACGGATCCGTGCTGAAGTGGCGCCCACGGTTCTGGAGCACCACACCCGTCCCGGGCGCCACCACCCCGGAGCCAAAGGCGTTGAACAAGCTCTGGATCACACTGATCAGGTTACCGCGCTCGTCGGCCACGACGAAACCCGTGGTGTCGCCGCCCGGGTCGCCGAAGGCGTGGGCCTGCGCCTTCGACGGATCGAAGTCGGCTCGCCGCTTGGCCGCGTAGGGCTTGGACAGGAGCCCGGCCACCGGCACCTTCGCCTGCGCCGGGTCGCCGATCCACCGATCGCGGTCGGCGTACGCGAGCTTGCACACCTCGACGAGCATGTGCAGGTGCTCGACCGAATGCGGCGGATGGTCGGCGAGCGGCAGACCTTCGAGGATGTTGAGCCCGAGAAGTGCCACGAGACCCTGCGTCGGCGGCGGCGTCTCGTAGATGGTCAGGCCGCGGTACGTCGTCGAGATCGGCTGATCCCACTCGCCGGTGTGGCGAGCCAGATCGTCGGCTGTGAGAAAGCCGTCGGCTTCCATCCGCCGGGCGATCGCCTGGCCGACTCGACCCCGATAGAAGAGGTCGGGACCCTCGGCGGCCAGGTCCGAGAGCGTACGACCGAGATCGGCCTGGACCAGGAGCTCTCCGAACGCCGGGTTTCGGCCGCCCGGAGCGAAGATGCGCCGCCACTCCGGATCCGTGTGAACCGGGATGGTCTCGCGGATCGTCTGACTCAGGAGCGATCCCGTCGGATACCCGCGGGAGGCCCAGTGGATCGCGGGCTGGAGCAGCTCGGCGAGCGGCCGCGTGCCGAATCGCTCGAGCAACATCGCCCAGCCGCGCACGCAACCGGGAACGCTGACCGTCGCCGGACCCGTGACCGGGAGACGGTCCATCCCTCGCCGGCGCAGCTCCTCGAGGCTCGCGCGCGAGCCCGAACGGCCGGCCCCGTTGAGGTAATGGATGCGGCCCGTCGCGGCCTCGTAGTAGAGACAGAAAATGTCGCCGCCCACGCCGCAGTTCTCGGGCTGAGTCACCCCGAGCACGGCGTTCACCGCGACGGCGGCGTCGGCCGCGGTGCCGCCGGCCCTCAGCACGTCGAGGCCGGCGACGGTGGCGTAGGAGTGTGCCGAGGCAACCATGCCCCGCCGTCCGAGCGCGACGGGGCGATGCGAATAGCCAATCGTGGGCATGCCGTCAGCCGCCCTGGAACAACCGGGAGATCTCGTCCTGCGCGAACACCGGCATCGGCTCCTGTCGGCTGCCGCTCATCAGGGTCACGCCCTGCTCGCGCGGGACGACCTGGCCGATGAAGTGACAGTCGATCGATTCGCGCGCGAGGGCGTGGATCACGATGCCGGCGTCGGCGGGCGCCAGGGTCATCAGGAGCGCGCCCGAGGCGATCGTGCCGAGGGGATCGAGGCCGAACGCGTCGCAGATCGCGCGGCCCTCCGGCAGCACCATGATGCGATCGCGGTCGATGCGAAGCCCGACGCCGGCGGCGTCGGCCAGCTCGACGAGCGCGGTGGCGATCCCGCCTTCGGTCGGATCGTGCATCGAGTGCACGGCGGCCAGCTCACAGGCGATCTCGACCTCGGGCAGCACGCTGAGCCCCGGACTCTTGAGAAAGCCCTTCGCCCGGCGAATGGCCGCCGGTGGCACGCCGCGCTCCCGCAGCTCGGCCTCTTTTTCGCGCGCGATGATCGCCGCGCCCTCGAGTGGCACACCCTTGGTCATCACCACGGCGTCACCCACCCGTGCACCTGCGGTGGTGACAAGCTTATCCTTCTCGACCTCGCCCAGCATCGTGCCAGCCACGATCGGGCGGTCGAGGCCGTGCGTGATCTCGGTGTGACCTCCGACCAGGATGACCTCGAGCTCCTCGCACGCCGCGTGCAGATCCGCGAACAGGGCCTCGACCGAGGCGTCGGTGGTCGCGCCGGCCGGCAGCAGCAGAGTCGCCAGGAACCATCGCGGGCGCGCGCCGCGTACCGCGATGTCGTTGGCGTTGACGTGCAGGGCGTACCACCCGATCTCGGCCGTTGCGAACGTGATGGGATCGCTCGTCGCGATGAGGTATCGGTTACCCATGTCGATGACGGCGGCGTCTTCACCGACCCGGGGACCGACGACGACGCGGGGATCCTTGGTGTGGTGCTTGTCGAAGATCGCCTGCAGCGTCTCGGCACGAAGCTTGCCGATGGGCAGAGACTGCATGCTGGCAGGTAGTATACATGGCATGTCGCGCCGCTCGACCACGACGCCCGCGGTCGAGCGCGTCCCGAACGTCAGCGCGCGCGCCGCGCGCACGGTGGAGCGGGCCAATCGAGCACCAGGCGCGTCCACCGCTTCTCGATGATCTCTTCGTTGGCGACAGGCACGTAGCCCACATCGATCGGCAGCGCGCGGATGCGGAGCCCGCCGGCGCCAGGACGCCCGGCGGCGGCCCAGGCCTGAGCGTGCCGGCACAGACGTCGCGCCGTATCGGCGTCCTCGCCGAAGCCTCGGACGTAGAGCTCGAACGGTCGCGGCTCCGCCTCGGGTCCGCCGGGGACGCGATCTCCGGGCGGGCGCATGTAGAAGCCAGCGCTCTCTCCGTCGAACACGCCAGCCGCGGAGCGATATTTGCCGGCGAAGCCGAAGAGCAGCGGAACGGGCCGAGCGTCGGCCTCCGGCCCAATCGCCTCGAGCCAGCAGAAGCCCGCCTCGCGAAGCGCGATCCAAAGGACGAGGCCCCCATAGACTTCGGCCCCGATCACGTCGACGCCGGTCGGAAGATCGGTCGCCGCGCCGTTCAACAGGGCGTAGGCCGCCGTGGCGTCGACCTCGGCCGGAGCGCGGACGTGGAGCCGGAGCTCCGGCATGTCGCCGAGCACCACGCGAGTCGGCGGACCGGCGAACGCGCCGCGCAGGCGGATGAACGCGCAGTCCTTCACCGAGGTGCTCACGAGATGGTCCACCGCGTGGACGAAGGCCACGGATTTTTGCGAGCCGCCGACCGTGAGCGGGAGCACCAGCCGCCCTCCGGGCCGTAACTGCGCCCACCACGCCGGTGCGATGTCCCACGCGCCGACCGTCAGGATGATCCGGTCGTACGGCGCTCCGTCGGGATATCCGAGCCCGCCGTCGCCGAGAACGACACGGATGCGGTCGAGGCCGGCGGCGGCGAGGTGAGCTCGGGCGCCGTCCACGAGATCGGCGTCGACGTCCATGGTCGTCACCATGCCTGTTTCACCGACGACATGGGCCATGAGCGCCGCGTTGTAGCCGGTACCCGCGCCGATCTCCAGCACGCGCAGTCCGGGCTCGAGCCCGAGCTGCTCGAGCATCGTGGCCATGATCTCGGGCTGTGACGAGGAGCTGACCGCCTCGCCGTCGACGATCTTGGTCGGGATGGCCTGGTCTCGATAGACCTCCTCGAGCGGCAGGCGGGGCAGGAAGAGATGACGCGGGATGGCGCGAAACGCCGTCTCGACCCGTGAATCCTTGATCGCTCCGCGGCTGACGAGCGCGTCGATCAGGGCGCGATGCAGCGCAGGAGCATCAGCCATCGTGCAGCCCGGCTCAGGTCAAAAGCTTGAGGAGGTCGGCCGTCAGGTCGTAGAGCTGAGCGCAGCCGGTCTCGCCGCCGAGGTGGTGCTGGATTCGCCGCCGGAGGCCGTCGTCGGCGGTCTCGCCCACGAGCGCCGTGATCTTCCGCTGTGGCTCGGAGCAGATTTCCATGTAGGGCAGCCGCGGGGTGACGTGCTCGGCGCGCACGATCGTCCCGGTCGCCAGATCGACCTCGTAGGTGACCTCGAAGCCGTGGACGTTGTCGTGCATCGAGTGGAAGAGCGCGAGACGTCCGTCCCGGCGCTCGAGGCGCGCGACCTTCTTGCGCTCGAAGACGCGCCGCTGGCCCGGCCGCGAGCTGTAGAGGTCGGGCTGCATCGGCGTCGTGACGGTGCGCGAGCTGAAGAGGCTCCGCCCCGCGTCGGTGTACGTGAAGCAGGAGTTCGGCAGATCGATCCACCCGGTCATGTCGAGCTGCCAGCACTCCCACGCGTTGCCGCCGGCCGCGCGCTCGGCGCGCTCGCGGGGCAGCTTGGCCGTCTGGCGCGCGAGCCGAGCGATTTCGACCACCGCCCCCAGCACGAAGGCGGCGCCCGGGCCCGACCCGGTCAGCTCGGCCACCCGGCGGCTCAGCCCGCCGACCATCGCGGTGCCCGCGAGCTTCTCGATGCTCGCTCCGAGCGCCGGATCGAGCGCGCCGGCGACGCGCCGGCAGCGCGCCTCCCGGATGAGATAGCTCGGCGAGGGCTCGGCCACTACCGAGAGCTCCAGCGCCTGGTCGTCGTCGCGCAGCACGACGGTGTGGGTGAACGCGTCCTCGTGGGTGTTGTCCACCCGGCCGTCCATGACGCGCTCGTAACGGTCGCGGTCTCGGAGCAGCGGCGGCGCGATCACGCGGTCACTTCGACAGATACTTCTCGGGCTCTTTGTCGAACTGCTGCTTGCAGCCGACGGCGCAGAAGTAGTACGTCTGGCCTCGGTACGTCGACTGCGCGGCCGCCCTCGCTGGCTCCACCGTCATCTTGCACACGGGATCGACGGCCATCGCTTGGCCTCCGTTCGCGTCGACGAGCGCGGCCCGCGCCGACTCGGCGCCGACCTCGCTCTGCCACGTCTTGAGCCTGAGACTGTTCGTGACCACCGACACCGACGAGAACGCCATCGCGGCGCCGGCCAGGATCGGCGAGAGGAGGACGCCCCAGATCGGGTAGAGCACGCCCGCCGCCACCGGAATCAACACGACGTTGTACCCGAACGCCCAGACCAGATTCTCCTTGATGATGCGAATGGTCCGGCGCGAGAGATCGACGGCGGCTACGACGCCACGCAGGTCGCTGCGGACCAGGGTCACGTCGGCGGCCTCGATCGCCACGTCGGTGCCGGAGCCCATCGCGATCCCGACGTCCGCGCGGGCGAGCGCCGGCGCGTCGTTGATGCCGTCGCCCACCATCGCGACACGACGGCCTTCTTCCTGCAGCTTGCCGATCTCGCGGGCCTTGTCCTCGGGCAGGACTTCGGCGAGCACGCGCGTCACGCCGGCGCGGGCGGCGACCGCCTCGGCGGTCGGCCGCGCGTCGCCGGTGAGCATCGTGACGTCGATGCCTCGCCGCGTGAGGGCCGCGATCGCCTCTGGCGCCTCCGGCTTCAGCTCGTCGGCGACGGCGATGACGCCAAGCGCCCGTCCGCCGAGGGCCAGATAAATCACGGTCTTGCCTTCCGAGGCGAGCGCTAGCGCCCGCCGGCTGAGCGCTTCGACGTCGACGCCCCGAGCGTCCATCAGCGTGCGGTTGCCGAGAAGGACCCGGCCGTCGGACGTCATCGCATCGATCCCCTGGCCCGGCACCGTCGTGAATTCGCTGATCGGCGGAAGCGCCAGGCCGCGCTCCTTGGCGCGCGCCACGATCGCCGCGCCCAGCGGATGCTCCGAGCCCTGCTCGACGGCCGCCGCGAGCGCCAGCATCTCGTCGGCGGCGACTCCGTCGCCGGCCTTGGTGATTGCATTGGTGACCACGAGGCGGCCGACCGTGAGCGTGCCGGTCTTGTCGAACACGATCGTGTTCACGCGATCGAGCAGCTCGAGCGCGGTCGCGTTCTTGACCAGGATCCCGAGCTCGGCGCCGCGGCCCGTGGCGACCATGATCGCCGTCGGCGTCGCCAGCCCCATGGCGCAGGGGCACGCGATCACGAGAACGGCCACCGCGCTGGTGAGCGCGTAGAGCACCGACGGCGCGGGGCCGAAGGCCCACCACGCGAGGAACGTCAACGCGGCGATCCCGAGCACGATCGGGACGAAGATCGCGGCAACCCGATCGGCGAGCCGCTGGATGGGCGCGCGCGAGCCCTGCGCGTCCGCGACGAGCTTGACGATCCGCGCCAGCGTGGTCTCGCTGCCCACGCGCGCGGCCCGAAAGATGAAGCTTCCGGTCCGGTTGACGGTGCCCGCCAAAACCTTTGACTCCGGCGTTTTCTCGACGGGCAGGCTCTCGCCGGTCAGCATCGACTCGTCGATCGTGGAGGTGCCCTCGGTGACGACCCCGTCGACGGGGACTCGCTCGCCCGGGCGAATGCGGACGAAGTCGCCGACCTGCACGTCGGCCGTTGGCACGTCGACCTCGGCGCCGTCGCGGACGACCCGCGCGGTCCGCGGGGCGAGACTCACCAGTCGACGGATCGCCTCCGAGGTCCGTCCGCGCGCGCGCGCCTCGAGCCAGCGCCCGAGCACGACCAGCGTGATGACGACCGCACTCACGTCGAAGTAGGTCATCGCCCCGTGCTGCGGAAACGCGTGCGGCCAGAGCGTCACCGCGACGCTGAAGAAGTACGCCGCGTTCGTTCCGACCGAGACGAGGGTCGACATCGACGCGTTCCGGTAGCGCAGATCGTGCAAGAACCCACGATGGAGCTGCCAGCCGACCCAGAACTGGACCGGCGTCGTCAGCGCCAGCAGGACCCAGGGATCGCGGAGCACCATCGGCACCCACGGCAGGAGATGGGACATTCCGCCCAGGAGCACGGGCGCGGAGAGGAAGACGCCGACGACCAGCCGATTGCGCTGGCGGCGCTGGTCGGCCTCGCGCGCGGACTGCTCGGCGGCGTCGACCGGCCCGGCGCCGGCGCGGGGCTCGGCGAGCTCGTAGCCGGCGGCGGCGACCGCCGCCTGCAGCGCCTCGACGCTCGTCAGCGCCGCATCGAACGACACGGTCGCCTGCTCGGTCGCGAGATTCACCGACGCCTGATCGACGCCGGGGACCGAGGTCAGCGCGCGCTCGACCTTGCCGACGCACGCGGCGCAGTGCATCCCGCGCACCGGCGCGACGATATCGGTCGCGTGGCGGTCGGCCATCACTTCCCCCGGAACCGCGCGAACACGTCGAGCAGCTCGTCGATCTTCTGCTGGCGCTCGCTCTTCGACCCCGTGCGGAGCGCGTCGGCCACGCACGACTCGATGTGCCGGCCGAGCAGGAGCTTCTCGACCTGCTCGAGGGCGCCCTGAACGGCCGAGACCTGGAGCAGGATGTCGACGCAGTACGCCTCGCCGTCGATCATCCGCTGAAGACCCTGCACCTGCCCCTCGATCCGGCGCAGGCGGCCGAGGACTTTGGTCTTCGTCTCCTCGTTGATCATCCCTATACCCCCTGGGGGTAGTATCGTCCCGCCGCGCTACGCTGTCAACCCGACGGAGCACGTCCCGATCAGACGTCGAACAGGGAGGGCTGCTCGGCCGTGGACGCCCGCCGCCGGCCCGCCGCGCGTGCCTTGGCGCCTTTGCCTCCGGCTTTCGGCTTGGCCGGCTGCGGACGCGAAAGCTTCCATCCCTTCTGATAGGCGATCCGGTCGCCCTGCTTGATCACGAGCAGGTCGACGAGGCGGGCCAGCGGATTGGACAGGAGCGACAGGTATTTCTCCCAGTAGCGGGGCGAATGGGCCAGGGTGCGCATCTGGTCGAGCGCCAGCGCCAGCGCCGTCCGGTCGCCGCGCTTGGCGGCGAGCTTCAGGTCGCCGACCAGCCTGGCCTGGCTGATGCGTGACGGCCGCTGCTTGGCCATCAGCGGCTCACTGCGGCGCGCCGCCGCGCAGCCTCACCTCGTAGCCTTCGCGCTCGGCGAAGTTCGGCTGGATCGTGATCTTGCGGTCGAGCGCCCGCGAGAGCCGCTCCAGACCTTCCTGACCGTCGCCCTCGAAGTAGCGCGCCAGGTCCGGATGGACGCGGATCACGACGTCCCGGCCGTTGCCGTCTCCCGCCGTGGCGGCCTTGGCCTGGGCGGCGCGGAAGATCTCGGCGGCGATGGTGACGTCCGATTTCGTGATGCCGCTCCCCTTGCAGGTCGGGCACACGACCGAGAGCAACGAGCGGAGGTCCTGGCGCACGCGCTTGCGCGTCATCTCGACCAGACCCAGCTCGGAGATCTCGAGCACGTTCGTGCGTGCCTTGTCTTCGGCCAGCGCGCGCTTGAGCGCGCGGTACACCTGCTCGCGGTGCTCCGCCGACTCCATGTCGATGAAGTCGATGATGATGATCCCGCCGAGATCGCGCAGGCGGATCTGGCGCACGACCTCGCCGACCGCCTCGAGATTGATCTTGAGCACGGTCTGCTCGAAGTCGCGCTTGCCGACGTACTTGCCCGTGTTCACGTCGATCGAGACGAGCGCCTCGGTGTGGTCGATCACGATGTAGCCGCCGGACTTGAGCCACACGCGGCGCCGCAGCGCCTTCTCGATGTCCTTCTCGATGCCGAGCGCCTCGAAGATCGGCGCCGGCTCTTCCCACAGCCGCACCCGCTCGCGGAGGGCGGGTACGAGCGCCTCGACGTACGCGGTGCACTTGTCGTAGACCTCGCGCGAATCGACGACGAACTCGTCGACCTCCGGCGAGAACAGATCGCGCACGACCCGGAAGGTGAGGTCGCCTTCCTCGTGCAGGACCGCCGGCGCCGGCGCCTGCTCGAAACGCGCCTGGATCTGCGCCCACAGGCGCGTCAGGAACTCGACGTCGGCGGCGAATTCGCTCTCGCTCTTGCCCTCGGCATTCGTCCTCAAGATAAAGCCGCCCGGCGGCAGGCTCACCGAGCGCAGCGCGGCGCGCAGCCGCTCGCGCTCGCGGTCGTCGCGGATGCGGCGCGAGACCCCGACGTGGCGCGCCTGCGGCATGTAGACGAGATAGCGCCCGGGGAGCGAGATGAACGACGTGATCCGGGCGCCCTTGGTCCCGAGCGATTCCTTCGAGACTTGCACGAGCACCGTCTGGTTCTTCTGGAGGAGGTCCTCGATCGGCGCGGTCTCGCGGCGCGGCTCGAGCTCTTCGACGTCGAGATCGACGTCGCCTTCCTCGCCGCCGCCCGCGAGCATCGCGCCCGCGAGGTCGCCGAGGTTGGTCGTGTAGTCACCGGCGTAGAGGAAGGCGTCCTTCGCGAGCCCGATGTCGACGAACGCCGCCTGCATGCCCGGCAGGACGTTCGTCACGACCCCCTTGTAGACGCTCCCCACGATCGAGCGGTGCCGGTGCCGCTCCAGATAGAGCTCGGTGAGGAGATTACCCTCCTGAACTCCGACTCGGGTTTCGGTGAGGCCCGCATTGACGACGATCCGTTTGCGCACGGCAGCACCTCGCCGACACGGCGGCCCGCGCCCTACATCCGCGTCGACCGTGTCTCATTGGAACTGCCGCATTCGGACCGAAAGGAGGAGGCCCAGCGTCATGAAGGAGGCGACCATCGAGGAGCCACCGTAGCTCATCAGCGGTAGCGGGATCCCAACGACAGGCAGAAGCCCGGTCACCATCCCGACGTTGATCAAGACCTGCGCCGCCAACAGCGACGTGGCGCCCAGCGCCAGGAGCCGGCCTACCGGCTCGCGCGCGGTCGCCGCGATGTCGAAGCCCCGCAGGAGGAGCAAGACATAACACAGCAGCAGGACGAGACAGCCGACGAACCCCCACATCTCGGCGAATACGGCGAAGATGAAATCCGTGTGACGCTCCGGGAGAAAGGCCAGCCGGCTCTGCGTTGCGCCGGCCACGCCCTTGCCCAGGAGCTGGCCCGATCCAATCGCGATCTTCGCCTGGATCACGTTGTACGCGCTCCCGAGCGGATCGCGAAACGGGTCCAGGAAGACGAGAATCCGTTCTCGCTGGTATTCCTTCAGCGCCAGCCAGGCGAGCGGCAGCGCCGACAGCGACACGAGGGCCAGACCCCCGAGAAGCTTGAGGCGCACACCGGCGCCGATCAGGAGGATCACCAGCACCGGAACGAGCAGCAGGGCGGTGCCGAGGTCGGGCTGCTTGATGATCAGCGCGACCGGTACCGCCACGATCGGAAGCATCATGGCCAGGGTGAGCTTGCCCACCGGCTGCGCCCAGCGGGACGTCAACGCCCAGACCATCATGAGCAGGAAGCATATCTTGAAGAGCTCGGACGGCTGCACGGAGAGTGGACCCCAAACGACCCACCGCCGAGCGCCCGACACGGTTCGTCCCAGCAGGAAGACCGAGGCCAGGCCGACGAGGCCGAGGAGGTACAGCGCCGGCGCGGCGCGAACGAGCCTGCGGGTATCGAGGCTGGCCAGGAAGACCATGACGAGGAGGCCGAGGGCGAACCAGACGAGCTGGCGCACGACGACGCTGCCACCCGCCCGGCCGACGTGGAGGCTCGCGAGCGTCACCGTACTGATCACGACCAGCCCGAACGCGGTCGCCAGCAGCAGCCAGTCGACGTTCTGCAGCAGGCGCCGATCGATCCGCAGCACTAGCCCGCGATCTCCACCGCGGCGATCTTCTCGAAGAAGATCGCATTCAGGATTTTCTTCGCGATGGGCGCCGCGACCTGGCCGCCCTTACCGCCTCGCTCCACGAGCACGACGACGACCACCTCGGGCGCCTTCGCGGGCGCAAACGCCGCGAACCACGCGTGGTCCTGGCCCTTCTCGGCCTTGGACTTGGCGATCATCTGCGCCGTCCCGGTCTTCCCGGCGATGTCGAGCCCGGGAATCCGCGCCGCCGCGCCCGTTCCGTTGTCGTTCACGACCGCCCAGAGGCTCTGGCGGAGGAACGCCCACACCACCGGCGAGAGCTCGGCGTGGCCGGCGACCTGCCCTTGATCGCTCCAGACGACCCGATCCGGGCGCTCGACCCGCTGCACGAGCCGTGGTCGCCAGAGAACGCCGCCGTTGGCGACGGCGGCCATGAACCGCGCCACCTGCATCGGCGTGACGAGCACGGTCCCCTGCCCGATCGACATGTTGACCGTCTCGCCGGGCGGATACGCCGTCGTCCGGCCCTGACGGACCCGGGCGACCTGGGGCCGCGGCAGGAGACCACTCTTCTCGCCGGGCAGATCGATCGCCGTCGGCTGGCCGAATCCGAACGCGTTCGCGTACTTCACGATCGCCCCGCCGCCGATCTTCAGGCCCGCCTCGTAGAAGAAGACGTTGCACGACTGCGCGATCGCGTGATGGAGGTCGACCGTGCCGTGACCGCCTTCCTTCCAGTCCTTGAATGTCGCCGTGCCCAGGTGGAACTCGCCGTTGCAATAGGTCCGGTCGAGCGGCGTGAGGCTGCCCTCCTGCAGGCCGGCCGCAGCGACGATGATCTTGAACACGGACCCGGGCGCGTACTGGGTCTGGATCGTGCGGTTCAGCAGCGGGAAGTTCGGATCCTGCACCACGCGCAGCCACGCGTCGCGATCGATGGTGCCCGTGAAGCGATCGATCTCGAAGGCCGGGGTGGAGACCATCGCGAGCACGTCGCCGTTGCGCGGATCCATGACGACGACGGCGCCGGCCAATCCCTCCATCGCGCGCTCGGCGGCTTCCTGGATGCCGCGATCCACCGTGGTGATCACCTGCGCTCCGGCGTGCGGCTCCGTCGCCTGGACCCGACGGACCGGGCGGCCCATCGCGTCGACCTCGATCCGCTCGCCCCCGTCCTGCCCGCGCAGGTACTCGTCGAGCAAACGCTCGAGGCCGCTCTGCCCGACCATCTCGCCACGCCGGTAGCGACCCTGCTTGAGCTGCTCGTCGTTGGCCTCGCGAACGTAGCCGAGGAGGTGCGCGGCGAAGCGGCTCGTCGGATAGACGCGCTGGGGCTCGACTTCCGTGATCACGCCCGGCAGCTCGAGCTTCCACTCCTCGACCTTGGCGACTTCCGCGAGCGTGAGACCGCGCCGCACGCGCACCGGGAGGAGCGAGTCGGACGGCACGCGCGCGACGGCGTCCGTCAGGTCCTGATAGGGGATGTGGAGCAGCGAGGCCACACGGCCGAGCACGGCGTCGCGACTCTCGTCGTCGCGCGGCAGCTCGCGCGGAATCAGCGAGAGCGTGAAGGCCGGACGGTTGTCGACGAGCGGCATCCCGTGCCGATCGAACAGGATGCCGCGCGGCGCGGCGATCGGACGCGTGCGGATCCGGTTCTTGTCCGAGGCGTCGAGGAACCGACCGCCCTCGAGCACCTGCAGGTACCAGAGCTGGCCGATGAGAACGAGGAAGGCGAACACCACCGAGGTGGCGATGATCATGACGCGCCGGTGGCTGGCGTCGCGACGGGGCAGCGACCGGCGGGCGGCGCTCACGGCCGGCTGCCTTCGAAGTGGTCGCGCAGGGTCTGCGTCCAGGCCAGAGCCAGGACGAAGGCGGCGCCGACGAACCCGTTGCACAGCGCCTGCGGGAGCACGACGTACGTCATCAGCTCACCGAACGGGGCCGGGAAGCGAAAGACCTGCAAGAGCGCGAAGCGCGCGAGCCCTTCGGCGATCGTGAGCACGACGAGCCCCGGAACCTGGACCAGCGGCTGACTCACGCGGAGCCGTCCGCCGGCGACACCGATCCCGAACCCGATCACCGCCTTGGTCATGGCCTGGACGCCGATCAGGCCGCCGCCGGCCGCGTCCTGCAACAAGCCGGTGACGAAGCCGGTCAGGCACCCGAACTCGGGGCCGCGCCGCAGCGCCAGCAGAACGACCATGATCAGCGGAATATCCGGCGTCACGCCCGCGATGCTGACGAGCGGGGTCAAAGTCGCGTGCGCGACCGAGCCTCCCGCCACCGTCAGGATCAACAGGGTGCGCATCAGCCACCCGTCGTGAAAAAGGCCGTGAGGTCGCGATCGCGTTGGGAATCGCCCGTCACCAGCAGGACCTCGTCGACCCGCGCGAAGTCCACCGCGGGCGTCAGGTCGGCGTAGTGAAAGAGCGCGGCGCCCCGGTTGTCGATCGAGCGCACGGTGCCGATCGGGATGCCGCGCGGGAAGAGCCCGCCCTGCCCGGCGGTCACGAGCATGTCGCCGCTCTGGATCGAGGCGCCGTCGCGGGCCATGAACTTGAACCGGAGCGTGCCGCGCGGGTCGCCCTCGACGATGCCCGGGGTTCGCGTTCTCAGCACGTGGGCGCCGACGATCGACGTCGGGTCGGTGAGCACCTGCACGATCGACACGCCGAGACGGACGTCGACGACGCGCCCGATGAGGCCGTTGGGCGAGATCACGGCGGTCAGGCGCGGCACGTTGTCGCCCCGACCCCGGTTGACGGTGAGCGACCGGATCCAGCCGCCCCACTCGCGGGCGATGATCTCCCCCGACAGGGTCGTCAGCGGGAGATTCTCCTGCAGGGCGAGCAGCCGCCGCAGCCGTCGGTTCTCGTCGTCGGTCTCGGTCACGCGCAACGCGCCGACTCGAAGCCCTTGCACTTCCGCGCGCAGCCGCCGGTTCTCGGCGCGCACGTTCTTCCAGTCGATGTAGGTGTCCCAGAGGCCGAAGGTCGCGCGGCTCGCCTTGGCGAGCCCGGTCTGGATGGGCATGGTGACGACGGCGAAGAAGTCGCGCGCCGTCGAGCCGTACCCGCGCGTCTGCAGGGTGAGCAGCAACAGGCAAGCCGCCACCAGGGAGCCGAGCAGTACGACCTTCCGAATATTCACCTTCCGACCCCCCGCGAGAAGGCTGAGAACCTGTTAAGCGGGGATCGCGACCTTTTTCAGGAGATCGAGCTCGTCGAGCACTCGGCCGGTCCCGAGCGCGACGCACGACAGCGGCTCGTCGCCTGGCGTCACCGGGAGATTCGTCTCCTGACGCAGGAGATGATCCAGACCCCGGAGCAGCGCACCGCCCCCGGTGATCACGATACCCTTGTCCACGATGTCCGCCGCGAGCTCCGGCGGTGTCCGCTCGAGGCACGTGCGGACCGTCTCGACGATCGTCATGACGGGCTCGCGCAGGGCCTCACGGATCTCTTCGTCGGTGATCACGATGGTCTTCGGGATTCCGTCGATCAGGTCGCGACCTTTGACTTCCATCGTCCGGCGGTCGCCGCCCATCGGATAGGCGGACCCGAGCGTGACCTTGATCTCCTCGGCCCGTCGCTCGCCGACGAGCAGGTTGTAGTGCTTGCGGATGTACTGCACGATCGCCTCGTCCATCTCGTCGCCGGCGATCCGCACCGACTTCGAGTAGACGATTCCGGAAAGCGAGATCACCGCGACCTCGGTCGTCCCGCCGCCGATGTCCACGATCATGTTGCCTCCGGGCTCCTGGATCGGCAACCCGGCGCCGATCGCGGCGGCCATTGGCTCCTCGATCAGGTACACCTCGCGGGCGCCGGCCTGCATGGCCGAGTCGCGCACGGCCCGCTTCTCGACCTGCGTGATCCCCGAGGGGACGCCGATGACGATACGGGGCCGGACGAGCGTGCGGCGCCGGTGCACCTTCGAGATGAAGTAGTGCAGCATCTTCTCGGTCACGTCGAAATCCGCGATGACCCCGTCCTTGAGCGGCCGGATCGCGATGATGTTTCCGGGTGTCCTTCCGAGCATGGCCTTGGCTTCATGACCGACGGCCAGCACCGAATGGTCCGCCTGGTGGATGGCCACGATCGAGGGCTCGTTGAGCACGATGCCTTCGCCACGAACATAGACGAGTGTGTTCGCGGTCCCCAGGTCGACGGCGAGATCGTTGGAGAACATTCCGGCCAACAGGTTGTAGAACATCACCGCTCCATCGTCCGACGATTGAACGCCCGCGTCGAGTTTTTTACAGTAGCACAGTCCGTGCCACCCCGAAACGAAAACTCTATTTTTCCAAGGCTTTAGAACGCGACAGCGACAGCTCGCGAACCCGCCCCACCGGTACGGTGAAAACCCAATATTTTTCAGAGGGTTCTACCTGAAAGCCCCCACGAATTGTCCACGCGATCGAGCGGGCCGCACCCTCCTCCTGCCGCCCTGCCGAGCGGCCGCTTTCGTCGGAGTGGCTCGATTTGGACACCCAGGATGGCACCTTTGGTGACAGCCAGCGTCATGCACCCAAATTCCCGGAAATCGCCCAAACGGCGCTCAGACCAGACCCGGGGAATTGCCGGAAGGCGGCAAGGCGGGATAGCATTCGCGGCGTGACAACGGCCGACGAATTCGAGGTCTGGTTCGACAAGGGCGTGAGCGATGGGCTCCCCGTCGTGCCGCCGACGCGTGAGCGTGTCGAGCGGATGCTCGCGGGCGCCAGGCGGTCGCGGGACGAGCTGCTCGGGGAGATGCCGCCAAACTACGGTCGGCTGACCGTCGAAAAAGCTGCCATCAACGCGGTCCTGGCCGGATGTCGGCCCGAGTATCTTCCCGTCGTCGTCGCCGCCGCGGAATGTGCCTGTGATCCGGCCTTCAACCTCCACGGCGTTTCAACCTCGACCCACTTCAGCGCGCCGCTGATCGTCGTCAACGGACCGATCCGGACCCTGATCGGCCTCAACAGCGCGTTCGGCGTCTTCGGGCCGGGCTACCGAGCGAACGCGACGATCGGTCGAGCCCTTCGCCTGTTGATGATGAACGTCGGTGGTGCGCGCCCGGGGGAGATCTCGATGTCCACGTTCGGCCATCCCGGGCGCTATACGTACTGCATCGGCGAGAACGAGGAGGCGAGTCCGTGGCCGCCGTTTCACGCCGGACGCGGCCTGTCCGCGGAGACCTCGGCCGTCACGCTGTTCGCCGGCGACGCGCCCCACGGCATCTCGGATCATTCGAGCCGAACGGCGCGCGAGCTCGGGGGATCGCTGGGCTGGTCGATGGCCGGGCTCTGGAACAGCAAGCACTTCCCGCTCTACTCCCACACGATGCTGGTCGTCGGTCCCGAGCACGCGCGCACGTTCGCCGACGGCGGGTGGTCGAAGGACGACCTCAAGCGCCACCTCCACGAAACGGTGCGACGACCGTATCAGGCGCTGTTGCCCGATGCCGATCACGGCGAGGGCACCAACCTGCGCTACGGCAAGAGCGAAAGTCGACGCGAGGAGGGCGCCATGATTCCCAAGTTTGCGTCGACGGAGGAGATTCACGTGATCGTGGCCGGCGGAACCGCCGGCCGTTTCTCGGTCGCGATTCCTGGATGGCTCGGCACGAGGAACGGTTCCCGTCCCGTCACGCGCGCCGTAGAATAAATCGATTGACTTGCGGGCCGCTGCATGTGATTCTATGCGCCGGTTCTGGCACTCACGGAGTCAGGTAACGATTGTGATATATCGAGACACACGCCGCGCGGGCCCAGTTCGCGCGGCGTTTTTGTTTGCCTTCCAATTCCGGAAGGTAACCCCGCCACGATGGCGGGAGCACAGGGGCTTGAAGACCCCCCTAAAGAGAGGTCCGAGGTATGGCTCAAGGACAAGTAAAGTGGTTCAACGATGCAAAGGGATATGGGTTCATCACGCAGGAGGGCGGCGAGGACGTCTTCGTCCACTACAGCGCCATTCAAGCCCAGGGTTTCAAGAGTCTTGCGGAAGGTGATCGGGTCGAGTTCGAAGTAACTCGCGGTCCGAAGGGTCTTCAGGCAGCCAACGTCAGGAAGGTCTAGTAACCCCACCCTGTTCACTCCCGCCCGGGCCCGGCGACGGGCCCGGGTGCCCAATGCAGAGGCCACTCAGAAAGGTGTTCCATCTTCATGTTCTTCTCATTTACTGATTCTCGGCTCACGCCGGCGATGCGCGACGCGATCGCGCACGCGGGCTATTCCACCCCCACTCCCATTCAAGCCCAGGCGATCGGGCCCATCCTCGACGGCCGCGACGTGATCGGCTGCGCTCAGACCGGCACCGGCAAGACCGCCGCATTCGCCATCCCGATGCTCGAGCTGCTCACGCGCCCGGACTCACCGCTCGCCAAGCGCGGCGGCACCGGCCCGCGCGCGCTCGTGCTCGCCCCGACGCGCGAGCTCGCGCTGCAGATCGCGGAGACCTTCCACATGCTCGGCGGCGCCCAGGGTATTCGCACGCTCGTCCTCATCGGGGGCGAGTCGATGGGGCCGCAGCTCGCGGGACTGCAGAAGCGGCCCGACGTCATCGTGGCAACCCCGGGCCGGCTCTCCGATCATCTCGAGCGCCGCTCGCTGGGCCTCGGCGCGCTGCGGATCGTCGTCCTCGACGAGGCCGACCGCATGCTCGACATGGGCTTCGCGCCCCAGGTCGAGCGCATCCTGCGCGTGACTCCCCTCGACCGGCAGACGCTCTGTTTCTCCGCGACGATGCCGGCCGAGGTCGAGACGCTGGTCCGCCGTCATCTCAGCCGGCCCGTGAGGATCGAGGTCGGCGTGAGCGCCAAGCCGGTCGCGAAGGTCACGCAGCGGCTGTACAGGTCGCCGACGCAGGACAAGACGCCGCTCCTCCTGAAGCTTCTGGGCGAGGAAGGCGGACGGACGCTCGTCTTCACGCGCACCAAGCATCGCGCCGATCGCGTGGCGCGCGCCGTGGGCGCGGCCGGTCACCGGGTGACGCGCTTACACGCCGACCGGTCGATGTCGCAGCGGCGCGAGGCGCTCGACGGCTTCCGGAGCGGTCGCTATCGCGTCTTGATCGCGACCGACATCGCCGCCCGCGGGATCGACGTGCCCGAGATCGCGCACGTCGTGAACTTCGATCTCCCGCACACGGCCGAAGATTACATTCACCGGATCGGCCGCACCGCGCGCGCGGAAGCGAGCGGCCGCGCGACGAGCTTCGCGTCGCCCGAGGAGCACGAGCAGCTGCGCGTGATCGAGCGGCACCTGGGACACGCCGTCCCGCGGCAATGATTTCGATTTTGACTCGCGCCTCGGCCGACGGGGACCAGGCCCCGACACGGCTACAGGCGCGTAACACCCCGGCCACGGAGGCCGGGATCAACGGGGCGTAGGGCTCCACATCAGAGAAAGAGGAAACGTCATGGCACAGGGAACAGTGAAGTGGTTCAATGACGCGAAGGGCTTCGGCTTCATCACCCAGGAGGGCGGCGAGGACGTCTTCGTCCATTTCAGCGCCATCCAGGCTCAGGGCTTCAAGAGCCTCAGCGAGGGTGACCGGGTCGAGTTCGAGGTGACCCGCGGTCCGAAAGGTCTGCAGGCCGCCAACGTCCGCAAAGCCTAAGACTACCGGGGAAGTGAGGGGGGGGCTCGCCCCCCTCACGCCTCACAACGCAAGACCTCGCGCGCAAAGACTGCCGGGGAGTCTGAGGGGGGTCGCCCCCTCAGAAATGAAAAGCCCCGACGGTGGCTGCGGCGCGTTCTGCTTTCACTCGCGCGTCGCGCCGCCCCGCTGGTGAGAGCGGGACCGTCGGGGCCGGTGGCGCCTGGACTCCCAGGCGTTCCACCCGAGCTAGCGTGGACCCTGCCTAGGAGGCAACCACCTCACAGATCACCGTAGGGTTACACATCGGCTGGATCACCTCCTATTCTCGGCAAGGCCGCCACGCGGGCCCAGTTCCCACCCACCCAGAACCGGATGCCGACTCCCGGCCCGGGGCTCGACCACGTCAGCCGTCGGCGTAATTGCCGCCGGGGACGCTGTTGGGACGCTGTGACGTCCCGGCCGATTTGGTCCAATCCTACACCCGGGTCGGTCGTGATCCAAAGTACAAAGTGGCGGCGGCGCTACTTGATCACGATCCGCGTGCGATTGCGCTCCCACAGTCCGTTGCCGACGCCTTCGACCTTCCGGAGTTCTTCCGGCTTCCTGAACGGGCCGTGCGTGTCGCGGTACTCGACGATCTTCTCCGCGACACGGCGACCGACGCCTTCGAGCTTCATCAGCTCCTTGACGTCCGCAGTGTTGATGTTGACCGGCGCGGCATCGGAAGCGGACGTCGTCGAGGCTCCGGTGTGCGACGGCGGTGCGGCGCCGGCCGACCACGGCGCCAATGATCCGAGCGCGACGAGCAGCGCGACGATCGAGAAGCGAACGCGATTCATGGAGTTCCTCCTTCGTTCGGGGTGCACGGCAATCACTCGAACGCTCGCGAGCGAAAACCATTGAACCCGCCGTCGGCGGAACGCGTCAACGTCCAATCATTCGGACACGCGCGGAAGATACGGTCACTCGGTCGGAGATGCGTGCAGCCGCTCGAGGTACGCCTGCCACTCGAGCGGGACCAGCGCCTTCTTGTTGGTGTTGCACTCCTTGCAGGCGGGCACGACGTTGCCGCGCGTCGATCGGCCGCCGCGGCCGAGCGGAACCTGATGGTCCATCGTCAGCGCGCGATGGCCGACGCGACGCCGGCAGTAGTAGCAGATGCCCTCGGCGATGCGCCGCTTCCACCACTGACTCTGCCGCAGCTCGCGCGCCCTGGCGCGCTCACGACGCAAGATCGCGGGATCGACCGGCGCGTAGAAGTCACTCATGCGCCGCGAGCGCCGTCGACAGCTGCTCCCACTCGCGCATGAGCCACGTCACCTGCTCCTCGGCGCTCTTGCGCTCCGCGGCCACCGCGCGCACGCGCTCGCCGTCCGCGTAGAAGGCGGGGTCGCCCAGCCGCTCGCCGATCTCGGCCAGCCGCGCCTCGAGCTGGTGGATCTGGCGCTCCACGTCCTCCAGGCGCCGTCGCAGCTCACGGACGTCCTTCGCGACCTTGCCGGCGCGCCTGGACGATTCCGGGCGCGACGCTCGGGGCGCCGGCTCCGGTCGAGCCGGTGGTGGCGCGACGACTCGAGGTCGGGGCGTCGGGACGACGCTCGCGGCGGCGGCCGCGCGCGCCTTGGCGTCGAGGTAGTCGTCGTAGCTGCCGAGATAGGTGACGAGTGTGCCGTGCGTGACCTCGACGATCCCGGTCGCAATGCGGTTGATGAAGTAGCGGTCGTGAGAGATGAAGACGATCGTGCCCGGAAACGCGGCCAGCGCCCCCTCGAGGACCTCGCGCGAGGCGAGATCCAGGTGGTTGGTCGGCTCGTCGAGGCACAGGAATGCCGCCGGACGCACGAGCATCTTCGCCAGCGCGACGCGGGCCTTCTCGCCGCCGGACAGCACCGAGATCTTCTTCTCCACCGTATCGCCGGAAAAGAGGAAGGTGCCCAGGATCGTCCGGAGCCGTGTCTGGCCGAGCTCGGGTGCGGCGCGCTCGAGCTCTTCCAGAACCGTCAAGGTCGGCGTCAATGCCTCGAGCTGGTGCTGCGCATAGTAGTGAACCGCGACGTGGGCGCCGAGCGTCCGCTCACCGCGGTCGAAGGCCAGCGCTCCGGCGAGGATCCGGAGCAAGGTCGACTTGCCCGCGCCGTTCGGCCCGACCAGCGCGATCTTCGCGCCGCGCTCGACCTCGAAATCGATGCCCGCGTACACGACGTTGTCGCCGTACGCCTTGTGGACCTCCTTGAGCATGGCCACACGGCGGCCGGTCCTCGGCGGCTGGGGGAACGAGAAGCGGATGACGCGCGCCTCGTCCTCCACCACCACGCGATCGATGCGGTCGAGCATCTTGACGCGGCTCTGAACCTGCCGCGCCTTGCTCGCCTGATACCGGAAGCGCTCGATGAAGCGCTCGATCTCGGCGATGCGCTTGGCCTGGTTGCGCGCCTGCGCCTCGATGAGCTCCCGCCGCGCCTGCCGCTGGACCAGATACTCGTCATAGTCGCCGGGATAGATCGTGAGCCCCGACGGTACCAGCTCCGCGATCGAGGTCACCATCCGGTTCAGGAAGTAGCGATCGTGCGACACGATCACGACCGTGCCTTCGTAGTCGGCCAGGAACGACTCCAGCCACTCGAGCGACTCGATGTCGAGGTGGTTGGTCGGCTCGTCGAGCAGCAGGAGCGACGGGCGCTGGAGCAGGAGTCGCGCAAGCATGGCGCGCATCCGCCAGCCGCCCGAGAACTCGGCGAGCGGGCGCGTGAACTCCGAGGGCCGGAAGCCGAGACCGCTCAGGATCGCGTTCGCCTCCGTCTCGAGGCGGTAGCCGCCCAGCGCCTCGAAGCGGTGCTGGAGATCGCCATAGCGCGCCGTCAGCGCGGCACTCTCGGCCCCGGCCGCCGCGGCGAGCCGCGCCGCGACGTCTTCCATCTCGCGCTCGACCTGCCACACGTCGGCGAAGCCGGCGAGCACCTCGGCGAGGACCGAGCCCTCCGGATGGCCCGCCGCCTCCTGGGGCAGATAGCCGACCGTCGTCTCGCGCGGCCGGACGATCCGCCCCTCGTCCGGCTCCTCGACGCCGGCCAGGAGTCGGCAGAGCGTCGTCTTGCCGGCTCCGTTCGGACCGACCAGACCGATGCGCTCGCGATCGGGAATCCGCCACGAGAGGTCGCGGAGGATCGGCTGGCCGGCGTAGGCCTTCGCGACGGCCTCGACCTGAATCATTCGCGCGCCCGACTCCGGAGACGGCCGCTGCTCATCCCATGCTCTGGATCTTCTCGGGCAAGACCTTGACGGTGATGCGGACCTCGCCGGGGCGACGGTGGGCGTACCGCTCCTGACCGGTGTACTTCTTGGCGAGCGCGTCGATGTGGTCGTCGGCCCCCTTCTCCGTGACCTCGACGACCCGACCGCGGATCTGCAGATACCGGTACGGGTTGTCGGGGTCCTGGATCGAGAGCGCGATCTTCGGATTCCGCTGGAGGTTCTTGTCCTTCACCCGCCCCCGGGCGGTGTTGAACCGCACGTGCGTGCCGTCGTAGTCGATCCACACCGGCGTCACCTGCGGCGCGCCGTCGCGGCCGACGGTCGCGACGTGGGCGAACGATTTCTTCGTCAGCAAATCACGGTAGCTCTCGGGCACCATCGCCATCGTCGTCTCTCCTCGCTCGCGGCCTGCTCGAGCCTGTTCGGTCAACCGATGGTCGTCGTCAGCTCCGCACCGCGGGCGTCGGCCATGGTGCGAAGCGCCAGCAGCATCCGGACCACGCACTGCTGCACGAGCAGGGCGTCCTGCGTGAACGGATCGGCGAGCCATTCGCGCGCCCACCCGGGCTTCTCGGCGGCGAATCCCAGGGTGGGCGACAGTGCTCCGAGCTTGAGCAGCAGATCGTCCGGGGGCAGCCCGGAGGCGCGCAGCCGCGCCACGACCGCGGCGCGGACCGCCGCGTTCCAGATCCCGGTCAGTCCCTCGATGAGCGCCGCATAGCACGTCAGCTCCTTGCGGTCGCCGAGCTGCTTGAGCACCGCCGG
This sequence comes from Candidatus Rokuibacteriota bacterium, assembly GCA_003220495.1. Classification (GTDB taxonomy): domain Bacteria; phylum Methylomirabilota; class Methylomirabilia; order Rokubacteriales; family CSP1-6; genus AR31. Next base: position 46,676 of record QHSP01000050.1, on the reverse strand, counting down.
CACCAGCGGATTCACCCCCATGTCGCCATCCTCGTCGACGCCGAACAGCGGCCCGATGACCGGATCGGTCTGTGGCTTCGCGAGCCGCTCGAGGAGCTCCACGGCCGCCGCCGCCGGCACCGCCGGCAACTTGGCCAACCGCTCGAGAAGCGGCACGTCACCCGCCATGATTCATCCTCCCACACGCGTCGGCTCGCCACGCATTTCGCCGCGGGCCAGGTCCTGGGCCCGACCGGCCGGCACCATGAACGCGGACGCGAGGGCGACGACGCACACCGCGGAACCCAGCACGAAGACCCCGTGCAGCGCATCGACCATTGGCCGTCCGGCGTGCAGCCGTTGCGACATCACGGCGCCCATCAGCGAGAGCCCCAGCGCACCGCCGATCGACATGAAGAACTGCGTCAGCGAGGTCGCGGCGCCGAGATCGCTCCGCGCGACCACGCTCTGGACGGCGATCAACATCGGCACGACGACCATCCCCATGCCGATGCCGGCCAGGAGGACGTCGACCATCGCGCTGCCGGACGACAGGGTGACCGACCAGCGCCGGAAGAGCAGGAACGCCACCGTGAGGCTCGCCATGCCGATCAGCACCACCGCCCGGTAACCGACGCGCAGCACCAGCCGCGCGCTCACCACCGACATCACGACCCAGCCGAGCACGAACGGCGTGAGCACCACGCCTGCTCGCGTCGCCGAGGCGCCGGTCACGGATTGCAGAAACAGCGGCACGAAGGACAGCGCGCCGAACATCGCCATGCCGGCCAGGAACCGGGTGACGACGGCGGCGAGGACCATCCGGTTCTTGAACAATCGCAACGGCACGATCGGCTCGGCCGCGCGCCGCTCCACCGCGACGAACGCAACGAGCACGGCCGCGCCCAGGACGAGGAGCGCCACGATCTCCATCTGCGACCAGGATCCCACGCGCCCGGCCTCCACGATCCCGAGCAGGAGCGCGGAGACGCCGGCCGCGAAGAGGGCGACCCCGGCGCCGTCCACAACCGGCCGCCGCGCCGGGCGCGAGCCCGAGGTCAGCGCGCCGGCGATCAGCGCCATCGCGACGGCGCCGAACGGCAGGTTGATATAGAAGACCCAGCGCCAGGATGCGTGATCGGTGAGCAGGCCTCCGGCCCACGGGCCCATGAGCGACGCGACGCCCCACACGCTCGAGATGTAGCCCTGCATACGCGCGCGACGCTCCAGCCCGAACAGCTCGCCGATGATCGTGTAGCCGAGGGTCATCAAGGCGCCGGCGCCCAGCCCTTGCACCATCCGGAACAGGATCAGCTGCACCATGTTCTGGGCCGCCCCCGACAGCGCCGAGCCGACCAGGAAGGTCGCGAGCCCGGCCAGGTAGACCGGGCGCCGGCCGTAGAGATCGGAGAAGCGACCCCAGAGCGGCATCGTCACCGTCTGGGTGAGCAGAAACCCCGAGAACACCCACGAGTAGATCCGGATGCCGCCGAGGCTCGTCACGACCGTTGGCATCGCGGTGGCGACGACCGTCGATTCGATCGCCGCCAGGAAGATCGACAGCATGATGCCGATGAAGACCCAGCGCTTGCGCGCTTCGTCATTCATCAGTGGCCGCCGGTGCAGCCCGCGCAGCGGCACAGCGCACGCAGCGCGAGATAGGGATAGAGACTCGCGTGGCGATCGACCCACGTCACGGCGAGCCCCTCGTCGGTCCGCTTGATCTCGGCCGGCCACGTCATCTCCGACGCCAGCGCTTCGAGCGTGGCGCACTGCCCGCACGCGCAGTCGAGCCGGAGACGGTCGAAGGGATAGATGGATCCGTGACCGTCGGCCCAGTCGACGCCGAGCGCGTAGCGCCCGACGAGGTGCACGTCTTTGGGGACGCCGGGATCGGGCTGGCCGAAGATCTTGAGGCCGCTGGTCTTCTTCACGCGCCGCCGCCCACGGCCGGTCGCTCCAGACGCATCCCGGCCAGGATGTAGTGCACCGCCAGATTCTGGTGCTCGCCCCACGCGCGCGCGCGGCGCCGGATCGTGTCCTCGCTCAGCGATCGCCCACGGCCATAGTAATGAACGAACGCCTTGCGGACCGCGAGATCGCCGGCGGGGCAGACGTCGCCGCGGCCCAGGCAGCGGGCGAGAAACCAGTCCGCGGTCCAGCGGCCGAGGCCGCGAAGCGCCGTGAGCTGTTCGATGACCAACGCCGATTCGGCGGCGCGGAGCGCCTCGAGGTCGAGCTTCCCAGAGACGACGGCGCGCGCGAGGTCACGAATGTACTCGGCCTTCCGCGTCGAGTACTTGAGCGCCCGGAGCTCGCGCACGCGCGCCGCCGCCAGACGCTCCGCTTCCGGGAACGCCCACACCGTCTCGCGACCGACCGTCACGGGTGTGCCGAAGCGCCGGACGAGCCGCGCGCGGCACGCGAAGGCGAACGAGAGGTTCACCTGCTGGGCCGTGATCGAGCCGACGAGCATCTCAAACGGGGTCGGCGCGAGCGTCGGGCGCAGCCCGTAGAGCGGCTCGATGAGCGCGGCCAGCGCGGGGTCGGCCTTCGCCATCCGATAGAAGCCGGCGAGATCGAGGTCGAGACCGAGGAGGCGGCGCACCTCCGAGACGACGGCCGCGCCGACGGCGGCGTCGGCGCCTGGGGCACGGACGGTGATGCGCGCGTCGTCCACGGGCCCGCTCCACCGCACCTCGTAGGGCACGAGTCGCCCGCGGTGCCGGAGCACGCGACGGAAGACGTCGGCGCCGATCCGGTTCGTCGGATCCTCTCCCCAGAGGTGGTAGCGTGCGAGCGTCCCGCGGGCGTCGAGAGGGCCGTCGGGAGCCAGAACGATCTTCATCGAGTGATCACGCGGCTTTCGAGTGTACCAGAGAGTTGCTCGACCCCTCGTAGGTCGACTAGTCTAGGCCCCGCGGCTCGCGCTCGCGCGCGAGCCGGGACACCGGCGAATGCCCGAGCTCGTCTATCACGGCTGGTCCTGCTTCACCCTGACCACGGTACGTGGCCTGAAGATCGTGTTCGATCCGAACTGGACGAACCCATTCGGCCGGCCGAGCACCGGGCCGGCGGCGTTCGCGGATGCCGATCTGTGTCTGGTGACGCACGGCCACTTCGATCACATCCAGGACGTGCCCGGGCTCATGAAGGACTCCCGGATGACACTGGCCGCCTCACCCGAGGTCTGCCGATTCCTGCGCGAGACGCACGGGATCCCGGCGGATCGGATGCAGGAGCTCGACATGGACCAGTCACTCGACTGGAAGGGCCTGACCGTCACGACGTTCGAGTGGGAACACCGTATCGTCGACACGACGACGATGTTCGCGGCGCGCCCCGAGGCGAAGGGAACGCTGTCCGGGCTCTACCTCTCCAACCCGTACGACGCCCGCCGGATGGGCTTCACGGTCCGCCTGGAGCACGGTCTCCGGGTCACGTACTACGGCGAGGGCTTCAACGACCAGACGCGGTTCGACCGCGTGCTCGCCGTCGGCGAGCGCGATCGCCCCGACGTCGTGGTCGCGGGAGCCCAGCTCGACTACCCGCGGCAGGTCGCGGAGGCGGCGGCCATTCTCCGGCCGCGGCGCCTCGTGCTGTTCCACCCCCACACGGACTACTTCGACTTCATCGGACTACGCTCGCGTCCGGCCGCCGAGTTCGTCTCGACCGTCCGGGAAGTCGCCCCGGCGATCGAGGTCGAGGCGGTCGACCCCGGTCGCCGTCTGGCACTCTGAGCCGCCGCGCACGTCTCAGTGGCGCAAGTGGTAGGGCACGTCGGTGACGATGACGTTCTTGCGGAAGAGCATCGCGCCCTTGATGAGGAACGCCGTCTGGTTGTGGAGCCCGAGCTGCCACCAGCGGGCCGGAATGAACTCGGGCAGGACGATGGTCACGACGTGATTCTCGCCCTGGTTCTGCAGGTGGTCGACATACTTGGTCAGCGGTCCGAGCAGCGATCGGTAGGGCGAGGTCAACACGATCAGCGGGACGCCCATCCCGTATCGGCCCCACTTCTCCTCGAGCCGGCGGGTCCGATCCGGATCGGTCTCCACGAAGACCGCCTTCGCGTTGGGCGAGAGCGTCTTGGCGTACTGAATCGCCTTGATGACTCCGCGGTGGATGTCGCCGACCAGGACCAGGACGGTGTTGGTCATCGGCGGCGGCGGTGAGAACGCGTCGAGCGAGAGCTGCACCGCGACTTCTTCGTAGTGGCGGTGCACGATCACGAACACGGCGACCAGGCTCGGAATCAACAAGACCACGATCCAGGCGCCGTGCGTGAACTTCGTCGCGGCGATCGTGATCATCACCAGGCCCGTCACCAGCGCGCCGAGCGCGTTGAGCCACCAGCGCCACCACCAGCCTTCTTCCTTCAGGCGGAGCCAGCGTCGCACCATGCTCGCCTGCGAGAGCGTGAACGACAGAAACACGCCGACCGCGTAGAGCGGGATCAGCGCGTGGGTGTCGCCGCGGAAGATCACCAACAAGAGCGCGGCGAGCCCGCTCAGGATCAGGATGCCGTTCGAGAACACGAGGCGGTCGCCCTGCGTCGCGAACTGGCGCGGGATGAAGCGATCGCGTGCGAGGAAGTACGAGAGCCGGGGAAAGTCGGCGAAGGACGTGTTGGCGGCGAGCAGGAGGATCAGCATCGTGACCGCCTGGATCTCGAAGTAGAACGCGCCGCCGCCGAACACGTGGCGCGCGAGCTGCGAGACCACCGTCTCCTCGTGGCGCGGCGCGATGCCGAAGTCGTAGGCCAGGAACGTGATGCCGAGGAAGAGCACGATCAGGATCACGCCGAGCCATGTCAGCACGATCCGCGCGTTGTGCGCTTCCGGCGGCTTGAACGCGGGCACGCCGTCCGAGACGGCCTCGACGCCGGTCAGCGCGGTGCAGCCCGACGCGAACGCTCTCAAGAACAGGAAGAGTCCGACGCCCTCCAGACCCGGCGGATGCCGCTGATAGGGCGCCTCGGGGAGAAAGTCGAAGATCGCCCCGGCCCCGCCGTAGACGATCAGGACGAAGAAACTGCCGATGAAGAGATAGGTCGGCGCGGCGAACAGGTTGCCCGACTCGCGGATGCCGCGTAGGTTCGCGACGGCGATGGCGACGACCGCGGCGACGCAGAGCCACGGCCGGTACGGGAAGAGCGCCGGCACGGCCGACGTCAGGGCCGCGATGCCCGCGGCAACGCTCACCGCCACGGTGAGCACGTAGTCGATCAGGAGCGCGGCGCCGGCCACCAGCCCGGCCGGGACTCCGAGGTTGTCCTTGCTCACGATGTAGGCGCCGCCGCCCTGCGGGTACGCGCGGATCGTCTGGCGATACGACGAGACGACGATGGCGATCAGGACCGCGATCGCGACGCTGATCGGAATCGAGTAGCTGAGCGCGACGGTGCCGGCCAGGACCAGCACCAACAGGATCTCCTCGGTCGCGTACGCGACCGAGGAGAGGGCATCGGAGGCGAAGACGGCGAGCGCCGTCGATTTCGCGAGCCGTTCGTGGCGGGACTGCGCCGTCGGGAGCGGACTCCCGAGAAACACACGCTTCAGCCGGCTCAGACGCACGGGGCACATCATACGACGAGCCGCGCGGAAGGTCTAAAACGGCTGGGGTTGCCGGTGCTGGTCCGCGATGTTCTCGAAGCGCGCGTACTGCGGCAGGAAAACCACTTCCACCGAGCCAGTCGGCCCATTGCGCTGCTTGCCGACGATCACTTCAGCCACGTTTGTCTTCTCCACGGGCAGATCGTCCCGGTACATCGACGGCCGGTACAGGAAGAGAATGAGGTCGCTGTCCTGCTCGAGGGCGCCCGATTCACGAAGGTCAGACAACTGCGGGCGGCGTTGCTCTCGAGTTTCGACGGCTCGAGAGAGCTGTGAGAGCGCGACCACTGGAACACTGAGCTCTTTGGCGAGCGCTTTCAGCGACCGCGAGATCTCGGCGATCTCCTGCTGCCGATTGTCCATGTGGGCGCGGCCGCGCATGAGCTGAAGATAGTCGATGATGACGAGCTGGAGGCCGTGCTCGGCTTTCATGCGGCGTGCCTTGGCTCGCGCTTCGAGCACTGTGAGATTAGGGCTGTCATCGATGAAAATTGTTACCTCACTGAGGCGTCCCGCCGCCGCGGTGAGCCGAGTCCAGTCTGATGAGTGGAGCATGCCCGTGCGCACCGCCTGGGAGTCGACCTTCGCCTCCGCACAGAGCATGCGCTGTACCAACTGCTGGGCGGACATCTCGAGACTGAGGATGAGAACTTTATCTCGCAGCGTGATGCCGGCAAATTGAGCGATGTTGAGCGCAAAGGCCGTCTTCCCGGTCGATGGGCGTCCCGCGATGATCACAAAGTCCGACGGCTGGAATCCGGACGTCATGAGATCCAGCTTCTCGAAGCCGGTCGCCACGCCGGTGATGTGCTCCTTCCGCTCGTAGAGGCGCTCGATGTACTCGAAGGTGTTCCGGAGGATCTTGCCGATCGGCACCGCGCTACCCTCGAGACGGCGTTCGGCGAGGCCGAAGATCTTCCGCTCGGCGTCGTCCACCAGGGTCTGCACGTCTTCCTTGGCTTCGAACGCCTGCGCGATGATCTGACTGGAAGTCTGGATGAGCTCGCGCAGCACCGCCATGTCCCGGACGATCGACGCATACGAGGTGAGGTACGCGGAGATCGACCCCTGTTCGACGAGGAGGGCCAGAGCCGCGGGTCCGCCGACGATCTGGAGTTGCTCGCTGCGGCGTAGTTCCTCGGTCAGGGTCAGGACATCGACAGGCTGGCTGCGGCTGAACAGCGCGAGCATGCCCTCGTAGGTCACGCGATGCGCCTCGGTGTAGAAGTCCGAGGGCCTGAGAAGCTCGATCACCCGCGGTAATGTCTCGCGGCCTTCGAGGAGGATCGCGCCCAGCACCGCGCTTTCCGCGTCCAGGTTGTGCGGAGGGATTCTCGCGGGAACTTCCAATCGACTCATAAGGGCGAGCCACCGGTGACCATCGATGCATCGTAGCGGAGGGTCGCCGATCGTCAACCGAATTTAGATGGGAGGGGGGGTTCGGTGGATTAATCGGTGGACAGCTGTGGATATCTCACGAATTGTGGTGGATGAATGAGTGGATAGACAGGCAATCCCCGAGGAGTTCTCGGAGATCGCCTGACGCGACAGGCCGACTACTCGCGGACGACGTTGACCCGCAGCTGCGCTGTGACGTCCTGGTGCAGCCGCATGGAGACCAGATGCTCTCCGAGCGCCTTGATCGGCTCGTCGAGCGTGATGCGCTTGCGGTCCATCTGGACGCCACGCGTGCCGAGAAAATCGGCGACGTCCTGCGAGGTGACCGAGCCGAAGAGCTTGCCTTCCTCCGACGCCTGCCGTCGCTCCTCGTAGACGAGGGCCTCGATCTTCGCGCGCAGCGCCTCCGCGTCGGCCTTGATCCGGTCGGCCTTGGCGTCTTGCTGGCGCTTGATTTGCTCGAGGTTCTTGAGATTCCCGGCGGTGGCGGAGAGCGCGAGCTTCTTGGGGATCAGGAAGTTACGCGCGTATCCGTCGGAGACGTCGCGGACCTCGCCCCGGCGCCCGACCTTCGTGACATCGTCGAGCAGGATGACCTTCATGGTCCTAGTCCGCCGCCAGGTACGGCAGCAGGGCCACCGTGCGCGCCCGCTTGATCGCGTGGGTCAGCTGGCGCTGGTGCCGGGCGCAACTGCCCGAAATGCGACGGGGAATGATCTTGCCTCGCTCGCTCACGAAGCTTCTCAGACGCCGGACGTCCTTGTAGTCGACCAGGTCGACCTTGTCAGCGCAGAACTTACAGATCTTCCGCCGGCCGAACCGGCGGCGCTTGACGGGCTTTTGGGCTGTCGGGGGAATGGCTCGCTCCTTCCTCTAGTCTCTAGAACCCTCTAGTCTCTAGAACGGGACATCGTCGTTGCCGGCGCCGGCGTCCTCCGCGAACGGCTCGGCCGACGCCGCAACGGTCGCCGGGGCGGCGGCGCGGCCTCGGCCCATGAACTGGACGCGCTCGGCCACGACCTCGATGACGGTGCGCTTGCCCCCGTCCTTGGCCTCCCACTCGCGTGTCTGCAGCCGACCCTCGACGAGGATGGGACTGCCCTTGTCGAGATACTCGCCGCAACTCTCCGCCTGCTTACCCCACACGACGACCGTGAGGAAACAGGTGTCTTCGCGTTTTTCTCCGCCCTGCGTGGTGTAGTTGCGATTGACCGCCAGCCGCAAGTCGGCGACGGCCGTTCCGCTGGGCGTGTAACGCAGCTCCGGGGGCTTGGTCAGGTTACCGATCAGGAATACCTTGTTGAGGCTCGCCATCAACTGACCTCCTCGACCACTTCCTGGGTTTTGGCCGGCCGAGCCTTCTTGCGGATCGGAACCCGCGTGCTGACGTAACGCAGCACGTTTTCGTTGAGGCCCACCTGTCGCTCGAATTCCTTCACCATGGAGGGCTCGGCAGAAACATCGAACACCGCGTACGTGCCTTCGCGCTGCTTGCGGATGTCGTACGCGAGCCGGCGCTTTCCCCAGTTGTCGACTTTGGTGACCTCGGCGCCGAGCGTCTTGAGCTGCTCGCCGAGCTGCGTGAGCAGCGCGGTGACTTCCTCATCGGTTGGACGCGGATCGACGATCACGAGGACTTCGTACGGTCGCAGTTCTCACTCACCTCCCGCCCTACTCCAGTTGAGCGCCTAAACGTATCAAACATCCGGAAACCGTGCAAGGTCAACGCCGACAAAATGATACGGCCCGGACCATTTTCGGCCCGGGCCGCCACCGACATACCGCGCGAGCACCAAAACTTCGCTCCCTCCGTTTCGAGCGCCGGCTTTGCCGGCGCAACGATCCTGGGGAGGCAGGGCAAGAGCGGGCCGCGAGGCCCGCTCGGCCCGTCGGAAGGGGGCGAAGCCCCCCTCCGAATGGTCCTAGTACATATCTCCGTGAGGCATCGCGGGCGCGGCCGCCGGCTTGTCCTCCGGGATATCGGTGATCAGCGCCTCGGTCGTCAGCAACAGGGACGCGATCGACGCCGCGTTCTGCAGCGCCACCCGCTCGACCTTGGTCGGATCGATGATCCCCGCCGACACCATGTCGACGTACTCCATGCTGTCTGCGTCGTAGCCGCGGTTCGGCACCGTCTCGCTCTTCACCTTCTCGACGATCACGCTGCCTTCGAGGCCGGCGTTCTCGACGATCTGGCGAATGGGCTCCTCGAGCGCCCGCTTCACGATCATGGCGCCCACTTTCTCGTCGCCGTCGGCCTTCACACGATCGACGGCCTTCGACGCGCGCAGCAGCGCGACGCCGCCGCCCGGCACGATGCCTTCCTCGACGGCCGCGCGGGTCGCGTTCAGCGCGTCCTCGACCCGGGCCTTCTTCTCCTTCATCGCCGTCTCGGTAGCCGCCCCGACCTTGATCACCGCCACGCCGCCGGCCAGCTTCGCCAGCCGCTCCTGCAGCTTCTCGCGGTCGTAGTCGGAGGTCGTCTCCTCGATCTGGGCGCGGATCTGTTTGATGCGGCCCTCGATCTCCTTCGTCTTGCCGGCGCCCTCGACGATGGTCGTGTTGTCCTTGTCGACGACCACCTTCTTGGCGCGCCCAAGGTCTTCGAGCTTGATGTTCTCGAGCTTGATGCCGAGATCCTCGGTGATGGCTTTGCCGCCGGTGAGCACCGAGATGTCCTCGAGCATGGCCTTGCGGCGATCGCCGAAGCCCGGCGCCTTCACGGCGCAGGTGTGGAGCGTGCCGCGCAGCTTGTTGACAACCAGGGTGGCCAGGGCCTCACCCTCGATGTCCTCGGCGATGATCAGAAACGGCTTGCCGGACCGCGCCACTTGCTCGAGCAGCGGCAGCATGTCCTTCATCACGCTGATCTTCTTCTCGTGGATCAAGATGAGCGCGTCCTCGAGGACCACTTCCATGCGCTCGGGGTCGGTCGCGAAGTACGGCGAGAGATAGCCGCGGTCGAACTGCATGCCCTCGACCACATCCAGGACTGTGTCGGCCGACTTCGACTCTTCGACCGTGATGACGCCGTCCTTGCCGACCTTCTCCATCGCCTCGGCGATCAGGCTGCCGATCGTCTTGTCGTTGTTCGAGGCGATCGTCGCCACCTGCGCGATCTCTTTCTTGTCCTTGGTCGACTTCGAGAGCTTCTTCAGCTCGTCGGTCACCGCTTCGACGGCCGCTTCGATGCCCCGCTTGAGCCCCATCGGGTTGGCCCCGGCAGTCACGTTCTTGAGCCCTTCGCGGAAGATCGCCTGGGCCAGCACGGTCGCGGTCGTCGTGCCGTCACCGGCGATGTCGGAGGTCTTGGACGCCACTTCCTTCAGCATCTGGGCGCCCATGTCCTCGTAGGGATCCTTCAGCTCGATCTCCTTGGCGACCGTGACGCCGTCCTTGGTGATCGTGGGGCTGCCGAACTTCTTGTCGATGACGACGTTGCGCCCCTTCGGGCCCAGGGTCGCCTTCACCGCCTCGGCCATGATGTTGACGCCCCTGAGCAGAGCGCTCCGGGCCTCCTCGTCGAACTTGAGCTGCTTCGGCATGGATCGCGTTCCTCCTTACTCGAGAATGGCGAGGACGTCTTCCTCGCGCAGGATGAGATATTCCTTGTCGTCGATCTTGACCTCGGAGCCCGAGTACTTCCCGAACAGGATCTTGTCGCCGGCCTTCACGTCGAGCGGGATCTTCTTGCCGTCGTCGCCGACCTTACCCGTCCCGGCGGCGATCACCTTGCCCTCCTGCGGCTTCTCCTTGGCCGTGTCCGGGATGATGATCCCGCCCCGGCGGACCTCCTGCTCCTCGAGCCGCTCGACGAGGATGCGGTCGTGCAGCGGACGAATCTTCATGATGTCTCTGCCTCCTTGGTGCTTTGTTGATGTTGCGCTAGCCTTCTGCGGGCGATGGGCTTGACCGTCCTCCAGCTGCCTATGCTCGTTAGCACTCCGAAATGTCGAGTGCTAAATATACTGGCGGCGTCAAGCCGTCGCAAGGGGAAATGAATCCCGAGGGGAGATCCATGGCCAAAAGTATCTTTATTTCCAATGTCTTACCGGCCGAAGCCATCGGGATAATTCCGGGGGACGTGGCCGTGGACTACCACAGCGCCCAAACGGGGCTCTCCAAGGCCGAGCTGATCGCCCGGCTTCGGGGCAAGGACGGGCTGATTTGCCACATCATCAGCGCGATCGATGACGAGGTCCTGGCCGCGGCGCCCACCGTGAAAGTCGTCGCGAACGTCGCGGTCGGCTACAACAACATCGACCTCGCGGCGGCGCGCCGTCGCGGGGTCGTCGTCACCAACACTCCGGACGTCCTCACCGAGACCACCGCGGACTTCGCGTGGACCTTGTTGATGGCGGCGGCGCGGCGTGTCGTCGAGGCCGATCATTTCGCGCGCTCCGGCCAGTGGCAGCGCTGGGAGTGGGATCTCCTGTGGGGTGCCGACGTCCACGGAAAGACCCTGGGCGTCGTCGGGTTCGGGCGCATCGGACGGGCGGTCGCACGGCGCGCGCTCGGCTTCAATATGCGGGTCCTCTACCAGGACGCCCTCCGGGCCGATGTCGCCGTCGAGCGCGAGCTGCGAGCGACCCGGATGGATCTGGAGCCCCTCCTGGCGGAGGCCGACTTCGTCAGCCTTCACACGCCGCTCTTGCCCGAGACCCGTCACCTCATGAACGAGCGCACGCTGCGGCTGATGAAGAAGTCAGCCGTGCTCGTGAACGCCGCCCGCGGACCCGTCGTGGATGAGGGGGCGCTCGTGCGGGCCCTCAAGGAAGGATGGATCGCCGGCGCGGGCCTCGACGTCTTCGAAGAGGAGCCGAAGGTGCACCCGGGCCTGGCGCCGTTGAAGAATGTCGTGCTCGCGCCGCACATCGCGAGCGCTTCGTTCGACACGCGTGTGGCGATGGCGACCTTGGCCGTCCGCAACTGCCTGGCCGTCCTCGACGGCAAGCCGCCGCTGACCCCGGTGCCCTGAGCATCCTCCACGTCGTCACGTTCCCGGCGGCCTGATCCCGCGCGCGGCGTCGTCACGCGTCATCTCGCGCGCACGCGCTTCCCACGCCTCGCGGCGCGGGAAATACAGGACGAACCCCACCAGGGCGAGCGCGGCGAAGACGTAGTAGTCGCTCGCACGACCCGCGAGCATGAACAACACGAACCCGTAGATCGCGATCGCCTCGCACAGGGCCAGGGCCGCGATGGCCGCGGTGCGAAGACGACCAAGCGGCGGGAGTGCCGCGTTCGCGAGAACCGACCGCTGGACGACGCGGGCGACTCCGAGACCTGCGAGCGCGAGCGCGGCGAAGACCAAGCGCAGAGGGTCGTGGGGCACGCCGGGAGCGAAGCCAGCAAAGGGAGCGTGAGTCCGCTGGATCTGGGCGACGACGAAGGCGTAGGTACCGAGGCTCGCGAGCAGTGCCCCGCCGATCACCTGCATCGTCCGGCACGCCCTCGCGAGCTCGTCACGAGGCGGCGGAACCGCCACGAGCCTCAGCCGCGCGCCAGGAGGCGCCGGTCTAGTCGAGCGCGGCGGTAGGCGAACGCCTCGCGCACGCGCGAGGACACGCCGGCATCCTCGGCGAGGCCCAGCGCGTCCTCGACGACCGCGCGGGCGGCGACGAAGTCGCGGCGGCGGTGCTCGTGGAACTTGGCCAGCTCTTCCCACGGGCGCGGGTCGAATCCCGTGTCGCGCGCCGCCTCCTCCCACAGCGAGCACGCCGCGTCCCACCGGGCGAAGCGCTTTTCCCACCTCGCCAGCTGGAGACGCACGACCTGCGCCGGCGCGCCCGAGAGCCCGGCCCCGAGCGCGGCGCGATAACAGTCGAGCGCGCGCTCGACGTCCACCGGCTCCCAGAGCCGCCCGAGGCCGCCGAGCTCGCCGGCCGTCAGCTCCGCGCGGGACGTCAGCGCTTTCCCGAACCAGCCGAGGAGCGCCACCAGGGTGAGGATGTCGTCACGGTTGTGGGCGAGCACGCGACCGAGCGGCGCGGCTCTTCGCGAGCGGAGGAAGTCGAAGTAGAGCGCCGGAATCAAGCCGCCGGGGATGTCGTCTTCGCGGACGACGCCGACCACCTCGCGCTCGAGCGTCGCCAGGCGGCAATCGGCCAGGCACGACGTCCACACCCGCCGCGCCGGACGCAAGAGGTCGAGGTGCGCCAGGGTGGCCGGCCAGCGCCGCCGCGTCATGAGGAAGCGCGTCTCGAGCAGCGGCAGATCGAAGGTCGCCCCGTTGAAGGTCACCAGGCCGCTCGCCCGTTCCAGGAGCGGACGTAAGGCCGCCAGCAGCGCCGGCTCTTCGTCGAAGTCGCGCATGAAGTGCTGAGTCAGCACCAGGCGGTCGTCCTCGAGCCAGGCGGTGCCGACCAGGAACGCGTACGTGCCGGTGCCACCGGCGAGCCCCGTCGTCTCGGCGTCGAGGAAGAGGAGCCGCCGCGCGTCCTCGACGGGAGGCTCGGCGCGCGCCACCGCGCTCAGGAGATCGAGGGGCGCCTCGAGCACGGCGCCGAGCGTCTGACGGCCGTGCTGGTGCGAGAGCGGAAACTCGCGGCGCACCACCAGGAGCTGCCCCTCGCCGGTGTCGACCAGCCCGCCGCCCAGTACCTCTTCGATCGGCTGAGGAGCCGGGCGCTTGGGACGCCGCGTCTCGATGCGGCGGATGACGCGACGGAGATCGTCGAGCGAGTGAGCGGCCACGCGACCTCAGTCGGTCAGCGCGCGCAGGAGCGCCCGCGCCGTGCGCTTGGCCCTGCGGCCCACTTCGTTCACGGGCCCGACGCACGAGGGACAGCCGTCGCGGCAGGCGCACGTCTCGAGTGTCTCGAGCCCACGGCGCAAGAGGTCGGGCAGGATCTCGAACAGGTGCTCGGCGAGACCGATGCCTCCCGCATGGGAGTCGTAGAGGTAGATGGTCGGGTTGAACTGCGCGGCGTCCATCAGCCGACGCTTCGTCGATTCGCGGGTCGCCACGGCGCCGCTCGTCGCGGGCGTGGTGTCGCCGAGCCAGGAGCCGAGGTCGCGGATGTCGCAGAGCAGGAAGATCGGCGCCAGGTGATGAAGCAGGTACGTCACCGCGCGCAGCCCGTCGATCAGTTCTTCCCGCGACGAACCGACCCGCGCCAGGGTGTCAGGTCCGACGGTGATCCACGCGGCCGTCGTCTGCATCTCTTGCTGGGGCAGCTCGACCTCGCCCGAGCCGACGTTCTCGAGCGTCCCCATCTTGATCTTCTTGAAGCCGACGACCTTCTCGGCCACCAGCACCTCGCCTTGCTCGGCGAGGTACGGCGCCGGCGGGGCCTCGGCCAGGCGCTGGAGGATCCAGACGCCCTTCGCGCTCACCGCGTCGGTGAAGTAATCGACGGCGACGCGCTTGACGTACGCCACCTTCTCCTCGTCCTCGCGGAAGTGGAGCTCCTGAACCTCGTAGGGCTCGCTCTCGACGAGGTAGATCGCCTTGGGATAGATCGTCGCGAACGCGCTGCCCCAATCCACCTCGGCGATGATCTGGCGGCGCTTCGTCTGCTTCTCGTCGCGCGCCGTGGTGTCGATCACGAGGAAGTTGTCGGTCGTGACGGTGCGGAGCGACGTGTGGTCGGCCGGGTAGGTCTCGGCCGCCCAGTGCCAGTGGCGCCCGGCATGGTGCAGCACCCCCTCGTCGTCGAGCGCCGACAGGAACTTCCGGACGTCGAGCTCCCCGAACCGCTCGTCCTCGGCGATCGGCAGCTCGAACGCGGCGCACTTCAGGTGGTTCACGAGGATGAACGGGTTGTTCGGGTTCACGCGCGCGTGCTCCGGCGGCGTTCCGAACAGGTACTCGGGATGCGTGACCATGAACTGGTCCAGCGGCGCGCTCGTCGCCACCAGGACGGCCGCCGACCGGCCGCTCCGACGCCCGGCGCGTCCGGCCTGCTGCCAGAGCGACGCGATGCCGCCGGGATAGCCGGCGAGCACCGCCACGTCGAGGTGACCGATGTCGACGCCGAGCTCGAGCGCGTTGGTCGAGACGACCCCGAGCACCTCGCCCTCGCGCAAGCCCTTCTCGACCGCCCGGCGACGCGTCGGCAGGTAGCCGCCCCGATATCCTCGCACGATTCCGCTATCGCCCGTCTTGTCGGCGACGCCGCTCTTGATCGCAGTCAACAGGACTTCGGTGGCGAGGCGGCTCTGCGCGAAGACAATCGTGGCGATCTTCTCCTTGAGGAACCGCAGCGCGAGCTTCGCCGCTTCGCCGATGTACGGCGCGCGGATTCCGAGCTCGGGGTTGACGACCGGCGGGTTGTAGCAGACGAACACCTTGTCGCCCGTCGGCGCGCCGCTCTCGGTGATCTCGTCGACGGGCTCGCCGATGAGGCGACTGGCCAGCTCGCCCGGGTTCGCGATCGTCGCGGACGCCATGATGAACTGGGGCGCCGAGCCGTAGTGCCGGCAGATGCGACGGAGCCGACGCAGCACGTTGGCGAGATGCGAGCCGAAGACGCCACGATACGCGTGCAGCTCGTCGATCACGACGTAGCGAAGGTTCTGGAAGAGCGTCGCCCACTTGGTGTGATGCGGCAGGATCCCCGAGTGGAGCATGTCCGGGTTCGTGAGGACGAGGTTCGCCCGCGCGCGGACCGCGCGCCGCGCGTCCTGGGGCGTGTCGCCGTCGTAGGTGAACATCCGCATCTCGGGCAGCTGCCGGGCGAGCTCTTCCAGCTCGGCCAGCTGATCCTGAGCGAGCGCCTTCGTGGGAAACAGATAGAGGATCCGCGCGTCCGGCTGGTGCACGAGCGCCTGGAGCGCGGGCAGGTTGTAGCAGAGGGTCTTGCCCGAGGCGGTCGGCGTGACGACGACCACGTTCTGGCCCTTCGCGACCAGGTCCCACGCACGCGCCTGGTGCGAATAAAGCTCGCCGATTCCCCGCGCACGCAGCGCGTCGCCGATTCGCGGATCGAGCGACGCGGGGAACGGCGCCAGGACAGGGGGCCGCGCGGGGAAGTGACGCGTCGCCGTAATGCACGGCCCCGTCGACGGTGAGGTCAGCAGATCGTCGAGGATCCGGCCGAGCATCGCGGCCACTCTAGCACGGCGGGCGCCGACTTCTCGCTCAGATCGGTGCGGTAGCCGCTGTTTGTATCATGGCGGCGTGCCCCTCGCGTACTGGCTCCCTCCGGCCCTGTGGATGGCGGCGATCATGGTGTTTTCGTCCGACGTGGGGAGCGCCCAGCATACCGCTCACTGGCTCGTGCCCCTCCTTCGTCTGATGGCGCCGTCGGCGACGCCATCCCAGCTCGCCGCCCTGCACGGGCTCGTGCGCAAGGCCGGGCACCTCACGGAATACGCGGTGCTGGCGACACTCTGGTATCGCGCCTTCGCGCTGGGCCGCCGACAGCCCCGGCGCGCCGCCGCGCTGACGGCATTCGCGATCAGCCTGGGCTGGGCGGTGCTCGACGAAGCGCGTCAGTCGCTCGTGCCGACGCGAACCGCGACGGCCATGGACGTCGCGATCGACGGCGTCGGGGCGCTGGTCGCGATGCTCCTCGCCGCAATCGGCTGGCGCATCGCGATCGACCGCGCCACGACCCTCCTGCTCTGGACCGCCCTCATCGGCGGCATCGCCTTCCTCGTCCTCAACGCCCTCACCGGCGTCTCCTCAGGCATCCTCTGGTTATCGGTCCCCGTCGCCGCCATCCTCCTCCTCGCTCGCTCGATATACGCCCGCCACCACTCGCCCCCTCGCCCATAAAACACGCGCGAGGTCAGAGCCAACGGGGTCAGAGTGAGCCGGGACCAGCACGGGAGGTCGCGCGCCCTCGATCCGCCGAACTACGCGCGAAGGCAACCGGGTGGCCGCGCCCATCCCACGTTGGCAGGGTTTCTTAGGTGCTAGGCGTGCGAGCCCTCGACCGCCGGAGCCCAGCCGCAACGGCCGGGCGCGGGGGCGGTGAGGCTGGGGAGGCCTGGGCCATCCTGACCGCTTCCTCTATCGTTTGAGACGGCACCATGGGTTTTGGGCCTAGGCAATGCTGCCTACACAGGATGGCCCAGGCCTCCCCAGCCCCACCGCCTCAGCGCCCGGACCTGGACGACCTAGAGCTTCAAGCGAGGATCGAGAGTATCCCGCAACCCGTCACCGAAGAGATTGATCCCGAGCACGGTGACCAGAATGGCCAGGCCAGGGAACGTCGCCAACCACCACGCGGTCGAGATGTAGACGCGGCCGTCGGCGAGCATCCCGCCCCACGTCGGCGTCGGTGGCTGGACTCCGAGCCCCAGGAAGGACAGCGCCGACTCGATCACGATCACGCGTGCCATGTCGAGCGTCGCGACGACGAGCCACGGCGTGAAGGCGTTCGGCAGGATGTGGCGCACGAGGACGCGGCCGTCGCGGCTCCCGAGGGCGTGCGCCGCCTGGACGAACTCGCGCTCTCGCAGGGAGAGCACCGCGCCGCGCACGACGCGCGCGTACACGACCCAGCTCGAGACACCGATGACCACGATGATGACGGGCAGGCTCGGTCCGAGGACGCCGATCACCGCGATGGCGAGCAAGATGAACGGAAACGCGAGCTGGATGTCGGCCAGCCGCATGAACACGTCGTCGATCGCCCCACCGAAGTAGCCGGAGATCAGCCCGACGGCCATTCCGAGCAAGCCGGAGATCGCGACGGCGGCGAAGCCGACCATCAGCGCGGGGCGCGCGCCGAAGATCATGCGAGCCAGCAGGTCGCGGCCGAGATGATCGGTGCCGAAGAGGTGCGCGCGGCCGGCCGCGTCGAGCGAGCCCGGGGCTCTCAGCCGGTTCGTGATGTTCTGCTCGATCGGATCGTACGGGGAGAGCCACGACGCGCCGAGCGCCGAGACGATCACGAGCGTGACGACCACCAGTCCGAAGAGCGCCGTCCGCCGCCGAGCGAGACGGCGGGCGAACACGGCCCATTCGCGCCTGGCCGGACTGCGCGCCTCGGCGAGGTCCATGGTGCGGGCGCTGAGCGGAACGCTCACCGGAGGCGGATCCGCGGATCGAGATAGGTGTAGACGACGTCCACGACCACGTTGACGAGCACGAAGGTGGACGAGAGCAGAAAGACCGCCGCCTGGACCACCGGATAGTCGCGGTTGTAGATGGCCTGAACCGACAGGCGGCCGACCCCCGGCCACGCGAAGATCGTCTCCGTGATGACCGAGCCCCCGAGCAACGTGCCCAGCTCGATCCCGACGATGGTCACGATCGGGATCGCGGCGTTCTTGAGCGCGTGCTTCCAGACGACCGGCGGGTCGCTCACGCCCTTCGCCCGCGCCGTGCGGATGTAGTCCTGGCTCAGCACCTCGAGCATCCCCGAGCGCGTGAGCCGCGTGATGCGCGCGGTCGTGAAGAGCCCGAGCGTGATCGCCGGCAGGATGAGGTGCTCGAGCGTGCCCCGTCCCGAGGACGGCAAGAGGTTGAACTGGACCGAAAATACCAAGATAAGCATGATCCCGAGCCAGAAGGTCGGCATCGACTGCCCGAGCAGCGCCACGACGGTCGAGATGTAGTCGAGCATCGTGTTGCGCCGGACCGCCGAGACGATGCCGGCGGGAATCGCCAGGCCCAGCGCCACCAGCAGCGCGGCTCCCGATAGCTGGAACGTCGCCGGCATGCGCTCGACAACGAGGCTGAAGGCGGGCTCGCCATGGCGCACCGACTGGCCGAAGTCGCCGTGGAGCGCGCCGACGAGGAAGCGGCCGTACTGCACGATGAACGGATCGTTGAAGCCCATCGCCTGCCGGAACTTCTGCACGTCCTCTTCGGACGAGTCGGGCGGCAGCAGCACCAGCGCCGGATCGCCGGTGAGATACAGGATGAAAAAGACGATGAAGGAGACCCCCAGCAGGACCAGCAGCGACTGGGCCAGCCGGCGGGCCAGGAAGATCTTCATGACGCCCGACGAAGACGGGCGACGGCCTCGATGTGCGGGGTCTGCGGGAACATGTCGACCGGCTCGACCCACTCGAGTCGATAGCCCTGGCGAACCAGGTCGCTGACGTCGCGCGCGAGCGTCGACGGGTTACACGATACGTACACGAGCCGCGCGGGGCCGAGCGCGGCGAGCGCGTTGAGCGCCTTGGGATGGAAGCCGGCGCGCGGTGGATCGGCCACGACGACGTCCACGCGGACCCCGTCGCGCATCAAGGTCGGCAGGACGTGGCGCACCTCGCCCGGCAGGAACGTGCAGTTCTCGATCCCGTTCTCGCGCGCGTTCCGCACCGCGTCGGCCACGGCGGCGGAGGACACCTCGATCCCGTAGACCCATCGGCTGCGTCTCGCCAACAGCAGGCTGATCGCGCCGGTCCCGGAGTAGAGATCCATGACCGTCTCGTTGCCCTCGAACTCGCACGCCGCCTCGACCACCGCGAACAGCCGCTCGGCCTGCACCGTGTTGGTCTGGAAGAACGAGCTCGCCGACACCTGGAACGTGAGCCCGCCCAGCGACTCCCGGATGTGGTCGCGCCCGAGCAGGAGGTGCTCCTCCGTCCCCACCGCGACCGAGGCCTTCTTCGCGTTCACGTTCAGGACCACGCTGGCCAGCGCCGGGACGCGCGCGCGCAGCTCTTCGGCGACCGGTGTCAAGGTCTCGACGTCGGGGGCAGCCGCGACGATGTTCATCATCGCCTCGCCGGTGCGCCGCCCCTCGCGCACGGTCGCGAAGCGCAGGAGCCCCGCGCCCGAATCCTGGTCGTAGACGGAGAGTCGCCGCGCGCGCGCCTGAGCCCGGAGCTCGGCGAGCAAGGTGTTCATCGTGTCCGATTGCAGATGGCACCGCTCGATGTCCAGGACCACGTCGTAGCGATCGGCCTGGTGCAGGCCGATCTCGGGCGCATCGGCGCCGCGCACGATCGTGAACTCCATCTTGTTGCGGTATCCGTAGGGATCGGGCGCGGCCAGGATGGGCCGGAGCTCGAACTCGCCGAGTCCGCCGATCCGCTCGAGGCAATCGCGGACCTGCTTTTCCTTGAAGCCGAGCTGGGCGGCGTACGAGAGGTGCTGGAGGCGGCAGCCGCCGCAGCGGCCGAAGTAGGCGCAGGGCGCCTCGACTCGATCCGGCGATGGCGTCTCGATGGACTCGATCACCGCCCGCCCGAACCGCGAGCGGGCCTCGACGACTTTGGCCCGCACCCGGTCGCCCGGGACGGCGCCGCGGACGAAGAGGACGTAGCCCTGGACCCGCCCAACCCCCTCGCCCCCGAAGGCGAGGTCGTCGATCGTCAAATCGAGGACGTCACCACGCCTCGGTTTCGCCATGATTGACGCCACTATATCAGGGTTCTCAACCGCTCTCGCGGCCCGCGGTGCCGAGGATGTATGATACGAGAGCATGGACAGCCGACCGCCGCGCGCCGTCGCTGATCTGTTGCTCACCGCGGTCCCTAACCTGCGAGATCGACTACTCGAGTATCGGATCCGTCGGGCCTGGCCTCAGGTCGTGGGGGCCGAGGCCGCTCGCCGCGCCCAGGCCCGCAGCTTCGTCGACGGCTGTCTCACCGTGGCGGTCGATAACTCGCCCTGGCTCCACGAGCTCACGCTCCGCAGCGAAGAGCTGACACGGCGTCTCAGCGCACGTTTCGACGCCGTTCGGTCGCTGCGCTTCGTGTCGGGAACGATCGAGACCGATTCGTCTCCGCGTTCGACTGCACGGCCTACTCCGGCGCTCGACCAGCGGGCGTTGCGGGAGATCGACGAAGCGACGGCGGCCATTCCCGACGCGGATGTCGCCTCGGCGGCGCGGCGCCTGTTGACGAAGGCGTGGCCGGGACTGACCGTGATCGTCGCCGCGACCGCGCTGGCGGGCTGCGCCAGCTCGGGGCAGCCGACGATCACCGCTGACGACGAGATCCCGCGCCGCGTCGTGCCCGTCGACCCCCGCAGCGACGCGTACTACTCCTACACCGTCGCCCAGATGTACGTGCAGGGGGGTCGGTTCAAGGATGCGGTCCCGTACATGAGGACCGCCATCAAGAAGGATCCGAATTCGGCTGCCCTCTGGACCCAGCTCGCCCAACTGCTCATGCGCGCTGACAGCCTCGACGAAGCCGTGGCCGCGGCCCGCCGGGCCGTCGAGCTCGCACCCGACCAGGTCTCGACCCACACGACCTTGGCCGAGCTTCTGCGCACGCAACGGAAGATTCCCGAAGCCGAGGCCGAGCTCGAACGCGCGATCCAGCTCAGCCCGGGCGCCGAGGAGCCCTATCTCACGTTGGCGCGTATTTACGTCGAGCAGAAGTCGTACGACAAGGCGCGGGGGGTGCTCTTGCGGCTGGTCGAGCAGCAGCCGCGGCTGGCCCAGGCGCAGTTCCTCCTCGGTCGCCTTGCGATCGAGACCGAGTCCTGGGACGAGGCGATCGCGCGTCTCACCGCGGCCGTAGAGCTCGACCCCGATCATGATGGAGCCTGGAGCGCTCTCGGCGCGGTCTACGGCGAGGCGCTGCACAAAAACGAAGAGGCAATCGACGTCTATCGGCGCGCGGTCAAGGCCAATCCGGACAATCCGGCGTTCGCTGACAAGCTGGCCGACCTTCTGATCCGGCTCGGGCGCCTGCCCGAGGCCCAGACCGAGCTCGAAGGGGTCGCCGAGGCCACGCCGCAGAATCCGCGCGCGTGGATGAAGCTGGGCGCCGTCTATTACGAGCAAAAGATGTGGGACAAGGCCATCGAGGCGTTTCGGCGCGTCGTGGCGCTCGAGCCCGCGAATATCCGGGCCCGCTACTTCCTCGCCACCACGTACATGGACGCGGGGCGGGACGCCGAGGCGAAGGGCGAGCTCGAGCGGATCCTGAGAGCCGACCCGCGGTCCATCGACGCGCGAGTCCAGCTCGGGTTCCTCTACGGTCGGGCCAAGCGCTACGACGAGGCGATCTCGACCCTGCGTGAAGCCGTCAACATGGAGCCCAAGCGGCCCGAGCTGTTCCTCTATCTCGGCACCGCCTACTACCGGGCCAAGGAGTATGACCGGGCGGCCGAGACGCTCCAGGAAGGCCTGGGCCTCGACGACAAGCAGAAAGACCTGCACTTTCAGCTCGGAGTCGTCTACGAGAAGCAATCGCGATTCGACGACGCGGTCAAGTCCTTCCACCGCGTGATCGCGCTCGATCCCAAGAACGCCGAGGCGTACAACTACGTCGGCTACATGTACGCCGAGCGCGGCCAAAACCTGGAAGAGGCGATCAAGCTGATCGGCAAGGCGCTCGACCTCGAGCCCGAGAACGGCTACTTCATCGACAGTCTCGGCTGGGCGTACTACCAGCAAGGCAAGTATCCGGAGGCGTTGAAGGAGCTCAAGCGCGCCGTCATCAAGACGAAGGAGCCGGATCCCGTGATCTACGAGCACCTCGGCGACGCGCTGGTCAAGAACGGCCTCGACGAGGACGCCCTGGCCGCGTGGGAAAAGGTCCTCCAGCTCGACCCGGCCGCCGACGGGGTCAAGAAGAAGGTCAATGACCTCAAGGATCGCCAGCGCCGGGTCAAGGGTGGCCCGAAGGCCTCTCAGTAGTCTCCTGCTCTGGCTGCAGGTGGCGCTGGTCGCCGCCTGCGCCACCGCACCCCCTCGGGAACCGATAAGCGACGACGCCCGGCGAGCGCTCGCCCTGCTCGCCGAGCGCTACAGCGAGTTCACCAGCATGCGTGCTCTCGCCGACGTCTCGCTGACGAAGGGCGGTGAGCGCCAGCGCCTGCAGGGGGTTCTGTTGATCAAGGCGCCCAGCTCGGTCCGCCTGGAGGCGCTCTCGCCGTTTGGCCCGCCGCTCATGGTCGTCGCCGTCCGTGATGGACAGATCAGCGCCTACAACGCGCTGAAGAACGAGGCCCATGTGGGGCCGGCCGACGCTGAGACGATCTCAAAGGTTCTTCGCCTGCCTCTGGACTCCGACGACCTCGTCTCGGCGCTGGCCGGCCGCTTCGCCGGGCCACGCGACCTCCGAAGCGCAGAGGTACTCGCTCCAGACGCCACGGGACCGTCACTGAATCTGGTGGACGGGGCGGGTAGGCGCCAGCGCGTGTGGCTCGACCTCGGGACCGGCGTGATCCAGCAGCGGCAGATCTTCGGGAGCCGGTTCAACGCGCTGATCAAGTATCGGCGCGACGGGGCCGGGGCGCTGGAGGGCTTCGACCTCGACGCGGCCATGTCGTATGTCACCGGGTCCGTCACCTACCGGAACCTGGTCGAGGGCGAAGAGATCGACGAGGAGCGCTTCACCCTGACGATCCCGAAAGGGGCGAAAACACAGCCCATCCGTTGAAAGGTCCCCCGGGCCCGTGCTATGGTTCGTTGTCTTGTCGAAGCGGTCGGGGAAGCCCCGTCGCCTCGCGCTCAGCGCAGCGTGCAAGATCAACCTCGCGCTCGAGGTGCTTGGGCGGCGGGACGACGGTTACCACGAAATCGCCACGGTCATGCAGGCCGTGGATCTGTCAGACCGGCTGGTGCTCGAGGACGCGAACGTTCTGGAGCTCCTTACCACCGCTTCAGACGTTCCGACGGACGGGACCAACCTGGCGCTCAAGGCAGCGCTGACGCTCCGCGAGATGGCCGGGGTGAGCTTTGGGGCGCGGATCACGTTGGACAAGCGGATTCCGGTCGCGGCCGGCCTCGGGGGCGGATCGACGGACGCCGCGGCCGTGCTCGTGGGATTGAATCGGCTGTGGGGGCTCGGGTGGTCGACAGCGCGACTGGCCGACGCGGCGGTGACGCTGGGGATGGACGTCCCATTCTTCCTGCACGGCGGTGCCGTGCTGGCGACCGGACGCGGCGAGCGGCTCGAGCCCCTGGCGTGCTCGGCGCTGTCGCTCGTGCTCGTGAATCCGGGCGTGGCGGCGAGCACGGGGGAGATTTACGGAGGGGTCCTGGCCACGATGTATTCTGACGGGGCCCGAGCGCGGGGGATGGCCACGGCGCTCCGGAGCCGGCAGCCGGGTCGGGTGGCGGCCACCCTCGGCAACACGCTGGAACGCGTCGCGAGTGCGCGGTACCGTGAGGTGGAGCAGATGGAGGCGGCGCTCCTCGCCGCGGGTGCGCTGGGGGCGGCGATGTCGGGGAGCGGGCTCACGGTGTTCGGCATTGCGCGCTCGTACGACCACGCGCGGCAGATCCGCGCTCGGGTCACGCGCGCGCGCTGGGGATGCTGGGCGGTCCGGGCGCTGCGCGGCCCCGCGATCCGCATGCGCTGAGGCCCACGATAGTGCGCGCGGCAGGCCGCCGCGGGGCTGGGGTCCCGCCGGCCGAGGCGCGCCTACAATGAGGGAAGCGAACACGATGGGGCGTGGCCAAGCGGCAAGGCGCGGGACTTTGGATCCCGTATTCGGAGGTTCGAATCCTCCCGCCCCAACCACACGTAGAGGACGAGGCGCCCATGGCGTATGAGCTGAAGCTCCTGACCGGCAACGCGAACCGACCGCTCGCCGAGGAGATCGCGCAGTACCTGCACGTCCCGATGGCCGACGCCGAGGTCACGCGGTTCTCGGACGGCGAAGTCTACGTGCAGGTCGACGAGAACGTGCGCGGCACCGACGTGTTCGTCATCCAGCCCACGTGCCCGCCGGTGAACGATACGCTCATGGAGCTGCTCATCATGGTCGACGCCATGAAGCGCGCGTCGGCACGCCGGATCACGGCGGTGCTCCCCTACTACGGCTACGCGCGCCAGGACCGGAAGGTCCAGTCGCGAGTGCCGATCTCGGCGCGGCTCGTGGCCGACCTGCTCGAGGCGGCGGGGATCCACCGCGTGCTGGCGCTCGACCTGCACGCCGGCCAGATCCAGGGATTTTTCAGCGTGCCGGTGGACCACCTCTTCGCCGGCCCGGTCGTGATGATCGACTACCTGCGCAAGAAAGATCTGCGCGATCCGGTCATCGTCGCGCCCGACGCGGGCGGCGTGGAGCGCGCGCGCGCGATGGCCAAGCGGTTCGATGCCGGGCTGGCCATCATCGACAAGCGGCGCGAGGGACCGAACTCGGCGGTCGCGATGCACCTCATCGGTGACGTCAAGGGACGCGACGCCGTCGTCATCGACGACATCGTCGACACCGCCGGGACCCTGACGCAAGCGGTGTCGGCGCTCGAGCGCGAGGGCGCCCGGCGCATCATGGCCTGCGGCGTCCACGCGGTGCTCTCGGGGCCGGCGATCGATCGCATCGCCGCCTCGCCGATCGAGGAGGTCGTCGTCACGAACTCGGTTCCGCTGAGCGACGCCAAGCGCGCGGCGGCGCGCATCACGGTGCTCTCGGTCGCGCCGCTCCTGGGCGAGGCGATCCGGCGCATTCACGACGAAGAATCCGTCTCGACACTGTTCGCGTAACTCGACGGCAAGGAGCTTCAAGTCATGGCGACGATGCAAGAGCTGACGATCAGGCGGCGCGACGGAAGCGGCAAGAGTTTCGCCAAGCGCCTGCGCCGCGAGGGCGCCGTTCCCGCCGTCCTCTACGACGGCAAGAAGGCCGAGTCGGTCACGGTGGATCCCAAAGCCGTGCTGCGGATGATCCACGGCCACGAGGGCACGACCCAGCTGCTCACCCTCCGGTTCGACGGTGACCATGGCAACGGCACGCGGCTGGCGATCATCCGCGACCTGCAATTCGATCCCGTCACCGAGCTGCTCTTGCACGTCGACCTGCAAGAGGTGGCCGTGGACCGCGCGATCACCGTGCAGGTGGCGGTGCGCGCCATCGGCGAGGCCGCGGGCGTGAAGGAGCAGAAGGGCATCCTGAACCTCGTGCTCCACGAGCTGACCGTGTCGTGCGTGCCGACCGCGATCCCCGAGCGGATCGATGCCGACGTCAGTGCCCTCATGATCGGCGACGTCCTGACGGTGGCCGAGCTGCGCGCGCCGGCGGGCGTGCGGATCGTGAACGACCCGGGTCAGGCGGTCGCGACCGTGGCTCCGCCGATGGCGGAGGAAGTGGTGGCGGTGGCGGCGCCGGCAGCGGCGGCGGTCACCGAGCCGGAGGTCCTCACCGAGCGCAAGCCCAAGGAAGGCGAAGAAGCGGCGGCGGCCGACGACGGCAAGAAGCCGGCGCGGCCCGCGCGCGCGGAGAAGTCCGAGAAGGACAAGTAACAGAGCGCCAATCGCGTGGCCCACGCGGAAGGCCGGGGAGCCGGCCGAGTGGTCGTGGGGCTTGGGAATCCGGGGCCGGAGTACCAGGACACGCGCCACAACGTGGGCCAACGCGTTCTCGACGTCCTCGCCAAAACGGTCCGCGGGTCATGGCGGCGCGACGGCGCCACGATCGTGGCCCGCGGACGCTGGCGGGGCGAAGAGGTTCGCCTCGTCAAGCCGCTCGCGTTCATGAACGAGAGCGGACCGGTCGTCGCGACGGCGCTGCGCCGCGCGGAGGCCGGTCCGGCTGACCTGATCCTCGTCTATGACGACATCGACCTACCCCTGGGGACCGTACGCCTGCGCATGAAGGGTAGCCACGGCGGCCACAACGGCGTGCGATCCGTGATCGACGCGCTCGGCACGCAGGAGATCAAGCGCATCAAGGTCGGAATCGGCCGCCCCGACCACAAGGGTGACGTCCCCGACCACGTGCTGACCTCGTTCGAGCGCGACGAGCTGCCGGCCGTCGACGCCGCGGTCGCGGAAGCGGTCGACAAAGTCCTCACCCTGCTCGGCTAGCCGCGGGTCAGCGGCCAGCCAGGAACTCGGGCCAGCCGCCGCGCCGATCACACGAAGAACAGGACGGTGACGATCACGAACAGCGGCAACAGAATCACGCCGCTGTAGACCATGTACCCGAGGAAGCTCGGCATCTTCACTCCCTGCTCCTCGGCGATCGACTTCACCATGAAGTTCGGCGCGTTGCCGATATAGCTGTTGGCGCCCATCGAGACGGCGCCGACGCTGATCGCCGCCAGGATCGCGTGCGGGACGTCCACGACTTCGCGCGCCAGACCGAGCCCCTGCCCGAGCGCCAGGAACGTCAGGTAGGTCGGCGCGTTGTCGAGAAACGACGAGAGGAGTCCCGACGCCCAGAAGAAGTGCCACGGCTCGCGCACGCCGAGCTCTCCGCCGCGCAGCCGCAACAGCTCGAGCGCCGGGATCATCGTGAGGAAGATCCCCGCGAACAGCACGGCAACCTCCACAATCGGATAAGCGGTGAAGCCGTTGGCGCGACGCAACGCGCGCGGCGTCCGCCAAAGCGAGAGCCCGCCGAGCGCCACGATCGCGGCCTCACGCCAGGGCGCGTGGAGGAACGCGACCGCGAAGACGACGAGGCCGAGCCAGACGATGTTCGACGATCCGCGCAGGCGAAGTGGCTCGATCTGAGCGCGATCACGGCGCCGGGCCGCGATCGGCTCCTGCGTGTACGCGCGTGTGTCCCAGACGAAATAGAGCGCCAGCAGCACGGAGATTTGAAGTCCCCAGTGTGTCCAGAGACGGAAGGTCCAGGTGAAGGGCACGCCTTGCAGGTATCCGAGGAAGAGCGGCGGATCGCCGAGCGGCGTCAGCAGGCCGCCGATGTTGGACACCAGAAAGATGAAGAAGAGGATCGTGTGTTGGACGTGTGTGCGCTCGCGATTGGTCTGCAACAGCGGTCGGATCAGGAGCATCGAGGCCCCTGTGGTGCCAACGAAGGAGGCCAGCACCGACCCGAGCGCGAGAAACCCCGTATTCGTGAGTGGGGTCGCCGCGAGATCACCCCGCAGGACGATGCCGCCCGAGATCACGAAGAGGCCGGCGAGGAGAACGATGAACGAGACGTACTCCTCGGCCATCGACAGGAGGGCTCCGGGCCGGCGAGCCGCGTACAGGGTGACGATCGGCAGTCCCAGAAGGAGCGAGACCACCAGCTTGTTGCGGTTCGACTCCCACCAGCGCGGGACCCAGAGCGGGAACACGGTGATCGCCAGGAGCATGGCCACGAAGGGGAGGACCGTGTAGAGCGGCAGGACGCTGGTGGTGGTCAGGGCGAAGCTCTCCTCGGCCGGCGCGTGAGTCGCCCCAGTCTACTCGATGGCCCTCGATTGCCCGAGGGTGGGTCGCGTGGTATATAGTTGTTGTTTATCCGGAGATCCGGCCGTTCTGAGGGGGAGTCGTGTGACCAAGGTCATCGTCGAGCCCGACGAATCCTTCGAAAGCGCGCTCAAGCGCTTCAAGAAGCAGTGCGAGAAGGCCGGCCTCCTCTCCGAGTTCAAGAAGCGTCAGCACTATGAAAAGCCCAGCGTTCGTCGCAAGCGCAAAGCCCTCGCGGCCCGCAAGAAGGCCAAGCGGCGCGAACGGATGTCCGATTAGCCAGGGTCGCTCGATGGACGCCGGCACTCCCGTGACCCGGATCGGGAGCGAGTGAGGCGCAGGTTGGAGGCAGGCCGGATCTGGGAGCCCGGCACCGAATGGAACGCGGTGCGGGGTCTTCTGGCCCACGAAGCTTCGACGCAGATGGGACGTGATCGGGCGACGACAGCCGAGCCGTTCACCGAATCCTCCGAAGTCCAGGCGGCGATCGAGATGACCCGCCAGGCTCGCCTGGCGCTCGCCACCGCCGGCTCGCTCCCCCTGGAAGCCCTCCCCGACATCCGACCCATCCTGACGCGCTGTCGCGCCGATGGCAGCGTGCTCGACGGCCCCGAGATGATCCAGATCGTCCCGGTCCTCGACGCGAGCCCCAAGCTCCGCGCCTACGGTCGGGGCGTGCGCGAGGCGAGCCCGAGCGTGGCGACGATCACCGACGCCCTGCCCCGCTTCGCCGAGCTCGCCGACCGGCTCCGCCGCGCCCTCGACGCGAGCGGCGCCGTGACGGATGACGCCAGCCCCACGCTCAAGCGCCTCCGCCGCGAGATCCGCGAACGGCGCCGGCAGCTCGCCACCGAGCTCGAGCGCGCCTTCCAGGGCCACGACGCCGACCGGCTCTTCGCCGACCGGTACGTCACGCTTCGACACGGCCGCTACGTCCTGCCGGTGCGGACCGAGGCCCGGACCCGCGTGCGCGGCATCGTCCACGACCGCTCCCAGAGCGGCCAGACGCTCTTCATCGAGCCCGAGCACGTCGTCGACGCCAACAACGATCTCGTACAGGCCACGCGCGAGGAAGAGCACGAGACCGCCCGCATCCTGGCCGAGCTGACCGCCGCCATCCACGTGCGCCTCGACGATCTGGACGGCCTGGTGGGCACGATCGGCGAGCTCGACTGGGTCTTTGCGCGAGCCCAGGCCGCCGAGCGCATGGGCGCGACGGCCCCGGCGATCGACACCGGACGGACGGTCGCGCTCCGGGGCGCCCGCCACCCGCTCCTGCTCGCTCAGAGCTGGAAGGACCCGAGCCGCACGGTCGTCCCGATGGATCTCGAGCTCGGTCCCGACCGCCCGTTGCTCGTCATCACCGGGCCGAACGCGGGCGGCAAGACGATCGCCCTCAAGACGCTCGCCGTCCAGGCGCTCATGGCCCAGGTCGGCTGCCACGTGCCCGCCGACGAGGGCTCGCGCCTGCCCGTATTCGACGACGTCTTCGCGATCATCGGCGACGACCAATCCGTGGCCGAGAACCTCTCGACCTTCTCGGCCTTCGTGAAGCAGGCGCGCGAGATCCTCGAGAGAGCGGATCAGCGCTCGCTCGTGCTCCTCGACGAGCTCGGCGCCGGAACCGATCCCGACGAGGGCGCGGCCCTCGCGCAGGCGATCCTCGAGGAGCTGGCCGAGCGCGGCGCTCTCGTGATCGCGACGACCCACCTCGAGCCGCTCAAGGCGTTCGCGTCCACGCATCCCCGCGCGCGCAACGCATCAGTCGAGTTCGACACGGCGACCCTGGCGCCGACCTTCCGCCTGCGCTATGACCAGCCGGGCCAGAGCTACGCGCTGACGATCGCCGCTCGGCTGGGCCTGGGCCCGGAGCTCATCGCCCGCGCCAACGCCCATCGCTCCGAGCATGCGGCACGCCTCGCCGACCTCCTGGCGACGCTCGACGCCAACGCGCGTACTGAAGCCGAGCGGGCGAACGAGATCGAGCGAATTCGCGCCGAGGCCGCCGCCCAGCTGGCAAAGGCCCGCCAGAGCGCGGCGGCGGCGGAGAGCCGAGCCCAGGCAATTGTCGCCCGCGCCCGCGCCGAGGCGACCGCGCTCGTCGGCGAGATCCGCCGGGCGCTCACCGCCGAGTGGGACAAGCTCAAGCGTTCCGACCGCTCGCGCCGCTCGCTCGACGAGAGCCGGCGCCGGGTTCGCGAAGTCGCCGGCCGGATGGAGGCGCTGGTGCCCGAGGCGCCCGTGGAACGGCCAGTGGCGCTGGCACCTGGGGCCACGGTCGCGGCCGAGCACCTGGGCATCAGCGGCGAGCTGGTCGAGATCACCGGAAGCTCGGCGACGGTTCGGTCCGGCGCGGTCACCGTCCGCGTGCCCCTCTCGGTCCTGAGGCCAGCCCCTACGCACCCCGCAGCGACCGGGCGGGGGGAGGGGGGGACGGGTCCGGCGCGAGTGGGGTTCCGAAGCGCCGGACCCGTCCCCCCCTCCCCCCGCCCGGTCGCTGCCGAGATCCTGTTGCTGGGACAGACCAGCGACGAGGCGCGGGACCGCGTCGAGAAATATCTCGACGATGCCTTTCTCGCGGGCCTCCCGAGCGTACGATTGGTCCATGGGAAGGGCAGCGGCGCGCTTCGCAAGACGGTCCGCGACCTCCTGGCCGGTCACCCCCTGGTCGAGTCGTTCCGCGACGGTGAGCCATCGGAGGGCGGAACGGGAGCGACCGTGGCCGCGTTGAAGGTCGGTTGACGATGCAATATTCGCAGACCTTGCTCGACGACATCCGGGCCGCCGTCGACATCGTCGATCTCGTCAGCCGGTTCGTGAACCTTCGCAAGGCCGGATCCCACTGGAAGGGGCTCTGCCCGTTCCACGCCGAGAAAACTCCGTCGTTCACGGTCAATCCTCGAAAGAGCATCTTCCACTGCTTCGGCTGTGGCGTCGGGGGCGACGCTTTCGGCTTCGTCATGCGTCAAGATCGCCTCTCGTTCCCCGAAGCAGTCCGCGCCCTGGCGAAGACCGCCGGGGTCGCGCTGCCCGACGAGCACGGTGCCAGGAGCGGCGACTCGGGCCGCGAGGAGCTCCTCCGCGTGATGGAGCTCGCCGGGCGCTTCTTCGCGGACACGCTCTGGAAGCCAGCCGGCGAGCGGGCGCGCGCGTATCTCGGCGAGCGCGGGATCGACACCGGGATCGCCAGGCATTTCGGACTCGGCTACGCGCCCGAAGGATGGGAGTCGCTGCTCACCTTCATGAAGGGCGAGAAGGTCTCGGAGGAGGCGCTGATCGCCACGGGCCTGGCGGTCGCGCGCGAGAATCGGGCCGGCGCTTACGACCGCTTCCGCGGACGCCTTCTGTTCCCGATCCGCGACCTTCAGGGCCGGGTCGTCGCCTTCGGCGGTCGCGGGTTCGGCGACGAGCAGCCGAAGTACCTCAACTCGCCGGAGACCCCGCTCTACACCAAAGGCAACCTGCTCTACGGGGCCGATCTTGCACGCACGACGATCCAGTCGGAGAACCGCGCGCTGCTGGTCGAGGGCTACGTCGATTGCATCATGGCTCATCAGCACGGCTTCACGGGAACGGTGGCCGCGCTCGGCACCGCGTTCACCCCGGCCCAGCTCGCGCTGCTCCGGCGCTACTGTGACGAGGTCGTCACGTTCTTCGACGCCGACGCGGCGGGCCAGAAGGCCGCCGCGAGGGCCGAGGAGCTCCTCGAACCCACGGGGCGCGGCATGGCGTGGGCCGTGAACCGTTCCGGAGCCTTCGAGGGCGCCGGAACGCTCAGGGTGAAAGTCGCGCTGCTCCCGGCAGGCCACGACCCGGATACCTTTCTGAGATCGGTCGGCCGCGAGGGCTTCTCCGAGCGCATCGCCGCGGCCCGGAGCATCCTGTCCTATGCGCTCGACCGAGCGCTCGTCGATCCGGATGGCGCCGCCGGGCCCCGGGCGCGGACCACCGCATTCGCCAGGGTCGGCCTGTTGCTGGCGAAGGTCGCCGATGGCGACGAGGCCGCCGCGCTCTCGCGCGAGGCCGCGGCCAAGCTCGGGGTGGACCCGACCCAGCTCTGGATCGAGGCCCAGCGACTGCAATCGTCCTTGAGGACGCCGCCGACGCAATCTCAGTCGCCGGCACCGGTCTCCATGGCCCCGGTCGAGCGCGATCTCGTCACGCTCCTGCTCCACTCCGACGAGGCCCGCGCCGCGCTTCTGGCGCTGCTGGGAGAGTCCGACGAGCTCGGCCACGCCTCACTCCGCGCGATCGTCGAGGCGCTCCGGCGCCGGCCCGACGCCTCGCCCGAGAGCCTGCTGACCGACCTGCCGACTGACGAGGCCCGCTCCGTTCTCTCGTCCCTGCTCGTGGAAGATCGCGAAAGTGTTGACGCTCGGGTTAGCATCGGACAGTTCCAGCGACGGCTCGAGCGCAGCCAGCGGCTGCGCCGGGCGCGAGAGGCGAGCCAGGCGATCGCCGAGACTCAGGCGAAGACCGGAGTCGCGGCGCCGATGCACGCCGAGCTCAGAACTCTGCACAAGGAGAGCGCCGTCGTGTACGAGATCACGGGTGGTGTCGCCCAGTCGTTAGAACATGGGACATCGGCGTCCCCAAGGAGCTCAGACGAATGAGCGAAGAGCCAAAGCTGGAGGAGCTCGACCGGCTGATCTCGATGGGGAAGCAAAAAGGCTTCCTCACCTACGACGAAGTGAATGACGCCCTCCCTTCGGACCTTGTCTCGCTCGACCAGCTCGACGACATCATGATGATGTTCGGCGCGATGGACATCGAGGTGGTCGACTCGGCCAAGGCCGGGCGGCTGCCGTCCGAGGTC
This sequence comes from Candidatus Rokuibacteriota bacterium, assembly GCA_003220495.1. Classification (GTDB taxonomy): domain Bacteria; phylum Methylomirabilota; class Methylomirabilia; order Rokubacteriales; family CSP1-6; genus AR31. Next base: position 13,907 of record QHSP01000050.1, on the reverse strand, counting down.
CGCGAGCGGAAGGCGCAGCAGGAGCCCGAGGAGAACGACGACGACGGCCCGCCGGAGCCGATCGACCTCACGCCCGGTCCGGTCGGACGCACCGAAGACCCCGTCCGCCTCTACCTGCGCGAGATGGGCCGGGTCGCACTCCTCACGCGCGAGGGCGAGATCGCGCTGGCCAAGCGTATCGAAGAGGGCAAGAACCAGGTCACCTCCGCCATCCTCAGCACCAACCTCGCCGTCGAGCGGTTCCATGAATTGCGCGAGCAGCTCCGCCGGCACGATATCTCCGTCAAGGAGGTCGTGGACGTCAACGAGGAAGAGTTCACCGAGGAAAAGGAAGCCGCCCTGACGCGCGTGGTCATCACCGCGTTCGCCATGGTCGACCGTCTGCTCCGCGAGCGCGACAAGCTGATCGCTCAGGCCCGCAAGCTCCGGGGCAAGTCGTCGAGCCGCCGGCGGCCGAAGAAGGGCAAGGAGCCGGTGTGGATGCGGATCGAGGCGCAGGCGCAGCAGCGTCAGACCCGCGTGCTCGAGAAGCTCCGCGCGCTGAACATCGGCAACCAGATCATCGACCGCGAGGACGCCGAGCTGAACCGCCGCGGCCTGGTGCAGCGTCTGCGCGACCTGCTCGACGACATCGAGCGCGCCGAGCGCGTGATCCGGCTCTGGACCAACGGCCGGCGTCCGTCGACCGACGAGGTGCAGAACCTCATCTACGTCTCATTCCGCGATCCGGCGACCAACGGCGGCGCCACCGCGGGAGTCGGCGACTTGCATTTGAAGGCCGCCAAGAAGTTCCCGTCGCCCAAGCAGCAGCAGGTGTGGGTCGCCCAGCAGGAAATCAAGGTCGCCGAGGGGCGCGCCAACGCCAAGGCCGACGAGATCAAGCGCGTCATGACCATCATCAAGGCCGGCCAGGTCAAGGCGGCCCAGGCCAAGAAGGAGATGGTCGAGGCGAATCTCCGGCTGGTCATCTCGATCGCGAAAAAATATACCAATCGAGGTCTTCAATTCTTGGACTTGATCCAGGAAGGCAATATTGGGCTGATGAAGGCCGTCGACAAGTTCGAGTATCGCCGCGGCTACAAGTTCTCGACGTACGCGACCTGGTGGATCCGCCAGGCGATCACGCGAGCGATCGCCGACCAGGCGCGCACGATCCGCATCCCCGTGCACATGATCGAGACCATCAACAAGCTCATCCGGACCTCCCGCCAGCTCGTCCAGGAGCTCGGCCGCGAGCCGACCCCGGAGGAGATCGCGACCAAGATGGAAGTGCCGGTCGACAAGGTGAGAAAAGTTCTGAAAATCGCTCAAGAACCGATTTCGCTGGAAACACCCATCGGAGAGGAAGAGGACAGTCACCTCGGCGATTTTATAGAGGACAAGCAGGTCGTCTCGCCCGTCGAGTCGATCATCGGCCTGTCCCTGCGCGAGCAGACGAACAAGGTCCTCAACACGCTCACGCCCCGCGAGGAAAAGGTCCTGCGGTTGCGCTTCGGCCTCTCGGACGGCTGCGAGCACACGCTCGAAGAAGTCGGACAGGATTTTGCCGTCACCCGAGAACGGATCCGGCAGATCGAGGCCAAGGCGCTGCGCAAGCTCCGTCATCCGTCGCGCTCCAAGAAGCTCCGGAGCTTCCTGGAATCGTGATCGGGAGCGAGCGGCGGACACGATGACCCTGCGGGCCCATAGCTCAATGGCAGAGCAGCCGGCTCATAACCGGTTAGGTCTTGGTTCGAGTCCAGGTGGGCCCACTGTTGTAGCGGGTGCCTCGAGGCCGGCTTCCACCGCGGGTGGCCTGAAACAGGTACATGTGGCTCCGCTCGGCGGACAACCCGTGTGGCTTCGCGGACAACCCGATCCGGTCGGTGCAGTTCGGATACAATCAGGGAAGGCGTGGATTCTCAGCTCCTGACCCTGATCGACTTGCAGGGCTTCGACACGCGGCTCGCCGCGCTCGAAGCCGAGGCCGGCCGTCTTCCCAAGCAGATCGAAGCGATCCACGCCGCCCTCGCCGAGGCCAAGAAGGCCCTCGACACGATCAAGACGAAGGCCGACACGACGCGCAAGGATCTCCGCACCAAGGAAAAGGACCTCGAGGTCGTCACGGCCAAAAGGGCGAAGGCCGAAGGGCGTCTCTGGGAAGTCAAGAACAACACCGAGTACTCCGCGGTGCTCTCCGAAATCGAGGCCATCAAGCAGGAGAAGGCGCAGGGCGAGGAAGAAATCCTGGGCCTCATGGAGCTCCAGGAGCGTCTCGCGGCCGAGGGGCGCGAGGCCGAAGCACGCCTGAAGGCGCGCGAGGAGCAAGCGCGGCAGGACGAGGCCGTCGTGACGACAAAACTCACGGCGGTCGAGTCCGCATTGTCCAGCCTCCGCGCCGATCGTGACTCCCGCGCGCGTGAGCTCCCCCGCCCGCTGCTGGCCGACTACGAGAAGATTCTGAAGGCGCGCAGCGGCATCGCCGTGGCCAGCGTGAGCTCCTCCGCGGTCTGCGGCGGTTGCCGCATGGCGATCCGGCCCCAGGCCATCCAGGAGCTGAAGGCGGCGCAGGCCCCGATGCTCTGCGAGAACTGCGGCCGGTATCTCTACTGGCAGGACCCCGCCTGACGGCGCGACCCGCCGGCGCCGCACCTCGGCGCGCTCAAAAATTGACAGACGCGCCTCGGCCGGCGGGGACCCAGCCCCGCGGCAGCCTGCAGCGCGCAGAACCGCCAGACGTCACCGTCTACACCGACGGCGCCTGCTCGGGAAACCCCGGGCCCGGAGGCTGGGCCGCGATCATCATCGACGGCGACGAGGAGCGCGTGGTCTCCGGCGCCGCGCCCCACACCACCAATCAGCGGATGGAGCTCCAGGCCGTCGTCGAAGGCCTGGCCGCGGTGCCGGGGCGCCGGCGGGTGCACGTCTACTCCGACAGCGCCTATATCGTGAACTGCTTCCGCGAGCGCTGGTGGGAACGGTGGGAGAGGAACGGCTGGAGAAACAGCCAGAAGCAGGCCGTGGCCAACCGCGATCTCTGGGAGCGCCTGCTCGCCGAGAGTCGGCGCCACGACGTGGAGTGGCACAAGGTGGCCGGCCACGCGGACGACGTCATGAACAACCGGGTCGACGCCCTCGCGCGTGGCGCGATCGCCGGCTGATCCAGTCGGCTATACTGAGGCTGCGCCAGAGAAGGCTGGACGATCGCCGGTCGCGGTGACGCGGCGGGAGGAAAGTCCGGGCTCCGCAGGGCAGGGTGCTGGGTAACGCCCAGGGGGGGAAACCCCACGGACCAGTGCCACAGAAAGCAGACCGCCGTCTCGTCGGTGCCCGTGAGGGTGGCGGGGCGGTAAGGGTGAAACGGTGAGGTAAGAGCTCACCAGCGGCGCGGGTGACCGCGCTGGCTTGGCAAACCCCACCCGGAGCAAGGCCAAATAGGGGAGCTATGGCGTGGCCCGCGCCGCTCCCGGGTTCGGCCGCTGGAGACGCCGGGCAACCGGCGTCCTAGAGAAATGATCGTCACCCCAGCCGGGAAACCGGCCGGGGCACAGGACCCGGCTTACAGGCCTTCTCTGGCGCTTTTCTTAGGCTCTCAGTGGCGGCTTGTAACGCTGCAACAGACGATTCAGCAGTCCCCGAGATGCAGGGGGGGTCCCACCCTCGGTTGTCCGTCCTGCCCAAGCGTCCGTTACAGCGCTACAAGGTGGATGCCATCGATGCTCGATACATCGCTACGGGGAGGGGACCGACCCCTCCCCGTAGCGCGGTGCGTGCGTTACGGCAGGCTGACGGAGGTGCCGTCGCCCGTCGCGGAGATGTTGAAGGTACCGGCCGCGCTGTTGGGCGCGTACTGGTACGCCTGCCAACCCGTCGGCGGGTTCGGGACCGAGGCCATGAACGGACCGGCCGTCTGGTTCTGGCCGTTGGTCGCGACCACCGTGAGGGCGGTGAGGCTCGCGGCCACGTTACCCATGTGAGCGCTGTAGATCGAGACGGCCGACGCGAGGGCCCGGGAGTCGGCCTGGGCCTTGGCGATCCGCGCGCGCGCCTGCACGTTGGCGTAGAGCGGGATGGCGATGGCCGCCAGGATGCCGATGATCGCGACGACGATCATCAGCTCGATGAGCGTGAAACCGCGCTGGTTGCGACCGTTCAGACGACGTTGGTTCCAAAATCTGAGCATACGTTCCTCCCATGAATTTTGAAGTTACTTCTCGAATTTGCCGCCGAGAGTTCCGCCTTACGGCGGACGGACACTACACGTGGGACGGGAGCAGGAGCGGAGGGCCGCGAGAGTCCGAGAGTCGGATGACGAAGAGAGATCGTGCGCACGAGTCGACCGGAATGGCCGCGGCGTGGGAGACATCGCCGACGGTAGGCGCGATGGGTTCCTTCGCGTCGTCGACGACGATGAGCCTGTCGATGATCTCGTTGCCGTCGGGCTTCTCGTTGTTCTCGAGACGTACATCGCCGGCCGTATCGAAGTCCGTGTAGGCCAGTCGGCGCTCCGCAGCCGCCAGGAGCACGAGACCGCACAACAGGACCGCGAGTGCCACTCCACTGCGACGGGTCGATGTACCCATGTCGATGAATGATGGCAGCATTTCCCCTGCCAACGCATGCGCCTTCCTTTTCGAAGCTTTGGAAAACGCGCAGTTACCGGAAACGACGCTCGACGGCACTCGACTAGACGAATTCTGTCACCGACCCTCTGAGGCGCCGAGCACGTGTCGTCCTTTGACCGTGACCATGAAGCCTACTGAGCGCAGCCGAAACGCGGGGCCCACGTCGTCATGCCGCTCGGCGCAGCCATTCGACGAGCTGGTGCCGGTAGTAATACAGCGGCAGCGCCACCGCTACCACGATCGCCGTGAGTAAGATCACCTGGAGGTAGTCGCCCGACGCCGTCCGAGCACCTTGCGCCGAGAGTACCCAGGTGCCGGGAAAGCGACCGAGCGTGGAGACCACCGCGAAGACCCAGAAAGACATGGGACTCAGACCAAAGAGGTAGCACGTCACATCCTTCGGGAGACCGGGCGTCAAGAAGATGATGAAGCAGAGGATGGCGCCCTCCGCTTCGACGATGAAGCCCATCTTGCGCCAGATGTCCGCACTCACCAGCTTCCGAATGTAACGGGCGCCGAGCCACCGGCCGACGGCAAAGGCCGACACTGAGCCCACGGTCAGTCCAATCGTCGAATAGAGAAGCCCGCCCCATTCGCCGAACAGGTAGCCGCCAAGGATCCCCGTTAGTTCGCCTGGGATTGGGGAAACGATGACCTGCAAGGCCTGGAGGCCCATGAAAATGACTGGCGCCAGTACGCCCCACTCTCGAAGCGTGTGCTTGAGGAAGCGCTTGTCTACGTAGAGGCGGACGAGGAACTGGTAAGCCGGAGCATCCGTGAGGACCAGCCAGCTACAGGAGGCGACAAGTGCGGCGATGATCGCACCGCCGATGATCCAGCGTGCCTTTGTCTTCACCGGTCTCCGCGGGGCGTCAGCAGATGTTCAGGCTAGTCTTCGGCTGAGGCTCTCAAGGTATTGGACGCCAACGATTGCTGGCTATTCAGCGAAGTCCGGCGATGATCGTCGGGGTGCGCACGGCGGTCAAGCGACTTGAGATGAAGGCGGCTTCAGGTCGAGCTTCATGCCACTTTCGATCCGATCCCAGCGACAACGCCGCCTTGACTGCGCCGTGACGGAGAGGCGATCATACGGCGTGCCTCGCGCCAGCGGCGTTCTCGCCTTGGTCGTCGTCACCCTGCTCATCGGGCTCGCGCCCCTCGCCTACGGAGATCCGCCCGACCCCACGTGGCTTGGTGGGTACTGGGATGACGACGATTTCGACAACGTGGTCGTCTTCATCTCCGGCATCTGCGCGATCACCGTCGCATCGTCAGCCGATGCGGGACCGGTCTGGGTCCCCGCAGTGCGCGTCGACGCGTTGGAGTCTCCTGTTCGATCGGTGTTGCTCGGCCCGTTGGCCGGCCCTCGGTCCCCGCCCCTGAGCGTCCCGTCCTACTTCTGATTCCCGACTAGTGGGTTCTCGCTGCGCGCAGAAGACGCGTGCGCGCGCCGACTCCAGCCGCGCCCGTCATCGTCGGGACGCACGTCGAACAAGGCGAGTGATCGGGAGGTGCACCATTGAGACGAACACGAGCGACACTGACGCCGGCACGATCGCCAGGGCCCCGTCGAAGACCCGTGGTAGGAGCTGAGGAGGGTTGCTGATGATCCGCGGCACACGAAGCGCCTCACTCCTGGCCGTATTCTGTGTGCTCACCTCGGCTGCGACGGTCTCGGCCGAATGCGCATGGGTGTTGTGGAATGACGAAGCGCGGCTCGACTATGCTACCCAGGCCGAGTCGCGTGCTTGGCACCCCATCGCGGGGACGGTGAGGAAAACCGAATGTGAAGCGCGTCTTCGTCAGGAAATCGAACGCGTAACGCATCCCGACAATCGACCGAAGGGCGCCCTCTTGAAAGTTCTGGGCGACGCCGTTCAAGTGGTGCTCTTCCGCGCCGACAAGCCTAGTGAAAAGGTCGCCGGGGTTCAGACCTTTCGGTATGTCTGTCTCCCCGACAGCTTGGACCCGCGAGGACCGAAGGGGCCGGGCCCACGCTGACGCGACCCCGGGTCAATGGCCTCCGGCGCCAGGCTCCGCCAGCCGGAGGCCGCCAGCGGATAGGCGACCACGACAACGATCGGGCACCGCCGAACGCGCCACGTCAAGGACCCGTCGGAGGGCGAGACCATACCGGAAACTGTCTACAAGTCCGCGACCGGGCACGGCCTTTGGCGCCAGGACTAGGGGATTATGGCCTGCTCGGGCGGTCCAATTTTTCGGAATCTTTTGGCGTAGTTCGGAGCCGCGTTCCCGAGCCTTTTCTGCTTTGCGTCTGCGGCTGCCCCCGGCACACTAGGAGAAAGCGACAGAACTCTGGTCGTCGGGCTTGCCTTTGGAGGATCGAAAGTCGTGACCGTTCAGTGAAGCTCCGCGAAGCCGCCAGCACCATCTTCGCGCTGACCGCCATCCTGCCGCTCCTGGTCTTCGTGTACTTCATGTGGCGGTTCGAGCTCCTCGAATCGACCGAAGCCCAGGTCGGTATCTTCTGCGCCCTCTCGATCGCCCTCCTCGGCTACGTCCTCTTCCGCCGGCTCACGCAGCGTGTTGCCGACCTCGGACGCGCGCTCGGACAAGCGGTGGCCGCCCCCGGCGAGAAGAAGAGCGCGGCCCCCGCGTCCGCGGCCAAGGGATCCGCGACCGCGGCGGTGCCCGGACTCGGTCAGGTGAACGAGATCGGTGAGATCGCCCAGGCCTTCGGGCGCATGCTCATCGAGCTGCGCGCCTCGACAGAGCGCCTCGAAGATCTCGTGTTCAAGCTCGGCGCGCTCAACGACATGGTCGAGATGGCCGCCCGCATCCCGCGCATCGAGGACCTGCTCTCCCACGTCCTCGAGCGCACGATGCGCGCCGTCAGCGCGGGCATCGGATCGATCATGCTCCTCGACCGCGACCGCCGGACCCTGCGTATCGCGGTCGGGCGCGGGCTCCAGGAGGCTGGCCGCGGCCCCGTCGAGGTGAAGGTCGGCGAGGGCATCGCGGGCAAGGTCGTCGAGATGGGCGAGGCGGTCGTGGTCGAGGACATCGAGAAGGATCCCCGCTTCGGTCAGGCGAGCGACCCGCGCTACGGCGGCGGATCGTTCATCTGCATGCCGCTGCGCGTCGCCGAGCGGATCGTCGGCGTGGTGAATCTCGCCAAGAAGGAAGTCGCGCCCGGCACGACCGGCGTGTTCAGCCAGACCGATCTGCAGTTCCTCAACGCGCTCGCCACCTACACGGCGTACGCCGTCGACAACGCGCGCCTCTTCGAGGAGGCGCAACAGGCCGCGCATCGGCTGCAGGAAGTCGTCGAGGATCAGAAGCTCCGCCTCACGCTTGCGCAGCAGCAGATGATCCAGGCCGCGAAGCTGTCGGCGCTCGGCGAGCTCGTCGCCGGCGTCGCCCACGAGCTCAACAATCCGCTGACGGTGCTGGTCGGCGCGAGCGACATCCTCGAGCAGCAGGCGCCCGACGGGCTCAAGGAATACGCGCAGATGATCCGCGAGGCGACGGACGCCGCGCGCCACATCGTGCGGGGCCTGCTGACGTTCGGCCGGCAGATGCCGCTCGAGCGGCGCCACGTGATGCTGGACGATCTCATCGAGAAGGTCCTGGCGCTCACCTCGGCCGACCTCCGGATCGAGAGCGTGAAGGTCGACCGGGACATGGAGCCAGGCCTTCCGCCGGTGTGGGCGGACGGCAACCAGCTCCAGCAGGTCCTCGTCAACCTCGTGACGAACGCCAAGCAGGCAATGGCCGAGGTGCCCGAAGGGCAACGCCGCCTGATGGTCGTCACCCGGGCCCTTGGCACGGACCGCGTCCGAATCTCGCTCGAGGACACCGGCCCCGGGATCCCCGCCGAGGTCCTGCCGAAGATCTTCGACCCCTTCGTCACCACCAAGGGCTCGGCGGGCACCGGGCTCGGGCTCAGCATCTCCTACGGGATCATCCGCGAGCACGGCGGCCACATCACCGCCGACAGCCGGCCCGGCCACGGCGCGACGTTCACGATCGACCTCCCCGTGGGCAGCGGCGGCGGCTCAGCGCCGGACGAGACCGGCTCGTCGGTCAAGCTCGACGGCAAGCGCATCCTCATCGTCGAGCACGACCAGGCGGTGCAGAAGATCCTGCTCGAGCATCTCGAGCCGACGGGCTGCACAGCCCTCACGGTGGCCCGCGCCGACGAGGCTCGCCAGCACCTGCGCGACGGGATCGATCTGGTCGTGGCTGACTTCCACCTGGACGGGGTCGACTGGCTCGAGCTGCTCGGCCAGGTCGCGGCCCGCGGCACCGCGGTCGGGCACCGATTCATCTTCATCACGGCCGGTCCGGTCGGCGAGGAGGCGGACCGGGCGCTCCGCGCCGCCGGGGCGGCGCTCCTCTACAAGCCGTTCACCGGACCCCAGTTCCTCGACGCCGTCCGCGCGACGGCGGGCTAGTAGGCTCGCCTCGGACGGCGCGACCCCCAGCCCCGCGACGTCCCGCGGCTCACAAGGCGAGCTCGCAGAAATTTCTTCCGGTTGCGGAGGCCCCCCCACTACCCTGTTGGCGGAATCTGCCGAATTCTCGCGACTATTGCCAAAGAGGAGTCCGATGTTCTTGAGCAAGTTCTCGAGGGACGTCGCAATCGACCTGGGCACGTCGAACACGCTGGTGTTCGTCCAGGGGGAAGGAATCGTCCTCAACGAGCCCTCGATCGTCTCGATTCACGAGGGCGACCACTCGATCCTCGCCGTGGGAAACGAAGCGAAGGCGATGATCGGGCGCACACCCCCCGAGATCCGGGTCATCCAGCCGCTGAAGAACGGGGTGATCGCGGACTTCGAGATGACCGAGCAGATGCTGACCCACTTCATCTCGCGGACCCAGCGGTGGCTCCGAACGATCCTCAAGCCTCAGGTCGTCATCGGGGTGCCGGCCGGAATCACCCAGGTCGAGCGGCGGGCGGTGCGCGACTCCGCGCGCCACGCCGGAGCCCGCGAGGTGTATCTCGTCGAGGAGCCGGTCGCGGCGGCGATCGGAGCCGGGCTACCGGTCCAGGAGCCCGGCGGAAACCTGATCGTGGACATCGGCGGCGGGACCACCGAGGTCGCGGTGATCTCGCTCGCGGGCGTCATTTTCTGCACGTCGGTCAGGGTCGCGGGCGACGAGATGAGCGCGGCGATCCTGCAGCACATCAAGAAGCACTACAACCTCCTGATCGGTGAGCGCCACGCCGAGGAACTCAAGCTCACGCTCGGCTCAGCCTGCCCCGGCGATGGTCCGACGCGCTCCGTGGAGGTCAAGGGCCGGGACCTGGCGGATGGCATCCCGAAGACGATCACCCTCAACGAGGAGGAGATCCGGGAAGCGCTCCGAGAGCCCGTCACGACCATACTCGAGACCATCCGCACCTGCCTCGAGCGGACTCCGCCAGAGCTGGCGGCGGACCTGGTCGACTCGGGCATCGTCATCACCGGCGGCGGAAGCCTCCTGCGCGGGCTCGACCGGCTGCTCGTCCAGGAGATGCAGCTTCCGGTCAAGGTTGCCCCGGATCCGATGTCCTGCGTCGTCCTGGGGCTCGGACGAATGCTCGACGAGGTAGACCTCCTCAGGCGCGTGGCCGGACCGGCGTGATAGGAATTCCTAGGTCTTTCGCGGGTCTCGGTCTATCCTAGAGTCAATGACTGTCCTCATTCCATCGCGACCGGCATACCGCTCGATCCTGGCCCCGAGCCGTCCGGCCCTGTTCATCGTGTCGCGGGATCTTCCCGAGCGCTACAACTCGCTGGCATTCGCGTTCGATGGCGATCGCGGCGTGCGCGTGATCTTCGATCGCCGCCGGAGTGATCGTCGTCGGCAGGAGGAAAGGCCTGCGGTCGAGCGCCGCAAGGATGATCGCCGGTCGGCGGATCGCGACGAGACGATGCGCGTGACCGGCTGGGTCCAGGTCGACCCCGAATAGCCGCCTAGTTGTCGATCCACTCCTTCATGAAGCGTCCGTAGCAGTCCCGCTCCCCCGGCATCTTCGGCCAACCCGCCAAGAGGCGCGCCGACGCGAGCAGCAGCCGATCTCGAAGATGCGTCGAGTTGTGGCCGTACTCCTCGAACGTCGAGTGCGTGATCTTCTGATTGTGCGGGTCGTCCTGGAACTTGCAGGCCGTGACGGCCACCGCGGCGAGATAGGCCGACCGGTCCGCGCCGGACTTCAGATACGCGTCGGCCAGCGCGGTGGTGCGCGCGACGTCGAACGCCAGGATCGCCTCGTCGAGCTCCAGCAAGATCTCCTGCGGCGACCGACCCGACCGGTCGAACCCGACCCGCTCGCGCTCGAGCTCCGAGGTGTGGAGCTTGTTCGAGCGGGCGACGTCGTTCACGAAATTCGCCATCATGTACAGCACGCGCGGCTGATAGGGATTGTCGCTCGTCCGCATCCAGTAGTTCGCCACGTTGCAGTAGTCGAACGGGTGCTGGCCGTCGGTGAACTGGCGCGGCACCGTGGTGCGCAGGATGAGCTCGGAGGCGCCGATCTGGATCGTGTCCCCGAGGCTCGTGAGCGACTTGCCGTTGCGCAGGTGCGTCGTGACGAGATTCCAGACCGTCGGCGCATCGCCCTCCATGAGGAGCTGCACCATCTCCTCGATCTCGGCCGGGGTGAGCGGCGTCGTATTCGCCTGCTTGAGGCCCTTGCCCGAGTCCGGAAACTCGGCGCTCACCGTCACACACGCCGCATCGTAAAGTGAGTAATACAGCGGGCCGACGGCCATGTCCGGCACGCAGATGTAGAAGACGCCCCGCGCTCGATCCCAGCCGATGATGTCGGCCAGATCGGTCGCCGCGCGGGCGCGCAAAGCCTTGTGGCCGGTGTTGCGCGCCTTGCGTCCGACCACCGTGTCCTGAAGATCGATCAAGCCCAGGAAGAGCATCTGATCGCGGAGCATGGCTCGCGCGCTCTCGTCTTGGGCCAGACCCAGGAAAAGACCGTACGACTGCCGCACGTCGCCGCTCATCGTCGCCACCATGTGGGCGTGCAGCCGCTCCTCGAGGGGTCCTTCCTGGACGATCGGCGGCTGCTCCTGGTGCCACACGACCGGCCCGTAGCTCGGCGGCGGCACGTTCATGCCCTTCATCGTCGCGTAGCGCCCGGGATATCGGCCGAGAAGCTGGTTCCAGATATCGAGGCCCGCCGGGATGTACCAGACGCCCTGCAGGAACGGCAGCAGCCGATACTGCTCGGGCAGGTACGGCGCCAGGCTCGCGGCGGTCCTGAGACCGAGGATCGTGTGGTCGTTGTTGATGAGGGTGATCTGGCCGTCGCGGACGTTGATGTGGCTCGGCACCTGAACGAACGGGGCCTCGGCCGTCGTCACGACGTCCAGCGCGTCGGCCAGCGACTGCCCCTCCCGCTTCACCATCCGGAAAAAGAGATCGGTCGTGCGGGGCTGATCGCGTTCCAGGATGGCTTCCGTCAGCGGACCCAGGGACTTGGTCATGGCTCTCTCCCGTCGATATCGTGCCCTCGGCGCGGACTTGCCGTCAAGGGGCTCTGGCAGCGGCGTTCGAGCTTCGGTGTGACCTCCTCGGCAAAGAGTCGCATCGACCGCAGCGCCAGCTCGGTCGGGAGCCCCGGCAGCGCCATCAGCAGCAGAACGCGCGTGTATCCGGTGGCCTCGAGGTACCGGTTCAGCCCGTCTCTCACCTCGTCGGGCGTGCCGATGAGGGCCCAACCGTCGGCCAGATAGTCCCGGAAGGCGCGCAGGCGAAGCAGCGAGCGATTGAAGGAGCTCGGCACCGAGCCGCCCGTCGCGTCGGATCGTAGGACCGACATGCGCCGCTGATAGCCCATGAACGGCGCCTCGGTCGCGCGCATGGCCTCGTCGTGATCGCGCGCGACGTACACCACGCGCATGCCCCAGCCTTGTCGCTCGAGCGACGCGATCTCCGGCTCGGAGCGACCGGCGGCCAGCGCCGTCTCGCGAAAGAGCGTGTGCCGACGCTGGAGGTCCGGAACCGGCACGAAGAACGACGAGAGCGTCGGCAGACCCAGGCGCGCCGCGGAGAGCACGCTGTCCTCGCTGTTGGCCGCGATGTAGAGCGGCGGATGCGGCCGCTGCGTCGTGGCCGGACGCACGTGCAGCCGCTCCGCCGAGTGGAAACGGCCCTGAAAGTCGAACGGCGCGCCGCTCCACGCCTGGCGCATGAGCGCGATGCCCTCTTCGACGCGCTCGCGGCTATCGGCGCGATCGGACTGGAACGTCTGGTAGTCCTGCAAGGTCCCGCCGCGGCCGATGCCGATATCGAGACGTCCGCCGCTCACCACGTCGAGCACCGCCAGCTCCTCGGCGAGATCGACCGGATGGTGCAGGGGCAAGAGGCTCACGCCCATGCCAAGCCGCAATGTCGTGGTGCGGGCGGCCACGTACGACGCCAGGACCTGTGGCGCCGGGCAGAGCCCGTAGTCGTTGAAGTGATGCTCGGCGATCCACACGGAGGAATAGCCGAGGGATTCGGCGGCCAGCATCTGGGCGAGGCCGGAATCGTAGACGCTCTGCTCGCTCCACGCCTCGTCGCGCTGCATCAGAAAGAACAGCCCGAATTCCATTCGCGCCCTCCGGCCCCGGCCTACGGCGACTCGATTCTGATGAGGGGACTGACCGAAGTGTACGACATGAGAACCTTGCCGATCTTCGTGTCCGAGTTGAAGAGTCCCATGGCCGCGATCCGCCGGTGCTCGGCCTCGGCGACCTTGCCCACGCCCTCGGCGTAGAACGTGTAGAGGGTGTCTTTGACCGAGACCACCGCGAGGATGTCGATCTGGTAATCGGTCTTGATCAGCGCCGCGCGGAAGGCGCCGGCCGGCGTCGTGATACGGTAGACGCCCGTGTACACGGTCGTCGCGCGAATTCGTCCGGTGTACCACTTGATCGCCGGATTGTTGACGCTGTAGACGTCCATCCGCCCGTCGAACGTCCGCGACTCCCCCGGTCCCAGCCCCGCGATCAGATAGCTCAGCGGCGGCTCGAAGTAGACGAGCGCCCGGTGGGGATGTGTGATCTGGCTCGGCAGGACGAGGCCGCCCCCGCTCACCTCGCGCAGGAACAAGGTCGACTCTTGCCCGATCGTCCGCTTCCAGGTCTCCCCTCGCGCCGTCGCGCTGATCAGCGCCAGACTCTCGACCTCTGTCTGGCCGCTCCGCGCGCCGGCGGTGATTCGATAGCGCCACTCGCCCGTGTCCCAGCGCGCGATCCGGCCGGGATCTCTGAGGGTCTGCGCCGACTCGGGGCCGCCGACGACGCCGTCGCCGAGCACCTGCAGGAGCTCGATACCCGCAAGGTTCGGGGACAC
>QHSP01000119.1 GCA_003220495.1 Candidatus Rokuibacteriota bacterium | reverse complement strand
GCGGTCGGTCTCCTCCGCCGGGGTGGCGGCGGCGGCGCCGCGACGCCGAGGTCGCGGATGAGCCGCAGCAAGTACGTCCGCTGCAGTCCGAGGGCGCGCGCCGCGTGAGTGCGATTGCCGCGCGCCTGGTGGAGTGTGGCTTCGATGAGTCGCCGCTTGAAGTCGGACACCGCACCGTGATAGCCGGTCGTCGAGGACGGAGCTGTCGGAATCGGTCCAGGCATTGAGTTCATGACATGGCAGACCGGCAACCGGCATGCCAGTCACGAACGAGCGGTTTTGCAGATGAATCAGGCCCGCCGCACTCCGATGAATGCCCTGCGGGCCTGGCGCGTTGCCGTTGGCGGTGTGCAGCTAGGCCTTGGTGGCCGGCTTGACTCCGGGATTGTCCTTGAAGAACTTCTTGTTCAGCTCGATGAAGTTCTTCCACTGATCGGGGGTCTCGTCTTCGGCGAAGATCGCCTTGACCGGGCACACGGGCTCACAAGCGCCGCAGTCGATGCATTCGTCCGGATGGATGTAGAGCATCGTGTCGCCTTCGTAGATGCAATCCACCGGACAGACCTCGACACAGGCCTTGTCCTTCACGCTGATGCACGGCTCGGCGATGATGTACGGCATCAAGTCCTCCCGCTAACGAGCGCTAGTCGCGGCGCGTTCAAATTCTGACGAAGCCATCGGCCTTTGTACCCGAATCCACACAATGTGTCAAGCTTTCCGCTTAGTTGGGACTATTTCTCGTCGCGACGATCCCTCTCACTGGGCGCGGAGCCGCGGATCCAGCGCATCGCGCAACGAGTCGCCGAACAGATTGAAGGCGAACACAGCCAGGCTGATCGCGAGGCCCGGGAAGATCGCCATCCACGGCGCCGACTCGGCGAACTGCACGGCGGCGCCGCGCAGCATCAGGCCCCACGCCGCGGTCGGCTCGGAGACGCCGAGCCCGAGAAACGTGAGCGACGCCTCCGCGAGGATCGCCTGGCCGAGATACGCCGTGAGCATGATGAGGTACGGCGCCATGACGTTCGGAAGCATGTGGCGCAGGATGATCCGACGATGGCGAAACCCGGCCGCGCGCGCGGCGTCGACGTAGGGCATCTCGCGGATCGCCAGGGCACTCGAGCGCGACACGAGCGCGGCGCGCGGGATCATCGGGATCGCGATCGCCACGATGACGTTGCCGATGCCGGTTCCGAGGATCGAGACGACGGCGAGGGCCAGGATGATCAGCGGGAAGGCGAGGAAAATGTCCATCACGCGCTGCACGAGCAGGTCGACCTTGCCGGCGAAGTACGCGCTGGCGACGCCGATCACGGCTCCGATCGTCGCGCCCAGGAACGCGCACGCGAAGCCCACGAGCATCGCCGTCCGCGAGCCATAGATGATGCGCGAGAGCACGTCGCGGCCGAACGCGTCGGTGCCCAGCCAGTGCGTCACCGATGGTCGCGCGAGCATCGCGCCGTAGTCGGTGGCCAGCGGGTCGTACGGCGCGATCACGTTCGCGCCGATGCCGACCAGGATGTTGACGACGACGACGGCCGCACCGAGCGCGCCCAGGGGACGCTTGCGGCAGAACTCCCCGACCGCCGCGAGCCACCGGTGGCGCCGGGTCGCCTCGGGGATCTCGGCGGCGACGTCGACGGGGCGACCGATCGCCATTACCGGAACCTGATTCGCGGGTCGAGCCAGGCGTAGGTCAGGTCGACCAGGAAGTTGACGAAGATGAAGACGAACGCCACCAGCATGACGAGCGCCTGCGTAAGTGTGTAGTCGCGGTGGCCGACCGCTTCCACGAAGAGCATGCCGAGCCCGTTCAGGTTGAACACCTGCTCGGTGACGACGAGGCCGCCGATGAGGAAGGCGAACTCGAGGGCGATCACCGTGAGCACCGGGAGCATGGCGTTCTTCAGCGCGTGGCGCGACAGGATGAGCTTCTCCCAGAGCCCCTTCGCGCGGGCGGTGCGGATGTAATCCTCGCGCAGCACCTCGAGCATCGCCGAGCGCGTCATGCGCGTCGCCACGGCCGAGTAGCGATAGCCGACCGCGAGCGCCGGCCAGATCAGCTGCGCGAGGTTCTGGACCGGGTTGACCCAGAACGGCGTGTAGACCATCGGCGGCAGCCATTTGAAGACGATCAGGAGTCCCAGGATGAACACGATGCCGAGCCAGAACGACGGCGTCGCCAGCCCGGCGATCGACATGATGCGCACGGTGTAGTCGATCCACGTGTCCTGGCGGAGGGCCGCGATCACCCCGAGCGGGATGGCCAGGAGGATCGCGACGATCGTCGCCATGATCGCGAGCTGGAGCGAGAGCGCGAAGCGCAGCCGGATCTCCTCCGTGATAGGCGCGCCCGTCCACATGGACGTCCCGAAATCGAGCCGCAGGAGCCCGCCGATCCAGGTGAGGAACTGCTGCCAGATCGGCTTGTCCAGGCCGAGCCGGACGCGCTCCTTGTCGAGATTCTCCTTCTGCGCGTAGGCGCTCTCCCCGGCGAACCGCAGCTCGACGATGTCACCGGGCACGATCCGCATCAGGAAGAAGATGATCACGGCGACGCCGAACAGGGTCGGGATCATCAGGAGCAGCCGCTTGATGATGTACTTGATCACGCCGCGGCGCCTGCTACTCGCTCAGCCACACGCCGTCGAGCTGGTTGTTGACGAAGTGGCTGGGTGTGATGGTCCACCCCCGGAGCTTGGCGCTGTGCGGAATGATCCGGTGCCACTGGAGCGTGTAGGCGTAGTGGGCCTCCTCGTCCAGCAGCCGCCGCTCGAAGTCGCGCACCCACTTCTTCCGCTCCTCGGCGTCGAGAGCGCGGCTCTGCTTCTGATAGAGATCGTCCAGGGTCTGGTCGACGTAGCGCCCGTAGTTGTTGCCGCTGATGCCCATCGACTGGAACTTGTAGAGGTCGAGGTCCGGATCGACCGCGTAGCTGCACTGCGTGTCGACGGCGACCTCGTAGTTGCCCTCGCGCAGATCGGCCTCCCACTTCGTCGACTCGATGAAGTCGTGCCGCGCCTGCAGCCCGACCCGGCGCCACTGGTCCACCAGCCAGATGGCCACCGGCTCGTAGGGCATGGGGACATTCCGGTTCTTCAGGCTGAACGCGAAGCCCTCGGGGACGCCGGC
This sequence comes from Candidatus Rokuibacteriota bacterium, assembly GCA_003220495.1. Lineage (GTDB taxonomy): Bacteria > Methylomirabilota > Methylomirabilia > Rokubacteriales > CSP1-6 > AR31. The sequence goes on along the minus strand of QHSP01000119.1, from coordinate 2,191 downwards.
TTCCTTCAGGAGGCGGCGCGCCTCGGCGCGTGATTTCGCGGTGTCGTGCGAGTAGCCGGCGAGCTTCTCGAGCTCCGCCGGCGGCGTCGCGAAGGGCGTGCCCGGGACCTGCACGCCGCCGACGCTCTTGACGATGGCGATCTTCGAGAGCGCCTGCGAGCCCTGATAACGATCGAGGGCCAACGTGAGGGCCCTGCGCGCGCGCTTGTCGTCCCACGGCTTCTTCTCGTGGTTCATGCCGACCAAGAGGACGCAATCCCAGGGACTCTCCTGCACCGTCACCTTCGGGCCGAGCGCCTGGACGATGCTGTCGCGCTCCGCGGGCGTGAACCCCCGGAACTGGACGTGGGCCCGCTCGGCGCGGACCGCGGCCACCTGGGCGTTGCCGTCCTTGACCACCAGCGCGCGATAGCCGTCGAGATACGGCTTGCCCTTGTCCCAGTAGCTCGGGTTCTTCTTGCCGGCCCAGTAGGCGCCCTTCACGTGCTCCACGAAGACGAAGGCGCCGCTGCCCATGACGTGCGTCTCGTACCAGTGCATGTCCTTGGCGAGAATGTCCGCCTTGTAGATCCAGTTGAACGGCGACGCGAGCGCGGTGATGAGCGAGGCCGCCGGCCACTTGAGACGGAAGATGACGGTCGTCGGGTCGGGCGCCTCGATCGCCTCGATGGCGGTGTACTGGCCCTTGCGGAACGAGATCACGTCCGCGGGCGGGTTGACGATCTTGTCGTACGACGCCTTCACGTCCTTCGAGGTCAGATCGCTGCCGTCGTGGAATCTCACGCCGCGGCGGATCTTGAACGTGTAGGTCCGGCCGTCCTTGGCGACCGTCCAGGATTCGGCGAGGTCGCCGACCACCTTGGTGCCCGTGCGGTCGGTGGGGTCGAAGCGGAGCAAGGTGCTGTAGACCGGCGCGAGCGGGTGGACCAGCGCGAACGTCCCCTCGCGGTGGCCGTCGTAGGAGGCGGGCTCGGTCGGGACGACGTACACGAGCTCGCCGCCGTAGCGCGGACGCTCCTGGGCGTCGGCGCCGCGGCCGGCGAGCAACATCACGATCGAGACGGCGGCAAGCACGAAGAGATGTCGCGGCACGCCGGGGGCGTCGCGTCGGCGGACGTCGGTCATCGATGTCACTCCGTGAGCCAAACGGTATCGAGCTGGTTGTTCAGATAGTGGCTCGGCGTGATCGTCCAGCCCTTCACCTTCGAGCTGTGGGGAATGATCCGGTTCCACTGCAGCGTGTAGAGGTAGTGCGCCTCCTCGTCCACGAGTCGGCGCTCCAACTCGCGGATATACTTCTTGCGCTCCTCGGCGTCCACCGCCTTGCCCTGCTTCTCGTAGAGCTCGTCGAGCGCCGGGTCGGTGTAGCGGCTGTAGTTCGCCGGGCTCTTGTCTTTCGACTGGAACTTGTAGAGGTCGAGGTCGGGCTCGACGATGTAGCCGCACTGGAAGTCCATCGCGACGTCGAAATTGCCACCGCGCAGCTCCGCGTAGTACTTGGCCGCCTCGATCACCTCTTGCTTCACGTTCAAGCCCACCTGTCGCCACTGATCGATCAGCCAGACGCCGACGGGCTCGTAGGGCATGGGGATACCGCGATTCTTGAATGTGAACGCGAAGCCGTCCGGAACCCCCGCCTCTTTCAGGAGCCGCTTGGCCTCGGCGCGGGACTTCGCGATGTCGCGTCCGTAGCCGGCGAGCTTCTCGAGCTCTGCCGGCGGCGTCGCGAACGGAGTTCCCGGCACCTGGACGCCGGCGACCTCCTTGACGATGGCGATCTTCGACAGCGCCTGCGAGCCCTGGTGGCGGTCGAGCGCCAGAGTGAGGGCGCGCCTGACCCGCTTGTCGTCGAACGGCTTCCTCTCGTGGTTCATGGCCACGAGCAGAGCGCAGTCCCAGGGGCTTTCCTGCACCGTGATCTTCGAGCCAAGGGCCTGGACCAGGCTATCGCGCTCGGCCGGCGAGAAGCCCCGGAACTGGATGTGGGCCCGCTCACCCCGAACCGCCGCGACCTGCGCCGCGGAGTCCTTGATGAAGACCGCCCGGTACCCGTCCAGGTAGGGTTTCCCCTTGTCCCAGTAGTTCGGGTTCTTCTTGCCGACCCAGTGCGAGCCCCGGACGTGCTCGACGAAGACGAAGGGTCCGGTCCCCATCACGTGGGTTTCGTACCAGCGCATGTCCTTCGCGAGGA